>JAJYLB010000010.1 GCA_021788095.1 Acidobacteriota bacterium | reverse complement strand
TTCCGCTCTATCTTTTCTTCCTCGGTTGGGTTCCTTCCGTCTTTTTCGTCGCACGTCGGTTCGTTCGCCCGCTGGCCGCGGGCGCGGTGACGCTGCTGGCGGTGGCATGGAGCGTGCCGAACTATCCGGAAGCGATGCCCTCCTGGTACAACCTCTTCTTCGCTACGTGGGGCGTCTTGGCGCTCATCCGCTACGTCGAGACGGAGAGAAGCCGCTGGCTGTGGGTCGCGGGCCTGTGCGGCGGGCTCTCGTTCCTCATGAAGATCTCCGGGTTGTACTTCGTTGTGGCGGGCCTGCTTTTTCTGATCTTCCGCGAACAATCCATTGCCGGACTCACCACGGAGGCGCGGAGGCCGCAGAGCACGCCAGGCGGGCGAGCCGAGGCTTTCGGGGGTCGGAGCTTAAGCTCCGACATGAGCGGGCAAGGAATGGGGGCCTCGGCCCCTGAAGCAAACACGGTAGAGGCGCAGAGAGCGCGGAGCCCGGACGAACAACCACAAAGGTCGCCCTTACAGGGGACGACGGAGGGCGCAGGCGCTGCGCCCTTACAACCACCGCCCCGTGCCCCCAAAGAGGCTGTAGGGGCAGGCCTTGTGCCTGCCCAGCCTCCTTCTCGACACGTCGGGCTGTCCTACCGCCTGTTCGTCACCCTGGGTCTCGTCCTCTTTCTCGCTGCGCTAACCGACCTGGTCTCCCAGCGGCCGACGCTCGGCGAGTACTTTCAGTTCGTTCTTCCCCTCGGAATCCTGGCAGCGTTTCTCCTGTGGCGAATCTGGGGGCAGCCTTCGCCGACCCGCGCTGGCGCACGCTTTCGGAAACTCTTCGCCATGCTCGTGCCGTTCCTCGCCGGCGCGGCCGTTCCGATTGTCTTGTTCGCAGCGTGGTTTGCCGCGCACGGGGCCCTAGGCGCGTGCATCGACGGAGTCTTCATCCGGCCGGCCACACGCGTCCGTTGGTCGGCCTATGACCCCATCTCGGTGATGGGCCTCGCCGGACTCGTGCCGGCGGCTGTAATACTGCTGCTGGCTCTGGATCGGAGCGCAAGCGTTCGACGGATCGTGCGCTATGGCGCTCCCTTGCTCCTCGCGCCCTCGCTTTTCGAGTCCTGGAAGAGCCTGTCGGTGTATTCCTTCTTCGCCTTCTCGCTGCCGTTACTAGTTCCGGTTCTGGCGCTTGCGGCACCCTTCGCCCTCCGCCGCCCCCTCCTGATGGCTCCTGTAGGGGCAGGCCTGTGTGCGCCTTTTTCATCCCGGCTCTCCCCGCCGGCGCCCGTAGGGGCAGGCCTTGTGCCTGCCCGGATTGGTACGGCCGATCGCTCCCGTCGCCAGATGACGTTTCTGCTCGTCTGCGCCGCGGTGGCCTGCGGTTTGATCCAATTCCCATTTTCCTCGGGGCTCTACTTCGAGTACGTAGCTCCGCTGGTGATTTTGGCCGTCGTCGCTCTCCTGACCGCTGGCGGCGTCCCGGTCGTTGTAGGGCACGGCTTAAGCCGTGCCGTAGGGCCGGCCCAAAACGAGGGGCTTCACCCCCTGAGGCGCGGCAGCCGTCTCGATCCGGTGGCCCTCGGCTCGCTCCTGACCTTTTATCTTCTGTTCGCTGTGTGGCTACACACTCCCGGTTTCTACCTCAGTACCCAGACCCCAGCGCGCCAGCCGATTCGGGTCGAAGCGATCGATCTGGCGCGCACCGGCGGCATCCGCGGCTCGGTGCCGGTGGTCGAAGAGTACCGTCGCGTAGTTGCCCTCGCTCGCGCCCATGCCCGTGGCTCCTACCTCTACGCGACGCCCGACGTCCCCGCCGCCTATTTCCTCGCGCACCTGAAAAATCCTACGCGAACGATTTCCGATCTTCTCGACTCCGATTTTTTGGTTCCCGCAGCTCGCGACCGCCGCATCCTGCAGGCACTCGAGAACCACGGCGTCAACGCCGTTGTCCTCGGCCCGGGTGATTCTACGCTTTCGGGAAAGCTCCAGCCCGGACTCCGGGCCCTCCTCGACGCCCGCTATCCGGATTCGGCAGGCGTCGGCAACTTCGAAGTGAGGTGGAGACCGTGAAGGCTATGCTTCCCCGCGCCAAGATTGATCGAGGCGACCGAGTATCTGTTGCGTGCAGAGGGGACCGGGCGTATGCTGCCGGTTGGCCAAGGATCAAAAAAAATGGGGAACCCGGCAGGGCTCATCCAGCCGTTCCCTGCGCGAGACCGGGGAGTCGTCTGAACCATCCTAGCGCGGACTGAACTCGGGCTGGTCCTGGTTTCCCTGGCTTTGGCCTGGTGGTTTCCCCGCCTTGGCGCGAGGTGGTTTGCCCTTCTGGAACGGAGGCTGACGTGCTTGGCTCGCCGAAAGGGTTTGGCCGTTCTGGTGGCTGGCCTGGCAGCAGTCGCGGCGCGGCTGGCCGTCTTGCCCATTCTGCCCATCCCTCATCCCTTTATCGCCGATGAATTCAGCTACCTCCTAGCCGCCGACACGTTCGCGCGTGGCCGCTTGACCAACCCTACCCCTCCGATGTGGCGGCACTTCCAAACCCTTCACGTGCTGATGACGCCGACCTTCATGTCCATGTATCCGCCTGCGCAGGGACTTCTCCTGGCGGCGGGGAAGGTGACCACAGGGCTTGCCTTCGCCGGGGTGCTCGCCGGCGTAGGCCTCATGTGCGCGGCGATCGTATGGATGCTGCAAGGATGGTTTTCTCCGGGGTGGGCGTTTCTGGGCGGGATGATCGCAGCAATGCGGCTCGGAGTCTTCAGCTATTGGGCCAATAGCTACTGGGGCGGGGCGGTAGCTGCCACGGGAGGCGCGCTGATTTTGGGCGCGCTGCCGAGGATTATCCGAGCCGAGCGGCCTCGCGACGCCATGTGGATGGGATTGGGCTTGGTGGTCCTGGCCAACAGCCGTCCGTATGAGGGCTTGGTCTTGAGCGTGCCCGTCGCCTTCGCCCTCTTTGCCTGGCTGTTCCGGAAACGGGGGGAGGAGCTGAGCCGGGCCATGGGGCGCGTGATCGCACCGTTGACGCTGGTGGTGCTGTTGGGGGCGACGTGCACGGGATTCTACTTCTGGCGAGTGACGGGCAGTCCCGTCCAAATGCCGCAGAAGATCCACCGAGACCATTCCGCCGTTGCCCCCTATTTCCTGTGGCAATCGCCACGGCCGACGCCCGCGTACGACCAGCCGGCCCTTAGGGATTTTCACTTGCACAACGAGATGGGAGTTTACTTGGCGAGCCGGACGGTTCTGGGAGCGCTGGCAATGGAAACCCTGCGGCTCGTCTATCTTTGGATGTTTTACCTTGGATGGGCGCTGACCCCGCCGCTCCTTCTTGCGGTCGCCCTCCTGCCGCACGGCTCCGATTGGTCGCGGTGCGACCCGAAACTCCACTTTCTGATCGTCGCGACGGCCGTTTCGCTGGCCGGGCTCGCGGTCGAGGTTTTCTACTTCGACCACTACGCTGCTCCCATGACGGGCTTGATCCTCGCGCTGGTTATCGCGGCCCTGCGGCGCGTGCGGGCGTGGGCCCCGCACCGGCGGCGGGTGGGAAGGATGGTCGCGCGGGCAACGCCCGTGGTTTGTCTTCTCATGCTTGTTGCGCGCACGGGTGCGGCGTCGCTCGGCATCCGCTTCGCGAGAACGTGGCCCCCCACAGCGCTCAACGCCGTCGACAGAGTCGCGGACTACACGCGCATCAACCAGGAACTCGATGCCCACTCGGGCAAGCACCTGGTTTTGCTGCACTACGCCCAGGGTGGGCCGGACGTCGGTTTGTGGGTGTACAACGAGAGCGGCGATATCGACCGCGAGCGGACCGTCTGGGCGTGGGACATGGGGCCGGAAAAGAACCGTGAGTTGATCCGCCGCTTCAGAAATCGGGACGTTTGGCTGGTGATCCCCGAGGGCGCCACCGAGAAGCTCTCCCGGTACGAGGCCGCGCCCGGTCGCTGAGAGCGCGAGCGATTCACGCTTCCTCTCCAGGGAAATCTCCGTCCAGGACCTGATCGCCCTTACCTCTCCGTCCCTGCCCTTTCCGACAATCGGCCAATAAACGAGTACTTCTTCCTGCGTACCTACCTCGGATGGTCGTGGGCCAAACGGTTGCCGTGAGTGCTGGCGCCACCGGGCCCCCGCGGCGTGGCCGCCCCACGAGCAGTCCCCGGCCCGCCACGATTGGCGCGAGGGATCTGCCTTTCCGCCTCTCTTGAATGGCGCGCACGCCAGCCCCAAGAAGGGAATCGGCCGCCATCCGCCGTATGCTAGCGTAGTTACGCTTTTCGGAGGATTCCGAGCGGCCCGTTGGCTCGCTCGCCGTTATGAATGCCGCCGGCTGGTTCGTGCTCGCGGTGGTTTGGGCCATCTACGCGCCCTTCTGGACGCCCGCTATCCGGATTCGGCGACTATCGGCAAGTTCGAAGTGAGGTGGAGACCGTGATGGCAACGCTTCCGAGCCTCAGCACCGAGGGTGCTCCCGTAACACCATCCTGGGCGCAAAGGACCCAATTCCATGAGACACGGACCGGCTGGCTTGTGCTCGGTGCGGTTTGGGCCCTCGGCGCGGTTTACCTGGGGGCGCACCTACGGCAGGTATGGACTCCAAGCGATTCGGGCACGCTCGCCGCGCTGGCCGATCGCACCTTCCACGGTCAGGTTCCCTTCAAGGATTTTACAGACGCGTACACCGGCGGGCTGACCTACCTGAACGCCCTGGCGTTCCGGCTGTTTGGTGAGAACCTCTTCAGCTTGCGCATTCCGCTCTACCTCTTTTTCCTCGGCTGGGTTCCTTCCGTCTATCTCATCGCGCGGCGGTTTGCGAGGCCGCTGGCATCGGGCGCGGTCACTTTGCTGGCGGTGGCATGGAGCGTGCCGAACTATCCGGAGGCGATGCCATCCTGGTACAACCTGTTTTTTGCGACGTGGGGTGTGCTGGCCCTGGTGCGGTACGTGGAGTCGGAGAAACAGCGCTGGCTTTGGATTGCCGGGATCTGCGGCGGGCTGTCTTTTCTGGCTAAGAGCACCGCACTCTACTTCGTTGTTGCAGTCTTGCTCTTTTTCGTCTATCGAGAACTTTCGGCGGGCGAAGGACTCACCACGGAGGCGCGGAGATCCACGGAGAGCACCGAGCAAGGGGCTGGGACCCCGGACCTAAAAAAACTCACCCCGGAGGCGCGGAGGCAGGGCGGGGGCTTGGCCTACCAGCTATTCGCGTCCGCAGGCCTGATTTTGTTCCTGGCTGGCGTCTTTGGCCTGATTTTGAGCTGGCCTACGCCCACCAACGCCGTGGACTTCCTCCTGCCGCCCCTTTGTCTTTTCGGCATCGTTCTGCGCGAAGTATGGGTTACGCCAAGTGGCCAAAGCTGGCCGCGGTTCAAGCGGTTATTCTCGATGGCCTCGCCATTCGTTGGCGGCGTGCTGCTGCCCCCCGCCATCTTCGCGGCCTGGCTGTTCGAGGAGGGTGCGCTGGGCGCCTGGTTCCGCGCCACCTTCGGCATAGCTTCGCGGCACATCTATTGGGATTCCGTCGAGCCTGCGACCCTGTGGGCTGCAGTCGGGCTGGTACCAGCGGGTGTTGTGCTCGCGGTTGCTGCAGCCCGTCGGCCCGCCGGAGGCGCGGGTCGCGCTGGCCGCTACGGCGTTCCGGTCCTCCTTGCCGTCCTGCTGGCCGCATGCCGGTGGAACCTCGTGGTCCGGCAGCTCGTCGGCAACGCCATGCCTCTCGTCGCTCCTCTCGCGCTCCTCTACGCCCTTTTTCGCTTCTGGCGGCGGGATACGGCTTCGGAAACTGCGCGGTCGGCCGTCCTTCTCGTAGCAGCCGCGGCGGGCGTGTGTTCGCTCACCCAATTCCCGATAGGGATGGCGCTGTACTTTTGCTACATCGCGCCGCTGGTGTTTTTAGCCCTTCTGGCGCTCTTCAGGATGGAGCGAGGTCTCAATCGGGTGGCGCTGGGATGGCTGGCCGCCTTCTATCTCGTCTTCGCCGTGTGGCTGCGGACACCTGGCTATTACGATACCATGCACCTCGTTGTCGGCTCGCCGGTCGAGATGCGCACGCTGCGATTGCCGCGAGGCGGAGGCCTGCTCGTCAAGGCCTCGTATGCCGACCAGTACGAGAAGCTTGTGCCAGTCGTGCTCGAGCACGCTCGCGGACCCTACATTTACGTCGCTCCTGACGGCCCGGAGGTTTACTTCCTTACCGGAAAATCGAATCCGACTAAGACGATATGGGACTTCCTTGATCCGGACTTCATGTCTCCCGTTTCGCGGGCGGAGAGAATTCTCGAGGAGCTGGATGCACACGCCGTAAGCGTCGTCGTGCTGAACCACTGGCGGCGCCTCATCGAGTCCGGGCCCATCCCGGCGGGCTTGCGGCGCGCGTTGGACGAGCGCTTTCCCCACTCCGAGGTCGTGGGGCGCTTCGAAGTGAGGTGGAGACCGTGATGGCAACGCTTCCGAGCCTCAGCACCGAGGGTGCTCCCGTAACTCCATCCGGGATGCCCACGGCGCCATTCCATGAGACGCGGTCGGGTTGGGCGCTGTTAGCCGCCGTTTGGGCGATCTGCGCGGTCTATGTCGGACTGCACCTAAGGCAAGGCTGGTGGCCCTCGGACGCGGGCACACTCGGTGACATGGCAGCCCGTGTGCTGAGAGGCCAGGTGCCGGCTCGGGACTTCTTCGAGGGGTATACGGGGGGTCTGGATTATCTCAACGCCCTCGCCTTCAGGCTTTTCGGTGAAAATCTCTTCAGCATGCGGATTCCCCTGTTCCTGTTCTTCCTCGGTTGGGTTCCTTCCGCATACCTCGTAGCTCGCCGGTTCGTTCGCCCGCTTGCGGCGGGCGCAATCGTCTTGCTGGCGGTAGCCTGGAGCGTACCGAACTATCCCGAAGCGATGCCTTCCTGGTACAACCTCTTCTTCGCGACGTGGGGTGTGCTGGCGTTGCTGCGGTACATCGAGGGGGACGAAAGCCGCTGGCTTTGGATCGCCGGAATATGCGGCGGCCTGTCGTTCCTGGTCAAGATTACCGGCTTGTATTTCGCCGCGGCCGCCCTTCTGTTTCTGATTTTCCGCGAGCAGTCGCTTGCGATGGAAGGATTCACCACGGAGGCACGGAGGGCGGAGAGACAGGTCACAGGCCACAGGGGACAGGCGACGGCGAACGAGCGAGGCACCGGGGAGGCGCAGAGGCCGCGCGGAGGACCCGCCTACCGCCTGTTCACATCCTCGGGCCTGCTGCTCTTCCTTGCCGCGCTGGCCGACCTCGTCTCGCAGCGACCCTCGCTCGACAACTACGTCTACTCCGCTTTACCGAGCGCCTGCTTGGTGGCGATCTTGCTCTGGACCCTGTGGCGCGGGCCCTCGCCCGTCTCTGGCGGCCGCTTTCGTCGACTATTCGGGATGGGTCTGCCGTTCCTTGCCGGATTCTCGATACCCATCATCCCCTTTCTCGCATGGTACTTCAAACAGAACGCCCTACACGCGTGGGCGGGGGGAATGTTTTTGAGCCCCCCGGGCCGGTTCCTCTGGGCCGCGACAAATCCAGTGCCAACCGGCCTCTTCCTTGGCTTAGTCCCGGGCGCCCTCGTCCTCCGCGTGGCCGGAGAGGCGGCACCCACAGCAAAGCGCTTCGCTCGGTACGGGACGCCTCTCCTGCTGGGGGGCCTGCTCGTGATCTCCTGGAAGAAAATTCCGGCCTCCTATTTACTAGGCGAATCGCTTCCCCTCCTCGTTCCCGTGGTCGGAATCGCTCTGGCGTTTGGGCTTCGGCGGCTCGGTCCTGCTGCGATCGTCGCGCGGCAGAGGATCTTCCTGGTCGTCGCCGCTGGGGTTTGCTGCGCCTTGATCCAATTTCCCTTTTCGCTTCCCCTGTATTTCTGCTATTGCGAGCCCCTCGTGCTCCTCGCAATCGTCGCGCTGCTGTCCGCATACCCGCGGCTCGATCGCGTGGCCGTTGGCTCTCTCCTGGGTTTCTATTTGATCTGTGCGTTGTGGTTGGGCACGCCGGCCTACCTCGAGCTCATGCACTCCGCTCCCGGCCAGCGCCCCGTTCTCCGCCCGCTAGGGCTCAGCCGTTCCGGGGGCCTTCTCGTGCCTGCATCCGACGCGCGCGAGTATGACCGGCTCGTGCCACTGGTCCGGGAGCATGCCCGCGGACGGTACACCTACTGCACTCCGGATTGCCCCGAGCTGTACTTCCTCTCGGGCGGGCGCGATCCAATGCGATCCTTCTGGGACTTCACCAGCGCAGATTTCGATTATCCCTGGCCGCGAACCCTGCGAGTCCTGCAAACCCTCGCCGATCACGGGGTAACGGTCGTCGTTCTCAACGACGACCCCGTCGACTCGGAACCCGTGCTGCCAGCCCTGCGGGCTGCCCTTAGGACGCGGTTCCCCGCCTCCCGGACCGTCGGCCGCTTCGAGGTGCGCTGGAGATGAATCGTCTGCTCGAGCGAGTTCTAGAACATCCCGTACTCTACCGGCTCTCCCAGGCCCCCTTCGGGGACCAGAAGCTCCCCCGGATCTTCGCCCAGACCGACCCCAGGACTGTCCGCCGCGTCCTCGATGTGGGGTGCGGACCAGGAACGAACACCGCCTATTTCGCCCACGCCGACTACCTGGGCGTGGACATCAATCCCCGGTATATTGCCGAGGCACGGCGACGGTACCGCCGCGATTTCATTGCGGCGGATGCCACGGCTTTCACGGTCCCGCAGGGCGCGCGCTTCGACTTCATTCTCGTCAACAGCTTGCTGCACCATCTTGACCTGCTCCAGACGCGCCGCGTGCTTTCGCGCTTGGCGCCCCTTCTTAGCGAGGAGGGCTGTATCCACTGCATCGAGGTCGTGATGCCCGAGCGTTGGGGACCACCACGCCTCATGGCTCGCGCGGACCGGGGTCGGTTCTGCCGGCCTATCGAGGAGTGGCGGAGCATCTTCTCCGAATTCTTCCGAACCGTCGTCTTCGAGCACTTCGTCGAGAAGCTCTTCGGGATCGACTGCCTGGAATTCGTCTACTTCAAGGGCGCCGGCAGGGAGGGGAGCTGCGATTGCCGGTGATTCTACCCGCGCCCCAGGTACGATCGGGATAGCCCCGCCCGCCTTCGAAGCGCGCCAATCCCCCCTGATTCGGGGGGCTACTGCCGAAACTCTCGGACCGCCGCAACGACGCGATCCTGGTCCCCCCGGCTCAGGCTGTTGTAGAAAGGAAGGCGAACCAACCGCTCGCTCACCTGCTCGCTCACAGGGCAGGTCCCCTTTCGCCCCCCCATGCGCTGGCCCATCGGCGAAAGATGCAGGGGCACGTAATGAAATACGCTGAGGATTCCCCGCGTCCTAAGGTGGGCAAGGAGGGCTTCGCGCTGCTCCGCGGACGGCAGGACCAGGTAATACATGTGGTAGGACTGCTGGCAATGGGCGGGGACCGCAGGGCAGCGAATTCCACGCCCTTCGGCCCATTCACGCAACTCCCGGTCGTAGTGTTCCCAGAGGCTTTGCCGCCGCGCCTGAATCTCCTGCCACACCTCCAATTGCGCGTAGAGGAAAGCGGCCAGGACGTCGCTCATGACGTAGCTCGAGCCAAGATCAACCCAGGTGTACTTATCCACCTCTCCCCGGAAAAACCGGCTTCGGTCGGTCCCTTTTTCTCGAATGATTTCGGCCCGCGAGGTCAAGCGCACGTCGTTGACCAATAGCGCGCCGCCCTCGCCGCAGGTGATGTTTTTCGTTTCGTGGAAGCTCTGGGTTGCCAGACAACCGAAGGAGCCCAGCCAGCGGCCCCGGAATTTGCCAAACAACCCGTGGGCGTTGTCCTCCACCACCGACACCCCATGCCGGGAGGCGATCTCCCCGATGACGTCCATCTCGCAGCCCACGCCTGCGTAGTGCACGGGAACCACGACCTTGGTTCGCGGAGAGATGAGGCCCTCTAACTGCCGCTCGTCCAGATTCAGCGTGTCGCGCCGGACGTCGGCGAAGACGATCCGCGCGCCCCGCAACGCGAACGCATTGGCCGTGGAGACGAAGGTGAAAGAGGGCACGATGGCCTCGTCGCCCGGCCCCAGGTCGAGCAGCAGGGCGCACATCTCGAGCGCGTGCGTGCAGGAGGATGTCAGCATGGCTTTGGGGACGCCCAGCGTCTGCTCCAGAAGGGCGTGGCACTTCTTCGAGTACGTCTGATCGCCCGCGATCTGCCCGATGGTCATCGTCCGAAAGATGTACTCGAGTTCCCGCCCCGAAAGCGACGACCGGTTGAAGGTGATCGCGTAAGTTGGTTCCATCGACGCCGCTCCATTCCCTTAGCTTGCCCCCTCATGAGGCGGGGGAAACCACTTGTGATACCAAAGCTGCAGGTCGCGGCTGAGGAAGCCGCACCGCTGGTAAAGCCGCTGCGCCGCGCGGTTGTTTCCCTGAGTGACCACCGTCACCTCCCGCGCCTGTTGCGTTCCGAACCAGTCCACCGCGCGCAGCACCAAACTTCGCCCCACCCCCTGACCCCGAACCCCCTCGCCCACACCCACCAGGCCGATCGACCCGCGGCGGAGGACGGGGTCCAAGTGACACGAGAGGTATCCCACGGCTTGGCCCGCCGGCGTGGCGGCCACCAAAACGGCCTGGGCGCGACCCTGGACCTCCGATGCCACCCAGGTCGCGTAGAAGTTCTCCACCACCGGGCGCGGAAAATGCCGATCGTTGAAGAAGCGCGTCGCCGTGTGGGCGGTCCTGGCGATCGCCTCGAGCCCCGCCAGGTCCCCGGGCTGGGCGTGGCGAACCGAAATGGCGGAGACCTGCTCCCTACCCGCCGGGCCGGCCGCGCGGCCGAGCGCGCGCTCGAAGGTGACGCGGACGTCCACCAGCCCGAAACCGTGTTGCTCGGCGGTCTGGACCGTTTCCGGATCATCCGCCCGGGAAAGAAAGTAGAGGCATCGGACACCGTTGCTCCGGCACCAGTCGTCCGCCTCCGCTCCCTGCTCCGGCGTCATAACCTCCCCGCGGACACGGGCGATCCGGCAGCCAAAGAATTCGGTGTCCCAGGGCAGGAACTCGCAAGGGGCGGATTCAGGCAGGCTCATCCCCACACCTGGCTTTTGGATCGGCTTCTTCGCGGATGGTGTAAGTCGGACGCTCCATCAGCCGGAAATGCATCCGGGCCAGATACTCTCCCATGATGCCGAGCGCCAGCAGTTGGGTGCCGGAAAAGATGGCGATGATGGAGGCAAGGAAGGGAAATCCCGGCACGCTCGTGCCCCGGAGCAGATACCGGCCCACCACGTAGACGAGGATGCAAGCGCCGAAACCCGTGCACAAGAACCCCAGCACGTTGGCGATTTGCAGCGGGAGGATGGAAAACCCCGTCATCAAATTCATGGCGTGCCGAAACAGCATGCGGAAGGTATATCTCGAAGCGCCGGCTCGGCGGGGATCGTGCCGGACCGGGATGGCCGCGAATCGGGTGGTGGCCCAGGTCAGCACCACGTCAATCGAGACGAACGGGCTGTGATAGCCGGCGAAAGCCTCGCGAGTCCGGGTCCGGAAAGCGCGAAGGGCCGAGACGTGACGCGCCGTCTCGGCTCCCATGGACTTCTGCAGGGCCAGCTTTACCATGCCCGAGGCGATGTCCCTCAGCAAGCCATGCTGCTCCCTTTCGGGAAAGCCATAGACCACCTCGAACCCCTCGTCGAGCTTCGCCAGCAGCTTCGGGATCTCCTCGGGGGGGTGCTGCAGATCGTCGTCCAGGGTCACGATGGTGTCGTACCGGGCCGCCCGTATGCCGCAGAGCAGCGCGTTATGCTGGCCGTAGTTCCGCATCAGATCGATTCCCCGGACCCAGGGAAAGGAACGCGAGAGACCCTCGATCGCTTTCCAGCTATCGTCCGGGCTGCCGTCGTTGACAAGCACCACCTCGTACCGGTCGGCCACGGAAGCCAGCGCGGGCCCCAACCGCCCGATGAGTGAGGGCAAGATCATGCCGCTGCCGTAGACGGGGATGACGGCCGAGACCGACGGGCGAATCCCACTGCTAGCTGGCATCGGATGCTCCCTGCGATTTCAGCATGCAGGCATCTCCTGGGCGGGAGGATAGCAGCACCGAGGCCGCCCCGCTGCAGCCCTTTTGCCACTGTTCACCCATACCGTAAACGGGGCATGTTCCGCGCTGGCAAGGTGCGGGCCTCTCCTCTGCCCCCGGCTTCCTATGGCTCCTTTGCCTCGGACAGGCGGCGCGGACGAAACGCGTGGAAATACCACCTCAAGTATCGCGGCAGCCAGGACCACAGCCGGAAGCGCGACTCGCCGCGCGTGCGATCGCGCCACGTGGCCGGAATCTCGGCCATGGGCCAGCCGGCCAGAAAGGCCTTCACCGTAATTTCCAAACTGATCTCGAAGCCGGCCCTGCTTTCGATGCGTAGCGTCTTCAGGAGCCCCGCGTCGTAGAGTTTGAAGGCGTTGGTGGGATCATGCGTGGGGATTCCCCGAAGCCAATGCAGGCTGAGTCCCGCAAGCCGCGAGAAGGTCCTCTTCAACACCGGCCCCCCGATCTGCCGCCCCCCGCGCATGTACCGGCTCGCCACCACCAGGCGATAGCCGCGGCGATAGAACTCGAGCATCCGCTCGACGGCCGAGAGGTCATCGGAGAGATCCGCCATCGAAACGAGGACGGGACCCTCCGACACCGCATCGAACCCCGTGCAGATAGCTCCCACCACGCCTCGCCGAACCGTATTCTTGATCAGTCGCAGATTCCTCGCGCCGCCAGCGATGAGCGACTTGACCACCGGCACGGTACTGTCCTCGTCGAAATCGTAGACGACCAGCACCCGGCATTCCGACTTGACCGCCGTGGTTAGCTCTCGCCAGAAGTGGGGAAAATTCTCCGCTTCGTTGTAGACGGGCACGACGATGTTAAGCGGCGGTGTCACCGGCTCCTAGATCCCGCCCTGTGCGATCTGCCCGCGAATCCACGGAATCACTTCGTCGAGCACCGTGTCCAGGCCGGTGTCGGCGCGGAAGCCGATCAGCCGCTCCGCCTTCGAGACGTCGGGCGAGCGTACCTGCACGTCGTAGGGAAAGGGAGGGTCCGAGACGTAGTGGAAGTGTTTCGATTCCCCATGGATCTTCCGCCACACAAGCTCGGCCAGCTCCAGCACGGTCGTCTTTACGGAAGTGGAGATGTTGATGTCTTCGTTTCGGGCGGCCGGACTCTCGATCGCCAGCCGGATGCCGCGAGCCACGTCGCCGCCGTAGGTGTAATGGCGAATCTGCTTGCCCGAGCCCAGGATGTGCAGCGGGTCCTGGCCTTTCAGAACCTTCTGCACGATGTCGGGCAGGACGTGCGACATGGCCAGCTTCACGTTGCCGCTCGCGATCGTCTGATCGCCAAGCGCGCGGCTTTCCCCGATACCCACGCAGTTGAATGGCCGAGCGATGGTGTAGGGCAATTGGTATTGTTCCCAGGCGCCGCGAGCGAAGTATTCCGTGGCCAGCTTCTGAAAGCCGTAGGTGGAACTCGGCGGCGGCGAGCGCCGCTCCGCGCCTTCCGGCGTCGGGTATTCGCTCGTGTTCTCGAACACCATGCTCGACGAGACCACCGTGATTTTCTGGAGCTTCCCGTGCCGGTGGGCATGGAGGGCGGCGTCGAAAGCGGCTGCCGTTATTCGCTCGTTTTCCGCCAGCAGGTCGTAAGCATAAGCGTGGAAGTAACTGATTCCGCCGATCATCGCCGCGCCCGCCACGAAGTGGTCCGCGCCTGCCAGAAGATCTTTCAGGGTGCCTGCGTCCTTCGCGTCGCCGCGCACGAACCGGTAGCTCGAATGCGAGTCGTACGATTTCTGAACGGGGCCGTACTTGCTGAAATTGTCGAGCCCGATGACCTCGTGTCCGGCACCGAGCAGCTCTTCCACCAGATAGCCGGATATGAAGCCCATCGCGCCTGTTACCAGGGTTCTCATGGGTGCACGCTCACCTCGCCGGCCCATCCGGCCGGCGCGCCGGGTGGACTTCGGGCCGATCCGCGCGCTCCCAGAAGTTCCAGATGTCCACAACTTGCTTTCCGGGTGGCAGGCTGAGGTTGCGGTAAACCGAGTGCGGCGCTCCCAAGACGATCGCGTCAGCCCGTTCGAGCGCCGTCTCGAGAGGGACGAGGGTCTTATCGCAAATGTAGGGGTCGGTGCACAACACCTCTTTGGCGTAGAGGGAGAGCAGGTTGCGCAAGCGGAAGGAGAGGCTCTCGCGGCTGTCGTCGGAATCCCCTTTGAACGCCATCCCCAGAATGGCCACGCTTTGGCGCTCGAGAGGACCCTTTCGCAATTCGGCAACGATGGTGTTGGGGAGACCTTCGTTCACTAGCATGGCCGCGTGGCCCATGAAAAAACTGTTGTCGCAGAACGCGGCGAGCTGCAACGTGTCTTTCAGAAGGCAAGGACCGGCGGCGAAGCCCGGCCGATTGAATCCCTTCATTCGAGGGTAGTCGCGGGTCACCGCGTCGTAAATTCGGTAGAAATCCAGCCCGTAATTCCTGGCGATCGTGAAGAACTGGTTGGAAATGGCGAAGTTCAGATACCTCCAACTGTTCGTGAATAGCTTGGCTAGCTCCGCCTCCATCGGATCGAGTTCGATCACGGCGGGTGCGATCTTCAAAAACAACTCCCGAGCCAGCGCCATGGCCCCGGGATCGAAAGCGGAGATGATCTGCGGGAGATTTTCCAACTCTTCGAGCGCTTTCCCCTCCGCAATTCGCTCCGGGCAAAACGCGAGCGGGATCCTTCGGCCTAGAGAGGCGATTCGGTTATGCGCCAAGCGCGTGACGCCGGGGTAGACGGTGCTGCGCAGGACCAATAGGGTGCCGTCCGCGACGTGCGCCAGCACGCCGTCGATGCCCCGGTACAACTCGTTCAGCGTGGGATTGAGGTGGCGATCGACGGGCGTGCCCACCACCATCACAACGGCCTGCGCGTCTCCGAGGCATTCGGGCTCGAGCGTGGCAACAAGCGTTTTCCCCACCACCCGGCCGAGCAGTTCCGCGCTATCGCGCTCGCGGAAAGGCATTCGGCCCGCATTGACCATTTCTACCTTCGCGGAGTCGATATCGAGCAGTGTCACGCGGACCCCGCGAGAAGCGAAGGCCAGCCCGAGCGGCAGGCCGACGTGCCCGCAGCCGCCAACGATCGCAAGATTCGTAAATTCCCGGCTCATCCTTTATCACCCAAGTCGCAGAGCGTAGCACGGCTCCAGCCCACCTCGGCCCAGTTCGCCGCTGTACCTTTTCCTCCCAGTCACGGCCGCCCCGGTTTCTTGTGGCGCGCCTCTTTCTCTTCCCGCGTCCCCCGCCGTTCGTCCCGCGACTCCGATATCACGGCCCTGAGCAGGGCCGAAGGGCGGCGGACGGGCGCGCCACGCGCTTGGTGACGACCGTCGTGCGCAGCGAGCGGAGCGAGTCCCAACTGGCTTCCGGGAGGAGTCCCAACGCTTTTTGTCGGGAAGATTCTGCTTTTGCACCTCGGTCTCCAACCTGCACCGACTCAGCGCATCAACACCCCCCATCCCTTTCTCGCCGGAAATGCCCGCCAGCGCCCCCCTGTCACCCGTCCCCCTCCCCTCGGTCTCCCTGTCCCCTGTAACCTGTGACCTGTCACCTTGTCTCGTACCTCCTCTGCCTCGGATCCCTATGGACGTTTCCGCAGTATCGAGTAGCGCCCGAACCGGGCGACGCCCTCGTAGTGGCCCGCGAGGAAGTCGTCGAGAACAGTCGAGCCCTCCCGTGGCCCTGGCAGTCCTCGAGCCGAGGCCTCGAATCCGGAATACAAGACCACCCAGTCGACGTGGTTCCGTTCGAGTTCCCCCACGATCTCCCTCTGCACGGAGGGCTTCGTAACCACGCCCGGCTCGAACTCCTCATAACGGGTTCCAACCGGCCGATCCGCAAGGAAGTAAAACATCGCATCGTCGCCCGCTACGCGCTGGTTCTGGCTATTGGCCACGAAGATGGGGCTCCCCGTCGGCGCGTGCGAACGGACGTACTCGGCCGCAGCCTCCTGATCGGCGGGGACATGGGAGAAGCGAGCGCGCGGCAGCGAAGAGGTGCCGCTCCAGGGCGGGTAGAGTTTCAGCCCCAGCCCCCAGCGGTAAACCGGGCTCAGGACGTAGGGCACCGAGAGCACCACTAGGCAGATGGCCAGGGCCTGCACGCTCCAAGCGCGCCGGCGAGGCCATTCCGCTAATAGAGCGGCGAAGAGAATCGCAGCGGGGATTGTGGGCGCCAGGCAGTGAAGGATGTCCACGCGCGTGATCGCGGTGATTACGAGCAGTAGGCCAAACAGCGTCAGAAGCAGCGCGGCAAACCGCCCCCGCCCAGCCCGCCCCTCTCCCGTTGGCCGGAAACTCCGACCCACGAGCTTGGCCGCGGTGGCAAGGAACACCCCGATAGGCACGTAGAACAGGAACCAGTTGTCCGCCAGACCCATGCCCGCGACCAATTCCCTCCACGTCGGAATCACCGACGGGAGGGGCAAATGGCGATACCTCAGTTGGAGGCGCGGCAGGACCATGAAATCCGCGTAAAGTGCAGCTATCGATAGTTTCCGAACGAAGTACGCGGCCGCCGGCGCGAGAGCGAGGCAGGCTCCGAGCGCAAACCACGCGAGGGGCCGCAAGCCGGCAACCAAGCTGGCGCGCCAGCGGGCCGCTTCATCCGCTCTTCCGGATCCCATCATTGCTAGGGCGACCACGCCGCTTGCGATCGCGTAAGCGCCCACATCCTGTCGATAGAAGGCGGAAAGCCCCATGGCGATTCCTGCAAGGAGCAAATTCCTCGGCCGGTTTTCGGGCCAGCCGCGAACGAGCAGCAGGACGCCGACGAGAGCGCAAAGCATCGCTGGAACTACCGGGTAACCGAAAAACCAGCACCAGCCGAAGAAGAGCACGACAACGCAATACGGGAGATACGCCCACCTGCCCGAGACCAGCGCCCGTGCGACGAGGAACACCACAACGCATAGGGAGAATCGGACGACCGTCTCCCAAATCCTTTCCGCGAGAAGGAATGAGCCGAAAAAGTGAAAGACCGCGGCCAGCGTATAAAACTGGCCGGGAGCGTAGTAGGCGGCGAAGTCGCGATAGGGAATCGCGCCATGCAGGATCCTCTCTGCCCCAACGACGACAATGCCCTCGTCGAATCGCTTGGGCGGCAGGAACATCGCCAGCAACAGGTACAAAAAGCCCGACAGGAGGGCGAGTCCACGAATCCAACCGGGCTCTCGCGAAACGGTCATTCGGCTCGGCCTCAGAATTCAAGCCGAACGACTTTAGCACCCTCTCCGCCCAAGCCGGCTCCGCGTCGCGTGCTCATTTTCCTTCGAGTTACGGGCGGTGAACGCAACGTTCGGCCGAGGTATCGGCTCGTCACTCGGCAGGCGCCGGCTTGCGCAGGGAAGAAAGCTCCCACGACAACCACGCCACCACGGCCAGCAAGGGGAAGATTTCCACGCTGAAAGGAGGGGACTGAAACACGGCGCGAGCGACAAAAACTCCTACGAAGAGCAGAAACAGGAGGGCGCAAGGTCGGCGCCATAGGGCCGCCCTGGGCTTCCGCGCCTCCTCGTGCCGGAGCCCTAGGAACGCAACGACGATCAGAGGTGTCATCTCGCTGGCAAAGGCGTGGTAGCCTGCGAGCAGCGCCGCGATCACTGCCAGGCAGTATCCCAGGTTGAAGGCCGGATCCTCCGGCCGGTCCAAACTCCGCAGCGCCCACGCTGCCCACAGCAGTAATACAAGCGTTGCGGCCAACACCAGGATGAGAACGTAGCGGCTTGGAAGGGTGTGTGCCAGCAGCGCGCCGAGCGCGCCGTGCAAAGTCGGCATCCCGTTCAGTGCCAATCGCGAGTCCGCCCAAGGGCCCGAGTCTGCGGCGCCCACTCTCACCAGCACGTTAGCGTAAGTAAGGAGACCCGACCAGCCGACCGTGGCGGCCGAGACCAGAATCTCCGCCGCACCCACCACCGCGAACCCGCCGAGCAGCCTCCACCTCCGTCGAAGAAGGAAAACAAAGGCAAAGGGAAGCAAAATCTGGAAGCGGTATAGACCCAGGCCAAGGGCCATCCCCGCGACGAAATCCAGGCGCCGCTTCAGGGCCAGGAACGCCAGCAGAAACGCGACGGCGAGCCCCATTGCGTCTTGGCCGAGCGCCAGGGTGACAAGCGTGAAGAGCAAGCAGACGGCCAGCCACACGCCGTGGCCCACCCCATCCAGGCAAGGCCGCTCAAGCTGCAGCAGGCGCACGACGGAACCCGCCAGGAGCAGATTCAAACAACCCCAGAGCACGAATGCGTGCGGATAGGAGAGCCCGGCCAGTGCCGCGAACAGTAAGGCTTCGAAGGGGGGATGAAGAAAGGGTTGAAAAAGGGTGCTCTTGTGGCCTGAGACTTCGCCCTCGACTCTCCGTTGCAGACCGGAGTCGTAGAGGCGTCGGCCCTGGCCGTCTCTAACGATCTTTCCAGCCGCATAGTAGTTCGTGAAGTCAGCCGGGAGGATCCTAGCAGTCTGGCTTAGAGCGAAGATAAGGCCGACGGACGCCGCCGCAAGCAAGGCAACCAGCGCCAATTTGGAACCTACCGACCTCCAGGGAGACACCGCAGTGGCCGACGGGCCAGGCGGAGTTCGGCCGGAGGCGAAATCCCTGCCAGGGAACTTGGGGGGGCGCGAGGGCAGTTTGAAGGACAAGTCTCGATCTCCGAGCGCGAAGAACTGTAGCATTCGCGGGCAGGCGTGTGAACGCCTTCAGGAATCGGTGGTTTTTCAAGTGCCAACCCACAGAGAAGAGCAGTGGCCCGTGACTCGTGGCCCGTGGCACGGCTTGGGCCAAGACGAGCGTCATGGGTTGAGACTCCCGTGTTCAGGAACGTCCGCAACGAGCACACCCCAGAGGCGCAGAGGGCCGATGGGGACTAGCCTGCTAGAAGCCATTTCAAAACCCGCGATTGGGGGGGTCGGAGCTTCAGCTCCGACAAAAAAGTCGCCAAAAATCGGGGCTCCAGCCCCTGAAGGGACCCGACGGAAGGTTGTGAAATAGCTTCTAGTCACCAGCCACTAGCCACTGCTCTACTTGCCGTGAGAGTCATCGTCCCCACGTTGAATGGGGCGCACGGCCATTGCAAACAGCGAACCGGTCACCATTCCCTGTGTGCTAGCCTAATTTCGATTCAAGGGCATCTCCCAGTGGCTTCGAAGCGTGACCCTGCCGGGCTGCGACCACCGCCCCGCACCGGGCCTACGGGGACAGCGTGAAAGACGAAAAGCGCGTTGTAATCATCGGAGCGGGACCCGCCGGCCTCACCGCTGCTTACATACTCTCAAAGCAGGGCGCGCCCGCCATCGTTCTCGAAGCCGACCAGACGGTTGGGGGGATTGCCCGCACGGTCAACTATAGGGGCTACCTCTTCGACATCGGCGGGCATAGGTTCTTCACCAAGTGGGATGAGGTCGAAAGCCTCTGGCACGAAATTCTAGGCGACAGGTTCCTCGAAAGGCCGCGCCTTTCCCGCATCTACTACCGCAACCGGTTCTTCTTCTACCCGCTACGCCCGAAAGACGCCCTCTTGGGCCTCGGACCTGCCGAGACCCTGCGTATGCTCTCAAGCTACCTGTGGGCCCGGATCGGCTCGAAACAGCCGGAAACGAACCTCGAGCAATGGGTCACTCACCGGTTCGGCCGGCGCCTCTACGAGGTGTTCTTCAAGACCTATACGGAGAAGGTCTGGGGCGTCCCGTGCACGGAGATCAGCGCCGAATGGGCGGCGCAGCGCATCAAGGGCCTGTCCCTGGGTACGGCAATCCGCAACGCCCTTGTCAAGCCGAAGAACAGCAACGTGAAGACGCTCATCGACCGCTTCCATTACCCCGAGCGCGGTCCCGGTCAGATGTGGGAGATGATGACCGAAAGGCTGCGCGGGCTTGGCTGCCCGGTCCTGCTTGGAAGAAAGGTGGCTCGGATCCGGCACGGCGCCGGAGGCGTTAAGGAATTGGTGACGGGGGGAAAGGACGGGGAAGAGCGGTTCGAGGGCAGCGACTTCATCAGTTCCATGCCGATACGGGAACTCGTCGCCGCGCTCGATCCTCCCGCGCCGGAGCAGGTTCGCGAGGCAGCCAGTGGCCTCCGCTATCGCGACTTCCTCATCGTCAGCTTGGTGCTGAACCGCAAGGAAGTCATGCCCGACAACTGGGTCTACGTGCACGAGCCTAAAGTCAAAGTGGGTCGCATCCAGAATTTCAAGAACTGGTCGCCCGCGATGGTGCCCGACGCGAACAAGACCTGTCTCGGCATGGAATATTTCGTCTTCGAAAACGACGCCTTATGGTCCTGGCCCGACGGTAATCTCGTCGAACTCGCCAAGCGCGAGATCGCTCAGTTGGGGCTCGCGAACCCGGAAGAGATCGAGGATGGCACCGTCGTGCGCATGCCCAAGGCTTACCCCATGTACCACGACCGCTGGACGGAGCGAGTCGAGACGGTCCGCGCCTACGTCGAGCGCTCCCTCCCGAACCTGCAGCTCGTCGGCAGAAACGGCATGCACAAGTACAACAACCAGGATCACTCGATGATGACGGCCATGCGCGCGGCCGAGAATGTCCTCGGCGCCAAGCATGACCTCTGGGCCATCAATACCGAGGCCGAATACCACGAGGAGCGCCGGGAAACCAATCCTTCGGCAAAGCCGCGGCCGTCGGGGCGGCCTGATCGTGCCGCCGAAGCTGACCAGCTCAGCCCTGGTCCGTCTCACGACACAAAAGCCCGGGAGGGTCACGAGGAACGGAAGCCGGCATGAGCGTCCTCACGGAACGCCCCTCGGGAATGGGTCACCGGGGTCACCTGCTCGTTTGGGCGGCGCTCGCGGGGACCCTCACCCTCTACACCCTCAGCGCCTTGCGGTTGAAGCCGGAGGCAGCCTTTGGGTCTTACGTGGATGATGGAGTCTACTTCTCTTTGGCCAAGGCGCTGGCCGCGGGTCAAGGTTACATCCTGCCGAGCTTCCCCGGGCATTTGCCCTCCATGAAATATCCCGAGCTGTATCCCCTCCTCTTGGCCGGCGCCTGGAAGATCCATCCCCACTTCCCCGGGAACGTTTCGATAGCGGTGGGAATCACGCTGAGCTTCGGCTGCTTCGCGCTACTGGTGTCGTTCCTGATGCTCCGGCGGTGGCCGGGGCTCGGAGACTGGTCGGCGCTTGGCGTGGTCCTGCTCGTCGGCCTTTCCGGCGAGTATCTTTACCTCAGCTCGATGGTCCTCAGCGATGTTCCCTTTATGGCCCTATTGCTCGGTGCCGCGTGGCTGGCTGAGCTGTCCATCGATGCCACTCTAACGCCTCGTTGGTGCGCGCTGTCCGCCGCCGGAGCGGGGCTGCTCGTGGGATTGTCGGTCGGATTGCGCAGTCTGGGAATTCCGGTCGCGGCAGGTATCGGCCTGCTGCTGCTTTTCCGTCGCCAATTCAAGAAACTCTTCTGGTTTTGCCTGACGGGCCTTCCGCTGACCCTGTGGTGGTCCTGGCCGGCTGTCAGCGCCGTCCTTGGGCTACATCCGGCAGTTGCCCTCCAAGACCCGATGCGATCAGGCTGGGCGCGAACTGTCTGCGTTTACAGCAGCTACGCGTGCGAGTGGAAGACGACCGTGCCCAACCTCGGTGCGCTACGGTCCATAGTCGCGCAGAACCTCCGCTACATTACGCAAGCACCAGCCACACTCCTATTGAGCCCTCTGCCTTTGGGAAGAGGTTTCCTTGGCTTCCTGCTGGCCGTGCTGGTCATCGCAGCGGCTTGGGCGGGCGTCTGGAGAAGCTGGCGCTCGGGAGGCGTCCGCCCCCTACATGCCGCTCTCCCCCTCTACATCCTAACGATGGCGCCGTTCCAGGGCACGTTCGAGGTGAACAGGTACTTATTGCCTTTCGCCCCATTGTTCTTCGCGGGGTTGTGGCTCGAGGGGGGGCATATCTGGCGCATCGTCGTCGCACATTCGAAGCATGGTTGCGGCAAGGACGAACGCATGGCGGCGTGGGTTCTGGGAATGGGCGCACTGGCCCTCGCCGGAACCGTGGCCTTCAATTATGTGTGGGCCTTGCCGCGTGCCATGGGAAATCTGGGGGCGACTCGCGAGAGGGTCTACGCGGACGAGTTGGGCGCGTACGGCTGGATTCGGCAGCACGCCGATCCGGACGCGCGAATGGTCGCCGACGAGGAGGGAGCCGCGTACCTCTACACCGGCCGGCAGGCGGTGCGCCCACTCACACCTTCAGCGGCGGGCCTCTCGGACGTGGTGCGCCACATTCGCGCCTCGTATTGGCTCGCGACCGGCGCGGACTCCATGGTGGAAATTCGGGCGAATCGCGCCATCCCACCGGCCGGCCAGGGGAGCCTGCTCGCCACTGCGCCAGTTGTCTACCGCAGCGCAGACGGGTTTGTGACGCTCTACGACACGCGCTGCCTCATCTCGGCGCTCCCAGCAGGCTCCTGTGCCCTGGGACCCACCAACCGAGCAGCCGTGAGTCACTGACCCCCACAACAGGCTCTCGACGTGCCATCCGCGAAGATCCGCGCAAATCCGCGGCCAGAGTTGAGCGTCGCACCGCCAGCATGTGAATACGGCTCGAGTTTCGGCGGCCAACTTCCCAGATCGAGCAGCCAATCGTTCCTGCCCTTGAAATAAAGGATCAGCTTCCGATTCTCGGCGCTTCCCAAGTCATCGGCCCAAATCACCTTCTGGCTCGCGATGTCGGGCGAATTCCATCCCCACTCGTAGGGTTCTTCGAGCGGGGATATCTTGCCAAAGTAAGAGTCGTAGCGGACGAAAACGAGTTGCCGGCCGGGAAGCTCCTCCGCCTCTTCCCGAGCGCGGGCGATCGCGGGAGCACGGGGATTTGAGGTATACCAGGCCAAGAACCAGGACGGCTTCACCGAGAGACCTAGCGGGCCGGCAGCCGCGCGGATCGCCAGCAACGCTACGCAAGCCGCCGGAATCCCGCGCGCGACGAAAAGCCCCGCAGGGCCGCCACGCCACCCCCAGTTCCGCACGGCCTTCATAGCTAGGAGAAACACACAGAGCAGAAGACACGCCATCGGGCCTGCATAATGGGGCTCTCCGCGCATCTCGGTCGCGAGGCCGCAGACAGAGACGATGCTGGCTCCTGACAGGAATCGCGCCGGCGGGCCCCACGTCCGCGGGGAGTTCCCGCGCGGCAAGATGAAAAGCAGCAGGAGAAAGGGGAGAGACAGGAGCGGGCCCAGAAAAAATACCCACATCCTCGCGACGTCGAGTGCCCAGATCTCCATCACGCCAACGGGCGAGTGACTCAGCCGGTGGAGAAACACGTCGCCTTGGATAACGGCACGCACGGCTGGATTGGAGACGGGCAGGACTTTGCCAAGCGGCAAGCCGAGAAGGGCCGGCACGGGATCGTAAGCGCTGTCGTAAACCTGGTACGGAGACCGAAGCGGGTTGCCCGTCACCCGCCAGGAGTAATACGCGATGCCTGCGCCCGTCGCCAGGAGTATTGCCGCCAGCGGCAGTACCACCCGCCGTAAGGTCAGACGAAGCTCCGCTCCCCTCCGCTTCCCTAGCCACGTTAGAAGCGCCACGGCCACCGGCAGGCTGAATACCAGCCCTTCGTATGGGCGACTGTTCGCCAGCACACCGAGGCCGAAACCCATGAGCAGCGCGTCACGCGGCCGCTTCGATTCGAAAATCCTGGGCAACGCCCCCAGAACCAGCGCTCCCCCAATGGCTGCCACCGTTCCCCCCCAATAGCTATTCGCCCAGTAGCTGAACACCCCCCATCGCATCACCGCGATGAGCCCCCCCCAGCAGCGCCCATTCCGGCTCCATCCATGCCTGTAACGCCCAGCAGAGTGCGGCGCACATGGCTCCCGCGCTCAGCCAAACGCCCCAGAACGGCTGGCCGAATAGGACCTTCCCAAGGCCAGCGCCAGGCCCTGGGCGGGGAAAAACTTTGACTGATAGGTGGGCCGCACGACCTCGTGGAGGGTCTGGAAGTGCCGCCACATGGGTGGCATCGGATTGGTCAGCCTGCCGCGGGCGAAGGTATCGGCGGCGAGCAGGTAGCTGAACTCGTCGTCCACGCGGGGATGCGGAATCGGCAGGACCGGCAGAACGGCCAGCCGCGCGCCGAGCGCCAGCAGCCCGACCACAAGAACCGCGGTTTTGCGCCGCCGGGCCAAGGCGCCGAGCTTGCGTTCCGCGGCCTCGAACCAGCCAGAGCCCAGCCTTGGCCACGCAAATGCCAGAGCGAGGACGAGAACTGACAAGCAGAACTCGATCAGGAGCATGGCGGAGCCATGTTCGCCGCCCATACCCCCGTGCGCCACCTCGTTCTGACCTAGCGGGGCGAAAACGACAACCTCCGCCCGGCGCCCGCGGGCCTGGCACCGAGTCCACATAGACCTTCCTCTTGCCGGAGTTTCACTGCATCGCTAAAATGTAGCGCGGCAAGCGTGTTTTCCTCTTCGCCCTTCGGGTCGTCCGATTCCGGATTCCCAATCCCGCACGCCCGTCACTCGCCCTCGAATTTGCGACGGGTTTCAAAATTAGCTCGCTGAAAATACGCGAGTTACGGCCATCGAAACTCGACGCCGTGTGACACTTCGTTCGGGTCGCACCGGAGCCACCTGTTGTAGCTTCCAGCCGGCTCCTTCGCTTCCTCCTCTGCCTCCACTGCCTCACTGCCTCCCTGCTCTCCTACCTCCTCGCAACCATGTTCGGGGTTGCACCTGGCGCATAGAGGACGTTGACGCATGTGCCTGCGGGCCTTATAAACGGTGGGGGGCAAGGTCGGCTGTTGCCGTGCCGGCCCCCCGTCAAATGTTGTAGCGCCGGCATCTTACCGGCACCGAAAAGCACGATGGAAGTCATGTCTCCGAGGCATCGCCAGTGACGCCGATGGAAAAAGCGGATACGCGCGCGCAGTCGCCCGCCGTGGCGGGCACTCCCGCCGCGGCTCCGACCGAAGGCGCCGGGATCGAAAGCGCGCAGACCCGCGCCACCGGCAAGCACAAGGTCGTGGTCGTGATGCCGGCCTACAACGCGGCGAAGACGCTGCGGATTACCTACCAGGATATTCCCCATCAGCATATCGACGGCATCATCCTCGTGGACGACGGGTCCACTGACGAAACGCTCCAGATCGCGCGCGAGTTGAATCTGACGGCCTTCGTCCACGCGCGGAATTTCGGTTACGGTGCCAACCAAAAGACGTGCTATACGGAAGCGCTCAAGGAAGGCGCGGACATCGTCGTCATGCTGCATCCCGATTATCAATACGATCCCACGCTCCTGCCGCAGATCGTCGCCCCCATCGAAGCGGGCGAGGCGGACATCGTGCTGGGCTCGCGCTTCCTCGGCGGCAACGTGATGGGCCAGGGCATGCCGTGGTGGAAATTCGTGAGCAATCGCTTCCTCACGAAACTCGAGAACCTGGTGCTGGGCTGGCGTCTTTCCGAATACCACACCGGCTATCGCGCCTACAGCCGCCGCGCGCTCGAGGAGCTACCTTTCCTGCTGAATTCCGATAAGTTCGTTTTCGATCAGGAGATTCTGGTGCAGGCGGCGGAGCGGCGCATGCGGGTGAAGGAAGTGCCCGTGCCGACGAAATATTTCCCCGAGGCCTCTTCTGCGAGTTTCCTCGCGAGCACGATCTACGGGCTGAGCATTCTGCTGCTGCTGGCGCGCTACGTCGCGCATCATTCCGGGCTCGTGAAGCAGAAGCAGTTCGAGTCGTTTCACGCGCGATACCGGAGGGTGGAGTAAACCATGAAAGGCGTCGTTCTGGCGGGAGGATTGGGAACGCGGCTGAGCCCGCTGACCCGCGTCACCAACAAGCACTTGCTCCCGGTTTACGACCGGCCGATGATTTTTTACCCCATCGCCACGCTGGTGAACGCCGCGATTCGCGATATCCTCGTCGTCACCGGAGGCCAGAACGCCGGGGATTTCCTGCGCCTGCTCGCCAATGGCAAGGATTTCGGTCTGCGCGACATCCACTACGCTTATCAAGAGGGCGAAGGCGGAATCGCCGCGGCGCTCGGCCTGGCCGAGCATTTCGCGGGACGGGAACGGATCTGCGTGATTCTCGGCGACAACATCATTCAGGGCAACGTCCTGGAAGCCAGGCGGCGGTTCGACCGGCAGGAGCGCGGCGCGCATATCTTGCTCAAGGAAGTGCCCGATCCCGAGCGGTTCGGCTGCGCGGAGATCGCCGAGGGGCGCATCGCCCGCATCGTCGAGAAACCGAAGCGGGCGAAATCCGCCTACGCGGTCACGGGCATCTACTTCTACGATGCCAGCGTCTTCGACCGCATCCGCAAACTCAAGCCGAGCGCGCGCGGCGAACTGGAAATCACCGATATCAACAACATGTTCCTCGAAGACGGCAGCTTGACGTTCAGCTTCCTCGAAGGCTGGTGGACCGACGCCGGCACGTTCGAATCCCTGCGCCGCGCCACCAACCTCGTCGCCGAAACCGGAGCCAACCGCCTGCCTTCGGAAGCCGGCGCCCAGCCGGAGAGCGAGCCCCGGACTGCCGCGGCCCCCGCCTCCACCGCCAAGCCGGGAAAGGCCAACCGATGATCCACGGCGTTCGCACCAAATGCCTTCGCCCCATTCCCGACGAACGGGGCCGGCTGATGGAAATCCTCCGCTCCGATGAAGAAATCTTCGAGCGGTTCGGCCAGGTGTACGTGACCACGGCGTATCCCGGCGTGGTGAAGGGCTGGCACTACCACAAGAAGCAGAACGACAACTTCGCGGTGGTGCGCGGCACGATCAAGCTGGTGCTTTACGACCGGCGGGAGGATTCGCCCACCCACGGCGAAGTGAACGAGTTTTTCCTGGGCGTTCACAATCCGCTTCTGGTTCGCATCCCCGCGCTCGTTCTGCACGGCTTCAAGGGCGTGGGCACGGAAGAGGCGATCGTCATCAACTGCCCGACCGAGGTCTACAACCACAAGGAGCCGGACGAATTTCGCGTCGATCCCTTCAGCAAGGAAGTCCCTTACGACTGGGCCCTGAAAATGAGGTAGGGAGCGTGGCATGAAGGTTCTGGTCACGGGCGGAGCGGGATTCATCGGGTCGAACCTCGTTCGGCTCCTGCTGGCCGAGGCGCCCGAGCTGGAAATCACGAATTTCGACAAGCTGACCTACGCCGGGAATCTCGAGAATCTCGCCGATCTACCCCGTTCGCGCCGCTACCGGTTCCTTCGCGGAGACGTCGCCGACGCCCGCGCCGTCGACCGCGCGTTCGCGCGCGGTTTCGACGCCGTGATCCATCTCGCCGCGGAAACCCACGTCGATCGCAGCCTCGAAGATGCCGCGCCATTCCTCCGCACCAACGTCCTCGGCACCGAAGTCCTGCTCGACGCGGCGCGGCGCCATGGCGCCGCCCGGTTCCTGCACATCAGCACGGACGAAGTCTATGGGAGCGCACCGCCGGATGCGAGCTTCGACGAGGCCGCGCCGCTGCGCCCATCCAGCCCCTACGCCGCCAGCAAAGCCGCGGCCGATCTGCTGGTGATGAGCCACGTGCACAGTTTCGGCGCGCCCGCCATCATCCTCCGTTGCACCAATAACTACGGCCCCTACCAGTTCCCCGAAAAGCTGATTCCGCTCATGATCGCCAACGCGCTCGAGGATCGCCCCTTGCCCGTCTACGGAGATGGGCTGCAGGCGCGGGATTGGATCCACGTCGAAGACTATTGCCGCGCGATTCTCGCGGCGCTCCGCCGCGGCCGCGCCGGCGAAGTCTACAACGTCTCGGCCGGGCGCCCGCGCACGAATCTGGAAGTGATTCGCGGGCTGCTGGCCCTGCTGGGGAAGCCCGAATCGCTCATCGCGTTTGTCGAGGACCGGCCCGGACACGACCGCCGCTACGCCCTGGATAGCCGAAAATTCCGCAAGGAGTTGGGTTGGGAGCCGCGCCGGACCTTCGAGGAAGGCCTCGCGGCCACCGCCCAGTGGAATCGAGCGAACGCGGACTGGATCGAGCGATGCCGCAGCGGCGCCTATCGAACGTATTACAAGCGCCATTACACCGACCGGCGAAAGACCCTGGCGCGCTGGCGGGCATCGTGACGCGCGCCTTTGGCATCCCGGACGCTCCTGCGGGCCGGCGGAAGGTTTTCCACGCGAAAGCCCGCGTGCCGCGCTCGCCCGCGGCGAGGAGGCCGTTGTGCGGGTACTGATCTTCGGCGCGGGAGGCCAGATTGCCACCGAACTCGCGCGGTCGCTCGAAGGCGACCAAGTGCTGGCGCTCGCCCACGCCCAGGCCGACATTGCGGATGCCGACGCGGTCGAGCGGCACGCGCGGATGTTCCGGCCCGAACTCGTCGTCAATTGCGCCGCCTACCACCGCGTGGATGAGTGCGAAGATGAAGTCGGCCGCAGTTTCGGCGTGAACGCCGTGGCGGTGCGGAACTTGGTGCGGACGGCGAACGGGCTCGGCGCCGTTCTGGTCCACTTCAGCACCGATTACGTCTTCGACGGCGCGCTCCGCCGCCCTTACCGCGAAACCGATCCCCCGAATCCGCTTTCCATCTACGGCATGTCGAAGTTCGCCGGCGAGCAGATCGTGCGCCGCTACGCGCAACGCTACTTCCTGATTCGCACCGGCGGCCTATACGCCCCGGCGGGTTCCCGGAGCAAGGGAGGGAATTTCGTCGAGACGATGCTGCGTCTGGCGCGCGACGGCAGACCCATCCGCGTCGTGAACGACCAGGTGGCCACGCCGACCAGCGCGAGCGATTTGGTCCAGGACCTGGTTCCGCTGCTCCGCAGCGGCCGCTTCGGCCTTTACCACATGACCAATACCGGCTCGTGCTCCTGGTACGAGTTCGCCAAGGAAATCTTCCGCCTCGCTCGCGTCCCCGCCGACGTGCGGCCCGTCTCGAGCGCCGAGTTCCGCGCCAAGGCCCACCGCCCCCCTTACTCCGTGCTCGATAACTACGCGCTGCGCCAAGCCGGCTTGACCGACCTGCCTCCTTGGGAACACGCCCTCGCCGCCTACCTGCGCGAGCGCGACCAGTAGCGCAGAGCGGCCTCCGGGCCGCAACCAAGTAGCACAGGCTTCAGAGTCTGTGTGGCAACTGGCATTTCCACAGTTTGTATTTTTCATAGATTCGCGCAAGTCGTTTGCGGACAACGCACGAAATTTGCGCCAGGGCTGTGGAATTCGCACCTTTTCGCGTTGCCACACAGATTCTTCAGCCTGTGTCCCCTGGCTCAAGAGGCGGGTGCCCCACCCGCCAGTGTTGCGGGTGGGAATCCTTGCGCGGGCACGACCGCTCACCCCAGGTTCATCACCAGCAATTTCGGCTCGGTCATCTCCTCGATAGCCGCCCGCAACCCTTCGCGCCCGACCCCGGAATCTTTCGTGCCGCCGTAGGGCATGTGGTCGATCCGCCATGAAGGGATATCACCGGCGATGACCCCGCCGACTTCCAGCCGGTCGTGGGCGGCAAACAGCCGAGCGACGTCGCGGGTAAAAACGCCGGCTTGGAGGCCGTAGCGGGAATCGTTGACGCGGGCGATCGCGTCGCCGAAATCGTCGTAAGGCTCGACAACGACCACCGGCGCGAAAACCTCCTCCGCGCTCACCCGCATCTCCCGACGCACCCCCGAGAGCACCGTCGGCGCAAGGAATGCGCGGCGGCGCGTTCCTCCGGCCAGCAACGCGGCGCCGGCGGCTACCGCTTCGCCAATCCATTCCTCGGCGCGGCGTGCCGCTTCTTCGCCGATCATCGGGCCGACGTCGGTCGCTTCCTCCAGCGGATCGCCCATTTTGAGCGCGCGAACGCGGGGCAGCAGTTCGGCCAGGAATTTCTCCTCGGCGGGACGGTGAACGTAGATGCGCTGGACCGAAATGCAGCTCTGGCCCGCATACGAGAAGCCGCCCAGCACGCATCGCTCGGCGGCGTAGGCGAGGGCGGCGTCGCTATGAATGATGACCGCCGCGTTACCCCCAAGTTCGAGCGCCACGCGCTTCTTACCCGCTTTCCGTTTCAGCTCCCAGCCTGCCGCGCTCGAGCCGGTGAAGGTGAACAGGCGCAGCCGCTCGTCGGTGACCAGCGGCTCGGCGTCGGCGTTCGAGAGCGCCATGACGTTCAGCGCGCCGGCCGGCCATTCGGTTTCCGCCACCAGGGCCGCCAGGCGCAACGCCGAAAGCGGCGTCTGCGGCGCGGGTTTGTGAATCACCGTGCAGCCCGCCGCGATCGCCGGCGCCAGCTTGTGCGAGACGAGATTCAGCGGGAAATTGAAGGGAGTGATGGCCGCGATCGGTCCGAGTGGGAAGCGCCGCACCAGTCCCCACCGCCCGGCCGCTCCCGGCTGGCGATCGAGCGCCAGCCACTCGCCGGGGATGCGCGCGGCCTCCTCCGCGGCCACGAGCCAGGTGAAGATCGCCCGATCCACCTCTGCCCGCGCCGTTCGAATCGGCTTGCCCGCTTCGAGAGCCATGAGCCGGGCGAAATCTTCGCGTTGCGCTTCCAGCCTCGCCGCCACGTGATGCAGGATGCGCTCGCGTTCGAAGGTGGGCATGCTCCGGGTCGCGGGGAACGCCCGAACCGCCGCACGGATCGCCGCCTCGACGTGCTCGGGCCTCGCGCGGAAGGTGACGCCGACGACGCTGCCATCGGCCGGGGAACGCACTTCCACGCGCTCGCCTTCCGTTGCCCATCGGCCGTCGAGTAGGAATCCATGGGCTTTCGGCCCCGTTTTTGCTTGATCTCGTTCATCGCGCTTCGCCGCTTGTGCCATGACGCCACCTCCACTTTTGATACCCATCATATCGCCGCTGGTAGCAGGAGGCTCACGGGCCGGAAGGCCGGGTAGCGGGCCAGTTTGATCGGCCACGCAGTCTCGCCGTTAGTGAGGTTCGCGAACATGCGGGCAGTTCCTCTGCCTCCTCTGCTTCCCTTGCCTCCGATGCCGCGAAACCGGTGCGACGGAACGTTGTTACAGCACAGTGGCGGCCGGGAATGATAGAGTGTCTCGCGGATCGTGCCTGAAAACGCCCCAACGCGAAACCCGCCGCCCCCGGTCGCCCCTGGCGGGGAAGCCGCGCCGCCGGAGAGCAGCCTCTCGCGAGACCTCGGCCTGTTCCATACCACGATGTTGGTGATGGGCGGTATCGTCGGCGCGGGCATCTTCATCAATCCTTACGTTGTCGCCCGGGAAATCCATTCCCCGGCTGAAATCCTGTCCGCGTGGGCGCTCGGCGGGCTCGTGGCGATGGCCGGCGCCTTTGTCTACGCCGAATTGGCCGCGCGAATGCCGGAAGTTGGCGGCCAGTACGCCTATCTTCGGGAAGCGTACCAACCTGCCGTGGCGTTCCTTTACGGCTGGGCGCTCCTGCTCGTCGTGGAGACGGGCGGCATGGCCGCCGTCGCCGTGACCTTTGCGCGTTACGCGCGCGAACTCGCGCCTTTGGGGCTTTCCGACGCCGCTCTGGCCGCCCTCGCGCTGGGCGTGCTGACGCTCATCAACTGCGTGGGTGTGCGCGCGGGCGGCACGGTGCAGAGCAGTTTGATGGTGCTCAAGATTCTCGCGATCGCGTTCCTGGTAGTGTGCGGCTGGCTCCTGATTCGCCCTGCGCCCCCCGCCGCGCTCCCACCGCCGGTTCCCGCGGCAGGAGCGCTAGCGGCTTTCGCCGCGGCGATGGCCCCGGTGCTCTTTTCCTACGGCGGCTATCAAACCGCGAATTTCGTTGCGGGCGAAGTGAAGCGTCCGGAGGTGACCTTGCCGCGGGGTTTGGTTTTGGGCGTCGCGGGCGTCGGCGCGCTCTACCTGGCGGTCAATGCCGTGGCTTTGCGCGCGCTCGGCGCCGCGGGACTTTCCCGGGCGACCGCGCCGGCTTCGGCGGTGATGCGCCTGGCGCTGGGCAGCCGCGGCGGAGAAATCATCGCCGCGGGGATCGCCATTTCCGCGCTGGGCTTCCTCAGCCAGTCGATGCTCACCGCGCCGCGCGTCTACTACGCCATGGCTCGCGACGGCGTTTTTTTTCGCGGAGTCGGCTGGCTGGATCCGCGATCGCGGGTTCCCACCGTCGCCATCATTCTGCAAGGCTTCTGGGCAGCGGTGATCGCCGTTTCCGGCCGCTACGAGCAGATCCTGAACTACATGATCTCTGTCGATCTGCTGTTCATGGGCCTGACGGCCACGTGCCTGTTTCGCGCGCGGTTCCGCGCGGGCCGCGAGTCGGCGCGCTTCCGCGTGCCCGGCCATCCGTGGACCACGCTGGGCTACATCCTCGCTTCCTGGCTCGTCGTCCTCGGCACGGTCGTTCACGATCCATTCCACGCGGGTATCGGTTTTGCTATTCTCGGCGCGGGCGCGCCCGTCTACTGGCTATGGCGGCGCCGCCGGATTCCCAGGGAGGGAGGATGAGCGTTCCTCGCGGTCAAATCGAGTCGGTGTACCTGCATTGGGCCAAGCTCCGTTCGGCGGCTCCAGTCAATCTCGCCACCAGCGCCGTAGCGCCCTTCCCGCTCGCCGAACTTCCGCTGCGAATCGAAGACGTCGTCGCTCATGATCCCGGCGCCTATGGCTATCCCCCTCTCCAGGAGCGCCTAGCGCGGTATGCGGGCGTCGACGCGGAATGCGTTGTCGCGGCGCCCGGGGCCTCGATGGCCAATTACCTGGCGATGGCCGCCGTGCTCGAGCCGGGCGACGAAGTCCTTTTGGAACGCCCGGCCTACGAGCCGATACTGGCCGCCGCGCGTTTCCTCGGCGCTGAGGTCCGCCGGTTCGAGCGGCGGCGCCAGAACGGTTTTCGGGCGGATCCCGAAGAGATCGAGCACGCCATCACTCCGCGCACGCGCCTGATCGTTCTTGCCAACCTGCACAATCCCACCAGCGCGCTGGCGCGGGAGGACGATCTCCGCGCCCTTGGCGCGATCGCCGCCAGGGCCGGCGCGCGGGTCCTCGTCGACGAGGTTTATCTCGAAGGCCTTTACGCCCGCCGCCCGCGCACCGCTTTCCACTTGGGCTCGCAGTTCCTCGTGACCAGCAGCCTGACCAAGGCCTTCGGCCTCGCCGATCTCCGCTGCGGCTGGGTGCTCGCCGAACCCTCGCTGGCGCGGCGGATCTGGCGCGTGCGCGATCTGCACGACGTCAATTCCGCGCATGCGGCCGAACGCCTGGCCGTCGTCGCGCTCGACCATATCGACCGCTTGGCCGCCCGCGCGGAAGGACTGCTGGCGGTGAATCGGCCGCTGGCCAGCCGTTTCCTCGACGCCCATCCCCACCTGCCGCTCCTGCGGCCTGAATTTGGCAACGTGATCGCGCTCCGCGCGCCCTCCCGTAATTCCGGGACGGACGCGCCCGTGGGCGAGGCCGACGACTTCTGCGATTTTCTCCGGGAGCGGTACGAGACTGCCGTCGTCCCCGGCCGGTTCTTCGAGATGCCCGAATGTTTCCGTTTGGGAATCGGCGGTGAAACCGCCGAGTTGCGCGAGGGACTCAGCCGGCTGGCTGCGGCTGCGGAGGAGTTTGCCCGCCGCTGATCTTCCGCCGGAGGCAGGGCACCCTTACGGCCGGCGCAATACCAGGCAATCGGCGAGCATGTCGTGCAGCGCCTGCTTTTTCTCGGTGAAGCCCGCCATGAGGAAGCCGATGTACAAGATCATTCCCGAAACGATTTTTCCGAGATTGCGGCCGGTGGCTCGCGCAAAGGAAATCGGCCGGTACTGCATATCGGTGACGTAAAGGCCCAGCGCCCGCTTGCCCGGCGTCGCCTGCCACGAAGAGCTTTCGAAGAGCGCGAAGTAGAGCCAGATCGCGGCCAGCGCCAGCAGCCACACCGCCAGCACCCAGGAGGCAAAAAGTAGTATGGCATCGGATCCCCCCGGTATCGGCTGCTCGAACGGCCCCACTATCGGCGGTTCAAAGGGCCGATGGCGGAGAAAGGCCGGCACCAAGGGCACGAGGACGATCAGGAACGTCGCGCTCAGAATCAGCGTGTCGATGAACCACGCCGCGAACCGCAGCCAGAAACCGGCGTACCCGCCTTGCGGCGCGGCTGTTTCCGCCGCGCGTCCCTGGACGGCCGAACCCGCCCGCTGCCCGCACGCCGAACAGAACGCGGCGCTTTCCTCCATCCAGGCCCCACATCGCGTGCAGTACATCGCTCCTCCAGGCTTGGCGGCGGCGCCCCGCGAATGCTCGTGTCCTTCCGCCCGCCTGCGGCGGGCACCGAACCGCCGGAGCAGGCGCGGAAGGCGTTGCTAAAGGTACCGCCCGCCCTCGCTGACTTCAAGTGGCGGGGATGGTACGAACGCGCTGCAAGCTTTCGGATTGGCTCACGACCGCGAGGAAGCAAGGGGATATCGAGGCGGCCTGGCGGCTTCGGCTGCGGGAAGCGGATTTCTACTTGGCGCCGTGGTGGCGTCGCCCGGGCTCGCGGCTGGCGTCATCCTTCTCCCGGAGCAACTCGATGAGGGCGCGAGCCGCATGGGGCAAGTCGTCTTGCAGGCGGTAGAGCAGGTAGAGCCGGCGCACGAGGCGCATTTGCGGGACGTTCAGCGCGACGAGCGCTCCGCGATCCAACTCCAGCCGAACGCACATTCGCGGCACGATCGCCACTCCCATCTCCATCTGCACGAACCGCTTGATGCTGTCGATGGTCGGCAGCTCGACCATGCGGCGCAGGGGCGTCCGGTGCCGGGCGAAAAGCTGAATCACCTGCTGGCGAAAGGGCGATTCGACGATATGCGCGATGAACGTCTCCCCTCCCAGTTCGCTGATCTCCACGCGGCGCCCGCCGCGGCGAGCCAGGCGGTGGCGGCGATAGACCACCAGCGCCAAATCGTCTTGGGAGAACTCCATCGCCCCGAGTTTCGCTTCCTGGGGGATGAACGAGGCGACGCCGAGGTCGAGCCGGTAGTTGAGCACCTCCCGCGGCAAATCGCGCGAGAAGGTGCGGTGGACGGCGATGGGGATGTCAGGGTAAAGGCGGCGATACCGCCCGAGCGCCGGCAGGATCGCGTGGATGGAGCTCTCGTTCGCGCCGAGCGAGAGCTGGCCCTGCCGCAACTCGGCGAGGTCGGTGATTGACCGCCGGGCCTGTTCCCGCAGGTTGACCATCCGCTCGGCCGAATCCACCAGCAACCGGCCCGCTTCGGTGAGCTTCAGCTCCCGGCTGCCGCGCACCACCAGCGCCTGTCCCACGTCCTCTTCGAGCTTGCGAATCGCGATGCTGACCGCGGGCTGGGTGCGGTGGAGGGTTTCCGCGGCGCGGGAGAAGCTGCCGGCGCGGGCGACGGCCAGGAAGGTTTCCAAGGCGGCGAGGTCCATGTCGGATTTATAAATCTAAGTTATGATTCCTGCAAGAAGAATAAAATTGACTCTTCCCCCCTGGCGCGGTGTACTCGATTCGAGGCACCAGGAGTCCCCCTGATGGATACCGTGCGCATTTTCGATACCACCCTCCGCGATGGCGAGCAGTCGCCCGGCTTCTCCATGAACACCGAGGAAAAACTGCGGCTTGCCGCCCAGCTCGAGGAGTTGGGCGTGGACGTCATCGAGGCCGGCTTCCCCATCGCCTCCGCGGGAGACCTCGAGGCCGTCCACGCCGTCGCCGGCCGTATCCGCCGCAGCCAAGTCGCGGCGCTCGCTCGCGCCGCCCAGCCCGATATCGACGCGGCGCTGCGCGCGCTCGAGCCCGCGGCGCGCCCGCGCGTTCACGTGTTTCTGGCGACGAGCGACCTCCATCTCGAGCACAAGCTCCGCCTGTCGCGCCCGGAAGCGCTCGAACGCGTCGGCCGCATGGTTCGCTATGCCGCCGAGCGAAGTCAGGAGGTGGAATTTTCGGCCGAGGACGCCAGCCGCAGCGATCCCGAGTATCTCGGCCAAGTGGCCCTGGCCGCCGCCGACGCCGGCGCGACCATCATCAACCTGCCCGACACGGTGGGCTACACCACGCCGGAGGAATACGCGGCGATGTTCCGCGGCGTCGCCAGGCGCCTGGGGAGCCGACGCGTCTCGCTGAGCGCCCATTGCCACAACGACTTGGGCATGGCCGTCGCCAACTCGCTGGCTGCCGTCGCCGCCGGCGCCCGCCAAGTCGAGTGCACCATCAACGGCATCGGCGAGCGGGCGGGGAACGCCTCGCTCGAGGAGTTCGTCGTCGCCCTCAAGGTGCGCGGCGACCGGTTCGCGCTCCGCACCGGCATCCGCCTCGATCAGATCTACCGCACCAGCCGCCTGCTCTCGGAAATCACCGGCGTCCACGTTCCCCCGAACAAGGCCGTGGTGGGAGCCAACGCCTTCGCCCACGAAGCGGGCATCCATCAGGACGGCATCCTCAAGAATCCGCTAACGTACGAAATCGTTTCCCCGGAAACCCTCGGGATTCCGGCCCGGCGCCTGGTGATCGGCAAGCATTCCGGGCGCAATGCGCTGCGCGCGCGGCTCAGCGAACTCGGCTGCCCGCTCGCCGGCGACGCGCTCGAAGCCGCTTATCGTGCCGTGACGGAGCACGCCGACCAATCGAAGAACCTCAGCGACCGCGACCTGCTGCACATCGCCATTCGCGCCAGCCGGGGCGCCGCCAGCACGAGCCCCTCGCCCGAACCATCGCCTGCGACCGCCCTGGGAGGGTAGAATTCACTCATGACCCGGCTCCAGAAAACCATCGTTCTCTTGCCGGGTGACGGGATCGGACCGGAAGTGACCCGCGCCGCCGCCCAGGTGCTCGGCGACTGCGCGCGCGAATTCGGCCACGGCTTCACCCTCGTCGAGCAGCCTATCGGCGGCGCAGCCATCGACCTTGCCGGTTCCCCCTTCCCTGAAGATACCGCCAGCGCCTGCCTCGCCGCCGATGCGCTCCTGCTGGGAGCGGTCGGCGGTCGCCGCTGGGATTCCTTGCCGGTGGGCCGCCGGCCCGAAAGCGGGCTGCTCGAACTCCGCCGCCGGCTGGGTCTCTACGCGAATCTGCGTCCGGTGCGCTTGCACGCGGCGCTCGGGAGCATTTCGCCGCTGCGGCCCGAGCGCGCGCGCCGAGTCGATCTCGAGATCGTGCGCGAACTTTCCGGGGGGATCTACTTCGGCGAGCGCGGGCGCCGGGGAGAAGGCGCCGAGGAGAGGGCGTTCGACACGGAATCCTACTCCGTCCGCGAAATCGAACGTGTGGCGCGCGTGGGCTTTGCGCGCGCGCGGGCGCGCCGGCGCCGCCTGGCTTCTGTCGACAAAGCCAACGTGCTCGAGAGTTCCCAGCTCTGGCGGGGTGTGGTCAACCGGCTCGCTCCCGAATTCCCCGAAGTCGAGTTGGAGCATCTGTACGTCGACAACGCCGCGCTCCAGCTCGTGCTCGATCCCTCCCAGTTCGACGTCATCCTTACTTCGAATATGTTTGGGGATATTCTCAGCGACGAGGCCGCCGCGCTCGCCGGCTCGATTGGCCTTGCCCCTTCCGCCAGCTTCGGTTCCGGACCCAGCCTCTACGAGCCCATCCACGGCTCCGCGCCGCAACTCGCCGGAAAGGACTGCGCCTGCCCCATCGGCGCGATCCTCTCGGCGGCGCTGCTGCTTCGCGAGTCGTTTGGGCTAGCCAAGGAAGCCGACGCCATCGAAATCGCCGTCGACCGCGTCCTCGAATCCGGCTTGCGCACTCCCGATATCGCCGCCCCTGGCACCGAGATCGTTGGCCTTGCCGCGATGACCGAGGCCATACGCCATCACCTCGCCCACGCGCTCTTGCCCGCCGAAGGCTACGGCTGGGGCGTCTAGCCCGCCTGGGTCGGCAGCTTGTGGCAGTACGACGCCAACCACGATTCGATCCTTACCGCGGGCAATGGGGGAACCAAGCCCGTTCAGGCCCTCCTCACCCTGTACTGCAATCAAGGCCAGGGGCAGTACCAGATGCGGCAGACGTTGGCGCCGAGCGACCAGATGTGGGTCGACGTTGGCGATCTCATCGGCGAGCACATTCCCTACATCAACGGCAACTTCCTGCCGACGGGCGTGACCCAGGGCTCGTACGACCTTCGCGAGTTGGGAACCGGCATCGGCACGCTCTACGAGGGCAAAGTGGTGTACGACAAGACCTACGGCGAGGCTACCTACGGCTGCATGGTCTGCTGCGGCTATAAGGCGAGCTTCATAAACCTCGATTTTAACCCGTTCGACATTCCCGTCACCTTTCAAGAAGATCAATCGGTCCTGGCCCGGGACACCTGTTCCGGTTCGTGGGTCGACATCACCGGCGATTTCTACAACACTTGGTCGACAACCGGCCCCAGCATCGCCACGGTGGATGCCTCGGGCACGCATACCGGAGTCGCCCCGGGCTCGACGATCACCTACACAGGTCCGATCGATGAGCTGGTCCAGCAAAAAGTGGGCGACTGCCCCATCTCCCCCGAGGGGCCCTCGGGCAACGACAACGTCATCACTTGCGATTTCAGCTTGGTCCCCAGCAGCGGTGACATCTCGGCTACCTACTGCGACGCGCTGACGGACAACAACCAAACATGGGCTGTCAACATTAACTACCCCAACGATTGCCCCATCGTCGTGAGCGGGTCCACGTGCTCCTTTACGGGGGCGGGATCCAGGGCGACCCGCAGGGGACGGCCGAAACGTTCCTCGACAAGCTTGACAACCAGCTGGGAGGCGTGACGGGGCCACAGTGCACCGCGAGCTATACTGCCGGCCCGCCCGATTCCAACCACTACGGCGGCTCGTATAGCTTCAGCACGACTCTCCAGTGGTACGGCGGCAACGAGGCCAAAGTGACCCACACCGTTTCGGGACTCGTTGACTGCCCCAAACAGTAGGAGCGTGCGATGGGTTATCCGCGGAAACTAGCATCGCACCGACCCGGCGGGCGGCTCCCCGGGCCGCTCGGTGCATTGGCCATTCTCCTCGTCGCCGCCGCAGCCCCGGCCGCAGCGCAGTCCCGTGCGCCGCGGGGCGGTCTCGGTGTGGTCCGGGTCTTTAGCGAACTCCCCCTCGTGGCGACGCCCCGGGGGAACATCGAGCGCTACTGGAAGCTCGCGGACGCGCGATTCGAGGAAAGAGTTGGGGCGGCCGGCGGGACGATTGAGGCGACGAACGTCTCGGGCGTAACCCTGCGAGGCCCGCTCTTCTACGCGGAGTACCTGGACGCTCGGGGCCGGGTTTGCTTCACGCTCGTGCTCTACTCCTGGCGAACGGGGTCGCCTGGAGGGCCCGTGGGGCCCGGTCAGACCACCCGCATGTTTGGGCTCGCTCCCACGCTCTTCCCCGCCTCCCGTCCCGTGGCCGTGAGGGTCCGACTCCTGAGGCAGGACTGCCCGTCGCCGGACTGCTCGATGGACAGAGGAGACGCCCCCCTCCGCGTCCCGGTAGCTCCTCTCGACGGCATTCCCGGCCCACCGGACACGGCCCGGCTTCAGCTTCTGGAGGCTCACAGCGCAGCGAGCGGACCGATCCTGGACCTGCTGCTCGCCGAAATCACGGTGGGCCGGAGCGGCTCCGTCAGCCGGGTCTCGCTCCTCCTCGAGAGCGACCCGGCCGTCGGCCCATGGTTCCGAGAGCTTGTTCCCCTCCTCAAGCTTTACCCTGCGATGGATGGTGGCGTCCGCCAGCAGGCCAGCACCCTCGTCCTCGTCCGTGCGGTTCTGTCGTCCGACGGCATCGGGGCAGAACGGTTTGCTCCGCGGATGCGCCCGTGGGTTGTTGCCGTGACGCGGCAGCTGCGCGGGCCCGTGCTGCCGCAGGTACTCCAGATCCTACTCGTACGCCCTCCAACGGTCCTCCGGAGGACCTCGGGGCCAACAGGCCAGCTCCAAGTGACACGTCGACCCCCCGCGCCTCCAGGCGAGTTCGAGGTTTTGCCCACTGTGGCCGCGTGGGTTTCGCCGCCCCTCGCGGCTCATCCGGACCGCAGCGCGCCCTACGGGGTCGCGCTCCGTCTCGGCCCATTCTTTCGCTGAGGACCCCCAAGCCCGCACTGCAGAGATTCGGACCCCAGACGAGGCGCCTGGTGATCGGCAAGCATTCCGGGCGCAATGCGCTGCGCACGCGGCTCAGCGAACTCGGCTGCCCGCGCGCCTTTTGCGTCCCAGCGCTTTGTACCGGGAGGACGGTCAGCGGCGATGGCGTTTGTGGGCCTTCCCTATGCTCCCGGCCCTCCTCGATGCGCCGGCCGGAACTCCCGTGCCTCGCCTACGAGGCGGGCACCGAAGCCGCGATGAATTTCGCGAGGTCCTGGTGCAACTGGGCCGAAGCTTTCGCGTCGATGTAAATCATGTGGCCGGTATCGAAATAATCGGTGGTGATGTTATGGCCGCGGACCTCGGGCGACACCTTCATCTGCGCCAGCGTCCATTCCACCGCGTAGTAGACCGTCGCGAAATCGTAATAGCCCATGCCCACGAACAGGTGCATATTCGCGTTCTTGGCGAAGGCTTCCTCGAGCGAAGGCACCGTATCAAACGTCCCCGACCACGGCCCGATCCCTCCGCCCAGGACGTAATACAGCCGGTCGGTCTTGTAGCCGAGCTGGTTGCGCAGGTAATCCTCGAAAGCGGGAAGGAATGCGTTCGAGATATTCGCGTCGCTCGCATCGAAGGCGGTCTGGTTCGAGCCGGGGTCCGTTTCGTAAGCGGTGAAGCGGCTATCCAGCCGGCCGGTCATCTGCCGCTCGCCGCGCAGCAGTTCCGTGCTGAACCGCGGGAGCGAAACGCGCAGATCGTTTTCGGCGATGAAAGCCGGGGAAAGGCCGCACAGGCGCGACATGTCGGCAATCACCTTTTCGCGTTGGGCCGCGGGGAGCCGCGCGCCCTGGTAGAGCGCCTCGAGGTATTCGGTCGAGGCGAACTGTTGTGCCTTTTGGGCCATTTCCGGCGCGGTGAGCTTCTCGAGATCGGCGGCCAGCCGGTGGTGGTACCAGGCGGTCATCGCCATGGTGGGAAAGAAGTTGACGTAGCGGTTGTCGCCCGCGAAGGAGTCGGTATTGATGATCGTCGAGAGCAAAACGACGCCATTCAGCGCGATGCCCTGGCTGGTCAGATAGCCGGAAAGGTCGGCGGCGCGCGTGGTTCCGTAGCTTTCACCGAGTACGAATTTCGGCGATGCCCACCGATCGTACCGCACCAGGAACAAGCGAATGAATTCCGCCACCGCTGCGTTGTCGTTGCTTACTCCCCAGAATTTCGGGCCCCATTCCGGCCTTATCGGCCGGCTGAACCCCGTGCCGATGCAGTCGATGAAGACCAGATCGCCTCGATCGAGCAGGGTGCTGGGATTGGTTTCCCAATGATAGGGCGGGGCGGGCGCCTGCCCATTCGGCTCGAGCGCCACTTTCACAGGTCCCAAGCCGCCGATGTGCAGCCAAATCGTCGCCGAGCCCGGACCACCGTTGAAGATGAAGAAGACGGGCCGGCGGGAGAGGTCGCTCACGCCGTCCTTCGCGTAATAGATGTAGAACATCTCGCCTTCGGTCACGCCTGTCGTCACGTTCCGGATCGGCATCATGCCGGTATAGGCGGTGTAGCGGAGCGGCTGGCCATTGAGCGTGATTTGATGATGCGTCACCACCATGTCCGGAGCGGGCGGCAGAACGGGAGCCGGCGGCGGCGTCTTGGGCGGCACCTTTTCCTGGTAGTTGTAGCGGAAGAAGTCGTTGGGGGTCGGGGCCTGCCGCCGGTACTGGGCCGCGGCAGCGACGGCGAAGAGGACTACCAAGATCGGCAGAGGCCAAAACCGTGTCGGATGAATCGAGCGCATAGCGGTTTTTCACTCCATGTGGCGTTGTGAGCTTGCCCGGGCGAGCCCGAATGCGGCGAGCCCGAGGCAGCAAGAGATGTATACCATTTCGCCCGCGACTACAAGCGCCGATCGCGTCATGCTTGCCGGAAGTCGCGTTCCGCTGATTCCATTACTGATTCGGAAACGCCGGTGTTCCCTGATCGCATAATTCAACTTTCGGAATAAATTCACAGGACATTACCAGCTTCATTGTTAATCCCCCGGCGACTTGTGCCGCCTCTTGGAAACCAGTACGGTGTCGCGGGGCAGAAAGAAGCTTAGGTCCTGCGGTGTTGCTTTGCTCGGTCGGCATTCGGGTGCGGAGCTTCCGCTCCGCTTTACAGAAAGAGAAAGAATCCGGTTTTTCGGGACAGCGGCCCTGCTGGCGTGAGCCTTGTTTTTCGGGGTCTGAAGTCGCGCTTCGGACCCTGCGCGGCGCGTGGCGAAGGCCCGGGAAACGACCCGTATTCTTGCGAACGGTCTCTTCCTGTTGGGAGGGAAGGGGCCGGGTGCGCCTCGACCCCGTGGAAGAACAAATGGGGAAGCCGGATCTTCAGCGTCGGAACGAAGTGATGTTGGCGCGCCTCTCCTGCTATTCCGTGGCGCGGCAATCAAGCAGTACCCCGCCGAGCGGCGTTCTCACGACCTGCCCGCCGGGCCCGCTTACTCGTACCGAGAAGGGCTCTCGCTCCGCTGTTGGCTCGGGGAACTGCGACGAAGGCCATTTTCCTCCCGCCGCCCAACCCGAGAAGTCTTCCTGGCACTCTTGGGGCGAAGCTGCGCGCCTCGAGCAGCTCGGAATTTCCTGGTGGTCGTGGCTGGTAGTGATTGCACTTGGCTTGTGGTTCTTGCTGGAGCTGGTGGGCACGCTCGACAGAACGCTCTCCGCATCCTTTCACTAGCGCGGTCTTGGCCTTGGCCGGCTGCGCGTGCCCGCTCCTGCGCGCACCTTCCTCTCCGCCAGCGGCCCGCGAGAGATCAGGCAGAGGGTTCAAGCGAAGGCGCGGCGCCTTTGGGGCTCCCGCCGCGGGAGGTCGCCGTAAATGCCAAGAGCAGGAAAATCAGCGCATTTGCGGGGATGTGGAGATTGAAGTCGACGAGGCTGTGAACCGCCAGCCCGGAGCAAGCGGCGAGCGAGCCGGCGCAGATCGCGCGGCTCGTTCGCGTCTCGGCGAACCGCAGATTACCGAGGCCTCGCCAGAAGAGCAGCACGAGGAAACTCACTCCACAGAGCCCTCCCGCCACCCCCGTATCGGCCAGCAGCTCGAGATAATCGTTGTGCGCGTGGTCCACGACTTGGCCGTTGTAAAAGCTCGCGTAGCGGGGATAGACGGCAATCAGGGTTCCCAAGCCCGTGCCGACGACGGGGTGGTCGAGAAAGATGCGCCAGGTATCTCGGTACAGCGAGACGCGGAGATTCCGGGAAATCTCTTCCGGCGTTAGCTGCTCGAAGCGCTGAATAGCGGTCGTTACTCCCAGCCAAACGATGAACGTTCCGGCTAGCAGAGTCAGCGCGGCGATCACCACGAGTTGCTTGCGCCCGATCCGGCGGGCGCGGGCGAGAAAGGCAAGCAGAAGCAGCTCGAAGAGCAGGTTAACGATTCCGCCCCGAGACGCGGAAAGAATCGCCGCGCCGATGGGAACGAGCGTAAACAAGAGCAACAGGGTAAAGTGCTCGCGGCGCACCGCCCTGAAGAAAAGAAACGCGAGCCCCAGCGGGGCGACGAGCTCGACGAAACCAGCGAAATCGTCCCGATTCACATACGGCCCGAAGGGCGATCCGCCTCCGGTCAGTGGAATCGTCCAGTAAATCTTCCCGTTGAACGTGAAGTGCTGAATGATTCCGAAAAACGACACAGCGAAACCGAGAATCAGCAAAAACCAAAGGAACTGCTTTACCTCGCCAGCGCCGCGGAACGACTCTACCGTCAGGAAGCACAACAGGACGTATGCAGCACCCTTGAGCAGATCGATCTCGGTCAGGTAGGGATAGACCGAAAGGCGGAAGGCATACTGCGCGATCCCGAAAACGCCGAGGCCCAGCAGGGGCAGATACAGCCAATTCCAGTGAATGTCCGCGTGCCGCTGCCGAATCGACAGAATCCCCCACAGCAGAAATAAGATCGCCGCACCGATTTCGAGAATGGCGTAGCCCCACGGCTCGACGGCGCCAAACGAAAGCACGGCGAAGGCGAGGAGGGCGCAAACGCCGATGCGAATCGGCTTCATCTCACCTTTTTACCTGGATTGTTGACCCAAAGCGGGCGGGCCCCGGGAGAAAGAACCGGAGTGCAAAAATCGCAACGCCCCGTCGCTCCCGTGGGGGGCGGGGTTTCGGCTCCCGGAGGCGGGCGATTGCAAGGGTCACCCCTACAACCTCGCTTGACAGGAAACGGGCCAAGCGGGTTGGGATAACCCGTCGCTGGGCGCCGGGATTTGGCGAGTTTAAGTAGTTTGTTTTCAGGGAGATGATTTTTATGCTCGTCGCAGTTTGTGAGGAATGGAGCCCTTCCCTTTTTCTTCTCTTCCGCCGCCCATGTGTTACATACTGTAACGATGAGGCTTCCGCTTGCTGTCCTGGGCGCCTGCTGGGCGGGTCCCGGTGAGAGGAACGAGGGAAAGGCCGCGGGCGGGACGCCCGCGCCACGACAGAGGCGGGCGGACACCTGCCTTCGCCAAGGCTACGGCGGGCAGGCAAGTGTCGCTGCTGCAAACGGCGTCGAAGAGTCGTCGGTAGGGGCGGGGTTTCCTCGCCCGATCTTGGACACGGCTGGATTCCCGCTTCCGCGGGAATGACCGGGTCGGGGCGGTGCGGTGGTTTGGTTGCGGGCGAAGGCCGCGGGGGAGACGCCCACGCCCCTACGACTACCCTTGCGGCGGCGAATGTCATTTGGCGGACAGAGCGACGTCGTCCACCCAAGCCGTGCCGCGAATCTTGTTATCGAATTTCCAACTGAAGATGCGGCGCAGCGCGGCTTCGAGAAGCCGCGTGTCCTTTCCGGTAGTGAAATCGCCCTGGACGAGCGTCCAGGGATTCGTGCCGATCATGTTCGGGGTGAGGAATTGCACTTCCGACTCGTGCTGCGGATCGAAGATTTGGAAGCGAATGCCGTGGTCGGTGGAAATCCCTTTCGTGCGCAGCCACGCGGAAAAGTGGTAGCGCGTTCGGGGCTGTACGGCCACGAGTTGTAACACATTCTGAAAATCCAGGTTGGCGCTGCCTCCGAAGTCCACGCGCAGCGAGTGCGAGCCGGAATGGGTAACGACGCAGTCCCGCGCGTACCGGACCCCCGCGGCGGGGACCTCCCTCCAGCCGAATCCGCCGTTGACGATCTGATGCTCGAACCCGCCGTTGAAGACAAGCGATGACCCGTGGCCCCGATCGCGCGGCCAGCCGGAGGCCCGTAGCGCCTGTTGCCAGCTTTGCCTCGCCTCCATCAGGCGGTTTTGCCGGATGAGCGCGTCGACGAGCGGCACGGCTTGCGACATGCCGACAGGCATTCCGAGCGCCAGCTCGCGACGCCATACGGCGAGCGCGGGATCGAGCTGATTTTGCGAGAGGAAGAAATTGACGGCGGCGAGGTAATACGGGGGCTGGGCGGGGAGCGCCCGGTCGAGCAGCTCGCCTATATCCGGGTTGGTCTGCCAACACTCGGCAATCGCGCTCGGAGCGAGCGAGGGCTCGATGAGGAGCGCGCGTTGCATTTGCGCGTCGCCTTGCGAGAAGCGGCCTTGGTAGAGCAGGAAGCTGCCATAACGCCACGCGACTTCTGCCGAGAGCGGATACGCGGCTTGCGCTTCCCGATACGATTCGCCGGCGCGAGCGTCATCTCCCGAGGCCTCGTACGCGCCGGCGAGGTCCATCCACAGCGTCGCCGATCGCGGATCGATCCGCACGGCTCTTTGGAGGCAGCCGATGGCCTGCTCGACGCCTTGATCTCCTAAGCGCCACTGCTCGTAGAGGCCGAGCAGCCGCCAATCGTCCGCGTTTTCCGGCTCGAGCCGGGCTGCCTTCCCCCACAGCGCGGGGTCGGCCGACGAGGCCCAATGCTCCGCGATCCATGCCCTCGCAGAAAGGAACGCCACGGGCAGGGCAAGTGCAAGAATGCCGGCGAGGAAAGTGATGCGGGCGAGGCCAGTGCGAAGGGGAATTCCGAGGGTCGCAGAAGGGTGGGAGTGCGACACGGTGGCGGGTGATTTCGAGCGACGGCGGGTGAGCGAAAAGACGACGCTAGGCGGACGCGGCCTTGGGGCGTTCGGAGACCATCGCAGGGCCCGCCTGGGCCGAGGCTGCCTGGCGATCGCGGGTGACGCGGCGAACGGCGCCGGCGAGAGCCGTTCGGAAACCATCGCCGAGCAGGTTGATATCCACGAGAAGCGGTCTCGCCGTGCGCCGCTTGTAGACGGACAACGAGCCGCATCGCGCGCCGTCTCGATCGACCAACTCCAATTTCAGTTCCCACTCGGCAGCGAGCGGTTCCCAGGGAGTCCACGACCTGCTCAGCCCTCGCGTGAACCCCGGTCTCGCCCGATCGGGGAGCGGCAAGGCCGATCTGCGCGAGGCCGGGAGCCTGAGGCCGAACCCATCGAACCCGCTTGCCCGGAGCGACTCAGCAAGAATCCTGCAGATCTCCGAGAGGTCCTGGCACGAGGCGAGGGCTTCGGCCGCCCGGCGCACGTGCAGGTTGGTCGCGATAATGCGTTTCTGCGCCGTGGTGCGGCGGAGAACCCGGATCATCTCCTTGAATTCCAGATACCGCAGTTGGGGCAAACCCGCGGAAAGCCCGATGCCGAGGGCGATCAAAACCAACGCGCTGGTTGCCCCGCCGTGCAACAACCCCAGACTGAGCAACCCGAAAGCCGCCGAGACGGCGTAGAGGATCAGTACCGCGTCCCGCTGGCGGAATCCCCGTTTCAGCAGCTTGTGGTGAATATGCTCGCCGTCGGCTTCGAACAGCGGCCGGCCGTTGAGGAATCGGCGCACGACGGCGATCGCCACGTCGAGTATGGGCAAGCCCAAGCAAACGACGGGGATGGCAACAGCCACCATCGTGGATGCCTTCTGCGATTCGGCGAGGGCCAGGGCGCTCAGCAGGAACCCCACGAACAGGCTGCCGCTATCGCCGAGGAAAATCGTCGCGGGATGGAAGTTGAATCGCAAGAAGCCCACGATCGCGCCGGCGAGCGCCACTCCGAGGAACGCGGTAAAGGGATTTCCCCCAAGCATCGATTCGACGAGCAGAACGACCACGGAAAACAGCGCGGCACCCGCCGCGAGCCCGTCCAGACCATCGATCAGGTTGAAGGCATTGGTGATCAGCAGGACCCAGAGGATGGTAAGCGGAAGGCCGAGGGCGGCAGTGAGTTCGTTCCCACGGGCCAGGAACGTGAATCTATGGATTCCGATGCCATCCAGATAGAGCAGGCAAGCTGCGAAGGTCTGGGCGCCAAACTTGGCGTAGGGACCCAGCGCGCGGAAATCGTCGTAGAGGCCAACGAGAAAAACGATCGTGGCGGGGCCGAGGATCGCGAAAGTCGTTCGTAAGGAGAGGAGCGAGGTGAGCCCCAGCCCTCTGCGGGCGACAACTCCCAATCCCGCGACGCCCACGACGGTAAGGAACAGCGCCACGCCGCCCAGCCGGGGCACGGGCGTGCCGTGGAGATGCCGGCGGGAATCGGGCGAATCGAGCCAGCCCTTGGCTCGAGCCACGTCGCGCACCGCTCGCGTCAGGAAGGCGGATGCGGCGCCGCTCGCCAGAAAAACGATCAGGAGTCGGTGGAGCACGAGGCTTTCGAAGTTGCGGCCGAGTTCGCCGGGATGGGAGGGAAGCCAACAGCCGCGGCGGCGGGCGCGACTTCCACGGTGTGGGAGGGGCGAGTGAACGGTCGCAGAATTTGGTCGGCGGCCGCCCGCGCGGAGAACTTCTGTTCCAGCAAGCGCCGGCCGTTCCTTCCCATGGCCGCTCGCAGCGCCGGATCTTCCGCGAGCTTTAGCGCTGCCGCCGCGAGCTCCGCGTCGTTTCCGTTCGCCAGGCAGAAGCCGGCGTGGCTTTCTCTCAGAATGGCAAACAGGTCGTTCCCCGGATTGATGCTGGCGAGGACGGGCATTCCCCAATAGAGGTAACTGAGAATCTTTCCCGGGACGTTGTGCGTCTGCAGGCGGCGGTCGAGCGTCACGAGGCCGACGTCGAATTCCGCGGCCATACCCAAGTATTCTCGCTGGTCGACCGGAGGGAGAAGCAGGAGGTTCTTCAAGCCGCGCGCGGCGATCGCTTGCCGCAACTCGGCGGAGCACGTTCCCTCGCCGACGATGACGAAGTAGATGCGGCTGTCGTGGGACACATTCGCGGCCAGCCGCATGAGGTTGCCCACGTCCTGAGCCACGCCGAGATTGCCGCCGTAGAAGAAAACGACCTTGTCTTGCAGCCCAAACCGCCACCGGTAGTTCGTAACGGGTACGTTCCGCTCCTCCGTCGAAGCCCAATTGTAGAGAAGCTCGATCCGGGAGCCGGTGACGGGAACGTTGCGCGAAAAGTAGGCGAGGTCCGCTTGGCTCTGGACGGCGATCGTATCGGCGACCGCATACTGCTGGCGCTCCTTTCGCCGAAAGTAGCCTAGAACCGGGCCCTGCCGCAGGATTCCCACGTCCACCGCCCATTGCGGAAAGATGTCACGGAGGATCAGGTAGGCCGGACAGCGGTATTCCGCTTTCAGCCGGCGGACGAGTTCGCCGAAGAAAATCGTGGGCGAGTAGAAAACCACGAGATCGCAGGGACTCTCTCGAAGGAGCCTTCCCGCCCGCCGCCACAACCTTTTCGGCAGCCGGGCCTCTTCGAAGGCGCGCAAAGCCCTATTCGCGCGCTTGATATTGGCCATCCGGACCCGAAGGACGTTCAAGCCGTCTTCCCAGCGCGCGTCCAGCCTCTCGGGGATGGCATGGCTGGGCGCGAGGATGGTGACCTGGTGGCCTTGGCGCCGGAATTCGACGCCCAGATCGTGGATTTGCTTGGCGCCGGAACGGGTGCTGGGCAGGTAGGCGTCGACGAGGATCAGGATTCGCATGGAAGGGGCGTAGCGGCGCCGGCTCGGGGAACCGAACCGGCGAGCCGGCAAGCGGACTCGGGAAGACGATCGAAAATGCCATGGGCTTCGCGGACGAAGCGGTTCGCCTCCCCCCAGGCAAACGCGCGGGATCGCTCGAAGAAATTCGAGCGGATTCTCGCGATGAGGTCGCGGTAGATTCGCTCGCTGGGGCTGCCCCCCATCGGATTCAGGACCGCGCGGTCCCAGCTCCGTTCCCAGCGCAGCAGGCGAAGCGCATGGCGGCACAAGTCATGTTCGGCGAGGAGGGTGGCTCCCGCCGCGATGGTTTCCGGCCGCTCGGTGGACCTGCGGGTGACGAGGCAGGGAATGCCAAGCAGGCAAGCCTCTTCCTGAACGGTGCCGCTATCGGTAACGATCAGCCGCGCCGACTGTTCGAGCTTGAGGAACTCGAGGAACCCCAGCGGCCGTGTGACGGTGACCGCGGAGCCTTTCAGGATTCCTTCGAGCCGGTATCGGCGCAGGCACGCCCGAACGCGCGGCATCAGCGGGAAGACAACCGGAAGGGTGGCGGAGAGATCCCGAATGCCCTCCAATTTTCGGGCGAGGATCTCCGCGCTTTCGATGTTCTCCTCCCGATGCAGCGTGCAGAGGGCGTAGCGCGCGCTCTCGAGACCGAGCCGTTCCAGGACCGGACTATTCTTCGCGGCGGGCAGGAAGCGTTCGAGCGCATCCACGATGATGTTGCCGGCAACCACCACCCGCCGCTCGTCAACCCCTTCCGCGAGCAGAATCTCCCTGTAGCGGCCCAGATAGCAGTAAATGAGATCGGCGAGGTGATCGATCGCGATCCGGTTCTTCTCCTCCGGCATGCGCCAATCGAAGCTGCGTCCCCCTCCCTCCACGTGGATGACCGGGACGTTGCGCTTGGCGACCACGAGCGAGGAGAGCACGGTGTTGGTATCGCCGAGGTAGAGAACGGCGTCGGGGCGCAGCCGGTCGAGCATCGCGGCGGTTCTCTCGAAGAGCAGCGCGGATTGGCGCACGGAATCGGTCCGGCCCCTCCTCCGAAGCGTTTGGCCCACGCGCAGGTTCACGTCCGGGGACCGGACGCCCAGTTCCCGGTGAAACACCCCACTCAATTCGTCGTCGAAGTGCTGACCCGAATGGACGTAGAAGTGCCGGTAGCCGTGTCGCCGCTGCCCTTCGTCGAGCAGGTGGAGGAGCTTGTGGAGGCGGATGATGTCCGGCCGAATGCCCAGCAGGGTGACGAGAGTGAAAGGCCGTTTCGACATTCGCGTCAGTTGGGCAGCGCAGCCACCATTTCGGGGAATGTGGGGATCGCGAGCCGGGAATTCAGGTCCCGAACCGTGGCGAGCGTTCGATTGAGCTTGTGGGCGCGATCGGCGCGGATCGTGCAGTTCACGCCGTATCTTCGTTGGAAGGCGAGCAGCATCTCGTACTTGGATACGGGCGCCGAGAAGACGTGGTAAACGCCCCGGCGGGGAAGCGAGCCCGGCGATTCGAGAATCTTCCGGCAAATCAGGCCGAACTGATGGGTGGTCATCCCGTTCCAATAATGTTCGGCAAACCCTGTGATTTCGCGGCCTTCCTGTTGCAGAAACCACTCGAGCAGGCCGGTGCGGCCGTCGAGTTCGCGGCCCACGATCGAGGTGCGCAAAGTCAATCCTTCAGCCGGCTCGCCCAGGCTCTTGGAAGCGCCATAGAGGTCCACCGGCGATGGGAGCGCGTTCTCGTCGTAGGGGAAGCCCGCCTGACCGTCGTAGACGCAATCGGTGGTGATATGGATCAGCTTTTCCCCAAACGCGCGCGCGAGCACGTGCGGGAAGGCGCCGTTGACGAAGAAGGTGAGCGCCGGATCGCGCAGGACAAACGGAATGGTCACCCCAATGGCGTTGATGACGCCCTCGGCGCCCGCAGCCGCGTCCAGCAGCGATTCCCAATGCTCGTTGGTCCGTCCCTTCTTCGCCGCGTAATCCTCGTACAAGCGCGCGACGTCGAACGGCAGCACGCTGTGCTCTCCGGTTCCACCGTAGGCGCGCTCGATCAAGTCGATTTTCTCCGGATGGCGCACGGCGAGGACGAGCCGGTACCGGTCTTTCAACACGTCGTAGACGGCGCTGCCCAGCATGCCGGTCGCGCCGAGGAGTACAACCGTCTTCATGCGAGCCTCCTCGCGATTCAGGAATGCTTCACCTTCCAGACGTCCGCACCCCAGGCGTCGTAAGGAAAGCGGTAATCGTCGTTTTGGGATTCCTCGATCGTTGCGGTGGAAAGGAAGAGGATCCGGGTTCCGGGCTCGAGCGCTCGAAAGCCATTCGCGTAGCCCGCCGGGACATGGAGGATACGCGGCTGGCGACTGGAAAGAACGAAGCGGCGCGGAGAGACATCCGGTTTGGGCTCGCCGGAATCGGCGAGAGCGGCGGTCGCTACCAGCGCGCTGCCGGAAACCACGAAGACGTACTTTTCTTCCTTGCGGTGCCCGTGAAAGGCGCGCACGGTTTCCGTGGAGAAATTCTCCACCAGGTAGAAGCGCCGAACGCGCTCGAACGCGAAACCGTTGACGAAAGTGACTTGGCCGCGATCGTCCACGGCCAAACCGCCCGCCATCAGGCTGGGCTCGTTAGGCGAGTTGTCCATGGGTTTGCAGGTTCCCGATGTGGCGAACGTTGAAGTAGACGTCGTTTTCCGTCTGCTTGAGCCGGCCCCAGCCGACCAGCTCGATGATGTCGCGCACGCCGTCTTCGATGGTGCGCTGGGTGTGGGAATTGAAGAGGCCGTCGCGAAGCGCCTTGGCCACACTCACGTGATAGTCGCGCTGGTCCTGGAATTTTTGGTCGACATAGCGGATCTTGCAGCCCGTCATCGCGCTGATGATGGCAGCGAGTTCCTTGATTTGGAGATTCACCGAAGCCAGGTTGTAGACGCCGCGCACGGGTCGTTCGAGATTGTCCACAATGGCTTGAGCGATGTCCTTGACGTGGATGAGCGGGCGCCACTGGGCGCCGCCATAGACCGCCAATTCGCCCTTGGTGAGCGCGTTGGCGGTCATGTAGTTCACGGCCAAATCCATCCGCGGGCGGGAATAGGTATCGGAAACGCCGAAGGCGGTTCCCAGCCGGAAAATCAGGCTGTTTTCGGCCTTCAAGTAGCTTTCGGCCTGGAGCTTCGTTTTCGCGTAAAGCGAGAGGGGGAGGACGGGCGCGTCTTCCTCGAGTTGGCCATCGTGGATCCCGTAAACCGAGCAGGTCGACGTGAAGACGATTCGCCCGTAGAAGTTATCCGCCAGCCATTTGACGGCCTCCTGATTGACCCGAGTGGTGAGCGCGGGATTCACCTCGCACGCGCCGTCGCCAACCAGGGCCGCCAGCCAAACCACGTGCGAGTAGGCAGGCAAGAGCGAGCCGAGCTTGGCTTCGTCGCGAACGTCTCCGCGAACGAAATCGACTTTCTTCAAATAGTGCGCTTCATAGATCAGGCTGTCATAGACGGTGAACGGAACGTTCTTTGCCGCCAGCAGTTCCGTGACGGCGCCGCCGAGGTAGCCCGCACCTCCCACAACCAACACCTTCGCCATCTTGTTCCTCCTTGCGTTTTTCTTGATCGAGTCAACCGGGGATCCCGCCGATTTTCGGTCGGCCCTTCGCCCGCATGGCGGTGCAAACCGCTTCCCCACAAACGGGCGCGGCAGACTACGCCTCGGGCGAGGCAGCCGCGGCATCCCGGATCGGCCTGCCAGTTGCGGCACGCTCGAGCACATCCACGAATTGCGCGGCGATTTCCTCCCAACCGGGCGCCGCCGCGGCAATGCGCCTGCCGCTGGCCACCAGCCGAACGCGCAGCTCGCTGTCCTCCATCGTTCTGGCCATCGCTCGAGCCACGCTTTCGGCATCGAGCGGATCGAAATAGATCGCCGCGTCCCGGCAGCGTTCATGGGCAAACTCGCGATCGCTCGTCAGAATCGGCCTGCCGAAATGCATGGCTTCGTCGTAGGCAAGGCCGTAGGATTCGAGCAGAGTGGGCAGCAGAAGCGCGTCTGCCTCCGCGTAGATTTCCGCCGCTTTCCCGCGCGGCACCGGCCCGCGATTGACGATCAGGTCTTGCAAGCCCTGCCGGTCGATTCTCCGCAGCAGTTTCCGCGCTCCGGGATGTTCGTCGGGCGCCGTAGTCAGCAGGCAGCGGAAGCGCCCGGAAGTCAGTTTCCGCAGGATCTCGACTGCCTCGAGCAGGATTTCGGAATTCTTGTGCGCCGCGTAGCGCGACAGGCAAAGGAACGTAAACGGGTCGTGCGGGCCGGCGAAAGCCGCGCGCGCGCAAGGTGGCGGCGGCGGAAGCGCGGTGGGAATGACGGCGATAGCGTCTCCCGAGCCACCCTGAAGCGCCCCGAGGCGCCGCTTCATCACCCGCGTCTGCACGACGTATCCCGCCGCTCCGGAACGAGCGGCCAGCAACCTCCTTCCGTAACGCACGGTGAACATTTCGCGGAGAGTCAGCCGGCGCCAGGCGGTTCGGTCGTCGTACACGTACCACGCATTCTGCAGAAGCACGACCGTGGGGCAGGGCGGTTTTGCAGGCGGAAAATTGCCCAGGCAAAGAAGCGCGTCGGCCTGCTCTCGCCTGCAAATCCGGGGAACGGTTCGATTCAGCAGCAGGTGCCTCCGCGCCAAGTTCGCCTCGGGAGGAAAGCGAAGGACAGGTACCGTGCCGGTATCGCCGGGCGCGTACTCGGGAATGGCGGGAAGCAAAGCCACGAACTTGTGCCGCTCGCACCGGGCCAGGCTGCCGACCAGGCGCCGCGTGACAGCAACGCCTCCGCCGGTTTTCACACCGATGGCTTCAACGATGAATTTCACGGGTCGGGCTGGAGATTCCTCGAGAGGGAACGGGTAGCCCGCCGTGCACTTCGAGACCACCCTCACGCGATTCCGCGCCCGCGGAGCCAGGCACGGAACCCAGCGGCCGTTCCGATTTCAGTCGAAACTTCCCCGGGCCGGTGCATCGAAATATGCGTGGCTGGCCATCCGGCGCAGACGACGCCGCGCGAGCGCGTAGCGCCAGTCGAGAGCGCCTTCGAGGACCCCTTCGAGGTAAGGGAGCGGCGCTTCGAGATCCCAATGGTCGCGCAGGATTGCCAAGGGCGGCGTGGAAGCCGTGTTGAGCCCCCGAATCCCGCTGCAGCAGTACTGATAGCGAGTGGCTACGCACCCGAGCGCGCGCCTGTCGATGCTGTCGATCCCGCCGAACGGGTAGGCAAACCAGGCGATCGGCCCACCGACGACACTCGCTAATCGATTCGCGCAAGTTACGATTTCGCCTTCCAACGCTACCGGCGGCAGACCGATCAGCCGGCGATGCGTCTGGGTATGCGCGCCGATGATGTGACCCCTTGCCGCCAGCGCTCGAACCTCTCGCCAACCCATCAATGGCGGCACCGACACGCGGGGGGCGTAGCCGAGGCTTCTGGCGACCGAAGCGTAGTCGCCGCGTTCGGCCCGATCGATCAGAACCGGGCAGATGAAAAAGACCGCCTTGATCCCGTAGGGATCGAGCAGGGTTCGGGCGACGCGAGCTTGGGAGAGGAAGCCGTCATCGAAAGTCAACAAGCAGCGGGGTCGACTCCGGGCGCCGGCAGGCGCCGCCGGCAGGGAACGAACGTCAGCGGGAGCCAGGACCCGGCAGCCGGCACGAAGGAACCGCACAAGCCACTCGACCTTCCCAAGGTTCTCCGGAGCGACATCGTGCACGATCAGCGCCCGATACGCCGGCCCATCGTCCCGGTCGAGCATCCTCTGGGCGAGTGCCGCAGGGCGGTAGAGGGCTTTCGCGATCTGGCGTTTGGCTGCCGACTCCCACGCTCCCGCCAACCGCTTTGCCTCTCTTCCCCGCGGCCATCCGCTCGTTCCGAACGGTCCGGATTCCGGCGCTTGGTGGAGGCCGCCTGTCAAATTCCGGCGCAATGGCATGCCCCTCGCACCAGCCCGCTGACCAGCGACCGGTGGGCGTCGATCTCGTTGGCGTAGCGGTAGGCCACTCCACCCAGACCGGCCTTGAAATGAAAGATGCCGCCTGGTGTCAGCTCCGGATGCATTCCGCCGACGTCGAACCAGCGGCAGACCGTCTTCAGTTCGGCAATCGCCCGCCACAAAAGCAGTTGACCGATATTGACCGCCCTGCCCGGTTCGTCGATCACTCCCGCCAGGTATTCGGCCTTGTCGGCGTAGCGCACGAGGAGGATGCTTCCGAGATGGGTCTCTTTCGCCCGGGAAACGATCACCAGCGGTGGCGCGTCCCCGAGCGCCTTGCCGAGCAAACGCACCAGGGCCGGCGTAACCCGAGTCGAGAGCTTCCGCGCCTTGAGAAACCGTTCGTACCGGCTGGCAAAATCGTTCAGGGCTTCCTCATCCGTTCGGCACTCGACTGCCAATTGCAGCTTCTCGGCTTTGACGAGGCCGTTTCGCCAGTTTTTGGCCAGATTCCGCCGGAGGATTTCGACCGGCTGGGAGAGATCGAGCAGCGATGACGCCCACCCGGGACGCGCCGTGCAGACGAAGCCGTCGAGGCCCACCCATCCCGCTTCGTCGCTATCGCGTAGTACCGGCGCGGCGACCCGAAGGTAGGCTCCCTGCGAGTTCACGTAACGCTGCCGGAGCCATTCGAGCATGCCGCCGAGATCGGCCTGGCCATGACTTTCCTCGAGACACAGCGGACCTCGGTTCACCCAAACCAGCGCCCGGCGAATCCACCCGAGTTGCCGGCAGAGCACCTGCGCCACTCCGATCACCTGCCCGTCCCGGCGGAAGAGGATCCGTTCGACGTCCCAGCCCGCGAGTTTCGCCTTCACGTCTCCGTACTCCCACGCCTGCATCAAACTCGACCGCGGGCACCGCAGCAGCCATCCCGCCCATTCCGTTCGCTCTGCATGGCTGGCTTCTAGCATCGGCGTTCGAGCGCGGAGACGAACTTTTCGGCAATCTCTGCCAACCGCGCCATGGGAAGCGCCTGGTGTACGGGCAGGCTAACCAGTTCCCTCGCCAGACGCGCAGCCGACGGCAGGCCCTGCCCAGTCGGAACGCACCCCGGCTTCAGAAACGGCGCGCCGCTGAACGTGGCTTCCAGGCGCACGCCCGAGCGCGCCAGTTCCTCCAGGAGTTCTTCCCGGCGATCGACGAGCACGGGAAACGAGTAAGGGCAGGTCGCGGGCGCAAGATGTGGCCGGAGGATTCGCACTCCGCGCTGCCCGCGGAGCACGTCGGCCCAGTAGCGGTAGCGCGTCTGCCGCGCGGCTCGCACGGCATGGGCTTCCGATGCGGCTAGAATCCGCTCGCTCACTGACGAAAGTGCTTTCCATGCAGGAGCTTGGTTCTCCGGTCCGCCGGAGTTCGCTCTCACGGGGCACAGCCGTTTGGCCGCCGCCAGCGCTCGCCCGTGTTGCATGAAGTGGTACTTCATGAGCAGGAATGCGGTTCTCGCCAACGTCTCGACGGAAGACGGTTTCTTGAGGAGTACCTCTCTCAAGGCCGGCCGATACCCGGCGCGATTGACGGCGATGGCACCGCCGTTGGGGATAGGGAGCGTTTTCCGGAGACTGAACACGGCGAAGTCTCCGGCCGTGCCACAGTGCCCCGCCTCGCCGCCGCTGAATAGGGCGTGGGCGCAGTCCTCGATCAGGGGCAGGCCGCGCCGGTCGCAAAACCGGCGAAGCGGTGTGGGGTCCGCCGCAAACCCGAAGTAATGGACGAGCGCGACGCAAGCGGTGCGGTTGTCCACAGCCGCTTCAATGGCGGGAATGGCCGGGTCCAGGGTTTCCGGCACGTCGTAGTAGCGGATTTGGACATTCGCACCCGTGATGGTGTCGATGACCGCCTCACAGTTCAGGCCGGGAAGCACAATGTTGGAGTTTGGAGGGAGATGGAGAAGTCGCAGAGCGATGCCCAAGGCCGTTCGTCCGCTGTCGCAACACAGCACCTGCCCCAAACCCTCGGCCCAACTCGTTGCGACTGCCGGCCTATACAGCAACGTTTTGCAAGACAGCGGAGGTGATACGGTCAGGTACATGACATCCGGGCCTCGGGCAGCACCCTGATCGAGATCAAGAAGACGTGTAGATTCCAGGGAAGGTATGAGTCAGGGCCTGCCCGCCGCACCAGGCCAGTGCCGCCCAGTTCTTGTAATCTGCCGGGCACAAACGCAGACTGGTGGCGATGTACAGCGCGGCCCGGGCGTATTCCCCTCTTGCTTGGGCGGCCATCGAGGCCGATCGAAACGCCAGAGCCCTTCGCCGCCGGATTCCGTAGCGGTCCCTCCAGGTCGGTTGCGGCCGCTCGCGGAAATACTGCGCCGCGTGGCGATCGACAACGTTCAGGCAGTGTCGCAAATTGTATTCGGGATCGCTTCCCAGACTCCCCCTATACAGCCGGTACTCCCCGAGAATCTCGCCGAGGAAGTGGAAGCGAGTCAACCGGGAGAGCCGCAACCAGAGGTCGTAATCCTCGACCGAGTGAACCTCGGGGTCTTCCGAGAATCCGCCTGCGGTTTCCAGCAGCGTCCGTTTCACGACCGTCGAGGAAGGCGAAAGGCGGCTGCCCTCGAACAGGAGAAACCTATACATATCCGGTACCCAGGGCCCATAGCGGTTGATTCGAACGATTTTGCCGTCCCGGGTCACGACTTCGTCGTGGCAAACGAGAGCGGTGGCTGGTTTGGAATCATCGAAGGCGCCCACCACACGCGCCAGCTTCTCTGGATACCACACATCATCGGCATCCAAAAAGGCCACATATTCGCCGCTGGCATGCCGGGTTCCGGTGTTCCGGGCGCCACCCAAGCGCCGGTTTTCCTGGTCGATCAGTCTGCCGGGGAACGGCTTAGCGCCTTCCAGCCACTCGAGGACGGCATCGTGCGTCGAGTCTACCGACCCGTCATTCACAACAATCACTTCGTAGTCCTTGTAGGTCTGGCGACCGACCGAATCGAGCGCATCCCGAATGCACCACGACGCGTTGAATGCCGGGATCACCACGCTTACTCGAGGCACCGGCCGCTCCCTGGTTTGTGGGCGGGCGCGCTCGCGCGGCGCACAGGGTGGGCGCTCGGCCCGTCCCCTCTTCCGGCTCCACGGAATCCTATCAGGCTGCGGAGTCGTTCCGCATAGGCATCCCAGCTCAGTGCCCGCACGACATACTCCCGGCCGCGCCGGCCCAGTTGGGCGGCCAGCTCCCGGTCGCGCAGCACTCGCACCATCGCATCCGCCAGCGCGTTCACATCGCTTGGATCGACGAGCACTCCCGATTCCCCTTCGACCACCGCTTCGATCGCGCCGCCGCTGCGGCCGCCTATGACCGGTTTCGAGCAGGCGCTGGCTTCGGCAAATACCATGCCAAACCCCTCCTGCTCTCCGGACTCGGCCACGGTCTGGTTCGGCATGACAAACAGATCGCAGGCGTTGTACAGCTTCGGAAGCTCCTCGTAGGGGCATTCCTCGAGGAAGGCCAGGCAATCGCCCACACCCAACCGGCATGCCAGCGCCGCGAGGTGGATTTTTTCCGGACCGTCTCCTCGAATCCAGTAGCGGATTCCGGGCACCGCGCGTCGCACGCGAGGCAGCGCGCACACGACCGCTTCGAAGTTCTTTTGGCGAACGACCCTGCCCACGCTGAGGATGATCCGCTCCCGCCCGGCGCGATCCGCGGCACGGCGTGCGGGCGGGCGCGGCGCGAAGAGCCGCGTATCCACGCCCGGACGGAGGACATACAGTTTGGCGGGATCGACACCGGCTGCGACGGCGAGTTGGCGGGTGGGTCCGCTGTTGCAGACCACCCAGTCGGCTCCGTCGAGAGATTTCAGAAATAGCCAGGCAATCACGTCCCGGCGTCCGCCATGGACGATTTGACCCAAGTCTTCGCCGTACACCAACGCGCCGTAGCGGACTCCCCACAGCTTGCGAGCCCACCATATCGGCCAGCCGACTACCCATGCTTGCCCTGCGATCGCGAAGTCGTATCTGCGGAATCGGAGGGCTGCCAGGACGCGCAAAACCAGCAGCAGCATCCCGAGTAAGGTAAAGACGCGTAGCGCAATGAGCGCTTTCACCCATCGCCTCTGCCGAATCGGCCGACCTCCGCAGACGATTCCTTCGTCGTCGAGCAAGCTCAGCATCCAACTGCGATGGATCTTGAGCGGCTGGCCGCGATCGAAGGCCCGCTCGGCTCGATGCCGGGACGTGAGCACTTCCACCGATCCCGGAGGCAAGCGCCGAGCCGCTTCATAAAGGGCCCGAAACGACCCGCCGACTCGGGGAAGGAACCCGACGTTTACGACCAGCGCACGCGGCCTGGAACCGTTTCGAGAGCCGTCCATGATTCCTTTCTTCCGCTCACATGTTCGAAAGGACGGCGGCCGGCACGGTCGGGTGGGGTTCTTTCTGTCGCGCCGGCATGAGGATCACAGCCCAGGCCAAGCCCGCCACAATCCAGAAGGGATACGTAACGACGGTAGCATTCAGTACCACCGCCCATACGGCGAGCAGGATGGCCATGGCTCGGCAAAGTAACGCGTATCCTTTTTCCGCAGGCGCTCTCAGCCGCCGCCAGAGTTCGTAAAACGCCGCCAGGACCAGGAACGCAATCGGCACGAACTCGAGCAACCCCCCATCGCAGAGCAGGAGAAGGTAGCCATTGTGCACGCCGAGACCGGGGAAGAGCCGGGTATTCACCTCGTTTCCACCCACTCCCAGCAGGGGATGGCTGCGGATCGTTTGCCAAGCGAGCGCGTTGGCTTGCGCGCGATAGAGAGCCGAGTGGTCGGAAGTCAGGTGCTCGAGTGTCAGCAGCCGGCTGCGCACCAACGCAAACGGCGTGACGAGCGCGAGCACGGAGACCAGCACCGCGACGGAAAGCCAGCTTCGCTTCTCGGCCCGAAGCAGTAGCGCCGTCAGCGCCAGCGCGATGCCAGCGCCGATCATCGCCCCGCGCGAGTACGTCAGCGCAATGCTGAAAACGAACAGGCCGGTGAGCGACAAGTAGATCGGGCGGGCGATTCTCCCGGCGGTCATCAGCAGGTAGCTGCTGAGCACGACCAGAGCCAGCAGCCGATAGGCATATTCATTCGGATTCATCGACCCGAGAGTGAGGCGGTTGACCATGGTGAAGTAAGTGCCGGCCGCGGTGCCGGCGCCAGCCACCGGGTAGAGCGCCACCAGACTGACCGCGCATCCCGCAAATACCAGCCCCCGGGCGATGAATCGGAACGCGCGTATCCCGTCGATCGTCACCAGAATCAGGACGAACAGAAGGGAGTCGCCGATGATCTGCTCCCAATAGCCCAAGGGGGTGGGGTAAGCACCCGAGTTGAGGATGCTGGCCGAAGCTCCCAAAAGGAACGCGAGCAGAGCGGCGAGAGCGAGCCACGTTCTTCCCGTGCGACGGCACGTGCGGGCGATGGCCCAGGAGCGGAACAGCGCGAATGCCAAGATCAGTTTCAATTCCGTGAACATCGGCCCGGCATCGCCAAGCTGGCCGGAACCGCCTGCCTGGCGACCGAAATCGAACAGGCACGCAACCAAGAGGAGCAGCAGCACCCATAGAAACAGCCGCTCGGCGGGCCGCTCTCGCCGAGAGGGAGAGGCAAGCCTGGCAGGACGCCGGTACCCGTAGCCAGCCAAGCCGCCGCCTACGCATGCCGTGCCCGAGAGGTTGCGGTAAGCCGGCGTCACGCTCGCATTACTCATCCCTCGCTCCTGTACGTTTCTGTCATGCGCGCCAGCGCCACTTGCGAAAGATCCCGAGCGAGCTTGGCCGCCACAGTTGCGCGCGCAGCAGGGTAAAGAGACCGAGCGGCGCCAGACCCACACCAAAGGCCACCAGCGCCAGCACGCAGCCCCACAGGCTGCCGACCCCACTCCCGGTTAGCGCGCTTTCGAGGCGCTCCACCAGCTTCAGCAGCAGCCAGAAGTAGCCGAAGGCCCCAAAGGCTTTCCCTACCGTGGCCCACAGGGTCCGTGGCGCCGCCAGCTCGCGCAAGCCAACCAGAACCAAGAGAACGAAGAATGCCGCAAAACAGATCGCCGTCCAGGCCGCTACCCCTTCGATTCCGCGGCCTGAAAGCAGGGCGAAACAATCCCCGGCGCCCATCGTGGCGATCACCGCCAGTTCGATGGCGATCAGCCGGCGAAAGCCACTGGTCGTCACCAGGTACTGAAGCGGCATGTTTACCAGGCACAGAAAGAAGCAGCCCAGCAGAAGGGTCCGGCCGGGTTCAATCGCCGGCCCGAATGCGGGCAGCGTCATCGTCACCACCGCCGGCAGCAGGATCCACGCCGCTCCGGCCAGCGCAGGCGCCACCGTGCCGGAAAACAGCGTCACCGGCAGCAGCGTGTACCGGCGCAGCTCTGCCGCACCCGAGCGGGCGAACCGTTCCTGCGACCGCGGAAACATCACCGCGGAGAAACCGTTTGGAGCGCTCCACACCGCCATGGAAACGAGGCTGCCGAAGTTGTACAAGCCGACTTGAGCCATCGTGCCCAGCCGGCCAATCAATACGCTGTCCATCGTTTGGATCACGTTGAACAGTTGGCCGTAGGCCAGGATCGGGACTCCGGCGGTGAACAGTTCGCGCAGCGCGGGCATTGGCATTCGCGCCAAGAAATCCCGGGCAGTTCCCCGACCAAACCCGGTTCTGATGCGCTTGCGCCCCCACAGGACCAGGTTGAGCAGAGCCACCAGCAGCAACACCAGGTACATGGCATACAGGCCTCGCCATCGGACCAGCAGGGCGATCAGTACAACGTTCACCACAGCCACAGCTAACCCCGTCACGCTGAGGTACGGGAAGCGCTTTCTGGCTCGCAACATCACGCCATAGGCAGTCGTGCGCTGCTGGATGGGGAGCCGAACGGCGGCCACCAGCAGCCCTATCGCCAGCGGCGTCCCCAGCCTGCTCCACCACGCGACAACGGCCGTCGCGGCCACCAAGCTGGCGAGGCAGGAGAGCAGCGTGCTGCCGGTTGTCATCGTCTCGGCGAGGTGTTCCGCATGGCGAGTGCGTGATTTTCCGAACCAATAGGGAATGATCTTGTGTCCTCCATCGATCAACCCGAAGTGCGTCAAGGTGGCGTAGGTCGAAGCGATGGTCACAAGCGCGAGGATGCCGCTGTCTGCTGGCCCGAGATACCGCCGGCTGAGGATCGTTCCGGCGAAGCCTATGGCTTGCGCCACGTAACCGGCGGCGACGTACCACAGGGCGTCCCTGAGGATGTCGATCCGCCGATCGCTGGCGGCCGGAATCGACGCCGAAGCGGGCACGCCCGCCTCCGTGACTGCGCTCGTGGGAATCGGCTCTCTTCTCCTGCGGCACCGGCTGCATCCTCAGTCGCCGTAGCCGCCTCCGTCTCGAACGCGTACCCGCTTGCTTACGGCTTCCGCGCCGCCCGCCGGCGCAACCCCGAACCCGACTCGGCAGGCTCGACCGAAACGACCGCGTAAGGGAAGTCAAGCGGGTATCGTCGGCCGCGGGGCACCTTTGCTGCTCGCTCCACCCCATTCCAGCAGGTGGCGAACCACGAGCGTGGCGCGTGCGATGCTTTGCCCGTCCAGGGGACCGATGTACGGCTCGAAATCCGACGACGGCGGGGCGCGCCGGCGCGCCAGCACCTGGTCGAGAGCGAGTGCCAACTCCCGCTCGGTGGTGACGACGGGGATCCCGGATCGTCCGTCGAGTGGTGGCGAAAAGGTCCGCCGAGTGACATTCGCGCAGATCACCGGAAGACCCGCCGCAATCGCCTCCATCCACCCGGTGGAGTTCGCGCAAACCACCACGACCGGCTCCCCCGCAAGGTAATGCTCCAGTTTTCCGTAACAGACTTTCACTCTTGGGTTCTGGCATCCCAGGTCCCGGATAACCGACTCGATGTGGCCCCGGCGGACCGCTGGGTGCGGCTTGACGATGACGCGGCCGATTTCCGGCCGCGCCGCCAGGCCTGGCAAAACGAAATCCAGAAACCGATCGTCGTGCATCCTGTCGGAGAAAGCGGACATGCGGTAGAAGGACTGGGGTAATACCAAGGCGGTCGCCGCGCCGCCACGCGCGCGCTGTCGCCGGCCGTTCCGCGGGAACCGGCCGAAGTACTTATCGAGATGCGGCGCGCCTACGACGAATATCCGCTCGAGCTGCGTATAGCGTGCCAATCGCGCCTGCCGTACCCAGTCTCCCCACACCGCGGCGAATTTGGCCGTGCCCATGTCGTGGGCATCGACCGGGTACTCTTTCGAGCCGTGCTGCAAGACGATGGCGGGAATACCCAGCCGATGAGCGGCCAGCGCCAAGAGCCGGTGCAAAGGCGCGGTATCGGTGGGCAACACCACAATCCCTACACGGCGGCACCTCAGTTCGCACTCGACCGCAGTCGCCACGCTGCTCCAGTACCCTGCGCACTCGCTGGCCACGCGCTCGAAGTCCTCGCGAAGAATCGGGAAGAGGTCGATGCCCCGAAGCACCCATGAACTTCCCCTCCCCGGAGCCACCGACTTGCAGGCCATCCGTTTCTTGCACCACCGGCGTTCGTCAGGCAAGTTGAGGACCCGGCCCTCGAGCAGAAGGCGCACAGCCGTTCGCGGCGAGCGCGGCAGGGTCGCGCTGGTGGCCAACACGTTCGGCCAGCGGCGATAGAACTGCCATAGGTCCTCGTGCGTGCTGTCGGTGACTAGCAAGACCTGCTTCGCCAGCGCGGCCCGGCCTAACCCCGCCAGCCGGCCTGCCGCGGCGAGCGTGGCCTTCACGATCCGCTTCCCTAAATTCGGCGAGCCTCTCATCAGCGAATCCCCGCCGTCGGCAGGCTGGCCTGCCCCTAAGGACGCAAAACGGGACCGAAGCGGCTCCGGCAGCGCTCGAACCGTTTGGTGCAAACGCAGGATCCGGGGATCGTAGTACACGCGTTCCGGATTCCACTTCTTGAGAAGGCAATCGATCAGGACAACCGATTTGATCGCGGCAGGAACGCCAAAGTTAAGCAAATCGAATTCCCCGAGCCGCTCGAGCGGCCAGCCATCGTCCCGGTCGAACTCGACCTCGCAGAGGGCGTGCCAGGACTGCGCGATCCGTTCACTCGTTTCGTCGATTTCGCTGAGGTCCGCAAGATCGAAAACGGATTCGAGCGAGCGCGCCTCCGCGCCGCGCCGGGCCAACTCTTTGAGCGTGGCCAAGCAGTCGGTAAACACCACGCCGGCTGGCGCGCCGTTACCTCGGTTCGCCGGCCGAAAGAACTGGCCGGCATCGCGAATCACGAAAACCTGTTCCATTTCGGAGTGATAAGGCGAGCCCAAAGATTCGCGCGACGGCGGCGCTCGGTGCGGCTGGCGCCGAGCGGCGGGCCACGCCAGCCCGCTAGGCTACCGGCTGGACCAGGCGCAATCGCCGCAGGGCGGGAAGTTCGCTTTCGTAGACGCGTTTGATCCCGTCGCCGAGCGCCTGCTCGATGACCCGAATATCGCGTACCAGGCGGATCAATCCCGACGGTTCGACCGACGCCGCCTGATCGGACCCCCACATCGCCCGATCCAAGGTGATGTGGCGCTCGAGGAAGCACGCTCCCAAGACCACCGCGGCGCAACTGGTTTGCAAGCCTACTTCGTGCCCGGAATAACCCACCGGGCAATCGAACTCCTCGGCCAGAGCCGGGATTACCCGAAGGTTCAATTCACCTGGCGGGCACGGGTAGGTGCTGGTGGAATGGGCGATGAGCAGCCGCCGAGGGTCCAGCAACCTCACGGCGTGGCGGATTTCGTGCATATCCGACATGCCGGTGGATAAGATCACGGGACGCCCGAATCTGCGGGTCCGATCCAGCAAAACGTCGTCGGTGAGACAGGCAGACGGAATCTTGTAGCAAGGGACATCACAGTCCGCCAGGAACTCGGCCGAGGGCACGTCCCAGCAGGACGCGAACCAGGGAATCGATTTTTCTTGGCAGTACTCGGCGATGGCGGCATATTCCTCGCGGCCGAATTCCATCCGATGCCGGTATTCCAGGTACGTCATCGTGCCCCATGGCGTTTCCCGGCGCAGGTCCCGCTGGGATGCGGGAACGCAAATCTCCGGGTCGCGCTTCTGGAATTTGACCGCATCGCATCCGGCGAGTACCGCGACATCGATCAGCTTCCGGGCCAGGGCGATATCCCCATTATGATTGATACCGATTTCGGCGATAACGAATGTGGGCTCGCCCGAACCAACCGGGCGGCCGGCGATTTCGATCGTGCGCGTCATGGGTTTCCTCCTTCACCCTCCAGAATCAAATCGCTCAGCTCCCGCAGCGCCCCGCGTCCGCCTGGCGAGGTCAGCAGCAGCGAGGCGGCGGCGCGAGCCGACGGGTGCGCGTCGGCCACGGCGACTCCCACCCCGGCCGCCCGAAGGCAACCGAGGTCGGCCTCGTCATTGCCGACGTAAACCACCTCCGACAGGTCCACCCTTTCCCCTCTGCACCAGCTTTTCAGCTCAGCCAATTTGTCGGAGACGCCCTGGACGGTGGGGAGGCCGAGCTTTTCGCAACGGGCTTTCACCACGGGACTGGACTCGGCCGAGAGAACCAAGCACCGAATTCCCCGTTTCTGAAGGCAGGCCAAGCCGTAGCCATCCGACCGGCTGCAGGCAACCGATTCGGTACCGGTCTGGGACACGAAAACCCGGTTGTCGGTGAAGACCCCGTCGAAGTCCAAAACCACCGCGGCGATCCTTGGCGGGAACAGCTTGCGGTGCGCCCGGCGCTTGCGCGACTCGAGCAGGGCGGCGGCGGTTTCCAGGTCCTCCGGGCCGTCGATTTCCACTTGAGGCCCTAGCGTGACGTGCAAAGCCACGCGCCCAAAGAACCGGTGGCGGGCGCGCCGGAACCCCTCGGTGCGCATCGCGTATACCGCGCCGGTCTCGAGGTATTGAGAATGGAGTTCCTGCCTTCTCGCTCTCCGCGCGGGATCGTGGTTGACCGCGGAAACGCATTCGCCGTCGCGCCGCCAGAGGAAGTAGGGAAACGGAGTCACCGTCAGCGCGGAGTCGCTGCCGGTTTTCACGAGCTCCTCGACGGTGCCGTCGATATCCCCAGGCAGCATCAGCGGAGAGGTGCATTGGAGGAAAACGGTGACCGGCGCTGTGTACGCCGATCGGCTCTCGAGTTCTTCCAGGGCGTGCAGGATGGCCGCTTCCGACGGCGCGTCGTCTCCGCTGATTTCCGGTGGCCGCCAAACGACCTCGGCGCCGTACTGTTCGGCGACCCGGCCGGTTTCGGCGTCATCGGTCGATACCACCACCCGATCGATGGTTCGTGCCGCCCAGGCCGCGGCAACCGCATAGGCCAGCAGCGGCTTCCCACAAAGCAACCGCACGTTCTTCCCCGGGATTCCCTTCGACCCACCGCGGGCGGGAATAATCGCCACCGCTTTCCGGGCGGAATCGCTGCTCGCAGGCGTCGCTTCCGAAACCGCTTCCGGGCCGTATCCCCGGGTCGCGATCTCCCGGGGCGCTCGAGTTGGGAACGGCCGTGGCGGCGAGGCACGGCCCCGTCGAAAGCGTTCTGGCGATGTTGACTGCGGCTTTCTCACGTCGCACTTGCCCCTCGCGCAGCCCGTTTTGTTTGGCGAATCCATCCGACTCGCTACAAGTTTTGACTTTCGGATAGCTTGCGGTATGCGGGGGGGAAGTCGCCTACATCCACCTCGACGACCAGGGAGCGCTGGATGAGGTCTACCGAGAGCACGACGCGGCAACTGCCTTTGCGGCGTTGGAGGATGCCCTCCAGGCCAGCCAGCGGGCCACGCGTCAGGCGAACGCGACGCCCGACGGAGAGATAGGGATGAGGCTGCGCCCGGAGGTCGGCATTCAGTCCGCAGCGCAGGATTTCGATCTCCTGGTCGGGGAGCACGGCGGGGAGGCCGCCGCCGAAGCCTACCAGGCGGACGACGCTGGGAACTTGCAGGACACGGAGCCGGTCCGCCAGCCCAAGGCGAACGAAGATGTAGCCGGGGAAGAGGGGGAGTTGCAAACGCACGCGGCGATCCTTCCAGCGATGTACCGTTTCGTAGAGCGGAAGGAAATGTTCGACGCCGCGCTCGACGAGTTGCGCCGCCACCTGCTTTTCGTGATTCGCGCAGGTGTAGGCAGCATACCAGCGCGGCGCGAGATAGGCGGCGGGAAGCTCCGGAAACGGCTCGGCGAGCGGTTGCGAAATCGTTCGAGCAGCCATGTTAGGATCCAGCCCTCGGGGTCTGGAAGATTCTCGCTGAGGTGCCCATCTAGAGCTTCGCCGCCCGACCCACAGGCCGTGGCGGACATAAAGGATGTAGTTACAACTACTTACGAGCGATTTGCGTTCGTTCGATACTTGCGCTCGGAAGAGTAGTAGTCGTAGCCGGAGCGGTAGTAGTAGTAGCCGTCGCGGCGCAAATCCACGTCGTTGAGCACAACGCCGATCAGGCGGCCACCGACTTCCGAGACGTAGATTTCCGCCCGCCGAACCATCTCGCGGGGAGTCGCTCCACTCTTCACGACCATGACCACGCCTTCGACCATCGTGGCGAGAATGCGGCCGTCGGCGACATTGAGCAGCGGCGGCGCGTCGATGAGCGCGAGATCGTATTCGGCGCTCGCCTCGCGAATCAGGTCGCGCATGCGCCCGGAAAAGATCAGTTCGCTGGGATTAGGAGGCACGGGGCCGCAGACCAGGCAGTCCAGCCGCTCTATTCCCGTGGGCTGCGCGAGCGCGCGCCAATCGGGGTCGCCCGTAAGGTAGTTCACCAATCCGGCGGCTTTCGGCAGATGAAAGAACTCGTGCACGGCCGGCCGGCGCATATCGGCGTCGACGACGAGCACGCGCTTGCCGAGCTGAGCCAGGGAGATCGCGAGATTGCCGCAAATGGTCGTCTTGCCCTCCGCCGGCTCCGCGCTGACGAACACCAGCGATTGCGGCGGCCGCGAGGCGGTCGAGAGCAAGACGGAAGTGCGCAGGCTTCGGAACGCCTCGGCGAGCGGGGAAGAGGAAATAGCAGCCGAATCCACCCGCAGCCAGCCGTTGCCGTCTGGCGAAACGCCTTTTGCCGGCCCGGAAATCGTCAGATCGGAGACGGCCACGAGCGGCCGCGGCTCCGTTTTGTGGCGGGCGTTCCTCGCCAGATTCGCCGCGCGGCTCGCCGGGATCAGGGCGAGCGCGGGAGCGCGCAGGAAATTCTCGACGTCGTCGGGAGACTTGAGCGTGTCGTCCATATGTTCCTGGAGAAACGCGAGGCTGATGCCGCCGAGGAGGCCGACGAAAAGGCCGATAGCCAGGTTCAGGGGAATACGCGGCCTGACTGGGTTGACCGGCGGCACCGCGGCATCCACCACGCGAATGTTGCTGGCCTTGAGTCCCGCGGAGATTCCCGCTTCTTTCATCCGCTCGAGCAAGCCGTCGTAGAGCTGCTTGTTGCTGTCCACTTCACGCTTCAGGATGTTGTACTCGACCGATTTTTCGGCGACGTCGTTCGCCTGCTTCTGCTGCTTCTGGAAAGCGGCTTCGACGAGCGCGACGCGGCGCTGGGCGGCGAGGTATTCGTCCCGGATGTTCCGGGCGGCCTGCTGCCTCTGCTCGGTCAAAAACTGCCGAATGCGATCGATCTGGCTCTCGATCTCGCGCATCTTGGGGTAGCTCGGCTTGAAATTCGGGGCGAGATGGGCCTGCTGCTGCGTGAGCCCCGCCAGTTGGACCGTCAACTGTTGCATCATGCGGTTATCGAAGACGCCCGGGAGTGCCGCGTAGTCGCCCGCCTGAACGAGGTGGTTAAGCGATTCCTTCCGGTAGAGATCGGCCTGGGCGGTGGTCAGCTCGTCTTGAAGCTCGCGGAGGCGTTGATTGACGATGTTTTCGCTCTGTCCCTGCGCGCTTTCGAGGAACAGCAAGCCGTTCGCCTGGGCGTAGGTCTGGAGGTTGTTTTCCGACTTTTCGAGCTTGATCTTCAGGCTATCGAGCTGCTGCGAAAGCCATGCGGACGCCTGCTGGCTCGCCTGCCAGTGCGCTTCCAGATTCTGCTGAACGTAGGCATCCACCAGTGCGTTGACCACGCCGGCGGCGAGTTTCGGATCGTGGGAATCAAACGAGACGGTCACCAAGCGGCTCCGCAGGATGGGAGTGACCTCGAGGTCGCCTTCGAAGTTGCGGAGAACGCCCTGCTCGTGCGCGGCGTCGGCGGGTCGTTTGGCGCCGGCGCCATCCGCTTCATGGCTCGCCTGCCAAGGCCAAGCCCGCGGAGGGGGATTGAATTCCCTGCTCTGATCGAGGTGAAGCGTTTGGATGACTTGGCGGGCGAGATCGTCGCTCTTCAAGATCTTGTACTGGGTGTTGAGGTAATCCTCCGAGACGCTGGAAAGCTGGAAGATCTGCTGGACCGTAACAATGTTGGGATTTTCCTGCTCGATTTCGAGCAGGGACTGGGCTTCGTAGACCGGCTTCTCCCGCACCGTGTAGATGGCGACGAGCGTGAAGATGACGAGCACCGCCGAGAGAATGGTCCAGCGCCGGCTGCGCAGAATGCGCCAGTAGGAGCGCAGGTAGGCCGCCGGTTCGTCCGTTTCGGGCTGCGGATAGCCTCGAAGGAGTTCCACGCGGCGATCGTCAAGGCTGGGGAGCGGCGGCTCGAACGGCTGCATCTTCCTCTCCTCGCTCATTTCTAGTACCTGTAGACGGCTGCGCCGCTCACGGCCGTCGCGATGCCGCCCATGCTGTTGACAAAACCGTGCAATACGGACTTGCGTCCGCTATTCGGAACGAACAGGATGTCCTGGGACTGCAAGACGAGATCGGGCGCTTTCCCCTTCAGAATCTTCTCCAGATTCACCGCGACCTGTCTCCTGGATTCGGGTGTCGCTCCGGACTCGATGATTCGCGCGTTTTTCGCCGCCGCAGTCGGGGAGAGGCCTTCGGCGAGCGCCAGGGCCTGCAAGACGGAGATGTTTTCGTTGGTCTGGAGCAAGAACCCGCCGGGCCGCCGCACCTGGCCCACGACGTAGACAATCCCGGCGCGAGTGACTTTGACGACGTCGCCCGGATAGACGAGCACGTTGTAGCCAGGATCGCCGCTCTCGAGCAGCTCCTTCAAGCTGATCTTGACGCTCGCGCCTGGCGACCCGGCTGAGTCCGTCGCGGGGACCGGGTGCCCCGGCGGGGAACCCGCGGCGCGCGAGTGCGCGGAAATGGCGGGAACGAAAGAAGAGGCGGTCCCGGGATCTCCGGCGTGACGCATCACGATCACCGTGTCGCCAGCGTCGCTGGCCAAGCCTTGGGCCATCGACAACACTTCGATCAGCGTCTTCCCCCGCCGGATCTCGAACACGCCCGGCTTTTCCACCGCGCCGAAAACGGAAACCGCGTGGCTGCGCACCTCCTTAACGAGAACGCTCACGTGCGGATCGTTCATGTACCGGCGCTCGAGCCCGGTTTCCACATCCATTTCGAGCTGGCGCGAAGTCAATCCCGCGGCGCGCAGCGTGCCGACGAGCGGCAACGAAATCTCGCCCTCTTCCGAGACGCGGACCGCGCGATCCAGATCCGGCGCTTCGAGCACCGAGATTTGGAGCAGGTCTTCCGCCCCTATGCGGTAATCGCCGGGGCCGGCTCCGGGGCCCGACGCACCGCTCGGGGGAAGCATTTCCTGGATTTTCCGGTTGTAATCCTGAGTGGTGAGTCCGCGCTGTGCCGATGCGGGAGCCGCGCCGGCGCTTCCGAGCGGCCGTTGCGCGGCGAGCGACACCGCGAATCCCGTCGCCACGAGCGCCATTCCCAACCATATCGCCGCCGGCAGCGCCCCCATTCGGGCACAACCGTTTCGGGTCCGCCCGGTGGCGCGGGCGTTCCTGGCTCGCCATAGTCCGTCCCGAAGCTTCGGGAAGCGGAAGAAGGCGGCTTGCCCGCCGGTTTCGGTCTCTTTGCTCTTTCCTGCGCTCATCCCTCGACACTCCTAGCGTGCGGTGACTTTCGAAGCTCCCTACGGACGATTACTCGATGGTGGATCCGCTGACGGTGTGCTTTCCGCCGGTGAGCGCCGAACCCAAGCCGATTCCCAGTGCGGCCGCGGCGCCACCGACCACCCCAATCACCACTCCCTTATGCATGCCCGCGCGCGCACCCTCTTTGAGCTCGACATAGACGGAAGACAGTTTCCCGCTTACTACTATGACGTGGTCCATCCGGTAAGTAAGGTAGCCCGGCGCGGCGACGCTGAGGGTATACGTTCCGGGCGGGAGGTTGTCGAATCGGAAGGAACCGCCGGCAGCCGAGGTGGCCTTGTAGGTCGCGCCAGCCGTATTCGTGAGCGTGATGGTTGCGCCGGAAACGCTTGCCAAGCTGGTGTTGACGATGCTGCCCTCGAGACCGCCTTCGCCCGAGGCGAGTTGTGGCGCGAGCGAGCGGGAAGGCGAAGCCAGCCGCGGCCCCCCGCCAACCGAGGAAACCAAGCCCGACGGGCCGGCCTCGAGGCGAACGTCATGGCCGTCCTGCTCGATTTCGATCGTTCCCTTCCCCAGCCACAGTTGCGCTTGGTCTGAATTCACCCGAGCGAGTTGGGCGAGGACGGGTGACGGTCCGGCTCGCCAACTCAAAGCCATGCCGCCCCCTGCCATCGTCACCTGAACGTGGCCTCGGCAGGCAACCCCAACCGCGCCCTCTCGAAGCGCGACGACCACCGTCCCGGCGTTGTCGGCGAGGTGCACGCGGGTATTGGCCCCCAGCCAAACCCGTTCGCCTTTGGAAGACTCCAGCCGCAGCGCAGACCGCGCGCCCGTCGAGACGACATCGCCGCTAAACACGATGCTGCCATTCGACAGGGGCGCCCCGTTGCGCATGGCGGTTCCCGCCACTCGGGCGATGCCAAGAGATTCGCCGGCGCCGGCCCGGAGCGGCCAGAAGAGGGAGCCGCAGGCGAAGACCACCACCGCCAGCCGTTTGATCCCAGGTGCAAGCCACGATCCTGAATCTTGCCGAAGGTTCCTGCGCCCGCGATTTCCGCTCATGGTTTTCCTCCAGAAACTCGGTTTCGCTGCCACCGCTCTCCGCCCGCCCTTTCCTAGAGCGGGGAGACCGCACCTCTTCCGACAACGTCACGCCGCCGGAATCGCGGCCTTGCGAGTGGCCGCTTCCGAACCGGGTCCGTGTCTCAGCGGGGTGGAAAAGCAATTCGATGGCCGTCGGGAGTGGAACGCTGGCGAATGGGTGAGAGAGGGTTGTTCTTGGCGAAACACTCTAATCGGCTTGCGTGGACGGAGTTACACCGGGGAGGCGCTCTGCGGCGAAAGTTCCCTGCGGCCAGGCAGAAGATTGGCGCAGGCTCCCGTAGCGGAACTGTGCCGAATTGGATGCCCCAGGCCCCATTTCGGAACCTCGGAGCCATTCAGAGGGCTGGAGGCGCGTGTGAGAATCCAACCCATGAGAAGAGGTTTTGCAGCCCGATGGGAATTCTCCATTTTGTTGACCCATTCCCGCTCGTTGCCTCGTCTCCACGTAGGCGAAAGAAGCGGGCTAGAGCGCCATCGAATGGGGAAACAGGTAGTAGAAAAATAGATCGATCAGGACCAAATAAGCCAGCATCACGAGCGTCCAGCTCATGTTGTGCCGGATCACCTCTCCTTCGCTCCGCACGTATTTGCTGGTCGACACGCCTACGCTCGCCGTCTGCGGCGCAATCGGCTTTCCCACCTCCGCTCCCACCGAGTTGAATGACGGCAGCAGCAAAGCGGGCAGCTTCAGCAGCGTGCCGGCGACCGCCTGTACCGGCCCGAACATCGCGTTGGTCGAAGTGTTGCTTCCCGACAGCGCCACCCCGATCCAGCCCAGCACGGGCGCCAGTACGACGAAGAAGAGGCCGATCTTCGAGAAGCCATACGCGAGCGAGTTGGCCATTCCCGTATACGCGAAGATATACGCCAGCGCGAAAATGAAAAAGGCGACGAGCAGGGCGCCCCACATCTGCTTGAACGTGCGAAGGAAGACGCCCGCCACCGTGCGAGCGCCGGGCCTCAGGATCGACAAGATCGCCAGCCAGGAAACCAGGATCGATGTGCCGCCGCTCAGCGGATTGAAATTGAAGGCGGAGGGAACGGCTTGGTGGGTAACCGCCGAAGTCGCGGAGACCGACAGCTTCAGCAGGCTGATGGCCGGCAGCGGCGACCAGGGACCGGTCCAGGCAACCACGATCAGAACGAACGCGATGAAGGGAATCCACACCGTGAATGCGTAGCGCGGCGAACTCCATTGCTTCGCTTTCGAAGGTTCCAGCGGTTTCGCTTGCAACGCGGCCCCGCCGAACCCGCGAATCGTTTTCGGCCGCCAAAGCTTGACGAAGAGAAAAAGCACCCAGAAAGAAACCAGCGCCCCGCTGACGTCCGGCAGATACGGCCCCAGGAAATGCGCCACCGGCCACTGACCCAATACGTAGGAGACCGATCCGACGATCGCCAACGGCCACGCCTCCAGCGTTCCTTCCTTGCCGCTGACGAGGAAAATCAGTATCCAGGGCGGCAGCAGCGCCAGAAGGGCGACGATATTCCCGATCGAAGCGGAGAGCGAGTACGCGGGAAGTCCAGTAACCGCCGCCAGTCCCAGAATGGGCGCCCCCAGCGCTCCAAAAGATACCGGCGCATTGTTGGCCAGCGCGGCGACGCGTATCGCTTCGAGGTCGGCAATTCCCAGCCCGACCAGAATCGGCACTACCACCGCCCACGGATAACCGAATCCCACCAGCCCTTCGAGCAGGGCGCCGAAAGCCCACCCGAGCAGAATGGTTTGGATTCGAATGTCGGCGGTGGCGTGGTGAATCAGCCAGTCCTTGAACCGGTCGAACTCTCCGGTGAGCACCAGGGTGTTGAATAGGATGAGACCCCAAAAGGTGATCCAGTCGATTACCCACGCCCCGGTAAGGCCGCCGTACAAGTACGACTCGAACGTGCCGGCGAGTGGCGCGTGCCAAACCAGAATGCCGAGCAGAATGGCCATCGCCCCGGAAAGAATCGCCGCGAGCCATGCGGTGATCCGCAGAACGGCAAGAAGGAACAGCAGAACCACCAGCGGAGCCAAGGCGAGCGACACGGTGAGCCATAAGGTCCCGGCCGGATTGAGAACCTGCTCAAACACCGCGCCTTCCTTCCGGCTCGATCAACCCGGGCGAGCGCTCCCACCCTGGACTTCGCGCGAGAAAGATCCTTCGAGCCGCTTCGATTGCGGTCTCGTTCGGCGCGGCGGCCTCACCTCCATGCGACGGGCAGTTCAACGTAGGAGGGGTCCAATTTCCCGACGGAAGGGCAGCCGAGCAGCTTCAGCGTGCGTTCCACGCCTTCGCGCAGAATTTCCACCGCGCGAGTGACGCCGGCCTCTCCGGCGGCGCCAAGTCCGTAGGCGTAAGCGCGACCGGCGAGAACGGCTCGAGCGCCAAGGCAAAGGGCCTTGACCACGTCGCTGCCCCGGCGGATGCCGCCGTCCATCAAGACCTCCGCTCGCCCGGCAACCGCAGCCGCCACCTCCGGCAGCGCGCGCAGCGTAGCCGGCACGCCATCCAACTGCCGTCCACCGTGATTGGATACCACCACCGCGACGGCGCCGGCATCGACGGCGCGTCGGGCGTCATCGCCCGTCAGGACGCCTTTGATGACGATGGGGCCTGACCATGCTTGGCGGATCCAGCCCAGGTCTTCCCACCTCACCACGGAACGCGACAAAGCCGCGGCCACGTCGATGAGTTCCATGGGCCCTCTGCCCGGAATCACGACGTTCTCCAATTTCGGCAAGCCGCCATCCGCCAGGAAGCCCCACAACCAACGCGGGTGAGCCAGCAGGTCGGGAAGATAAGGAAGCTTGGCCGGGAGCGAGCTGCCCAGCAGCTCGGTGACTCCGTTACGCACATCGCGCTCGCGCATTCCGGATACGGCGGTATCCACCGTCAGAACCAGGGCGTCGAAACCCGCCTGGTGGGCCCGGTCGATGACCAGCTCGGCCGTTTCGCGCCCGCCCACCAGATAAAGCTGGTACCAGGCCGCGCCTTTTGTCGCGGCTCGAACGTTTTCCAGCTTATGGCCCGACAGGGTGGAGAGAACGTAGCCGATACCTGCTTTGCCCGCCGCCCGGGCGGCGGCAACTTCGCCGGTGGGGTGCATCAGGCGGCTGTATCCCACCGGAGCGAGCATTAGCGGTAGCGACAAATCGAAACCCAACACCGAAGTTCCGAGTTGGCACTCCGGCGTCGCCACGGCCTGCCGCGGACGGAATCGGAGTTCGTCAAAGACGCGGCAGTTTTCGCGCAGCGTGATTTCGTCGTCGGCGCCGCCGTCGAGATAGTCGAAGACCGCTTTGGGAAGCCGCCTTTGCGCCAGCCGGCGCAGGTCGTTGATATTGACGGCGTGCGGGAGAAGCGTCGGTGCCTTAACGCTCACGGTTCAGGCCTCACTTTTCGATTGGCACTCCTGCCCCGTGCATCCTACGCTCCTCCTTTCCTTAAGACAACGGATTCGCGATCCAGTTTTACACCCGCGTTGGGGGGAGAACGCGGGAAGGGGATGCAAACCCGCTCCCTCGCACGGGTGCGAGGATTCGGTCAGCACAGCTATTTGGAGCAGCGATGCTGAGCCGGCGGTCGCTGGTGCTGAGGAACCCTGCTCGCAAGGAAAAGCATTCAAGAGATTACCGGCAAGAGACAAAGACCGCATGGCCAGAGTGAACACGGCGCGGGCTTTGGGCCACAACCAAGTAGCACCGGCTTCGGAATCTGTGTGGCAACGCGAAGAAGTGCGAATTCCACAGCCCTGGCGCAAATTTCGTGCGTTGTCCGCAAACGACTTGCGCGAATCTATGAAAAATACAAGCTGTGGAAATGCCAGTTGCCACACAGATTCTTCAGCCTGTGTTCCCTACACCCTGGAAAGCAAAAGCCCAGGGGCTTCTGCACCATGCAGGAGTGGAAGGCTGGAGGCGCGGGTGGGAGTCGAACCCACGATTAGAGGTTTTGCAGACCTCCCCCTTTGGCCTCTTGGGTACCGCGCCCCGGGGATTGCCAGTATAACGAAACTGCCGAGCAGGTGTCAGCGAGCGCCCACGCCTGGAAGAATGCCGCCCGATCGGGCACAATCGCCGAGGAGCGATGAGCCCTCTTCACGGATACCGCGCCGCCATCGAGCCGCAGGAACCGGAAGCTCAGCCGCAGCCTTCCGCTTGGCTGCACGGCCCTTGCCTCCACCTCGATCCCCGCGGCCGACGCTGCGAGCGGCCGGCGCTCGAAGACGGTTTCTGCTACCGGCACGCCCCCGGAAGCGAGGCGCGCGGGCCGTGGGTTTGGTTTCGGCGGCTCGCCGCGCTTCTGCTCGCGGCAGCCATCCTGTGGCCGATCATCGAAGCGTTTCTCGAGCAGCTCCCGCACGGTTCCCGCTAGGGAGAAGCCTGGCGCCAGCTATTCGCCGAGCGCGAGTTCGGTTTCGACCGGCTGGGTGTAATCCACGCCTTCGACTTCGAATCCAAACAGATTTCGGAATTCGCGCTCGAAGCGATCGAAATCGGTCGCGGTCCGCAAGTTCTCCGTCGAGATGTGCGGCCACAAGGCCTGAACTTCGTCCTGGACGTCGGTACGGAGTTCGAGGTCGTCCAGGCGGATCCGGCCTTCCTCGTCGACGGCCGGCGTCTTGCCCTCGTCCAAGCAGTCGCGCAGCAGGCGCGCGATCTGCTCGACAGGCCCTTCCCGAATCTGCTTTTCGCCGGTGATGCGCAGCAACAAACTCAAGTAGAGGGGCACGACGGGAATGGCCGCGGCCGCCTGCGTCACCACCGCTTGATTCACCGAGACCCACGCCCGGCCGCCGATTCGCTCCTGAAGCGTCTTGTCGATCGAGCGAGCCGTCATCTCCAGATGCTGTTTCGCCCGGCCAATCGTGCCATCGCGATAGATGGGCCAGGTGATTTGGGGACCGATGTAGGAATAGGCGAGGGTGCGTGCGCCCGGAGCGAGCAGGCCTTCGGCCAGCAGCGCTTCGATCCACCGCTGCCAGTCGTCTCCGCCCATGACGGCGACGGTATCGGCGATTTCCTGTTCCGTGGCCGGCTCGATGGTCACCTCGCCCACTCGCGCGCGATCGAGATCGATCGTCTTGCTCGTGTAGGGCTTCCCAATCGGCTTGAGAGCGGACTGATAAGCTAGCGCCGTTCGCGGATCGACGCGACGGGGCGCCGCGAGGCTGTAAACGAGGAGATCGATGGGAGCCATCGACTGCCGAATCCGGAGGGTGGCTTCCCGCTTGGCTTCGTCCGAGAAGGCGTCGAGATTCAGGCTGTGAGTTTCCAGGCCATCGCGCCTGGCGAATTCGTGGCACGCGACGCTGTTGTAGTAGCCCGCCGTCGCCGTGCGCTTGCCTTCCGGCGGCCGCTCGAGCCCGAGGCCCAGCGTCTGCGCGCCGAATCCCCATGCCGCGACGATGCGCGACGCCAGTCCGTATCCCGTCGTGGCGCCTACCACGAGGGCGCTGCGAATCCCCCTTCCCGGCCGCTCGAACGCGCGGCGCACGTAGGCGATTTGCCGCTCGACATTTCGCCGGCAACCCTCCGGGTGAGCGTTCACGCAGATGAATCCACGCGATCGCTGCTCGACAACCTGCACCGTCATCTCAACCCTCGCTGTTTCGCCGAAGTTCTAGCGACCGATGCTCGGCGTCCAATCAACCGTGCAGTGGGGGCACGCTGCAGCGTGCCCCTACGGGAGCCACCCTGGCGCCGTGGCGGGTCGCCGCTACTGGAGCGCGCCGGCGGCATCGTTCAGGCGGATGCGCCGCCGCTCCTCGCCGGCGTGATCGAGCTGGATGCGCACGACCGGCCAGTCGGCTCGCAAAGTGAATTTCTCCGCCCACTCGATCACCACGATGGCCGGCCGCTCGAAAACGTCTTCAAGCCCCAGCGTTTCGAGGTCGTGAAAGCTGGCAATCCTGTACAAATCGACGTGGTAGACGGTGGTGTGATTGTGGAAGACGTGCACGAGCGTGAACGTCGGGCTAAGCACGTCCTCTTCCCGCGCGGCGCCGAGCCCGCTGATAATGCCTTTGGCCAGGGTCGTTTTCCCCGAGCCCAACTCGCCCGTCAGGAAGACGAGCAAGGGCGCGCGCAAGCGCGCCGCCAGCCGCCGCCCCAGCCCTATGGTTTCCTCCGCCGACGCGGTCACCCATTCGTCCTCAGGCATTGCGCAAGGCCTCCAGCGTTTCGGAGAAAGCTCGAGGCAGCGCCCGAACGAGGTCGGTAGCCACCAGCGCGATTTCGCCTTGCTCTTCGGCGGCCAAGTCTCCGGCGAGGCCGTGCAGGTAGACGCCCAAGCCCAGCACTTCCTCCCACCTCTTCGCTCCCAACCATGCCGTCAAGCCCGTGAGGATACCCGTCAAGACGTCTCCGGTACCGCCGGTGGCCATGCCGGGATTGCCCGTGGAATTGACGAAGGCGCGGCCGTCGGGCGTGGCCACGATAGTGCGGAATCCCTTGAGCACGACGAACGCCGTCCATTCCTTGGCGGCTTCGACCGCCGTTTCGAGCCGGCGCGACTGCACTTGGGCTGCGCTCGAGCCCACCAAACGAGCCATCTCGCCCGGATGGGGCGTCACCGCGAGCGCGCCACGCCGCTTTTTCAAGGCATCCGCGCTGCCATCAAACGCATTCAAGGCGTCGGCATCGAGGAGGAGAGGCAGGGGGCAATCGGCGAGAGCCGCGCGGACAAACCGCACGGTATCGGGGTGCAAGGTCAGTCCCGGCCCCATCGCTACCGCGGTCTTCCCTTCGAGCAGTTGCTGCCAGTGGCCCGACTCGATCGCTCCCCACGCTATGGTGCCGCTCTCAGTCGCCTCGAGCGGCTCGGTCATCAATTCGGGCATGGCTTGCGCCACCAGGGCCAGCGCCGGCTCCGGCGTCGCCACCGTCGCGAGCCCCGCTCCCGCCCGGAGCGCGCCCATCCCCGCCATCGCCGCCGCACCCGATTTCCCATAGGATCCGGCAACGATCAGGGCGTGGCCGTAGGTGCCTTTGTGCGTATTGGCCGCGCGGCGAAGGGGCAAGTTGCGGAATTCGCCGGGCTCGAGCCAGTGGAGTTTAAGGGAAGGGTCGTCTTCCCACAATTCGGGCGGGGAACCGATTGGCACGACGCGCAGGCGGCCCACCTGCTCGGCGTTGGGCGGCATGAGCTGGCCGATTTTCGGCGCGGTGAAGGTGATGGTGGCATCGGCGCGGATCGTCGGCCCGGGCGACTCGAAAGCATCGGAAGACATACCCGAGGGGATATCGACCGCGACGACCTGGGCCCGTTTCGCCAGTCGATTCACATCCTCGATCGCCTGCGCCACCAGCCCACGCGGCGGCCCGCTGAGCCCGGTGCCGAGCAGGGCATCCACCACGACGTCCGCCGCGCGCAGTTCGGGCCGAATCCGCGCCAGCGCTTGCTCCGTCGTCACGACGTCCACGGCGCCCAACTCGCGCCAGCGATCGAGGTTCGCGGCGGCGTCTCCCACGACCTCCTCGGGCGAAGCGAACAGGTGAACCGTAGGCAGGGCGCCGCGCGCGGCGAGGTGGCGAGCGGCGACGAAGCCATCGCCGCCGTTGTTTCCCTTTCCGCAGAGCACCGTGATCTGCCAATCGGAGAGATTCCCGCGGCGGCTGGCGACGTAATCGGCGACGCCCCGACCGGCGTTTTCCATCAGGTCGATGCTCGCCACGCCGAAACGCTCGGTAGTGAGCCGGTCGATTTCGCGCATGCGCGCGGCAGTCAGGGCTTTCATGGTCGCCAGTATAGCTGCTACGCCATGCGCGCCGCGACGACGGTCTGGTCGTCGAACGGCTCGGCCGGCGCGCACCAGCTTGCCACCACATCGATCAGGGTATTGCAGAGTTCCGCGGGCCGCTCGTGGCGATGGCGAAGGATTTCCGCCATCAGGCGGTCGGCGCCAAACTCCTCTCCATAGGCGTTCTCCGGCTCGGTGATGCCGTCGCTATAAGCCACCAGCAGGCTTCCCGGCGCGACTTCGATGGAAGCCTGTTCGTAGCTGCAGCGGTCGAGCAGGCCGATCACCGGTCCGCCGCGGTCGAGCCGCTCGACGCGGTCGCCAGCGATGAAAAACGGGGGGAGATGGCCCGCGTTGGTGTAGTCGAGCCGGCGCGCGGCGGCGTCGTAGACGGCGAAAAAGAAGGTGGCGTACCGGTCGTCGGAAGTGTTGAGCAACAGGTGGCGATTGAGCCGGTGCGCGAGCGTGGCGGTGTTGAAAGAGCCGCCGCCATCGGCAACGACCAGGCTGCGGAGTGCGGCGTTCAGGTTGGCCATCATCAACCCCTCCGAAATCCCCTTCCCGCTGATGTCTGCCACGGCGATGGCCACGCGCTGCGGTCCCAGCTCGAGGCAATCGTAATAGTCGCCGCTGACGATGCGCGCGGCGCGGCAAATCGCGCCCAGCTCGAGTCCGGGGATCTCGGGCAGCGAGCGAGGGAACAGCTCCGCTTGCACTTCCCGCGCGATGGCCAGCTCGTTTTCCAGGCGCTGCCGCTGCCGCTGCTCCTCGAGCAGGCCTTCGATCGACGCGGTCATGCTGTTGAACGATTCGCCCAGCGCGCCTAGCTGGTCCCGGCGCTCGATGAGGATGCGGTGGGAGAAGTCGCCGGCCTTGACGTGGTGGGTGGCCTCGTCCAGCTTGGCGACCGTTTGCGTGATCGTGCGCGTCAGCACCATGCCGGCAACGAACGCCAGCAGCCAGAGTACCAGGGCCAACCCCACCGCCAGCGCCAGCAGGACCGTGGGCACCTGATAGAAGTCGCCCAGCGACCCGGAGATGAGTCCGCTCATACTCGACGCGCGTAGTGAGAAAGTCGCCAAGAAAGGCACCTTTCGAAGCTTGGCTCCCGGACGCTCGACCTGCCAGCCGCCAAACGTCGTGGCGCCCACAATGAGGAGATCGAGCCAATTTTTCGGAGGGGGAACGAACCGGTGACGCGTCGAAACCGAGAGGCCTGGGTATTCCAACGGAGATGTACTTAGCGGCGCCGCCACCGTCAGCGGCCCCAGCTCCGGGAATAAGCCGTCGAGAAACGAGGGAGTGACGGAAAACCGCGCGCGCGCCTCCACCCAGCGCGGGCCCGGCAGTTCGCCCACCGATGCCGCCTCGATCCAGAGCTGGCTGCCTTCCTCGACGATCCGCGCTGGACCCGTCGCGGATGTAGGGACAGTCGTCGCGGGCGTAGCAGGCAAGAACTCCACGACGAGTCCGGGCAGGCTGCTCCGTTCCTCTCGCTGGAGCGACTCAATCGGGGGCGACGCCGCGAGCGAATCCAGGCTGGTCTTCGGGCTGGCGACGACTTGCGCGAGAGTCAGAGCTTCGTGGCTGACTGCCGCGAGCTGCTCCATCCGGTCGCGTACGTGGTCGTGGAGCAGGTGCGCGGCGACCTCGACTTCCGCCAGATAGCCCACGATCAGGCCGATGGCCACCAGCAATACCACCGGCACCGCGGCGATGAAGATGTAGGCGAAGATCAGCCGGTTGCGCAGCTTCCACAGCAGGCGGGACGCGACCCAGTGCCGCGACCGGATCAGCAGGAAAATGGCGGCGGCGAAGAACAGGAGGGAAACGAGGAGCACGGCGAGAGACGCCGGACCTGCCGCCGGATGCCAGCCGAAACCTTCCGCCACCTGAATCGCGACGAAGAGCGCCACGAGCGCCGTGGCCACGCGATCCAGCCACGACGCACGCCGCCAGAGCGCGCGGACGATTCTTGGCCTCCAGGTCGCCATTCCGTATCCGTGCCCTGCGCCTGCTCTTCCAGCGCCGGCCATCACCGATTTTAACTGGATTTTAGCCGCGCGCCCGGATTCTCAACTGGCTGTGCTTGCGGCTATAGCCGAAATAAATGACGAGCCCGACAACCAGCCAACTGCCGAAGGCTATCTTCGCGGCCAAAGTGCCCGTTGCCATCAAGGTCAGGGAAATCACCATGCCCGCGATGGGAACGAATGGCACCCAGGGCGCGCGGAAGGGCCGGGGGATGTCGGGACGCTTGACGCGCATGATCCACACGCCGAGGCAGACGATCGTGAAGGCAAGCAGAGTGCCCAGGCTGACAAGCAGCCCAAGAAAAACGATGGGGAAGAACGCCGCGAGAAAGGCGACGAAGCATCCCACGGCAATGGAAGTGAGGTAAGGCGTGCGAAAGCGGCCATGAATCCTGCTGATCCATTGCGGAAGCAGGCCGTCGTGCGCCATGGTGTAGAGGATGCGCGACTGACCCAGAAGCATGACCAGCATGACTGAAGCCAGACCGGCGATGGCGCCAATATCCACGGCGACGATGCCCCAGCCCACGCCGATGGCGGCGGCGCCCTCGGCAACCGGATCGGGACTGTTTAGCGTGGTGTAATTCTTCACGCCGGTGAGCAGGCCCGACACCAGGATGTAGAGGATCGTGCAGATAATCAGCGAGCCGAGGATCCCGAAGGGCATGTCCTTTTGCGGATTCCGCGACTCCTGCGCCGCGGTAGACACGGCATCGAACCCGATATAGGCAAAGAAAACCAGGCTGGCGCCGCGCATGATGCCCGACCACCCGAACTGGCCAAACTGGCCGAGATTCTTGGGAATGAACGGATGCCAGTTGGCGATCATGTGTGACCGGTGGCCGAAGGCGTATACAACCGCCAGCCCGATGAAGATGAGCACGACGGAGACTTTGATCATCACCGCGCCGCTGTTGAAGTTCGCTGATTCCCGCACGCCGATGACCAGAATCGCGGTGACGATAACGATGGCCGCAAAGGCGAAAATATCGACCTTGGCGGAGAGGGCATGGCCGAACAGGGAAAAGGCAATCGAGGGCGTGGGATTGAAGGGCAGTTTCGCGCCGAAGTAGCCAAGCAGGCTGCTGACGTACCCGCTCCAGCCAACGGCAACCGTTGCCGCGCCGAACGCGTACTCGAGCACCAGCGCCCAGCCGATGATCCAAGCCACCAGCTCGCCCATCGTCGCGTAGCCGTAGGTGTAGGCGCTGCCCGAGATGGGGATCATCGCGGCGAATTCGGCGTAGCAAAGGCCGGCGAAGATGCAGCCGATGCCCGCAACCACGAACGAGAGCACGACCGCGGGGCCGGCAAACTGGGCGGCAGCGACGCCGGTCAGCGTAAAAATGCCGGTGCCGATGATCGCGCCAATGCCCAGCGTCACCAGATTGATGGGTCCCAACGAACGCTTCAAGGAGTGCTCATGCGTCGCGGTGGCCTCCTGCATGATCACGTTTAGCGGTTTCTTGGCGAACAACTGACTGGCCATTCGTTGCCTCCACGCGATCCAAAGTGACTGCGATGCTTCCCGGCTCCGGCGCGGCGCTCCCCTTTCAAAGCGGGTTCCCGAAAACCTCCGCCGCCCGGGCCGAAAATTCCCTCACGCGCGCGGCCGGGTCGGCGGCGCCAACGACGTCTCTCGCCACAGCCACCGAATCGGCTCCCGCCCGCCAGACCTCTTCCACGCGCACGAGCGTGATTCCGCCGATCGCCACCAGAGGCTTCTGGGTCAAGGCGCGGGCGCGCCGCAAGCCATCGATGCCCACCGTGGGATCGAGTGGCTGTTTGGTGGTGGTCGGGAAGATGGGGCCGAAAGCGATGTAATCGACGGGCGAGGAGTCGGCTTGGCGCACCTGGTCGAGCGTGTGGGTCGAGCAGCCCACCCACCGCTCCGGTCCGACGATGGCTCGCGCCGCATCGGCCGGCAGGTCGTCCTGCCCCACATGCACTCCCCCTGCCTCCACCAGAGCCGCCACGTCGGCGCGATCGTTGACGATCAGGCGAGCGGAACTGCCTTGGAGCTGGAGGGCCAGTTCGCGGCAGGTTTCGTAAAGCTCACGAGATCGCGCCTTTTTGTCCCGGTACTGGATCAATTCCGCTCCCGCCGATGCCAGCGTTTCGGCCAATCGCGCCGCGGGGAGTCCCGTCAAAGCGGCGTCCATTATGACGTAGAGTCGAGGAAAGGCAAGCGGCATCGCCCGTCACTCCGCCGGCGGCTTCAGCAGGCGCTGGAGGAAGCCCGTATCGAAGTTTCCGGCGAGGAAATCCGGATCGGCGAGGATGCGTTGATGCAGGGGAATCGTGGTGCGAATCCCTTCGATCACGAAAAGGTCGAGCGCCCTCCGCATACGGGCCAGCGCCTCGGCTCGGTCGCGCCCACAGACGATCAATTTCGCCACCAGCGAATCGTAATAGGGCGGGATCGACGCGTCGGTGTAGGCCGCCGTATCCACGCGTACCCCCGGTCCGCCCGGCACGTGAAACGCGGTGATGCGGCCGGGAGACGGCCGAGAGGTTTCGGGGTCCTCGGCGTTGATGCGGCACTCGATGCTGTGTCCACGGAATTCCACCTTATCCACGATCTCGCGCAGGGGAACGCCGGAGGCGAGGAGCAGTTGCGCCTTCACCAGGTCGACGCCCGTGCGCATCTCGGTCACCGGATGTTCCACCTGGATGCGCGTGTTCATCTCGATGAAATAGAACTGGCCGTTATCGTCCCTCAGAAACTCCACGGTGCCCGCGTTCGTATAGCCCACCCGGCGCAGCGCTTCCACCACCTTGCGCCCCACCCGCTCCCGCGTCTCGTTGTCAAGGACGGGCGAAGCGGATTCCTCGAGCAATTTCTGGTGGCGCCGCTGGATCGTGCACTCGCGCTCGCCCAGGTGGATCACCTCTCCCGTTTGGTCGCCCAGAACCTGGAACTCGATGTGCCGCGGCCGCTCGATCAGCCGCTCGATGTAGACGTTGGGGCTGCCGAACGCCTGCTCCGACTCGGCGCGAGCGGTTCCGAACGCCACCGCGAGTTCCCTAGGCTCGCGCACCACGCGCATGCCCCGGCCCCCGCCGCCTTCGGCCGCCTTGATCATGATCGGGTAACCGATTTCGGCCGCCACCTGCCGCGCGGCGTCTTCGTCCGCCACCAGGCCCTCCGAGCCGGGAATGATGGGCAATCCGGCTTCGGCCATGCTCTTCCGCGCCTGCTCCTTTTCCCCCATCAGCCGGATCGTCTCGGCGGTCGGGCCAATGAAGGTGATATGGGAGGTTTCGCACACCTCCGCGAAGTTGGCGTTCTCGGAAAGGAAGCCGTACCCGGGGTGGATGGCGTCGACGTTGGTGATCTCGGCCGCGCTGATCATCGCCGGGATGTTCAGGTAGCTGTCGCTCGTGCGCGGCGGCCCGATGCATACGGCTTCGTCGGCAAACCGTACGTGCAGCGCGTGGCGGTCCGCCTCGGAGAACACCGCTACCGTGCGTATCCCCAGCTCTTTGGCCGCATGGATGATGCGCAACGCGATCTCGCCGCGATTGGCAATGAGGATTTTTCGAAACATCCCGCTTCAGCCCCGATCATTCAGGAAAGGGGGAGCCCGCCGCGGCGGGCGTGCGTAAACCAAGCGCCACGAACAGGCCGAGTCGTACCTCCTCAAGATCGTGCCCCTTGCCGGGAACGCCAGAAGCGGCCGAAGGGCTCATCTTGGGCGGTTTCCCCGCGATTCGGCCATGAAATTCATGAAGGATCGGGGTCAGGACGGCCTGTGCGAGCCGCTCGGCCGGATGGAGAAGAGCGGTTCGCCATACTCGACCGGCTGGCCGTTATCGGCGATGATGCGGGTGATTTCGCCCGCCACGTCCGATTCGATCTCGTTCATCAGCTTCATTGCTTCGATGATGCAGAGCACCTGGCCGACTTCGACGTGATCGCCGACCTTCACGAACGCATTCGCGCCCGGACTCGGCGCCGCGTAGTAGGTGCCGACGATGGGCGATTTGACGATGTGGGTGTTCTCCCCGATTTCGAGGGCGGGCGTTTCGAGCGCGGAGGAGATTTCCCCTGGCCGGGCCGGCTCGCGCGCGGCCCCCGGCGGATTTCCCGCGGCGACCCGCTTGAGCCGGACGTGGAACCCCCCGTTCGAATACTCGAACTCTTCGAGCTTGTGCCGGTCCATCAGCTTCAGCACGCGCTCGACTTCGGCCCAATCGACAGCGGTGGAAGAGGGTGCGGAGATCGTTGGCTTTCTCTTTCCGGCCATCTACAGCTCCAGAAATTCGCGCGGGGCGCTCGTGAGGATCTCGCCGCCGCTCGGAAGCACCAAAACGTCGTCTTCGATGCGGATGCCGCCCGACCCTTCCCAATACACGCCCGGTTCGATCGTTACCACGCTCGAAGCTTCGAGCGGTACGGACTGGCCGCGACCGAGTCGTGGCTCCTCATGGACTTCCAGGCCCAGGCCGTGGCCGGTGCTGTGGATGAACGCCTTTTCCAAGCCGTACCGGCGCAGCACCTCTCTCGCGGCCAAATCCACGGCTTCGGCTGGCGCGCCCGGTCGCAGCACCTCACAGGCCGCTGCTTGCGCTTCGACAACCGCTTGGTAGCCCCGGCGCAAGCGGCTTGGCGCGCGGCCGAGGTATATCGTCCGGGTCAGGTCCGAACAATAATGGCGGAGTATAGCACCCATGTCGATGACCACCAACTCGTTTGCGCGGAAGGCCTTGGTCGTCGCTCTGGCGTGGGGCAGGGCCCCGCGAGGACCCGAGGCGACGATCGTATCGAAGGCCGCTCCGCTCGCCCCGCGCTTCCGCATCCGAAACTCGATTTCCGCGCCCAGGTCGCATTCCCTCACCCCCGGCCTCACCAGGGGCAGCACCTCGACGATCACCTCGCTCGCGAGCCGCGCTGCCGCGCGCATCCGCTCGATCTCCTCCGGCTCCTTCACCCGCCGCAGGGCTTCCACCCAACCCTCCGTCGCCCGCCAGCGCGGCCGCCCTCCGGAGCCCTTCTTGAGCCGGGCCGCTTCCGCCACCGTCATTCTGGCCCCTTCGAACCCCGCCCGGCCGCGAAACCTCCGCCGTGCGAGTTCGGCTCCGGCCGCCGCGGCCGGCGATCCCTTAACAATTTTCAGTCCGACGGCCGAGGGTCCCAGCTCCTCACTCGCCTGCGTCGTGAATCGGGAATCCGTGAGCAGGGTCGCCCGCGACGGCTCGACCAGCAACGCCCCGGCGTCGCCGGTGAATCCGCTTAGGTAGAAGACGTTAGGGGGATGCGTAACGAGGAACGCTTCGACCCTGCCCTGCTCCATCTTGCGGCGCAAGCGCGCGAGCCGTTTGGATTGTGGAAGGGAGACCATGCACCACCTTTCCCTTTACGAAGTACTCACCAGTTCCCCGCGAGTTTCGCCGCACACGCCCTTCCGGTCAAGTGCCGGAGTCGGTGGGGAGGGCATGGAAGCTCTCCATCTTCAAAAAGCGGGCCGAAAGCGCATTACGGGGGAACGGGGATTGGTGTAATCTGGCTATGATGTTCGCGACAAGGGGAAGAGAGGCCATGCAAGAAGAGATTGGGACGGCGGCGGGTCTGATTTGGCAGGAACTCAGCAGGAACGGGGAGATGACCCTGGCCGCGCTGAAAAAGGGCGTGAACGGCAAGGCGCCGGTATTCGATTGGGCGATCGGCTGGCTCGCCCGCGAGGATAAGATCGTTTTTGCGGCGGAGAAGCGCTCCTTCCGCATCCGGCTGAAGGAATATCAGGCCCGAGCTGCGGGCGCGTGATCGGTGCACCTAGCTGGATTTCATGAGGGCTTGAAAGCGGGGATGGGAGCGGAGATTGTTGAGATCGGGATCCTTCTCCGCCCACCGGCGATACCAGTGCCCGTGCCACATGGCCTTTTCGAGGCAATCGATCGCTTCGTCGATGCGTCCTTCGTTGGAAAAGACGCAGGCCACGTTGTAGCACACGCCACAATCTTCGGGATCGATCCCCAGCGCGGCCTGGGCCCACTCGATCGCGCGCCGGTGTTCGCCGATGCAAGCCAGGCAGCCGGCGCCTAAGTAGAGGCTTCGCGCGTCGTCGGGATGAAGTTCGAGGTGCTTCTCGGCCGTGGCGGCTCCCCGCCGATAGGCTTGCTCGGCTTCGGCGGTGCGGCCGAGCGCGCCAAGCACCATGCCCAGCAGGCTTGGCGACTGGTAGTCGTCGGGATTGACTTCCGAAGCCTTCTCGAACAGGCGCGCAGCATCTTCGTTCTTGCCTTCCTGGAAGCAGGCGCGGGCGTAGAAGTAATACGCCTCGAACAGTTTCGGATCGAGCCGGATGGCCGTCTCGAACTCGATTCGAGCTTCGTCGAACTGCTTGCTGAGGGAAACGGCCAGGCCGCGAGCCACGTGGCCCTCGGCAAGCTGCGGATCGAGTTCCAGGGAGCGGCGGCTGGCAACCTCGGCTTCGCGCAGATTGGCGTCGGTCGCCTCCCAATACATGTACAGGTAGCAATGGCAGTAGGCGACTCCGGCATGGGCGCGGGCGTAGCCGGGATCGATTTCGATGGCGCGCTGAAACATCTGGCGGGCGTAGTCGTAGCCGCGACGGCGGAATTGGTGGAAGAACTGGCGGCCGCGCAGGTAGTAGTCGTAAGCCTTGACGTTGGCGGTGGGCACGCGGGCCAGGGCGCGCTTCTCCTGATCGGAGAGCATGACGCGCAGGGCCTTGGCGATGCTCCGCACGATTTCGTCCTGGATGGCAAAGACGTCTTCCATCTGGCGGTCGTACCGCTCGCCCCAGAGGCCGTGCCCGGTGCGCGTCTCGACGAGCTGGGCGTTCAGCCGCAGGCGGTTGCCGGCGCGGCGGATGCTGCCCTCGAGAACGTAGGCGGTGTGAAGTTGCTGGCCGATTTCGGCGGGTGTGAGCGGCTTGTCGCGGTAGGAAAGGACCGCGGAACGCGAGAGCACCTGCAGGCCGGGGATCTTCATCAGCTCGGTGATCAGGTCTTCGGTGATGCCGTCCCGGAAATACTCGTCGTCGGGCCCGCCACCGCGATTCTCGAAATAGAGGACGGCAACGGATTTCTCGCTCGCGGGCGCCGCAGCGGGAGTGGCGGCGGTTTCCGCGGGCCGTCGCAGGCGCTTCAGGTCTTCGGCGATGGCGGAGGCGCTCGCGTAGCGGGCGACCGGCTCCTTCTCCATCGCTCGCGCGATCACGCGCTCGAGTTCGGGAGTCATCGCGGAATTGAGCCGGGCGGGAGGAACCGGCGCCCGGCTCAGAATCCCTTCGAAAATCACCGCCGCGCTCGACCCGGGGAAAGGAAGCTGTCCCGTGGCCATCTCGTAGAGCACGGCGCCAAACGAAAAAATGTCCGTGCGCGTGTCCAGGGGCTCGCCTCGCGCCTGCTCGGGCGACATATAAGCTACCGTGCCGAGAGAGGCGCCCGGGCTGGTCAGATGCTCCTCGAGTCCGGCGGTGGCCATGGCGGTGACGCCCACCGCTTCAGGCAGGCCGAGCCGGCTGGTGACCTTGGCAAGGCCGAAATCGAGGATCTTGAGCTGGCCGCTCCGCGTCAGAAAGATATTTGCCGGCTTGATATCCCGGTGAATGATGCCCTTGGCGTGCGCGGCGGCCAGACCCTCGGCCAGTTGCACGCCGCAGCCAACGACTTCGTCGAGGGGAAGCGCCCGGCCGCTGATGCGGTGCTTCAGGGTCTCGCCCTCGAGCAACTCCATGGCGATGAAGGGCCGGCCGTCGTACTCGTCGATATCGTAGATCGTGCAGAGATTGGGATGGTTGAGCGAGCTGGCGGCGCGCGCCTCGCGCTGGATGCGCTCGATGGCTTGGCGGTCGCGGGCAAGTTCGTCCGGAAGAAATTTGAGTGCGACTTCCCGCCCCAGACGCGTGTCCTGGGCGCGATAGACAACGCCCATGCCTCCCCCACCCAATCGCTCCAGAACGCGGTAATGCGAGACGGTTTTACCGATCATGTCTGCTTCCCCCGAGGGTGGTTGCCTATGCTAGCCTTCCGTCCGTCCTGGCGTCAATTTGAGATGAATGGAGGCAAAAGAGGCAGAGGAAGCAAGGAGGCAAAGGAAATCGCGTCGCGGACGTGGATTCCCACCCGCGACACCGGCGGGTGGGGCACCCGTCATTTGAGCCTGTGTCCCTTCGTGTAGAATCGGGCAGGAGACGTGGAAGGAGCGAGGCAGCCTATGTGCGAGATCTGCGAATCGATGCTGGCCGCCGAGCACTCCAAGCAGGTTGGGGCGGATCTGTGTCCGCGCTGCGGGCGGTTTCCTCTGAACGCCGAGCTGCCGTTGGATGTCCTGGAGTCCAGCCAATGGCAACACGTCACGCCGGAAACGCCACGCTCCGGGGATAAGGTCTTGCTAACGATTCCCACAAAGCCCGAAGCGCCCTTGCCCGAATTGGCGGAGGAGGAAGACCTCGACGAATTGGAAGACGATGAGACCGAGGAACCTATCCGAACCTGCTACCACTGCTATCAGATCCTTTCCGGGTTGGGCGAGCGGTGTCCGGTATGCGGCGATTCCTTCCTGCCTTGGTCCTTACGCAAGCACCGCCCCTCCTGAATCAGTCTTCCGTCTCCATCTTCGCGACGTGCAGGATGAAATCCGCGTTCGGGAGCAGCGAGGCCAGCTCGAACACTTTGTAGCCCTGGCCAGTAATTTCCTGCCGGCGATAGAGTCCTGGCTCGATGTCCACCGATTCGTGCGTCCCTTGCATCTGGTCGAGGAACGCCTGCGCCAACCGTTCGTCCGCGCCGGCGCCGCTCGCTCCGCTCAACATCGCCTCGGCGGCGTACGAGCGGACCAGTTTCGGCCAGTACCTTTCGAGCAGATCCGTGCTGGCGAAGAGGTCGGCCCAAATGAACTTGCCATTCACGGCGACCACTACGCCCACCGCCCCGGTTCCACGCAGAAGGCGTCCAAGGCGATCGGGTCGCTTTCCGGCGCAACGATCAGGGGCTGAAGCCCCTTGATTTGGCGGGCCTTAATGTCGGAGCTGAAGCTCCGACCCCCCGAAAACCTATGTTGCTAACTTCTGACTCAGGACACTAGGGCGCCTCACTCGAAGCTGTCGCAGAACCCGTTCCCGCCGGCCCTCAGGGGCTATTGACTACTGCAAAAGAAATGTCCCACGAGGCAGGCGGGGAAAGCAGATTCCTCGCTGCGCTCGGAATGACCAAGTAGGACATTTCTTCTGCAAGGATCAATAAAGCCCCTGATTTTTGGCCACCTTTACGGCACGGCTGATCCCGAAGCTTCGGGACGTGCCCTACAGGGAGGCTCTGCAACAGCTTCGATGCCCCGCCGAGGTGGCGTGAACGCTTCCCGGCGGGCGAGGCCGCGATCTGCTTTCACGAGAAGAACGCAGGTACCCGCGTTTCTTGCGCCGCGCATCCAATTTCATTCCGCCGATGCGGGCGCGCACTGGACGCGAGTCCGGCCGGTAGCGAATGGCGCCGCGCTTACGCTTACCATCACCCGTATCGAATTCACCGACGCGCTCCATGGCCGCTTGGTCGCGAGCGGCGGTGAGGCATGGATCACCGCCGACGGCGGCCTCACCTGGCAAAAGCAGCAGGAATAGGCCAAGTGGTTAGCGCCGCGTCCCAGAGAAGCTTCCGCCTACGGAAGTTTCGGCAGACCTGCCGCGCTGAAGACCGCGGCGTTCACTTCCAGCGGCGAGGCCCGACGACGCCGTTCGGGACGCGAAAGGCGCACAGCCAAGAGTGGCTGTGCTACTCGCCTATTGAAGCACCCTGCTAAACGCCAAGCCGCATACCGGAGCCAAAAGGCGCGACAGCAAGTCCCTCGAAAAATCACTCAGGAGGGCGGGTGGCGGGTTTGCGCAGCGGGCGGGCAAGCCGAAGGCGCGGGATTGGAACTCGAGCGCGGCGGGCAGGTGGGAGGCGAAATATTCCCAGTCGTGTCCGCCGGGGAAAAGGTGAAAGACGTGAGGGATGCGCCGCGCGGTGAGAATCTTATCGAGTGCGACCGCGCCCCGCTCGAAGCCGTAGTCGTCCTGTTCCCCGCAATCGAATTCGATTTTGACGCCGCCGAGATCCGCCGTGCGCGCCAGATGCAGGGGATCGTTCCGGTTCCAGAACGCGGGAACGATCGGGGAGCCGAAGACACCGCCCAAAACGCGCAGCATCGGCAGCGTCCGCTCCTCCGCCACACTTACACGAGGCAGATGGACGATCAGCGCCGCGCTCGATGCCGTTACCGCGCCGAACAGTCGCGGATACCGGAACGCGAGATGGAGCGCGCCGTAGCCTCCCATGGACATGCCACCGATACCGCGGTAGCGCCGGCCGGGCAGGGTGCGGTAGTGCCGCTCGATGAACGGCAGGAATTCGCGCAAGAAGAAGTCCTCGTAGCGGTCGCGGCCGTCCTGGGAATTGATGTAGAAGCTGGTGTCGGCGCTAGGCGTAACGATCAGGAACTGGCCGAGTTTCCCGCTCTGCCACATGCGGTCGATTTCGCTCATGACTCCCGATTCGATCAGCAGTTGCGCGTTGCCGCCCAGTCCGTGAAGGAAGTAAAGGACCGGGAAGCGGCGCGAGGGCTGGGCGTCGTAACCCGGCGGCAGGAGGATGCAATAGGGCACGGCCCGGCCGAGGATCCGGCTGGGCGCGGCTCGGCACTCGGCGCGGCCCTGGGGTTTCGAAGCCGGAGCTTGCGCGCGTGCAACCGGCGCGGCGGCGACGAACAGGAAAATGAAGCACAGGGATATGCGGCGGCTTCCAGCGAAGCTTCGCCTCAATCCGACGAGCGGCAGGGCGACCACAAGGGTCGCCCCTACACCGAGAATGCGCTCCCGGGGCAGCTTCCGAAGAACTTGGTTCAATCGTGCCGGCAATACCCTCAGAAGATGTCTAGCCACCAGCCGCTTGCCACTGCTTTCCTCACTCATACCGCAGGGCCTCGACGGGATTGAGCCGGGCGGCGCGCGCGGCTGGATAGATTCCCGCCACCAGACTCACTCCTATCGCGAACGCAATCGCGCCGAGCGCCAGCCACCACGGCACCGCCGAGACGTTCACGGAGGGCAGCGCCCGCCGATGCAGGTAGAAATTCGTGCCCCAGGTCAGCATCCGGCCGATGAACCAGCCCATCGCCACCCCGGCCACCCCTCCGATCGCGCCCATCACGCCGGCTTCGGCGAAGAAGAGCTGCTTAACGTCGCCATCCGCCGCGCCCAGCGCCTTCAGCACGCCGATTTCCCGCCGCCGCTCGAGAATCGCCATCACCAAGGTATTGACGATTCCGAGCGTGGCCACAGCCAGAGCCAGGCTGCCGAAGATGCCCAGCAGGAGATCCAGCAATGCGAAGAGCAGTTGGAGATTGCGCGACGCATCGAAGAGCGAAAAAGTCCGAAAGCCCATCTGCTTGATTTGGTCTTCGGCCGCGGCGACGTCCCCGCTGCCCTTCACCCGCGCGATAAGGCTTGCGTAGTCGCGCCCTTCGGAAGGTCCCTGCAGCACTTGGCGCAAATCGCTCACCTGGGTGGCTTCGAGCGTCTGCGCCAGCGCCAGCGGGATGAATACCGACCCGCCGCGGAACCCGCCGAATCCGGCTTCCGGCTCGCTCGAAACGATGCCGACGATGCGCAACGGCTGCTCGCGCGGCACGACGGAGAATCCGCCAGCCGCGCCCGTCGTCGCCGCGGCGCCCGCCTTGCCGCCTGGCGCCGCGCCCGCATCACTCGCCGCGGTTTGCGCGTTCAGCGGGACGCGGGCCGCGTAGTGCAGCACGAGGGTCTGGCCGAGGAGGGAGGCGGGGTCGCGGGAAAGCTGGCGGGCAAAGCGAATTTGGAGGACGGCTTCGTCAGCGCCGGGAGAGGAAAAAAAGCGCCCCTCCATGCCGTCGAAGGCGCTGTCGTTGCGGTCGGATTCGGGCAGCCCGGAGACGGCCGTGGTGTAAGGAATGTCGTGGTAGCGCAGCTCGGTGAGGAACCGGATTTGGGGATAGACCTCGACGACGTTCGCAAGCGCGGCAATCTCCTTTCTGGCCGCTTCGTCGAGGGGCCGCGGATGCGCCACGGGCGCCTGGTTTCGCCGTTCGAATCCGCCGAAGTTGGTCAGCGGGGAGATGAAAATCGCGTTGAAAAGGCCCGAAGTCGCGAGGCGGCGATTGGTGAACTGCTGGAGGCCTACTCCGAGCGAAAGCATCGCCACGAGCGACGCCACGCCCACGGCCACGCCCAGCGTCGTGAGCGCGTTGCGCAGCACCGCTTCCCGCAAGTTGCGCAGGGCCAGTTCCCCCAGGTCGCTCGGCTTCATCGTTTCGCTCCGTCCGCCGCGAGTTTGCCGTCGGCGAGGGTGGCGACGCGGTGGGCGAATCGTTCGGCGAGCTGCGCCTCGTGGGTCACCATCACCATCGTCATGCCCAGCGCGCGGTTGAACTCCCCAAGCAACTCGAGGATTTCCGTGCCGGTCTTGCTGTCCAAGTTACCCGTGGGCTCGTCCGCGAAGAGGATCGAGGGCCGGTTCACCAACGCCCGTGCCAGCGCCGCGCGCTGCTGCTCGCCTCCGGAAACCTCTCCGGGCCGGTGCGCGGCGCGTTTCCCGAGCCCGACTCGCTCGAGGGCTTCCCTAACGCGCGCCTCCCGCTCTCCGCGGTCCACTTCGGCGAGCCGCAGCGGCAATTCCACGTTCTCTTCCAGCGTCATTCGCGGCAGCAAATTGAATGCCTGGAAGACCATCCCCACCGTGCGGCTGCGGTAGCGCGCCAAATCCAGCGAACTCATCTCCGCCAGGTTCCGCGAGTCCACGAAAATCGCTCCGGCCGTCGGGCGGTCGAGCCCCGCCAGCAAATTGAGGAGCGTGGACTTGCCCGAGCCGGAACTGCCCAGGAGCGCGAGGAATTCCCCGCCGGCGACCTCGATCGTTACGCCGTCGACGGCCCGGATCACCGTCTTCCCAAGCGAGAAGTGCCTGGACACCTGTTCGGCTCGGATCGCCACGGCTTCTTGCCCCGCTTTCATCATTCCCCTCAAACGCTAGAGAAGATAGTACAACGCGTCCTAGGTACCCTGCGTTTCTCTAATCCGAAACCCGGAAAGCGAGAAAGACATCGATTCCTTTGGCGCGGCTGGGGACCGAGGCATTGCCGCTCTCCGTGGCGCCTTGCGCCTGGCGAATCGCCTTCGTACAATGGCGGTCCGCCGGGGGCGAAGACCACGGTTCGGCCGGAGGAGGCGGATGGACGGCGCCGGGCCAGTCCTTCTGGGCTTTCTCTGGGAGTCCGCATGACGACCATAACGCCTCACGAAGAACTGAATGTATACCAATCGGCGGAAGCTCGATTTGACCTCGCCGCCAGGCACTTGGGTCTCGAAGAAGGCCTCTACCGCTATCTGAAGTATCCCAGCAAGGAGATCACGGTCTACATCCCCGCGGTCATGGACGATGGGCGGATCGAAGTTTTCATCGGGTACCGGGTTCAGCACTCGCTGGTGCGCGGCCCGTGCAAGGGCGGCATCCGCTATTCGCCTAACGTCTCGCTCGACGAGGTGCGCGCCCTCGCCAGTTGGATGACCTGGAAGTGCGCGGTAGTCGACATCCCGTTCGGCGGCGCGAAGGGCGGGATCATCTGCGATCCGGAGAAACTTTCCCGCACCGAGGTCGAGCGCATTACCCGCCGCTACACCGCGGAATTATCGGAATGGCTGGGCCCGGAAAAGGACGTGCCCGCCCCGGACCTCGGCACCGACGAGCACGTGATGGCGTGGGTGATGGACACCTACTCCATGCACATGCGCCACACCGTCACCGCGGTGGTCACCGGCAAGCCGCTCGACATCGGCGGCTCCCGCGGCCGCCACGAGGCGACCGGACGCGGCCTGCTCTTCGCCTGCAACAAAGCGCTCGAGCGGCTGCGGCTCAAGCCTTCGGACTGCCGGGTGATCGTGCAGGGATTCGGCAACGTCGGTTCGGTTGCGGCGCACCTGATGCACGAGACGGGCTACCGCGTCATCGGCGCCAGCGACATTCATGGCGGCCTGTACAACGAGAAAGGGCTCGACATCCCCAAGCTGGTGGAATGGGTTCACCGCGAGCGCAAGCCGCTGCCGGAGTTCCCCGGCGGCGAACGCGCCTCGTCTCGCGATATCCTCTTCCGGCCGTGCGAGGTGCTGGTTCCCTCCGCCGTGGAAAACCAGATCACCAGCGAGAACGCGCACCGGGTGGATTGCAAGATCCTGGCCGAAGGCGCCAACGGACCGACCACCGCGTATGCCGACGCGATCCTGCAGGAGAAAGGCATTTTCGTCCTCCCCGACATTCTGGCGAATGCCGGCGGCGTCACCGTAAGCTATTTCGAGTGGGTGCAAGACCGCCAAGGACTTTTCTGGCGGGAAAACGAAGTGAACGGGCGGCTGAAGGACGTGATGGAACACAGCTTCGACGAGGTCGTCGCGGTACGAGACGCCCATAAGGTCACCAACCGCACAGCCGCCTACATGATCGCCATTCAGCGGGTGGCCTCGGCGCTGCGCTTGCGCGGTTTGTACGCCTGACGGGCGCGGGACGGAGCTTCTGAGACCTTGGCGAGCGCGGTCGTGGCAGGAGAAACAAAAAGGATGAAGCCGCCCACCATCACGCCGGGCATGCGCAAGGACGAGCGGAGGCATCGCCGCGAGCTGTGCCTCGTTGGCGCCTGGCTCTACGAGCGCCGCTTCGTCGTCGCCACCGAGGGCAATTTCTCGCTCCGGATCGCTCCCCACCGCGTGCTCGCTTCGCCCGCCGGCGCGAACAAGGGCCTGCTCAACGCTCGCGATCTGGTGGTTACCGACCTCGACGGACGCCGCCTGCGGGGCCGCTCCGGCCCCTCTTCCGAGCTGCCCATGCATCTGGAGATCTACCGGCAGCGGCCGGACGTGCGCGCCATCTGCCACGCGCACCCGCCCGTGGCCACCGGTTTCGCCGTGGCCGGTTTGCCCTTGGATAAAGCCCTGCTCGCCGAATGCGTCCTCGATCTCGGGTGCATACCCGTCGCCCCCTACGCCACGCCGGGCACGCGCGAGTTGGGAGAGACGCTCCGGCCATTCGTTGCCAAGTACAACGCCATCTTGCTTGCCAACCACGGTGTCGTCACGTTCGGCCCGGACCTCCTCACCGCGTTCTTCCGGATGGAGACCACCGAGCAGATTGCCCGCGTCACGCTCGTCACGCATCTGATCGGCCGCCAAACCCTGCTCACGAAAGCCGACGTCGAGTGTTTGCTGGCTTCGCGGCTCCCTCCCCGCTCGGGCCGCGCCAACCCCTCGACGCGCACCAGGACCGGCGCGCCGGCACGGGAAGAGGAAGACCCCAGCCGGGACCGGCGGGAACTCGATCTGCGGCTTTCGGCGGCGCTGCGCGACCTCCACGATCGCCGCTGAGCTGACCGCGAGCCGTCGTTGACAGGTGGCGGCGCATGGCCAATAATCGCCGCGAATGATCGGACGCCTCTCGGGAACGCTCGTCGAAAAACAACCGAACCATGTCCTGGTGGACGTCGGTGGCGTTGGCTACCGCGTGGTGATTCCGCTCTCGACGTTTACGGCGCTCCCCGACCTGAACTCGCCCGTAACGCTGCAGGTGCACACGCACCTGCGGGAAGACCAGTTGCAGCTCTTCGGCTTCCTGACGGCGCGCGAGAAGCAGCTCTTCGAGATGCTGATCACCGTGACCGGCGTGGGTCCCTCCCTCGCCCTCAAGCTGCTTTCGGGAAAGCCGGCCGAAGAGCTGCTCGGGGCGATACGCCGCGGCGAGATGGAGCGGCTGGTGGGCATTCCCGGCATCGGCAAGAAGACGGCGGAACGGATCGTGGTCGAGCTGCGCGACCGCCTGGCCGAGCTTGCGCCGGAAGCGCCCGCCGCGGCGGCGGGCGCGGGGCCGGGCGCCGACGTCGCTTCCGCGCTGGCCAATCTCGGCTACGATCGCCGCGCGATCGACGACGTTTTGGCGCGTGTTGTGCGCGCGAATCCCGGCGCCGGATTCGAGAAGCTGTTTCGGACCGCGTTGGCTCAGCTATCCACGGCGTCGCAGACCGCGCCTCACGCGCGAGAGAGAGGCTGATCGGTGGACGACCCTCGCCCGCGTATCGTTTCCGGCCAGGCCTTCGAGGAGGACGCTCGCATCGAGGCGAGCGTGCGGCCTCGCCATCTGGCCGAGTTCATCGGCCAGACGCGGGTAAAGGAAAACCTCTCGATCGCCGTCCAAGCGGCGCGCACGCGCGGCGATGCGCTCGATCACGTGCTGCTCTTCGGGCCGCCGGGGCTCGGCAAGACGACGCTCGCCCAGATCCTCGCCAACGAGATGGGCGTCCCCATCAAATTCAGCTCCGGTCCCCTGCTCGAAAAGAAGGGCGACCTGACCGCTATCCTGACCGCGCTCGATGAGCGCGAAGTTCTGTTCCTCGATGAAATCCATCGGCTGCTCCCGGCCCTCGAGGAGATCCTCTATCCCGCCATGGAGGATTTCCGAATCGATCTCATCATCGGGCAGGGGCCTGGGGCGCGCGTGCATCCCTTCCGCCTCAACCATTTCACCCTCGTGGGCGCCACCACGCGGGCCGGCTTGCTCACCGCGCCGCTGCGCTCCCGGTTCGGCATCGTGCATCGGCTCGATTTCTACAGCCCCGAGGAGATGAAAACCATCGTCAAGCGGTCGGCTTCCATCCTGGCCATTCCGATCGACGAGGGCGGCGCCGAGGAGATCGCCCATCGCAGCCGCGGCACCCCGCGCGTGGGCAATCGGCTTTTGCGCCGGGTGCGCGACTTCGCCGAAGTGCGCGCCGATGGCCGTGTGACTCGCGAGGCCTCCCAGGAGGCGCTGAAGATGCTGGGCGTGGACGATCGCGGGCTCGATGAGGTGGATCGCAACCTCCTGCTCACCATCATTCAGAAATACGCTGGCGGCCCCGTCGGGCTGAATACGCTGGCCGCCTCGCTCGGCGAGGAGGAAGACGCCATCGAGGAGATTTACGAGCCGTATCTCATGCAGCTCGGATTCCTGGACCGCACGCCGCGCGGCCGCGTCGCCACCGCCGTCGCCTATCGCTATTTCGGGCTCGAGCCCGGCCACAGCCAGAGCCGCATGTTCTGACCCAGCAGGCTGCTCGAAAAGACCAAGGTGACATGCTGAGCGGGCCCTGTCGGGCCGCGGACAAGAGCCACCAGGATTTTCGATGACCGCGCAGAAAATCGTCTATCTCTCTCTCGGCTCGAACGTGGGCGACCGGGCGGGGCAAATCGCGCGAGCCGTTGCGCGCCTGCGAGAAGCCGGCGTGCGCCCGCTGCGGCAGTCGGCGCTCTACGTGACCGAGCCGGTGGGCGGGGTGGATCAGCGGCTGTTTCTCAATGGCGTGCTCGAAGCGGAAACCGATTGCCTGCCGCGGGAACTTCTGCGGAAGGTGCAACAGGTGGAATGGGCGCTGGGCCGGCGGCGCCTGGTTCGGTTCGGGCCGCGGGCCATCGACATCGACATACTGTTCTACGGATCGAGCGTCGTCCGCCTTCCGGAACTCGCCATACCCCATCCCCGGCTCGCCGAGCGCCGGTTCGTGCTCGTGCCCTTGAACGAGATCGCTCCCGACCTCCGGCACCCGCTGCTGCATCGAAGCGTGGCGGACCTGCTCGCGGCGACTTCCGACCGCAGCATCGTTCGCCGCTGGCGCGAGCCCGACCCGAGCCGCCCGGGAACGGGCTGAGGCGCAGAGGGGCACTCTGATGGGGCGGCGGATGGTGAACGCCGGAGAGATCCTTCGCTTCGCTCAGGATGACACCTATGACGCTCTGTCATCCTGAGGGGCGTCTTGTGCCCCGAAGGATCCCGACGCATTCAAGCGGTCTGCCTATCCCGAAGACGCCTCCCGGCGGCCAAAGCGAAAAGGCTGCGAGCGAGCCGCCGGGAAGCGGCGAGCCAGGGACGCCCGCACCACAGAGGGCGGCGCCCGACTCGGGCGAGCCGAGCGATTTGTGAAGCGGACGCCCGGCGGAGAGAATCTAGGGATGGAAAGGAACGGACGGAAACGGACATGAAGATCGTCATCGCAGAAAACGTCTCCGAGCGCGCGGCGGAAATCCTGGCGGCGGCCGACCCCTCCTGGGAGATCGTCAATCTGGTAGGAACGAAAATCCCCGTGGCCGAGGCGATAGGCGATGCCGACGCCCTATTGATCCGCACCGTCACCCGGGTGACCCCGGAGCTGCTGGCGGGAGCGAAGCGGCTTCGAGTGGTGGGCCGTGCGGGAGTCGGTGTGGACAACGTCGACCTGGACGCCGCCACGCGGCAGGGCGTGGTGGTGATGAACACACCGGGCGGCAACTCGGTCAGCGTTGCCGAGCACACCTTCGCGTTTCTCGGGGCGATGGTGCGTCATCTCTTTGGCGCGAACGCGTCGATGAAGCAAGGACTCTGGGAGAAGAAGAAACTCACCGGAACCGAGCTGCGCGGCAAGGCGCTGGGCATCATAGGACTCGGGCGCGTGGGCACGGAAGTCGCCCGGCTGGCGCACGCGTATGAGATGAATACGCTGGCTTACGATCCCTACGTTTCCCCGCGGCTGGCGGCCGAGCGAGGGGTGCGGCTGGCCGGCTTCGGGGAGGTGCTGGGATCGAGCGACTTCCTGACGCTTCACTGCTCGCTCACCGAAGAGACGCGCGGCATGATCGATGCGCGCGCCCTCGCGCTGGCGCGGCGCGGCGTGCGCGTGGTGAATTGCGCGCGGGGAGAAGTCGTCGTGGAAGCGGCCCTGCTCGCCGCGCTCGAGAGCGGCCACGTGGCGGCCGCCGCGCTTGACGTTTTCGATCCCGAACCGCCCGGCCGCTCCGCGCTGGTGTGCCATCCGCACGTCATCGCCACGCCGCACATCGCCGGCTCGACCGAAGAGGCGCAGGAGGTGATCGGCGTGGCCATCGCCGAGCAGGTGCGCGATTACCTGCAGGCCGGCGTGCCGCGCAACGCGGTGAATCTGCCGGCTCTGCCGCCCGAGGAGCAGCGGCGGATCGAGCCCTACCTCGAGCTGGGCTCGAAGCTCGGCTCGTTTCTCGCGCAAATCGCCGGCGAACGCGTCGAGGAGGTGCGCATCAGCTACGATGGCGCGCTGGCCGAGGCCAATACGTACCTGGTGCGGAATGCCGTGCTGGCCGGCGTGCTCCGGCGCGCCCTCTCCGAGCGCGTGAACCTGATCAACGCGGGCACGCTCGCCTCCGAGCGAGGCATCGAAGTCGGCGAAGTGCGCAGCGTGCGCCGGGCCGCCTTCTCCCATACCCTCGGCATCGCCCTGCGCACCGACGCGGAGACAGCGTCGGTGCTCGGCATGGCAGGCCTGCGAGGCGGCCAGTGGGTTTTGGGGATCGACGATATCGACGTCGAGGCGCCGCTGCGCGGCACGATTCTCTTCATGCGCAACCGCGACGTGCCGGGCGTGATTGGAAAGGTGGGAACGCTGCTCGGAAGCCGCGGAATCAATATCGCGAATTTCGCGCTCGGCCGCAGTCCCGAGCGCGGCGAAGCCATCGGCTTGGTCAACGTCGATCATCCGATCTCTTCCGCCGATCTGGCCGAGTTGCGCGCCATTCCCGCCATCCGCTTCGCCACCGTCGTCGAAATTCCCGAAACGCATTCGGCCGCGATGGCTTGACCGTCGTTACAAGGCAAGCGAGCACGGACGCGCGCGCGGCCGCCGTTGTAACGCCATCCCGGCGGCGCCTTTCGGGATGAGGCAGAGAGCCGGCGGGTCCCGGTCAAAGGCAGCGGGTCCGATCAAGGGCATCGGACTCCATACGGCTGAGATGCAAAAAACGCAATCCACCGCGGCGGACGGCGCCACGGGCAAGCCCTGAGCGCCTATGGGCGGGCGTTCCTCACGTCGCGAAATTCGCGCACGGCGAGCTTCGTTTGATGCCGGCCGAAAATCTCGCGGAGGATGGACATGCCGGGGAGGTAGTGCTTTTGCCAAAGCGCTTTTGCGCCGGACTTGCCGAGAGCGCGGTTGAATTCCTGCCTGCTACGCTTCCACTCCTTGTATCGGCATTCGAGTTCGGGATTCTGAGACAGCGGCCGTATTTCGGGTACGAAGCTCTCGACGCTCCCGCGCGGCACGGGGAAGATTTGTCAGATCGGTTCGCCCCCCTCGAAAGCGATCCAGGTATCCTTTCGCGTGATTTTCCAGTTCACCGTGAAGGCCGCCGGAGACCAATCGGTTTCCGCAACGCCGTCCAACGGGCACGCGCCATCCTTGCACCAATTCGCCGGCCCCCGCACGTAGAGGTTCCAGCCCGGCGGGGTTTGGAGCAGATACGGGATGCGGAACGTGAGAATCCCGTGGCCGAAATGGCTGACGGCACTCAGCTTCTCAGGGTCAACCTGCTCGCGGCGACTTTTGCTCCGGTAGTGAATGTGGATGTCGGGTATGCCGGGGCCGCCGTTCCAGAACAACTCGATTTTGCGGTCGTTGAGAATGAACCAACCCCACTGGTTGGCAATGAGCAGCGGCAGGCAGCGGTTGGCGAAGCTGGCGTCGGTCTCGTCCATCCACCTGCGTTTCGCGGCGGCGGGCACAGCCGCCATCCGCTGCTCGTTGACGGCATACGCAACGAGTGACAGGGCGCCCTCTAGCCCGCTTTATTCGTGAAGGGACGGAAAGGCACGAGTTTTCTGCTTCCGTGCGCTTGACCCGCGTGTTGAGCGGCCGAGGGTGATCCCCCGGCGCAATTGTGTGAGCTCGCCCG
>JAJYLB010000009.1 GCA_021788095.1 Acidobacteriota bacterium | reverse complement strand
CGGCCCCCTCCCCCCGCTAGAAGCGGAACCACTGGCAGAAGGGTTTTGGGGTTTTGGAGAGATTTCGGCGCGGGGATATGGTACAATAACGGCCGAGATTGTTGCTCTTGTATTGCCTTTAGATGCGTTCAAGGGGGCTGCAAGTGACAACTTGCGGCCCCCTTTCGATATACGGCTGGGGGCGTTCGGAGCCAACAATCAGCTTAGAAAGAAGAGAAGGTATGGAAACAGTGAGAGAACAAGGAATCGTGAAGTGGTTCAATGCCAGCAAGGGCTTTGGGTTCATCCAACGCCAGTCTGGTGAAGACGTCTTCGTCCACTATTCGGCCATCCAGTCGGATGGCTACCGGACGTTGAACGAGGGCCAGGCGGTTGAGTTCGAAGTCGTGAAGGGCCCGAAGGGCCTGCAGGCAGCGAACGTCACCAGCCTCTAACCGATCTGCGCGAGTCTCCGCTAGGGCGGGGACTCGCGCATTTTTTTGTCGGGCTGGTTTCGGAGGGCTTCCTTCGCTGGAAATCGAGGAGGCATGAATGAAGGCTCTGGCAGAAGGGCAGTACGTTCGGCATTTTCAGTATGGGAACGGGGTGGTAACCGAGTCGAACGACGAACGGACTTCGATCGACTTTGATCTCCATGGCTTGAAGAAGTTTGTCACCAGCATGATGGTAGTAGAACCGGCAGCGGGAACTCCACCGAAGCGGCCAGGCAATAGGCGCCGCAAGAAGGCCGCCTCCCCGAAATCGGCAGCCGCGCGCTAGGCACGCTCCCTTCCTTCAGAAAGCACCCAAGGCTTCATCGCAGCCGCCCATCGCCATCTACCCGAGTGGCGCGGAGCCGCTTTTGCTCACGGTATTCGTGCCAAGTGAGCCAAATGACGAGCACGTCGAAGAGGGTCAAGAAGGCCAGCATCAGTGAAAACCCCTGAGCCAAGCGAAGGACCTGGTAGAAGACGAAACCGACCAGCACGGCAATCATCAGCGGATAGGCCCAGAGGCGGTTGAACCAGAGGGCTACCACCAAGACAACCTTGGCTAATCCGTGAGAGAGGAGGAAAGCCGAAGCGAAGGCTTTCCTGCGGGCGAGAGTTCGCGAAGCTCCCAGGAGGCGAGTGGCGACGAAATCGCGGGGATCCTCAGCCAACTCGTGGCGAAACAGGAGATGGACGATCCTCGTCGCCGTCGAGGGGGTCAGCAGCCAAACCAAGACACCACCGACAATTTCCAGCAAACCATCGGCCGCCTTCAGGGCGATACCCACGCGAAAGGCATCATGCAGCAGGATTTGTCGCGATCTTTTCAATTCAAGGCACTCACCGGCCTGCCAGCCTGCGCCTGGTAGCGGGCGCCGGCTCATCCCGTGTTCAGCATAGCGCAGCGCCAGCAGGGAGAAAATCGCCCACCGACCGACCTGGTTCTCGGCGCATCCACGGAATGGGGACGTGGAGCGGGAGGCCCGATGCGCTTACAATAGTGAACGCTGCGGAGAGGTGTCTGAGCGGTTGAAAGAGCCCGCCTCGAAAGCGGGTAGCCTGCCAAAAGCGGGCTCGTGGGTTCGAATCCCACCCTCTCCGCCAGTTTCTCTCGTCCTCGTTACCCAGGCGTCCGTGCCACGACGGGTTCGAAGGGGCCTGGCACCACAGAAAGCGCGACGGCAACGGCGCGCTCCCTTCCGCATGATAAACTTTTCCTCCGAAAACCGCCGAGGGAGGAACCTTTCATGGACGCCATCGCCTGGGAACAGATGGAATTGGAGGAGCTGAACAACAAGATCAGCCGGCAGATGACGAGCGGAGCCAGTTCGACCATCGCGCGCGTGCTGCTCGCGCGCGGGGCTTACGTGCCGCGCCATTCGCACGTCAACGAGCAGGTGACGATGATCCTCGAAGGCTGCCTAAGATTCCACTTTGACGATGGCACGGAAATCAGCGTGCGACCCGGGCAGGTGCTCGTCATTCCAGCGAACGTTCCGCACGCGGCAGTGGCAATCGAAGACACGATCGACATCGATTTTTTTACGCCGCGACGCGAGGACTGGATTCGAAAAGAAGACAGCTACCTCCGGACAGGCGAGGAACCACCCCAGAGATAGGGGATTGAAATTTGTCCTCGGGGAGGTTCGCGCTCTGGTTCAAACGCCGGCTAGTGCGGCGGCACCCGCGCGAGCCACATCCAGATCTTCCTCCTCGCTACCCGCGCTGACTCCAATCGCACCGATCACTTCCCCATCGACGAGCAACGGCACGCCGCCGCGAACGGGAGTTTGCTGGTCCGGCCGGGCGATGGCCAAACCCAGGGCAAGGAGGAGGTCGGGCTGCCCTTCCCGCGAGGGAGGGCCGGTAGGGGCGCGACGCAGGGCCGCGGCGCGGGCCTTTGTCAAAGCGATTTCGATGGAAGAGGGTTTCGCGCCGTCCATGCGGGAAAAGGAGAGGAGGTGGCCGGCGTCGTCGACGACAGCCAGATTCATGGGGCGGTGGATCTCGAGGGCGCGGCGTTCCGCGGCCGCCAAGACGGCGCGCGCCCCTTCCAGCGTCAAACGGGGCCGATTGCGATTGACCAGGGGAATGGCCGTCGCCCTCCTCCGAAGGTTCTTCACGAAAGCAAGTCGTGCTGGCCCGACAAGCGGGCATCACGGTCACGGGCAAACCGCTCGATGGCGGCGAAGATTGACTCGGGGTCGAGGTGAGCCTCGGCGATGACCTCGGGTTCCAGGCCTCCCGTCAGCCATTGATTATCTCCATCCGCGGTCAGCGAGTAGGCGTCCGTCATCGGTCCCAGGTTTCGAATGGGCCAGACCCGCCGGGTCCCGGTGCTCACAACCATGAGATCGTAATAGGCTTCGGGAGGAAGCACTGAACGGCGATACTCTTCCGGTTGCCGATCGAACAGTTCCTCACTCACGGCGGCGATGATTTTGACGTTCCATCCCGCGCGTTCCAGGCGGGGCAACATGCCGACGAGATTGACGGTGGAACTCGCGCCCTGCACCAGCACGTAGCCGGCGCGTTGCCGGCCAGGCGCGAAATCGCGAATGACGTAGAGCCCTTTGGCCGCGGCTTGAAGCGAGGGATCGGCGAAGGCGCTGCGGTCGACCACGGGGAAATCGGGTCGGGCGACCTCGATGGAAAGGATACCCACTTTCGGATCGCGAGCGGCGATTTCGGCGGCGGCAAAATAGCCCGGCGCCACATCGTTGTAGTCCCAGAAATTCAGGTGGATGGTCTGACCGCGCGGGAAGAGCTTCCATACCTGGGTGGCAAAGATTCCAAAGTGGGTGCGGGCATCCGCAGCAGTTTCCGGGCCGGAATGAGCGGCGAGAATGTGCAGAACCCCCATGCGGAATCGGCTGTCCTGGTTCTGCTGGCTCCAAACGCGGGCGGGGGTATACATGAGCGGGGTAAACGCGCCGTAGGTGCCGCTCATGGCCCATACCCCGGCGAACTTGTCGGGATCCAAGCTGGCGCTCTGGCTCACGAGGCCGATAGCCGTCGACACGTTGCCCGCTTCCTGGATTGCGGCCTTCAGGCGCGTTCCCAGGGGATTGGTGACCGGATTGTAGTGGCCCCACAAGCTGCCGTGTTCCATGTTGATGGACTCGGAGAGGTCGGCGGCGATCGTAAAGAAGCGGTTCCCCGTGACGTAGTTCATCCATTTGATCACTTCGGAGATCGCCCGCCGCGTTCCGGCCAACTCGCCGGGCTTGCGGAAGAGGGTGATCGCCACTTGCTTTTCCGCGCCGGAGACCGGATTCGTGACGGCGACCTTTTGCGGCTCGGTGGGAAGCTGGGCCACGCGGAGGCGCTCGTCCAGGAAGGGATCGCGATGAACGTCGAAGCGCAAGGGGAAGTCGTCCTTGACGGTGTCTCCGATCGCGACCAGCCGGTCCGCGAGCCAATCTCCCAGACCGTCGCGGTCGAGCAAGGACATCACGACATCGATGTTGGTTTTGAACTGAATCAGCCTCTGGCGGGGATCGGCGACCGGACCCTGACGAATGCCTTCAAAGGTGACGCCATAATGCTTCTCGAAGGTGCTTGCCAGGGCCACGAAATACTCCGAATTCATTTTCAACGAGTACGGGTGGCTTGGAAAGCCGATGAGTTGATCCATTCCGGCGACCTTCCCATCGGCCGCGCCCGGCCAGTACCCCTTGGTGGTATTGCCAATGACGATAAACGGGCGGCGATCGTGCTCATCCCAATCTTCCATGGTCTTGAGGGCGCCGATAATCTGGCCATAATCATTGCCATTCGGCAGGCTCAAAACGTTCCAACCGTATGAAGCCCACTGGTCCACGAGCCGGTAGCCATCAAATTTGCGGTCGACCACGCCCCCGATCAGCAAATCGTCAATACCCGCGTTGTTGAAGGACAACAGGATGCGAAGGCGCTTGCCCACCTGCAGCGCCAGGGCTTGGGTCTTGAGTTCCTGCGCGTGCCCTTCGGTCAATGCGAACTCGCCTTCCAGCGCTATCACTTTCAAAGAGCTCGGAGCGCCGGCGATGTCCCAGAATGCGGCTTTGCCTGCCGAGGCAGCGATGCCAACCCCGGACGGGCCGCCATTGACGTCGTTCGTCACGTCGGTGCTTTCCGAATGGCCGGCGAGCGACTTGATGCCGCGCGCCTTGGCCTGGGCGAACAAGGGATGGTCAACCAAGCCGTAATCCTGGAGGAGGTGCTTCAAAACGGCGGCACCGCGGCGGAATCCGAGGGCGTCAACCGGCAAGATGGCCACATTCGGATCGACGTAGTAGCGGCGATCGCCGGTAGCTTTGAATTTCCGTTCGAGCGCTTGGCCCAGGATCATCCACAAGGCGTAGCCGGTGGGAATATTGTGCCCGCCCGCCAACATGAACTTGTCGCCAAAGGGGTGCTTCGGGCGCCGGTAGTCGTAGCGCAATCCTCCCAGTTCCGGCCCCGCCAAATGTGCTGCGACGTTGTAGGGCGTGTAGGCCAGCGGCCCACCAAAATGACCCGTCTGCGCGTAGTTCCCGAGCAGCACGAGTGTCATACACGTCATGTAGCCAATGTCTTCCAAGGCCCCGGTCCGGCCGATGTGAGGCTCCCACTGCTCAACCGGCGACAGCGCCGAATACGCGTGCGACCCCAAGTCTTCCCACCCTTCTCCAGAGTAGAGTTCCCAACCCAACGGAACGCATGATAGACGAATTGCCCCAGCCCGTAAACTCCGAGCGGGGAACAGGGAAAAGGGGAAGAGAACGTAAAGGAGGCGTACCCGGACTTCCGGCATTTTGCGCCCGCGGGACGATACACTATATTCGGGTAGGCGAGAGGAATGGCGACGCGAAACATTAGCGGGGAGGCGATCAAGGAGCTTGCGCAAATCGTTGGATCCGCGCACCTGCTGACCGAATCCCTGGAGGTAAGTCTCTACGAGTATGACGGGTCGGTGGAGACAGGCCGACCGGACCTGGTGGTGTTCCCTGGGAGCAAGCACGAGGTGGCAGCGTTGGCACGGTGGTCAAACCGCCATCGGGTGCCGGTGGTGGGCCGGGGCGCCGGGACCGGGCTTTCCGGAGGGGCGCTCGCACGCGAGGGCGGGGTACAGGTGGTGTTTTCGCGAATGAACAAGATCCTCGAGATCGACGTGGAGAACCGTCTGGCGGTAGTCGAGCCGGGTGTGGTGAATCTGGATCTATCGCGGGCGGTTGCTTCCGCCGGGCTGCACTACGCGCCGGATCCTTCCAGCCAAAAGGCGTGCACGATTGGAGGAAACGTTGCCGAAAACGCCGGGGGGCCACACACGCTGCGCTATGGCGTGACGGCAAACCATGTGCAAGCCTTGGAGATCGTCCTGCCGGATGGCGAGATGGTACGTATCGGTGGCGGAGCCGTCGACCCACCGGGCTACGACCTCGTCGGTCTGTTCGTCGGCTCGGAAGGGACGTTGGGATTGGTTGTGGAAATCACGGTGAAGCTCACGCCCTTGCCAGAATCGGTGAAGACACTTCTCGCGGTTTTCGAGACGGCGGACGATGCCACCGAGACCGTGGCCACTCTCACGGCTGCGGGGGTCACCCCCGCAGCCTGCGAGATGCTGGATGGGTGGACCATCCGAGTCGTCGAATCGTCCATTCAGGCGGGCTTGCCCACCGATGCGGGTGCGTTACTGCTCATCGAAGTTGATGGCATGCGCGAGGCGGCCGAGGAGCAAGCGCAGGCCGTCATCGACCTCTGCCGGAAGAATCGGGCCCGGGAGGTACGGACGGCGCAGAGCGAACGCGAGCGCGAAACTCTATGGAAGGCGCGGAAGAACGCCTTCGGCGCCGTCGGTCGGGTCGCTCCTGATTGCTACGTGCAAGACGGTGTGATTCCCCGCACGCGGCTGCCGGAGGCGCTACGGCGGATTGGCGAAATCGGCCGCAGGCACGGGTTCGATGTAGGAAATATCTTCCACGCCGGCGACGGCAATTTGCATCCCATGCTCTGCTTCGATCACCGCAAAGCCGACGAATTCGCGCGCGCGATGGCAGCGGCCGATGAAATCATCGCACTATGCATCGAGATGGGAGGATCGATCACGGGGGAGCATGGCGTCGGAATGGAGAAAGACCGGCTGATGCCGCTGCTTTTCAGCCAAGCCGATCTCGCGTTGATGAAGGGGGTCCGTGATGCCTTCAACCCTCTCGGCTTGCTGAATCCCGGCAAGATCTTTCCCGGGGGCAAGGGGTGCGGTGAGATTCGGATTCCGGCGGCATCCGCAACGGAAGGGAAACGAGGCACAGCGCGCGTTGACGAGGCGGGTGGTTCCGGCCCTTCCGGGGCCGACGGCGCCTTACGCGACAGACAGGCATGAGGGCAAGCGGGGAAAACCTGTTCGAGCCGATCTCGGCGATTGTGGGCGGGGCAAACACCAGCGTGGAGGCCGCTGCTACGCGGAATTATGCCATCGGCGGCCAAAGGCCCGCGGTGGTGGCATGGCCGGCGACCGCAGACGAGACTCGAGAAATCCTTCGGCTTTGCGTCAAACAGCGGCTCGCCGTCGTCGTGGCCGGAGCCGGTACGAAGCTGGGGATGGGGGGTCCGCCCTCGCACTACGACCTCGCGCTCGTCTCGACGCGCATGAATCAGATCCTCGAGCACGATCCCGGCGATCTCACGCTGAGCGTGGGAGGGGGGGCGCGCCTAACGGATATATCGAAGTGTCTCAAGGCACACCACCAGTTTCTTCCGCTTTCAGTACCGTACGAGAGCTTGGCCACGGCCGGGGGCACCGTCTCGAGCGGCATCGACTCTCCGCTCCGACAGGGCTACGGTACCGTGCGCGATTTCCTGCTCGGGGCAGAGTTCGTGACCGGAAGCAGCCATCGCGTCAAGAGCGGCAGCAGCGTGGTGAAGAGCGTGGCGGGATACGACCTTCACAAACTCCTGGTCGGTTCCTTAGGAACGCTGGGGGTGATTTCGCGGCTGAATTTCAAGACCTTTCCCCTGCCAGAGGTACGTCGCAGCATTCTAGCGACTTTCGGGGAGGCATCGGCGGCCATCGGTTTCGCTCAATGCATCGCTCATTCCCCGTTGGCGGCGACCTCGCTCGAAAGCCTGAACGCGACACTTGTGGACCTGCTCCGACGGGGGGCACCTCGGAGCGCATCACCATTGCCGGTCCCGCAACTTTCCGGGCGGGCCTCCGAGTGGCAAGTCGCTGTAGGCTTCGGCGGGAGCGAGGCGGTATTCCGGCGGTTCCGCAACGACGCGGAGGGGATGGCGCGCGAGTGGGGAGCGACCGACAGCCTCTTGCTCGACGACGAGGCGACGGCCGGCGTATGGGAACGTCTGGTCGAGGCCGTTCCCTTGCTGCTCGATTCCTCGCCGGCAGCGACCCTTGTGCACGCGGGGGTGTTGCCAAGCCAATTGAGCACGGCCTGCGCGGCTGCCGAATCCAGCGCGAAGCGGCACCAACTTCCGGTGGCGCTTCTGGCGCGAGCGGTTGGGGCGATCTACATCGCGTTCCTCCCCGACGCGCTGAATCCGGAAACCATCCTGCGTCTTGCACAAGCGGTAGACGAAACGGCAGAAGCGATCCTGGCGATGCAGGGGCACTGGTCCCTTCCGTGGTGCCCGGAAGACTTGCGAAAGCGTACGCGGCTGCGGGGTGACGAGCGGCCCGATCTCGGTCTGATGGGAAAGGTAAAACAGGTGTTTGATCCCGAGAACATTCTCAGCCCGGGAAGGTTTGCAGGAGGTCTCTGACTCCCGTGGCGAGCGAGGCGCCAGCGCGGACAACTTCCCTGACCGCGGAAGCGGAGGATCAAGGCCATTACCGCGACTACGCGCGCTGCGTACACTGCGGCCTCTGCCTGAACCAGTGCCCTACGTATCGACTCTGGGGCCGAGAGGCTGATTCTCCACGGGGGCGGATCCGGCAGATGTTTCTCGTCTCCCAGGACGAAATGCCGATGAGCGCCGCCTACGTAACGCACATCGATCGATGCCTGGACTGCCGCGCTTGCGAGACGGCGTGCCCGTCGGGGGTGGAATACGGCAAGTTGGTCGAGCTTGCCCGAGGCCGGATCGAACAGGAATACCGCCGGCCACCGATCCCGCGCTTCGCGCGGAATTTGTTCTATCGCCAATTGCTTCCCTACCCCGACCGCATGGCGAAGCTTGCGCGTCTCGCGGGTTTTTACCAGCGCTCAGGATTTGAGAGAATCGCGACCGGGTCGGGGCTTCTCAAGCTGGCCGGGCTCGAAGCGCGCAGCCAACTGATGCCGCGCATCGACCGCAAGTTCTTCTCCACGGATGCAACGCGCGTTCATGAGGCGCGAGGGATACGCCGGGCCCGGATCGCTTTTTTCGCAGGCTGCATTGCGCGAATGACCTTTACTTCCCTGAACGAGGCTACCCTTCGCGTGCTCCAGGCAAACGGATGCGAGGTCGTGGTCCCCGGGGGACAATGGTGCTGCGGGGCCCTCGCCGTGCACGCGGGCTTTCGGGACGTGGCTCGGGATCTGGCGCGGCGCAATCTGGCAGCCTTCGAGCAGGGGGACTTCGATGCGGTCATCACCAACGCTGCCGGCTGCGGCTCGACGCTGAAGGAATACGGCCAGCTCTTCGGGCCCGAGGACAAGGACCACGAGCGTGCGGAAGCCTTCGGCGAGCGCGTGCGCGACGTGACCGAATTTCTGGACCAGTTGGGGCTCGTTTCCCCTCTGAAACGGGAGGAGAGGCGCGTCACCTATCAAGATTCGTGCCATTTGCTGCACGGCCAGAGGGTTCGCGAGGCGCCCCGGCGGCTGCTGGCGGCGGTACCCGGATTGGAATTGGTCGAGATGCGATTCGCCGACCAATGTTGCGGATCGGCGGGAGTTTACAACATCACGCAAACCGAGACAGCCCTGGAACTGCTAAGGCAAAAAACGCAACATGCCCGGGAAACCGGGGCTGCCACGATCGTCACGGCAAATCCCGGGTGCATCCTGCAACTGCGGGCGGGGGTGAAGCTTGCTTCCACGGGGCAGGAAGTCGTCCATGTCGTGGAGATACTCGACCGGGCGCTACGGTGACGAAGCACGCAGGGGCGCAAAGGACGGAAGGAAGGGGCGTTCCCCTAGCGCAGGAGTGATTTGAGCCAGATGGACATCGCGCCCAGGCCGAGGAAGCCAAAGGCAACGCCGGCGATTCGAAGCTCCCACGTAAAGGCAAGGATCAGTTCCTGAGGAACGAGAGGGTGATCGACCCATTTCTGGAACGTTCGAACAACCCACTCGCAAGCGTAAAAGAGTATGAGGTAGCTAGCTGCCAGCCCGAGGGAGGCCGGGACGATCAGCCAGTAAAGCTTCGGGCCGCTCCGCGTAGCGTCTACCACCGCCGACGCGAAACCCACCGTACTTCCCATTAGCACAGTTCCGAGAACGAAGCTGAAAAGTCCTAGAACTCGTATCTGCAACAAGGCGCCTTTGACGGAGCGGAGCAAGAAGCTTGGCAGATTCCCTGCGGCAGCAAAGGCCTCAGAGACCGCCGCAAAGCGCCGCGGACTGACCAGCATCCAAAGCCCCGTCACCGCGAGCAGAAGCGCGAGCGTCAGGAAACCTGCCACCATCAGAAAAGAATCCATGGCCGCCTTGGCCCCGACCGAGGGGCAATTCAGACTCAGTTTAGGGAGGAAATGAGAGGAGTCGGGCGCGGAAGGGATGTTTCTGTTGCCTGAGAGTTACCTACGGAGCCGAGGAGCAGCGGAAGTCAACTCAAGTCATGTGTTCCCAATAAGATAGCAGCCTTAGGGTTCCCCGATGAGGTAGCGGCAACCTGCGGGTCCCATCCGCGCCGAGTGCACGGCGTTGGCAGGGACGTCCACCCGTTCTCCTACGCGATAGGTGGCGCTGCTGTTGTCCATGGTTAGAATCATTTCGCCTTCGAGAACGATGTGGGCGGTCAGTGTGGGGTGAGAATGATCGGGGTAGTAAGCCTGAGGTCCATCCTGCCAGACGTAGATATTGGCGAAACCCTCGGCTCGCAGTTGTCGCTCGAGCTCACGCACTTCGTTTTGCATCTTCACCCTCCGAACCGCGCAACTGCGGGAAACTCGCCTGGGGGCGCCCTGGGCGGGGAGATTTGGCGCCCCCAAGCGCATGCTTCCCCACGGGAGGGTAATCGCCGCGAGGAACTCTTTTAATGACGCTTGCGGCCGAGCCCTGGGAGCACAGTGATGGCATTCGGCCGCATGAAAATCCGTCCCGCACGCTCCACTCTAAAGCCAACCGGCACGACGAAAAGGGATGGTGCAGGGGGAGAAAGTCGGATGTGAGTTAACTCAAACGTGCTCGTGCCAAACCGCGGATCGCTCCTTCTGACCAGAACCGTGGTATGGAGCGCGAGCGAATACCACCGGTCCGTGGTGATTACGATTGGCTTTTCGTTCCCAATCTGTCCAGCCGGAATGGTGCGAATGGTGCGAGTGCCGTTGGCCAGCAGTCCATTGAACCTTTTCTGGCCCAGCGATTGCGTGACGATTTCTTTGCGCAAGGCACGTGCGCGGGGCAACGACGCCATGCCGGGACCCGCTCCCCTAAGGGCCGCAGCACGCCTCATCCGCGAGATCACCAAGCGAGTGTTCGCTCTGAAAAGGGGCATTCGGTAAGCGACCTTCCGGCTCTGGTTCAGGAGGAATGCGCCGCCGGTCACGGGATCGTTGATAAATACGAGTTGTGGCGGCTCGCCCGACGCCGCCCATGGGCCGATATTCTTGAGGGTCATTTCACGACGTGTACGGCCCTGGCTATCGCGTGCAAAAGCGCCTTCGGATTTTCGGTCGATGCGGTTACCATCCGCGAGATCCTCCAAGGTTTCGCTGACCACCACGGCAGAGAAGGGAGCATTCTTCACTACCTTGCCACTCACATCCGACAAGGCTCCCTCGAAAGCAAACATTCCCGGCATGGGCTCCGGGGGAGGCGGAGGCAATTCATGGCCTGCCGTCATCGCCTGTGCCCGTCTTTGCGGAGTCGCCCTGGCTGATGAGCCGACAAGCACCCCCAACGCGAGAACCAGCACCGCGGGCCAGGCCTGCGCGATGCCACGCGAACCGGGCTGCGAGCCGAGCATTCTCTTTCCCTCCCGTACATGGATTTTCTTCGCGCTTCCCCACGCGCACGGATGCGTCATGGCACGATCCTCACTGCCCGTGGCCAGCCATCACCTCCAACCAACAGATCGGCCTGGACCACCCCCCCACCCTGCGCCTCATCAACCGGATAGCCCAGGTCGGCCAAGCAGGAGCGCGGTACGCGTACCCTCACGATGACCCCCCAGTCGTCCGGCTCAGAGCTTCCCGCAAAGGGTACGGGGACGAAGTCTGAGGTGAGATTCGTCTTCGAAGACGAGGATGGAGGATGCGAAGAGGCAACTTCACGAGGCGCGGTTGCCTTCGGCAGGGAGACAGGGGAACGAAGAGAGGCAGGCGGACGCAGGCGGCCGGGGAACAGTACCAGCGACTCGAGAACCAACAAAGCCAATGCCGCGCAACCACCCGTCCAGGCAAGGATCGGACGCCAAACCATCTGCGCGCCGGGTCCGCGACGATCTGCCACGAAGTGTTCCCTACGAAAGGCCTCCAGCAGCAACGCTTCGACGTGCCGCGGGGGATCGAGCCGGCGTGATTCCCCGGACGCGATATGCAAAATCCCGGCTAGCGTCCGCGCTTCGGCGAAACGCTCGCCGCAGGACGGACAGGCCTCCGCATGAGCACGCGCAGCAGCGGCAAGAGCGGCATCCACTGCCCGGCGGCCTGCCACCTGGTGAACCAAATCCGCGAATTCCCTACAGTTCATCCCCTCACCCCGTATCGAAGGCGCGTTCGGCGGAAAGACGGGCCACTGTTCTAGACGCAAGGGAAGGACGAAGTTTATCCGCCAGCATGTCTCGGGCGCGGTTCAGTCGCGATCGAACGGTCCCAACAGGACAATCGAGTATCGCAGCGGCTTGTCCGTATTCCATCTCCTCGAGATCACAGAGCGTTACCACTTCCCGATAGCGAACGGGGAGGCTCAACACAGCTCTACGCACTTGTTCAGCTACTTGGGCTCGGACGAGGCTGTCCAGCAAGTCAGGTTTCGCGAGACCCAGAGGCGCCGCCTGTGCAAGGAGGGCGTCCGGCCCCTCGTCGGGGAGCGATTGGTAACGGCCCTCGGCCTCCAGAAGGCGGTGAACGTGATTACGGGCGATGCCGAAGAGATAGGCGGCGAACTCGCCACGTCTAGGGTCGAACTTTCCACGTTCGCGAATAATAACCATGAAGACTTCCTGGACGACTTCCTCGGCTGCTTCCCGACGGCCGGTCATGTGGAGCGCGTACCGGTAGAGCGGGCGTTGGTGGCGGCGATAGAGGGTCAGGAAGGCCTCTTGGTCGCCCCTGGCCAGCCGACTGAGCAGAAGGTCGTCCCGAGCCTGGGCCGCGTCGCTCATGCATCCCTATAGTTTGTAAGACGCTCTCGGCCGGCCTCCAGTAACAATTCCTTTGGGGGAATCCAAAAGTTCCAAATTGTGGCCTGGAGCCGATGGGGCCGAAGGCAGGCGAGGGGGCTTGGCTTGACGAGGCCGGAATCGTGCCCTAGGTTATCCTGGAGGGGCCGAGGTGTGCCTTCTCGTGGGGGGGCGATGGGCGAAGTGAATCACGCGGTATTGGGAGAGAAGGCGGTTGCGCCGCCGGAGGACTTCCGTAGGCAAGCACGAATCCGCTCGATGGCGGAATACGAAAGCCAATATCGGCGTGCCCTCGATGACCCGGAGGGCTTCTGGCGAGAACAAGCCAAGTTGCTGGACTGGTTCGAGGTCCCCAAGGCGATCTGCGAGTGGGAAATCCCTCACGCGAAGTGGTTTGTGGGCGGCAAGTTGAACGTAAGCTACAACTGCGTGGACAGGCACATCGAAAAGCGGGGGGGCAAGACGGCGATCTTATGGGAATCGGAAGACGGCCGGACGTTGCCCATCAGCTACCGCGATCTCCACGGCCGTGTCTGCCGGTTTGCCAACGTACTCCGCTCGCTCGGCGTTAGTGCAGGCGACACGGTGGCGGTCTACCTCCCGATGATCCCCGAGCTAGCCGTGACGCTGCTCGCTTGTGCGCGGCTCGGCGCAGTCCATTCGGTGGTCTTTGGTGGGTTCAGCTCGGTGGCGCTGGCCGACCGCATCCGAGACTGCGGCGCCAAAGTTCTGGTGACCGCGGACGGTGGTTACCGCCGCGGAAAGATCGTACCGCTCAAAGCGACTGCCGATCACGCTCTGGAGAGCTGCCCGGCGGTGCGTTCGGTAGTGGTCGTGCGCAGGACCGGAGAACCCGTTCGTTGGGATGACGGACGCGATCTGTGGTTTCACGAGGTGGACTCCAGGGCCGCATCGGACTGCCCGGCTGCGCCATTTGATTCCGAGCATCCACTCTACATTTTGTACACGAGCGGAACGACAGGAAAGCCAAAGGGAGTGTTACACAGCTCGGCAGGATACCTACTACAGTGCGCCTGGTCGATGCAGATGGTTTTCGATTTGCGAGAAGACGACGTGTATTGGTGCACAGCCGATATCGGGTGGGTGACCGGTCACAGCTATATCGTCTACGGTCCGCTGGCGAACGGCGCGACGGTGGTGATGTACGAAGGCGCGCCCGACCATCCTGCTAAAGACCGCTTCTGGCAACTGGTGGAGAAGCACCGCGTCACGATTCTGTACACGTCTCCGACGGCGATTCGTGCGTTCATGGCCTGGGGGAACGAGTGGGTGGAACGGCACGATGTTACGAGCTTGCGACTGCTGGGCAGTGTGGGTGAGCCCATCAATCCAGCGGCCTGGCGATGGTACTCGGAGGTGATCGGGAGAGGCCGTTGTCCCATCGTCGACACATGGTGGCAGACCGAAACGGGATCGATCCTAGTTTCTCCACTTCCCGGCGCGACACCGACGAAAGCGGGGTCGGCGACATTGCCACTGCCGGGCATCGTGCCCCGGGTCGTTAACTTGAAGGGCGAGCCAACCGAGCCTGGGGAGACCGGATACCTCGTGATCGAACGGCCATGGCCAAGCATGCTGCGAACGATCTACGGTGACGACGAGCGCTTCCGGCGCGACTACTGGAATCGTATTCCGGGGGTCTACTTTACGGGAGACGCGGCGCAACGCGACGGCGACGGCTATTTTTGGGTGCTGGGCCGGGTGGATGACGTCATCAAAGTAGCCGGGCACCGGTTAAGCACGATGGAAATTGAGAGCGCCCTGGTGAGTCACGAGGCCATTGCCGAAGCAGCCGTGGTGGCGAAACCGGACGAAATCAAGGGCGAGGCAGTCGTCGCCTTCGTGACCCTGCGCGCAAGCGCCACAGCTTCGCCCGAGTTGCGGGAACAGATCGCGGACCATGTTACCGCCACCATCGGATCCATCGCGCGCCCGGCCGAGGTGCGTTTCGCGCAGTCGCTGCCGAAAACACGCAGTGGAAAGATCATGCGTCGCCTGCTGCGGGAGCTGGCGCAGAAGGGCAGCGTGACCGGTGACGTGACTTCCTTGGAGGACCTAGCGGCGCTCGAGCAACTCGCGCGCACGAAGGGAATCGACGAGAGTTAGCCGTCCCCTTGCCGATTTGGCACATCCGGCGGGGCGAGTAGCGCGGCCGCGGAACGAGCGACAAAAGGGCGCGGAGCCAAGCGCTGAGCATGGGTCTCCAGATAGTTCAACCAACCGGAGATGACGTACGTTTTCCCCGCTTCGAGAGCTTCCAGGCCTATACGAGCAACCTTGTCAGCGTTTTCGGAGAAGCGGAACAGGCGCTTGGGCTGGCCAGCCACGTTCATGAACTCGGTGTCGGTAGGGCCTGGACACAGGGCTAGAATTCGCACCCCATACCGGCGGACCTCCTCGGCCAGTGCTTCGGCGAAGAGGAGGTCGAAGCCTTTCGTTGCGGCATAGCAGGAGATGTACGGGACGGGCTGGAAGGCGGCCGTAGAAGCGACGATCATGATGTCACCACGACGGCGCCCGACCATATCTCGCAGGAAATGGTGCGTGAGTTCCACGACAGCGGCAACATTGACCTGGATCATCTCGCGGAACCTATCGAGCGAACCCTGGTGGAAATCTCCGTAGGCACCGAACCCCGCATTGTTGACGAGCAAATCGACATCCATCCCCCTGTCCCTGGTGAAAGCGTAGAGCTGTGCAGCGGCACCGGGGCTGGAGAGATCCAGGGGAAGGATCTCGACCGCAGTTCCGCAGCCGGAGCGGATCTGTTGGGCCAATTGCTGAAGGCGGTCGACTCGGCGCGCGGACAACACGAGTTTGGCACCGCCGGCGCCCAGGAGTTCCGCGCAAGCCTTTCCGATTCCGGAGCTGGCCCCGGTTATGACAGCCCAGCGATTCCGCCATCGATCCATCGTCCCTCCCCTTCCCCGCACAGAGCCACGATCAAGCCGTACTTGCCGTGGGAAGCCCGCGCTCGCGGGGCGTGCGGACAGCCAAACAAGAATGAAAGCACAACCGGGTTTGGAAAGGAAGTGTCCTCCTTGAGAGCGGGACAGGCCTGCGGGCAAAGGCTGTGGTAGGATGGCGCGCGAAGTGAAGATCATCACGAGGGCGATTGATGGAGCTTGAGTCAGTACGGATGAACATTCCCGAGGACGCGAACATTATCGTGGGCCAAACCCACTTCATCAAGACGGCGGAAGATATCTACGAGGCTCTCGTCAACACAGCGCCAGCGAGCAGGTTCGCCGTGGCCTTCAACGAGGCGTCCGGGCCATGTCTGGTGAGAGCGGAAGGCAATGACGAAGAGTTGAAGAAAGCGGCCATCGAGAACGCACTCGCCATCGGCGCGGGGCACGTATTTGTCGTGATGCTCCGGAACGCCTTCCCCATCAATGTCATGGAGCGCATTCTAGGCTGCCCGGAGGTGTGCGGGATCTACTGCGCCACGGCGAATCCCCTGGAAGTGTTGGTGGCGAAAACGAAGCAGGGGCGAGGGGTGATCGGCGTGGTGGACGGCTCTCCACCCAAGGGCGTAGAAGCAGAAGAGGACATCCAGAAACGGAAGCAGGTCCTGCGGAGTCTGGGTTACAAGCTGTAAGGACCCTACCCCAGACAGACGGAAGGGCGTTCGACCCAAGAGGTTGCTGGCGGCTACGCGCCGCCGCACGCGAGGGGACCTTCCGCAGGGTCGCGAGGGTCAGTTGGTGCGAAGGAACGCGCGCAGCTTAGCGGACCGACTCGGATTGCGCAGCTGCCGCAGCACCTGCACCTCAATCTGCCGGATCCGTTCGCGAGTGAGGCCGAAGGATTCGCCCACTTCTTCCAGGGTACGTTCCTGGCCGTCATCAAGCCCATAGCGGAGGCGCATAACCTTCTCCTCGCGGGGGGTAAGGGTTTTGAGCAAAGCGGCCGTTTCCTCTTTCAGCCCTCGCTCGACCACGCGATCGGCCGGAGAGAGCACGTCCTTATCCTCTATGAAATCTCCCAGACGAGTATCGTCTTCCCCGATGGGGGCATCGAGGGACAGCGGCTGCCGGGCGACCTTAAGAACTTGCTGCACCTGCTGTGTTTTCAGGCCTAGCTTGCGACCGATTTCTTCGGCCTTGGGCGCTCGGCCCATTTTTTGTTCCAGTTCACGCGAAGTACGCGCGACTTTGTTCAACGTTTCGACCATGTGAACGGGCAGCCGAATCGTCCGCGCCTGGTCCGCAATTGCGCGGGTAATGGCCTGGCGGATCCACCAGGTGGCATACGTAGAGAACTTGTACCCACGCCTCCAATCGAACTTGTCCACAGCGCGCATCAGGCCGATATTTCCCTCTTGGATGAGATCGAGGAGGTGCAAGCCACGCTGCGAATATTTCTTGGCGATGGAGACCACCAGACGAAGATTGGCTTGGGTGAGTTCCTTCTTGGCCTGCATGGCCAAAGCCTCACCCCGCTTCAACCTGCCCAGCTCCCTCTGGAATTGGGCGGCGGAAGCCCCGGTTCGAGACTCAAGCTCTTGGTATTGCAGCCGGTACTTGCGCAACTCGCGGCGCGCTTCCGCCGCATTTTGACCCTTCGCCTGACGAACCCGGCGCTCTACTTGTCGAACGGTCTGCTCGAGGCCTGCGTATTGCGAAGCCGTGCGCTCGATCAGGGCAACCAAACGAGTACGCTCAGCGGGCGTAAAATCCAGGGAGCGGACGAGCTTGCTGATGTGAATCGTCCGGCGAGCAAGGCGATATCTGGCGGCAAGGACCTGAGGCGCATTGGACTTGGGCAGGCGGGCGAACCGCGCAGCGAGCGTGTGAATCTGGCGACTGTTCTTCCCAACCTGTTCAAGAACGCGCAGGGTTTGCTGAGTTTTCCGCTCGAGTTTTTTCTCGGTGAGCTCTTCCTCGTCGAACTGTACAAGGTCACGGACAGAGCGCCTGTGCTCTTTAATATCTTCCGCAGCGGCCAACAGTTCGCTCCAGACCAGGGGAGACCGGGACACGACCTTGAAGACTTGGTGCTGGCCCCGCTCGATGCGCCGAGCGATCGCCACTTCCTTTTCGCGGGTCAAGAGGCGAGCAGCCCCAGCCTCGCGCAGGTACACCCTCACGGGGTCCTCTGTGAACTCCGTCCGCGCGGCCGCGATAGGTCCTTCCAGATCCTCATCAGGCTCAGGGTTTTCGGCCTCAACCAGATCGGATTCGCGATCGTAGTGGTGCAAGCTCTCCTGCTCTTCCACGCCGAGCAAACCGGTGCCTGGTTCGAGTTTATCCTCGAGTTCGAGCACTTAACGCTCCTCCCGCCCAACGTTCCAGAGTATTCCTCTAGTCACCCACTTCGCCGCAAAATTCCGCTCACCCACTGTGACAGTGATTCGAACAGTCCTCGCGGTCAACAAGAAAACCTAACGCCTGGGGCATGTATAGAATACGTATATTTCGATGCAAAGCAAGGAGTAAAAGATGCAGTTTTGGGGGTATGCACGATCACCTAATAAGGCCTGTGGATGCAATAGGTTACGCGGACGATACCGAGCCAAGGGGAAGGCCTCAAGAGTTGTCTATCCTGCGGACGTTCCTGGGCAGGAGCCCAAGGCCGGACACAGGGCCGATTCCAGCCCTTTCCTGCGGGGGAACACGGAATGGGGGCTCTCGGGGCTCCCCGACAGTCAGCATGTGAACCGGCTGAGCTCGAGCCATACCCAACCGATCTCGCTAGGCCGGAGAATGGGATTCGTCTGTCTGCTTCCAGAAAGGAAACGGCGGAGAGGGCGGGATTCGAACCCGCGAGCCCGTTGCCAGGCTACACGCTTTCCAAGCGTGCTCCTTAAGCCACTCGGACACCTCTCCTCATGGATGTGCTCCACCGCATGCAAACGCTTGCATGCGTCTCAACCAGCGGGAAGCACAGGCACCGCAATGACCCACCCAGCCTAACAAAACCGGAAACGGACCACAATCAAGACCCAGGGGCACCCCGCTCACCATGAAATCCGCCAAGAAGCATGTTTACCAAAAAGTTTACTTAGAGGTGGCGGTGGAATAACGGCGCCAAATGTGAGATTCATAATGGTGTCCCGAACCGGGGCAGCATCGGGATGATCGGGCGGACCTCCAACGGAGGGCGACCCGCAATGGTCCAAAGGCGAGCCCGCCTGCGTGCGGTTGCTCTTCGGGCGTTACGCTGTTGGCCCGGGGAGCAAAGTGGCGGCGTTCAGTCCCGTCCCGCGATTCGCGGACGCGGACTCGTGAGATTCCGTGTCGAGTGCCATAGTCCCCAACATTTCTGCGGCTGATTTAGGTGCGCCAGACGACCGGCCGATACCGGACCAGGCGCAACCGGTGTTGCCGCGCGGCGACGCTGCGCCGGCGGAAGGGCCGGATGCCCAGGCGCGGGCCGAGAGCGGCGCGCCGCAGCCTTACGGGCCGAACAACGAGCAACTGCCGCGCGAGTGCCAGGAGGTGCTGCGGCAACTCGTGCTCGACATCGCGAAGGAATCGGAGCTGCCGCGGCGCGAGGAAATCCGGCGAGTCAAGCAGGCGCACTATTTCTGGCGCGGGCTGCATTACCTGTGGTGGAACGAGCGGGACCAGAACTGGCACCTGCCGTTCGAGCAGAAACTGACGAAGCCGGATTCGATGGAGGACACGCCGCGCTACGAGTACGTCACGAATATCTACCAGGCTTTCGGGCAGTCCATCGTGGCGGTCCTGAGCCAGACGTCGCCGCGCGTGCGGTTCCTGCCGAAATCGCCATCGAGCGAGCTGGACGTGGCGACGGCGAAGGCTTCAACCGACATCGTCGATCTGATCGAGCGAAACAACCGGATCGAGCAGATATTGGCGGAGGAGTCGTTCCATCTGTGGGTGGGCGGGAAGGTTGGGGCATACGTTCGGTACGTGGTGGACGGGCAGGCATTCGGTTGGCATCCCGAGCCGCAGGTTGAAGCCAAGCAAAAGCAGCTCCAGGGCGCGCGGTACCGCTGCTCGGAGTGCGGCGCGGAGACGCCGGCGGAAGGGATTCGACGAGTTCCGGTAGCGCGGCTTGGTGCCAATGAGCCCGCAACGGGCGCGCAGGATTCTGGCACACACTCCGGCCAAGCCGCGCTGCCGGAGATGATCTCCGCCGGGATGCCGAGCGAGCAGCCGGCGCCAGAGCCCGCGCCCGAGTTGATGTTTTGCCCCGAATGCGGCGCGCAGATTTCCACCGAGAACTGGCTGCCGCCGCAGCTCGTGACCGTGCCGGAGATCACGGGCACGCGGAACGCGCCGAATGGTCAGGAAGTGATTTCCATGGTGGGCGCGCTCGAGCTGAAAACTCCGCCCTGGGCGAACGACCAGCGCGAGTATCCGTACCTCCAGTGGCAAATCGAGACGCACCTAGCAAAGCTGCGGGCTGCTTATCCGCACGCCGCGGATCGGATTGGCGCGCCGGTCGTTCCCGACGCTTCGGCGCAATACGAGCGGCTGGCGCGGCTGTCGCAATCGCAGGGCGGACCGTTCACGCAGGGCGGCGACATCAACCAGAACCTCATCACGTTCGAGCGAACGTGGCTCAGGCCGTGGGCGTTCTACCTGCTGGCAGACAAAGATCGGCGCGAGCAGCTCTTGGAGCTATTCCCCGAGGGCTGCTACGTGGCGTTTGCCGGCGATGCGTACCTCGAGAGCCGGAACGAGTCGATGGACGACCACTGGCGCGTGATGCACGCGATGCCTGGCGACGGCTCGGCGACGGGACGGCCGGCGCTGGGCGATTCGCTGATTTCGGTGCAGGAGCGGTTCAACACGCTGACGAACCTCCAGATGGAGACCTACGACTACGGCGTGCCGCCGACCTACATCGACCCCGAAGCCTTCGATGCCGATGCGACCGAATACCAAACCGCCGAGCCCGGAGCGATTTATCCGGCGCGGCCGAGGCCTGGACAGCCGCTAGCAGCCAGCTTCTTTCAGCCGCCCTCGGCGAGCGTGCCGCCAGACCTGGTCGAGCACGGGCAGCAACTCATGGGACCGATCGCGCAGTTCCTGACCGGCGCGTTTCCGTCGATCTTCGGCGGAGCGATCGAGGGCCAGGCGACGGCCAGCGGGTACGCGATGGCGCGAGATCAGGCTTTGGGTCGGCTGGGACTCGTTTGGCGGCGGATACGGCAGTTCCACGCCGACATGATGATGCTGGCGGTCGATTGCTTCCGCAAGAACCGGAGCGCGGACGTCGAGATTCCGCTGCTTGGCGAGAGCATGGAGTTCGACGCGAAGTGGGTGCGGCTTGCCGACCTCAAGGGCAATATCCTGGCGCGGCCGGAATCGGACGAGCAGTTCCCCACGCTTTGGAACCAGAAGCGCGCGGTGCTGCTGCAACTGATGGGAATGGCGGAGCCGGGAGTCCAGCAGACGCTTGCGCTGCCGGAGAATATCGAGCTAATCAAGCAGCTCGTGGGGCTGCCGGAACTCAAGGTGCCGGGCGGGGACTCGCGGACCAAGCAGATTCGGGAGATTGCGATACTGCTCCAGGGTGCGCCGATTCAGCCGCAGAGCGCACCCCCGCAACCGCAAGGCGCACAACCGCAGCCCCAGGGCGCGCCGCTGCCGAGCCTGATGCCAGATGAACTGGTGGACGACCACGCCATTGAGTCCGAGACGTGCCGGCAGTGGCTCAATTCCGATGCGGGGCAGGCGGCGAAGCTGAATAACCCCGAGGGTTACGCGAACGTGCGGGCGCACTTGGCGGCCCACCAGCAGATGCTCCAGGGCCAGCAGATGCAGGCCGCGCAGATGCAGGTTCAGATGGCTCAGGCGATGAAGGCGAAGCCACCGCAGGCCGCGCAGCCGAAGCAACCGAGCGTCAGTATCGCGTTCAAGGATTTGCCGCCGCGAGGGCAGCAGGAAGCTGCGGCTGAGGCGGGAATTGCGCTGACGCCGGAGGATGTGGGGATGGCGCAGGAAGCGGCAAGCGTGGTGGGAGGTCCTGCCTGATGACGGCCGAAACCCATCTAGTTTTCGCGCTTGACGACGTTCGTCAGATTAGGTTGACCTGCCAGAATCCCAAGTGTGGGGCGATCTACAGCTTCCGCGCTGTTGGGACTCCGCGAATCCCCGCGCGGTGCCCGAACTGCGATAGCCAGTGGTTCGGCGTCCCGAGCGCGGAGGAAGAGCACCTGGCGGAGTTTGTGCGGCTGCTTGGCGAACTTGCGCGGCGGCGGCCGCTTGGGTGCCTTGATCCAACTGGAGTTCGACGCGCCTAGGGCGTAGCGCGGCGAAGAGGTTGGCGCGCCGCCCCCTATTGCTGCGGCATGAGCGAACCCTCCGAGAGGTGGACGCCCCGAAAGCCGGCGCCTGAGTCGAAGCATGTGTTCCAGCCGGAGTACACCCAAGCGTGGCCGTTCCAGTAGCCGTACATCAGGCGGCCGTCGGCGCCCTCGTACCCTTGCGGAGCGAAGACGCAGGTAGTGCCCGTCCATCGGTTCACCCGCATTAGTTGGCCATGGACATCGAGGTATCGATATCGGAGAGGCCAAGCGACAACGAAGCCGATTGTGATAGCTAGCACACCCAACATAGGTCTCATGCGGCGCCTCCGCCCGTGATTTTATCGCAAGACACACAGCCAGGAATGGCTGTGCTACCCGAACCGCAACCGGCACCGGCGGGAGTGCTGTGAGTTACGCTGGGCTCGCCCTACTGACCACGCTGGGACGGCAATCAAGTTTCTGATCGGCGACGAGGGGTCCGAAGCCTCGCCAAAAGGCGGGAGGAGCGGTGGAGGAGCCATGCCAAAAGAAGAGCGGATAGCGACGCCCATTGTGAACGGCGGGTCTCCCGAGCTGACGCCTGGGGAAGCCTCCGGGCTCACGGCGACGCAAGCGCAGGCTGTTATTGACGCAAGGCGTGCAGAATCTCGGCCAGTAGCTTTTTTATCTGCGCCAAGTCAGCCTCAATCGCAGTCGTGAGGTTCGCGAGTCCGTTGTTCGGGTTCCATGTCTGGTGGTCGGATGCGGGGTCTCCGACTGATGTCCTGTTTTCTTCAAAGCATTGGCGGGCAACGTGGTAGGACATGCGCTCCTCCGGTGTTGCGAGCGCCCATCTTAGCCCGTTGGTCCAGGGAATTTCAACGCGAGACGTGGGGTCCGTAGCCACGAAAAAAGCGGAAATCGCGTGAGGTGAACATGGCAGAAGCGGCGGTGGCAAGTGCGCCGAGTGCGGGCGCGGCAGTAGCGACAGAAACGGCAGGGGCGGGAACCGGCGCGTCGCCAACGACGGGTTCCGCGGCACTCACCGACGAGCAGATCCTCGGGATCGGCACGGAAGAAACTCCGACCGAGGGCGCTCAGGTCGTCAAGCCGGAGACGGAAGAATCCGGCGCCGGTGAGAAACAGGACGAAACCAAGCCAGCCGGTGAAGAAGAGCCGGCGGCGAAGCCGAACGATACCACTGCACGGGGTCTTACGCCCGAAGTGCGCGAGTTCTTCAAGGCGCACCCGGAGGTTCGAGACGCCTACTACCGCGCCGAGCAGTACTCGAAGCTGTTCCCCGATTTCAAGACGGCGGAGCAGATGGCCGGCTACCTCGAGCAGTACGAGAGCCCGGCGGAGCTGGCTGAGGCGCTTGGCGGCGCGCGCGATCTCGCTGCGATCGACCGGATGTTCTTCTCGGGCGATCCGGGCGAGCAAGGGCGCATCATCGAGAACCTGCTGACCGAATCTCCCGAGGAAGCCGCACAGCTGATCGACGCGATTGCGCCGACGCTGGCGCGGCTGGCCGAGAGCAAGAATCCCGCTCTAGCCAAGATGGCGCAGGAGAAGCGCCTGGACGCCCGCACCGAGGCCTTCCGCGACGCGATGGACTTGGCGCACCGGAAGGCGACGAGCGAGCAGGACCAGGAGATGCTCGACGCGCTCGACTTGGTGGCCAACAAGCTACTAGGGCGCACGCCGTGGTCGCCGGAAGAGCGCGAAGCGCGGCTCAGCCGGCTCGAACGCCAGCAGCAGGAGATCGAGGAACGGCGACAGCAGGCGCGGGTCGAGGAAGGCCAGCGGTGGATTGGCGAGGCGAACAACCTCGCCGTTCAGGAATTCCTCGGCGCGGCGCGCGATACCGTGACGCAACTCGTAGGGAAGACCTACAGCACGGAAGCGCAGCGGCTCCTGGTGGGCGAGATTTACCGGCGGGTGAGCGACTCTCTCGAACGGGACCAGGACCTCGTGGACCACGTGCAGGCTTTGGCGCGCGGGGGCATGGGCGATCCCAAAGTGCAGCGGCAAATCGTTCGGCTCGTAACCAACCAGGCCAAGCGGATGGTTCCCGGCGTCGCCGAGAAGGTGGTAGGCGCGTTTGGGGCAGGCACCTTGGCCGCAACCCAGCAGCGGCAAAGAACGGACCAGAGAGCGGCGTCGCGAGTGGATGTCACCGGCACGGCCGGCATGGGAGCCGGGGCGAAGAAAACGCCTTCGGTCGAGGACCTGCGCAAAGGCGGCCGGTACCGGCAACTGAGCGACGACGACATCATCGAAGGCCGATTCTAGGCCGCTGGGCCCGCGACGGCGGGCAAAGGTGATCGAGCATGGCAAGCATGGCAAACGCACAATCGGTTGCGTTGCAGCTCGAGAAGGTGCGGGACAAACTCCCGCTGCTGTACGAGCGCGACGACATTCTGCTGACGATGATTCAGCAGAGGGGAGACGTGGAGCGGGTTTCGAGCCGCAACATGCGACTCCCGTTGCAGATCCGCCCGGGCGGCAAGGCCGGGGCGGCCAACATGGACGGCGGCGACCTGGGCCGCGGGTCGGGCACGACCTACGACGTGGCGCAGGTGACGCCGGTATTCTTCCGGCACGCGGTGGAAATCACCAAGCTGGTCGAGTACGCCACCAACGCGCCGGAAAAGGCGATCGAGAACGCGGCCAAGCGCGAAATCAAGAACGGCATGGCGCAGTTCCGGGCCTTTCTCGACAAGGTGCTGCAGACCGCCGGGAACGGCGTGCTGGGCACGATCTCGAGCGTGGTGACCGGGCCGCCGATCCAACTGAACCTGGTCAACCCGCCGGGGGCGACACTGTTCTACTTCAACCAGACCGTCCAGGTCTACGACACCACGCTCAGCACGAATCGCGGCTCGTGCAACGTGACGCTGGTCGATCCGTTCGGGAAGTTCATCCAGATCGACTCGCTGCCGGCGGGCACGATCGCAACGGACGTGCTGGTTTATGACGGCCTGAGCGGCGCGAGCCCCGTGGGCCTGTTCGGCGTGCCGTACCATCAGAACAACGCGACCACGGGAACGTGGCTCAACTTGAACCGGGCGACCTACCCGGTCGAACTGGCGACACCGTCGGTGAATGCCGGCAATGCGGCGCTGGTTCCGCTGAACGTGCGGCTGGCGATCAACAAGGTTCGCAAGGCCTTGGGCATCAACCAGCTCGGCAAGCTGATCGCCTACACGGCGCTCGAACAAGAGCACGCGTGGGAGGCGCTCGGCGTGGCCATCAGCGAGATCATCAAGGAAGGCGCTGGCGGCAAGGCGAACGATCTGGACTTGCTGTTCACCGGAAAGAAGACGATGGGCGGCGTCCCGATCAAGAGTTCGATCAACGCCAACGCGGCACGGATCGACTTCATCGACTTGAGCCACTGGGGCCGGGCCGTGATGCAGGACATCGACTTCTACGAAGTCGGTGGGCAAACCGTGTTCCCGATCTACGGGGCTTCGGGCGGCCTCGCGGCAGCCTACATCTTCTACTTCCTCACGGGATTTCAGGTGTGGACCGACTCGCCGCGCAGCGGCGCGTACATCTACAACCTGGCGATCCCGAGCGGCTACTAACGGCTAGGTTACAGGCAACAGGTTACAGGTGACAGCAAGAACGGAACCTGCTGCCAAGCGGAATAGCCACAACGACGACAGCTCCCGGGGCGGATTCTCCGTTGCCATGGAACGGGCACCGCTCCGGGAGCCAATCTCAGATGTGAAATTCAGAAAGTTGGCCCCGATTTGTTGGCCACGATGATTCGAGTCCTGCGGGAGAACAAGAAGACGCCCAACTGGGTCGAGGCCGCGGTTACGACGGCTGGCGGGCTGAACCGCTTTGGCGAGCCGAATTTTCGCATCGTGTGGGGCTGGTCGCGGCTCGGCTGGATTGGCGGGAAGTGGGCTGACCGAGACGAGACGGGGGCTCTGGTTCGCGAGGTTGTGGAGTTGCGGGAGGAGCCGAAATACTTTCCGCACGATCGCTGGCACCTCGAGCGATGGATGCCGCCGGAAAGCTACGGCTCGCCGGAGCGGTGGGAAGCGAACACCATCGAGTCGGCGAACGGAATCCGAATACCGGCCCTTGGCCCGTACCCCAGCCGTGGCGATTGGGAACACGTCTTCACGATCCAGACGCCTAGCGGCGATTTCCTCGCGCTCACGCCGGCCATCTGCGACCACATCGTGCGCGCGATTCGCTGGGCGGACCGCCAGCCGAGGAGCAGCAACCGCGAGGCCCTCGAGGCCGTTAGCGACAGGCGGCGGAAAGAGTACGACGCTTTCGTGGACTCGATGCTTTGGAACGAGTCGAGATTTCACGCGCAACCCTACGTAGTGGTTGCGTGAGGTGATTCCGCAGCGGGCGGCGAGGCACCGGCCCTACACGTGGAAGGAATCCTGTCCGGACACTGATTCTGATCGGGTTTAAACCCACCCATAACTAGTTTTTGGTGGGTTTGTGGCGACAGCACGACGGAGGAAACAGGAATGAGCGAACGAGCAGTGATTTGCAACGTCGGCGACCAGGAGTGGACGCTGATGCGAACGCACGGATTCTACCGGATCCCCAAACCGGCGGCGGGCCAGAAGTTCGCCTTGTTAATCGTCGCTGACCGGACGGATGTGATCGACAACGGCGATAACCACAGGCTAGAAGTCCCCATCCACGCGAGGAAGATCGCGGAGGATTTGGTAGCCGACCTCGGTGACTTTGGCGTGTTCGTTTGTACGGGCGAGACCCCGGCCGCCGAGGAAATAGACAGAGCGGAGCGGCGGCTCGTCGAAGTGGCGAAGCGTCTGGTGTTCGAGGGCGACCAAGAGTGGGCGCGAAGCCACAACTACCGCGAGATCTCCGATTTGCACCGCCGTGCTGTGAAACGCCTGGGCCCGGAACGCGAGTGGGCCTACGAACCTACCGAGATGACGGCCTGCCCAGCGTGCGGTGAGCGAATCCGGCCTGGTGTAGCCGTCTGCCGACACTGCAACGCGATCCTGGACGAGAGGAAAGCCCGACAATTCGGCCTCACGGAATCTACAGCCGCGGCACAAGCAAGACGGCGTCCGGCACCAGCCCACGCGCGTCAGTAGATCGACCAGACGGCGAGGGGGCATTCTCGACACATCTTGCAGTCCCACGTTTGGACCACTTTCTTGCCGGGTACAGGAAGCCAGCGCGCCCCGAGGAGGGTTGACGGGGGAAAAGTCGTCGTTTGGGGCCGGGGTGACAGGACGTTTTTTCCATCGCAGCCGATAAGACTTCGCGGAAATTGCTGGAGGGGAGAGGACGAGCATGATGCAAGAGATTCTCGGAGTGCACTGGCGGACAACGCTGGCGGCGCTCGGCGTGTTGGCCGGCACAGGCGTTTCCATCATCCAAACCGAACTGGCCGGCGGCCACGTCACGCTGTCGGGCGTCGTCAAGACCATCATCGCCCTGGCCGGCAGCTACGGGCTTTGGCAGGCGGCCGACGCAAAGGCGAAGTAGCGTCTCATGTTTGGATTGCCCGATCCCCTGGCGGACATTCTCGGTAACAAGCTCGAGAAGAACATCGCCAAGACGCTCCTGAGCGCGACCTATTCGGCGTCGATAACTGGCCTGTGGTCCTCGAAGCAGTCCAGGTTGGCTCAGTGGCTCGGTATCGGGCAGGCTGACCGCGATGTTGCCACGAGCATCTACCTTTCCCTTCAGCCCATGGTCGAGTCGGGCGACATCGTACTGACGGTACCCCGGGAGCTGCTCGACCCGAACAACCTCGCGAGGTTCCAAAGCGAGCTGAAGGAATGAGCGCAGAGCAACCCATCGATGTCTCGGCGTACACGAAGCGGGCGCTGGCCGAGCGCTACTTTCACCGCATCTGGGTTGGCTTCGACCAATTCGTGAACGTGCTGGGCGGCGGCTCGCCGGACGACACGATCAGCAGCCGAATGCAGCGATGGCAGCTCAAGGCGCTCGACCCGAACCCGGTTAAACGCGCAATCGGCAAGGGGATGTGTACGTGGCTCGGCTGGATTCAGAAGAACCACGACATCCTCGCCAACATCGGCGACCGCGCGAGAGCGCAGGCCGAGGAGCGGCGCACCAGCGAAACGCTTGCGGCCAGCGGCGTTCAGGTGACGAAGGTGGACGTGGGGTCCAAGGAGAAGACGCAATGAAGAAACACGTATTCGCACTACTGGCGTTGACGCTGCTGATGCTGTCGAGCGTGCCGGCTCGGGCGCAGACATCGGGCACGCTCAGCACGCCGGCCAGTAGCACCGCCGTTGGCCAGCAGGTGCCCGCCAGCTCGAAGGTCGCGGTGTCGATTGGTGCCCAGGCTCTCGGCCTTGGGGCCACGTCAAGCGCGACGCCGGCGAGCGAAATCATTACCGATATCGAGTTCGCCAAGTCGGTGACGCTCGAATCGCGAGTACTCGAGGACCCTGGGGCGAATCTCCAGTATTACGGCGGCGGCTTCAAGATTCCGCTGCCTACGTCGGTTCTGTCGAAAACGGCTCTTACCCCGCTAGCACCCTACGTTGATGTCAGTCTGGGCGCGGACCGCATCGTGCCACCCAGCGGCCTAAGCCAGTCGCACATCGCCTTCCAGATCGGCGGCGGACTTAATTGGTGCAGGGGTAGCCTCTGCACGCAGCTCGTTGAGATCAACTACGGCAGGCTCCCAGGCCTCACGAGCGGCGCGAACACGGTGCTGGTCGGCGGAGGCATCTCCTGGGCGTTCACAAAGTAGGGAGGCAAGGAAGCAAGGAAGCAGAGAGGCACAGGAAAAAACGCGATGCCAGTTGTTGCCACAACGCGCTACGGAACGGCGGGAACGATCCTCGCGCTCGTTCGGTCTCTGATGAACGACCCGAACGGCGTCCTCTGGACCGACGCGTTGCTGTTCCCATTCCTCAATTCCGCCTATCGCGGAATGCAAGAGGCGCTGGCGACGGCTGGCGTATCGGTGCTCCAGAACTACGCCGCAATCGACCTCCCTCTCACGACCCTGAACGGGACGACTAGCGCTCCGAACCCGCCGCGAATCGCCGACGACACCGATCCGCAGCTTCCCACGGATTGCATCGTGCCGTTCACAATCGAGGAGATGGCGACGGGATCCGACGACGTTTACGTACCGATGGAGAAGATCGCCGGGCCGCTTCCGAACTTCGCGCCGATGCAGAGCCTGCGCATCTGGAAGTGGGAGGCGGACCAAATCCTGCTGATCGGGGCGACGCAGCCGATCACGGTGAAGATCACCTACGAGCGGGTGCTGCCGGCGCTGTCGCAAGAGAGCGACCCCATCCTGATCCCCCACTGCGCGAACGGGCTGGCATTTGCGGTCGCGGCACTCGGCGCGCGTAGCCGTGGAGCGCGCGACTTAGCCATCGATATGGAGCAGGCTGCGAACAATTGGCGGGATGCGCTCATCAATCGGTATTCCCGGCCCGAGCAGTATAAGACGCGGAGGAAGAAGCCCTACGGCCGACAGAAGCGCGTGATCTATCTCTAGAGCGGCCTTTCACTTCACTTCCCGCATACGACCGCGCTGGATTCCCAAGATGGACCTGTCGCGAGGGCAAACGAAGCGATCCGAAAGTCACTCAGCGGACTAGCGAACCCTGCTACCAAGAGACCCGAGCTCCTTCCAGAAAGATTTCCATGATTCCGGGAGACCGAGGGCACTTGGCAGCCGTTCCGGCCCGACTTCTGTTAAGTATCGCGCGTTCGTCGCATCGTAGGAGGCTCACGGGAAGCTTATGCCAAGGAGGACCATCTGTTTAGTGGGACCTTCGTGGACGCTGGAACGCGTCCGCAAACGGGATTGCGAATCGCACGAACACCGTCACGTGAACGAGAACTCGGCACGAAAGCTGATTGTGGCAGGCGAGGCCCGCTGGTTATTGGGTGGGATCCGACGCGGGCGGTTGCTCGCCGGGAGTGTTCTACAAAACAAGGAGGAGGCAGCGGGGTACCTGAACCGGTTGTCGATCGAGGTGGGTGGACCGCACGCGATGATGATTTACGAGGGAAACCGCATTGCTGTAGAGATGTTATGTCAAATCAGACGGAGACGACTTGGCTGAGCTGAGAACAGGTACTGGAACCCGTACTTCCTTTCACTGGGCGTGGTCTCCGTGGCAGGCTCGAAGAGTCCCAGGACGGGCTGGACAGGCCAAAAGAATTGCGCTCGCGAAGGTGGCAAAACCTCGCGCTTGCTGCAATGACCCCATTGATTCCCTCGCACCTACCTCTCCAGGGCTTCCACGACCCTCCAGCGTTGGGCGTCGTGAGTATAACCGCGAATACATGCGCCGGTGGCGCCAGCGCAACCAACAGCGATATCTGGAATCCAACCGGGAATACCAGAGGAAGAGGCATCTCGCAAAGAAAATACACGACATACTCGACACGAAGGTCGAAGAACGCACTCTTTGCGGCTACAATTGCGGGCGACCCGCCGTGACCGTAGTTCCTAGAACCGATCCACGGACATGGCGCACCATCCAAATGCCCTACTGCGGTCATTGCTGAAAGCGCCACTCGCTTGGTCGGCCTGCCTCCTCAAGCCAAGCCGACGGGCGGGACGTCGATCACCCTTTCCGTACGAGGTGCCAGAGTTCCGCCATCGAAAGAAGATGACTTACGCCGAAGCTTCCTTTGCCGGTCCGGAGAGCGGAGTCCACTACTTATCAACCAGAATAATCCAGGGGGAGGTTGAAGCGAGGAACGGGGCGCACACAGCTCAAAGCTCCGCACACAACCTTCCGCAGCAAAGCAGCCCTGACGGGAGGGCTACCCTGTCACATTCTTCGGTCACCCTCGCAACAAGGAAGTTAGCAGAACCTGGACTGCACTTGATGCTTTCGTGATAACCCAGACATAGCTCCTTCGCGATTTAGTCAGACAGGTTGCCGAGAACAATGGGGCCAAACGAGGACCACGGAGTCGCTTTTCCTTGTGAGCCGTACGAAAGGTGATCTAGCGCGCGGGGCGTCCCGTTTTGAGACGAGAAAAGCAAGCCGGAGGAAATCGCGATGCATTGGATACAAGGCGCGGTGAAGCGCAAGGGAGCGCTGACGGAGAAGGCGAAGCGGGCGGGGATGTCGGTCGCAGCGTTCGCGCGCAAACATCAGCACGATACCGGACCGAGAGGGTCGGCATCGTTGCGCACGGGCCAGGAAGCGCGATTCTACGAGCGACTGCACGAAATGCGCTTGAAGAGCGCGGCAGGACGCCGAGCAGCCGAGGAAGGCGCACGGACGGAGAAACGCCACGCGCGCCTGCCGCGGACGGCTGCCGGTAAGTGACGGCCGTCGCGACGCCGAAGCCTGACTTGGGCGACCTGATCAGGGAGAGCCCGAGGCAGCACCAGTTTTTTGAAACCGCGTACCGCAGGCGCTTCGTTCTCTACGGCGGGGCGATGGGCGGCGGCAAGAGCTATATCCTGCGCTGGTGGCTAATAGCGTTTCTGCTGGCCTGCCGGGACAAAAACATCGAGGGCACGCAGGTTGGGCTGTTCTGCGAAGACTACCCTACGCTCTACGACCGGCAGATCAGCAAGATTCTGACCGAGTTTCCGTCCGGGCTTGGCCAGCTGCGGCAGAGCACGACACGGGACTTCATCCTCGCGGCCGAACACGGCGGGGGCCGCATCGCCCTGCGCAACCTGGACGACCCGTCCAAGTACCAATCGGCGGAGTTCGCCGCGATAGCGGTCGATGAGTTAACGAAGAACGACCGAGCAACTTTCGACCTACTGCGCACACGGCTACGCTGGCCGGGAATTGCTCGACCTAGGTTTGTTGCGGCGACCAACCCTGGGGGGATCGGACACGGATGGGTGAAGGCGCTCTGGATCGATCGCAAGTTTCCGAGAGAACTTGGACCTTTGGCGGAAGAGTTCGCGTTCGTGCCAGCGCGTGCCGAAGACAACCCGCACCTTTCGGCAAGCTATTACGACGAGTTGACAACGCTGCCGCCTGACCTGGCGAAGGCTTACGCGGAGGGAAGCTGGGACCTATTCGCCGGGCAATTCTTCGACGTGTGGGACCCCGAGAGGCACGTCGTCCGAGCCGAGGGGATCGAACTCGGGAGTTGGTGGCCGCGCTGGATTTCGGCGGATTGGGGGTTCGCGCACAATTCGGCGGTCTATTGGCACGCCTACGACGGGACGACCGTCTACACCTACCGCGAGTTGGTCGAGAACCGGCTGACCCCGCGGGAGCTAGCTTTCAAGATCGCGGAGAGGTCGGAGGGAGAAAAGATCGAGGCGCTGTACCTGAGCCACGACGCCTTCGCGCGGAAGACCGAAGAGAAAACCGCCGCGTTGCAGATGGGCGAGGTGCTCAGGGAACGGAAGTTGCCGGAGCCGACGCCTTCCGACACCGACCGCAAGGGCGGCTGGATGCTGATGTACCAGCTCTTGCGGGACGGGAAGTGGAAAGTGGCGGACTCCTGCCCCCACCTGATCGCCACGATTCCCGTGCTGGTACGGGATGACCGGGACGTTGAGGACGTGGCGAAGGCGGAGGGCGACGATCCCGCCGATGCCGCGCGGTACGGGCTCAAGGGACGGTTCGGGAGGGTGAGGCAGCCAGCCGAGGAGCGGGCGGCGGAAGCCGTTACCTCGACCGATCCGACGATTCGGGCCATACAGGCCAAGAGATTCGAGGCGGAGCAGCAACGCAGGGTGTTTGGATTCGCGCGGCATTCAGGACGCCGGCGCCGGCCCGTTGCTCCATCGCAGCAACACTGAGAAAGGCCGTGACCCGTGGGGAAGGACCGTGAATCGTGAGCGGCGGCCCTTGGGCTGAGGCGGGCTGAGGCCACGCAATCGGCGCAGGCACAGCCAGGAATGGCTGTGCTACAAGGGCAGAGGATGGCGGAGCACTACGCCAATCCGTTTCTCGGGCGGCACATGACGAGGAAGAAGACGAAGGCGGGAGTGGGCTTCGAGCACCCGGCGAAGGGCGAGGACCGCTGCGGGGAGTGCGCGCATTTCCAGGCGCCGGAAAGCTGCGAGAGGGTGCAGGGATACATTCAGCCGGAAGATTGGTGCCGGCTGTTTCGGAGGGCTTAGATGCCGAACTTCAACGCGCAGAATCCACCGTTTGCGATTTACCCGGGGAACGTGGTCTACCCCTTCGACGCCGAGACGCCAGCGCCGCCGCGGGCAAGCCAGCAGTACGCGCTGGGAAAGGCTTATGACGGCGCGGCAGCGGGCCCGGACGTCGTGCGATTCGACATCAGCTACGCTGCGGCGCCTACGGCGGTCTCGGTCGAGATCCAGTCGGCGGTGGACGATGCCGATGCCGACTACGTCACCGAGTACACATCCACAAACGTCAACGGGGAGTCGGTGAAGCTGACGAACTTCCGCGGCCGGTTCGTGCGCGTGTTGCTTGCCTCGCAAACGGGCGGCGGCGCGATCACGGTGCGGCTGGAGCGATAGGGAGCCCGGCTATGAGGCGAAGCTTTCTGAGCGTTGCGGCCTTCCTGGCCCTCTGTATGGGTTCGGCGGCGCCGAGTTGGGCGCAGGCGGGATCGACCTACGTGCCTACGGCCGCAGGAGCCAACGCGGCAATCAAGCCGACCACCGCCGACGCCATCCAGTACGTCGCCCCGGGCGGCAGCGACTCGAACGACGGGCTTTCGTGGGGCACGGCGAAACAAACGCTCGCGGCGGCAATCGCGGTGTTCGATCCCCCAAGCCCGACGATCGGCGGCGGAGCAAGCGCCAATTGTGTGCCGGGCCGCATTGACGTTGCCGGCGGGGAGCTGGATTTCAGCTCCACGATCTTCATACCTTCCGGGCCGTCGTGCTCGCTGACGATTTCCGGGATTTCGCAGCAGTACGGAACCACGCTTAAGTGGACGGGGGCTTCCGGGCAACCCATGATCGTGGCCATGGGTGCGAATAACTTTCACATCGCGAACGTTCACATCGTGCTGAACGGGGCTTCGACCGGAATCCAGTTTGCTGAGAACACCGATATAAGTGGAACCGTCACGCAACCGATAACTTCCACCGGGAGTCAAACCGTCACGGTTTCCAGTGTGGGCTACATGGCTGCGGGGTACTGGCTCGCGGTGGGCAGTGGGGCGTCTTTCGAGATCGTCAATGTCACCGCAGTTGGCAGCGGCACGATCACCGCTAACTTCAGCAAGACCCACGCGACAGGCGCGGCCTTTGGCGGCTTTTCCTCAAACGGGCTATACGTTGACCGGGATGAGTTTGACTTGGGTCCGAATGCCACTGCCGATGGTCTACAACTAGGCCAGGACGTTTCCAATGCGAATGCGTGCGGGCAGGCATCGTACCTAGTGGTGACTCACAGCCTATTTAACGGTACCGTAAACTCTGCCATACACGCGCTCTGCGGGGCAAACACCAAGGACATTTGGGTTAAGGACTCTTCGGCGAATGGACCTCAGTACGGCCTGGAACTATCGACGAATGGCGAGGTCGTTCTGGACGGGGGGAACTGGAGTACGACAAGCGCCGTCGTCGCGGACGGAGTGGGCGGAGGCCCGGGCAACCTCGTAGTGGAGAACACGGAGGACGAGCCAACCTCCGCGACATCCGAACTGGTGGATGGGGACACCGTAGAAGCCAAGGGGACTCTCGTGGTGTCTGGAAATGCTTGGGAGGCCAGTTCGGCGGTCACCAGTCCAGTCATCCAGTGGTACGGGACTGTATTTATAACTGGGAACACGTTTGGCGATCAGGGAGCGAGCGTCCAGATCTGGCTGAACGGCCAGAATACCAGTCGGGGAGCCTCCATTGGAAACGTGTACGCCATGGCCTCCCCTACCTACCCCTACGCGCCTATCTACGACTTTAACGGTGGCGTCTTGCTCACCCAGCCGGGAGGCTCGCAGTACGGCAAATTTGCGTCGCTAGGGGATGAGTACCTTGATTCAAGCGGTAACAGACTACTCCTGCAAAACGTGCAGGCAGTCTACTCCATGGACTTCGCTGGATCGACGAGCGGACAGACCACCTTACAGGCTGCGGCCGCCGCTTCAGGAACCGTAACGCTTCCCGCGCTGTCTGGAACAATTGCACTTTCCGGGAAGAATGGCACCAGCGCAGGGACCCTCACGCTCTCTGGCGGCGTAGGCTCGTACACGTTTGGCACCGCGTACGGAGCCACGCCAGTCTGCCTGTTTTTCGACGCCACGACATCGACTAATGCGGTCAGCGCGACCGTCACGGCCAGTTCGATCAGCTTAACGGGCACAGGGACAGACGCGATCAAATGGACATGCGTACCGGCGGCGAACTAGGTGATGGACGAGCTTCCCAACACGCACCAAACGGCGACGGACACCTGCCCGAACGCCCTGATGCCTCCCGGGTGGGAGCGGCTCGACTGGAGCCGGCACCGGGGCGGGGTGCTTTCGATCGAGGCGCGGCGCCTGTACGACGAGAAGAAGGTCACGGTGCGGATCGATACGCTGCCCGCGGCCTTCGAGCAGGACTACCTGACCTGGTTCAAGCAGGTGCTCGACCTGAAGCTGCTCTGGGCGGTCTCCTGAGAGGACCGTGGCCCGTGATCCGTGGCTCGTGATCCGTGTCCCGTGACCCGTGGCTCTTGGGACGAAACCCGTGAAGCGTGCGAGGCCGAGCTGATGAAGCGGGTGCTTGACGCGCGGATGCTGGTGGGGATGGCGGCTTCGGGGGCGCTGGCGATTGCGGTGAGGCCGGACCTTACCGGGCTCGTGGGCGCGGCGACGGTGGTGGCGGCGCTCGGGTGGCTCGCGGGGCAGGCGACGGTCTACCGGACGCTTTGGGAGCGCGTGCTGCCGCGGCTCAACGAGCAGCAGATTCGGGATATCGTGGCGATTGCGGAGCGGGAAAGGTGATGGCCTTCGGAGCGGGGTTCACTGCGGGATTCGCGGCAGTTTTCATCCTGAAATACCTGGTATTCGGACTGCGGCTGTGGAATCGCGCGCTGCACCGCGAGCGAATCGAGCCTTGGGATTCGCCGTTTCTCGAGCCGCTGCTGGGGATTTTCTCGCGGGAAGACCGCTACAGATGACGGCAAACGGAAAAGGCGAAGGGATGGGGATGCCCGAGCGGGTTTGGCGTTGGCTGACGACCGGTCGGCACGAACGGTGGCTCGAAGGGGAAGTGGCGCGGCTGAGGGCGGAGCGGGACGAATGCCGGCGGCAGAACTGGGCGCTTATCAATTCGCTCGTGACCACGGCTGGAGCGCCGCTACCGCAGGAGATTCTGCGACGCGCGCAATCGGCTGCCACGGAATCGCCGAAGGTCGCCGGACAGCCCGTGATTCGCGGGAAGAAAACCTGGCACCAGCGGGCGATGGCGCTGGAGATTGAGAGTCGGCGCGAGTTGAGGGATTTCCTCCGCGAACGCGCGGCTACACCCGCAGAGAAAAAGATTGCGGGCCCCGGAGCACCTGGGGCGCCGAAGGGAGAGTAAGGCATGGCTGAGCAAGAAGGCAGGCATTACATGAATAAGATGTTCGGCCAGAAGCTCGACGAGGCGCGCGATCTGGACGGGAAGCGGCGCAAGCATCGGGCCGTGGGGTCGGTGCGCCGCGTCACGGTCGAGCCGGACGATGACGGTAAGGGGCACCACGTCACCGTCGAGCGCGTGACAGCGGTCGCCTTGCCGCACGGCAGTCCCGACGAGGGAATCGAGAAGCGCTCGTTTGGCAGCCACCATGAGGCGTTGCAATTCCTACGCGGCGTCCTGGGCGGCGAGCCGGAAGGCCATGAGGAAGAAGGCGAGCCAGAACCGCGGCGCCGGCGCGGTCCCGAGAACGAGGAACCGGCTTCCGAAGAAGAACCTGGCGCCAGCGAGGAAGAGGAGCCGGAAGAGGGCAAGCACGGTGGTGGCGGCCTCCTCGCGCGGATGCTTTCCGGCGGCATGCACGAGCGCTAGAGACTGTTTCACGCAAAGGCGCCAAGAACGCAAAGGCGCAAAGGGAAGACGGGACTGAGGAAGCGATGCCGGCAACGAGTCAGGCGCAGCGGCGGTTGTTCGGGTGGATCGAGCACACGGCGGGCTCGAAGCTGCCGCCCAGAGAACGGCAGATGAAAGAGCGGATGAGTCACCAGCAGCTCCATGACTTTGCCGCGACGAGGGATGCGGGCTTGCCGGAGCGCGTGCGCAAGCGCAGACACGTGGGGTTGCCGCGGCCTGCGGCAGGAAGGTAGGGCGCGGTGCCTCAGCAAGGGCAGAGTCCGCAGCAGAAGAAACAGCCGGGGGGCTGCTCGATCGCTTTGCCGGGTGGATTGCAGAGGAAGCGGCGAAGGGGACGCCTTCGGGATGGGCGGCGAGCGGGGTGTCGCAGAAGGCTTCGCAGGCGCTTGGGCAGGACAAGCAGAAGCAGAAGGCGGCGCAGAAACCTGCCGCGAAGCTGTTTGGGCAGGTGATTGGGGCGCTGGGCGGGAAGAAACAGTAGGCAACAGGCAGCAGGCAATAGGCAACAGCAAGACTGGAAACCGAAGGGCGGCAGGAGACGGTGAGGATTCGGGAATACCGGAGCGAGGACCTGGCGCGGCTGCGCGCGATGCACGCCAAGCAGGGATTCCGGTACGCGCTGCCGGATATTGACGATGGATCATTTCTGCTGCGGACGGTGGTCGAGAACGACGCGGGGAAGCCGGCGATGGCGGCGCTGGCGCGACTCACTTCCGAGGTTTATCTGCTCACGGATCCCGAGGCGGGGACGCCGCGTGAGCGATGGGAATGGCTGCGATCGCTCCATCGGGCGGCTACGCAAGAGGCATGGCGGCGCGGGATCGACGACGCGCATTGTTGGCTGCCTCCGGAGATAGCGAAGAGTTTCGGGCGAAGGCTGCTGCGGCTGGGGTGGTCGCAGCCGGCGTGGACTTGCTATTGGCTGCCGCTGGGAAAACCGGGAAGCGAGTGGAGCGCAACGTAGGGCTCCGTGGCGAAGTGGATTCCCGCTTTCGCGGGAATGACCTGAAGGGGCGAGGACAGTCAGGCGGGGAGGCGCGAGATGGCACGGGGCGAATCGAAGGTTCAGAACGAAGCGCAGCAACTGATGACCCAGCAGGAGCAGCAGGCTGCGGCGCAACAGGCGGCGAACCAGCAGCTCCAGGGCGCCACCACGCCGACGGCGGAGGGGATGCTCAACTGGGGCAGTCCGCAAATCGAGAACGATTACGAACAGGCAGAGATGCAGCCGGTAGACTCGGCGATGGATACGGCGAGGCAGCGGGCGGCTAGTCGCGTCTCTCGAACGAGGAACGAAGCCGGGTACGGCGCCGAAGAGGAGAATCTTGCCGGGCAGCAGGCGGCTGGCGAGGGCAACGCGGCACTGCGAGGGAAGCTCGCCTACCAGAACCAGCAGCTACAGGAGCAGCAAGCGGGCCTGAAGAGTCTTGCGGACCTGTATGGGGTAGACACGAGCCTTCTCAGCCGGATGCTCGGGCTGCCAAACGAATCGCTAGCGACGCAGGAAGGCGCGGCGAAACCTACGAACAGTTTCAAGTTCGGACCCTTGGGCCTGAGCTTTTAGGAGACCCGCCGCATGGTCTCGAAACTGGGGAGAGCAGCCGGTGTGCAGGGCGCTGGCGAGGCTTTTTGCCCTGTTTTGCGTCCTCGTCATACCAGTGCTCTTCTACCGACGGTAAACGACAAGGTGCAGGAGTAGCTCGGGAACTTTATCCCGCCCCTGGATTGAAGGTCTTCCCGTGGAAAGCACGGGGATGAATTCCGGCCGGCGCTGCGCAAGCGGAGGTTAATCCCAACATGATGCTGTGCTTCTTTCACCATTTATGTGCCGGTGTGGCTGAACTCGAAAAGCAAGGAAAGACTGTTTGCCGGGCATGTGCGAGCGCCATGAAGGGCGTCGAGTACCCGCTACGAGTTCCGTCCATTGCCCCCCTGTTCACTCCCGAAGAGGAAAAATCGCTCACCGGACAGATGGGGATGCGCGAGGCGCGGGCGCGCAACCATTTGGCGCTTTAGCCAAACCGCAAGGTAGCTCAATCCGCGGAAGCTGACCGGAACCATAAGCCAGGGATGCGAGTTAGACTCTCGCGCCGAATCCGATTCGCTCCGGCCGTGATCGGGTTGGCCTTCGACCCTGTTTCGGGCTGCGGCGCGGCAGGCAACGAGGACCGCCTCGCTATGCCTTTGGACGACGGCCCATAGGGGTGGCGGGCCGGGCGGCTGCACCGACGTTAAGCCGCGACGTGGGAAAACGTTCACCCGAGATGAGAAGCCGTTCGCAGGTGGCCTGGGTGCTTCTATGCACCCTCGCGGCGATACCCGCTGTGGCGGGGCCGAAGAAGGCCAAAGGCACCCGGCAAGATGTCATGGGCGAAGGGCTCGCACGCCTATTCCGGGATAAGCCCCTGATGGTGCTATGGGCTTCCATGTCAACGTTCAATGCGATGGACATGCACGTGACGATCGAGGCGCAAGCGGCAGGTGGCTTCCATGAGGACAACCCTTTGGTGCGCCCGCTGCTCGGCCAGCCGGCGCCCGCCATCTACCTCGAACAGCAGGGGATGATTGCGGGCTTGGCTTTGGTGGGCCACAAGATGCGGGAATCGAAGCACCGATTCATCAGGGCGCTGTGGTGGGTTCCGCTGGCCTTTCAGGTACAGGCCAATCTGCGGGGATGGCTTCGGGACCGAAGATGGCTCAGCCATAGGGGTGGACCGTGAGTGGCGAGAGCTTTGTACCGCAACCAATCAATATGTTTGGCGGGTGGATACCGAATGGCGCGCCCGAGGGCCTGCCAAACGGCATGAGTTGGGACTGCCAGGACGTGGACTTGGTGGCGGCCGGGGTCAGGACGCGCCCGGGACTCCTCGCTCAGTTCCCCACGCTAACCGGCGGGGCGCTCGTCAACTACCTCAAGACGTTCCCTACGCTCAACGGCACGAACCGGCTCCTGGTGCTCGATTCCCTGGGACACCTGTACAAAGAGAATCCCACGGGGAGCTTGCAGCTCGTGGTTTCCGCCTTGGCTGAAGGCGCGATTGGCCGATCGGCAACGCAGTTTGGGCGCGAATATCTGGCCTTGAGCAACGGGAAGAACGGGATCGACTTGCCGCGGCAGTTCGATGACACCAATTTCGACCGCGTGAGCCAGTGCGGGCCGGGCGCGGGGCCGGTTGCCGGGACTGCTGGTGGCTCCTCGTCGTCCGTTGGGATCGTGAGTATTGCGAGAAGCGCCAACGTCGTTACCGTGAAGCTCGCGGCGGTGGTAGGGTGGGCGATCGGCAGCCAGGTAGTGATCCAGGGCGTCACCGGCTCGACCGACAGCTTCAACGGCACATTCGCCATAACGCAGGTTTCCGCTCCAGAGCTGTACATCTTCTACGACCAGACTGGAGTCAACGAGTCGGGAAACACCGCGGCGGCGACGGCGACGCCGGCTGCGGCCGGCCCCGGCTCCTTCGGCCTGTCGAGCATCCAGCGAAACAGCAACGTCGTCACGGCGGCAGCCGAAGTCGTGACCGGCCTCACGGTTGGGGAGCAGGTGACGGTTGCCGGCGTCAGCGGCTCGACCGACAGCTTTAACGGCACCTTCACCGTGACGTCGACGCCAACGCCAAGCGAATTCGCCTACGCCCAGACGGGCATAAATGAGTCGGGCAATACCGCCGGGGCAACGGTGACCCCGAGCGGCGGAGGCGGCGGCGGGACGGCAGGCAGCGTCTCTGGCGGCACGCACCAGGTCGCCGTGAGTTTCGTCACTCGGCAGGGCTATTGGACGCGACCAAGCCCGCCGGTGACTTTCACGGCGGCGGATGGCAGCGTGGTTTATCTTACGGGGATTCCGACGGGCCCGGCGAACGTCGTGGCGCGCGTCTTGATGTTCACGCCCGCCGGCCAGTCTGGCGCCCCGAGCTTTTACACGCTGGCCCCTACGGGCAGCCAGGCGGCGGCCCCAGGACCGTTCATGTCCGCCACTTCGATGTATATCCCCGACAATTCCACGACCAGCGCGACGCTCGACTTCTCCGACGATCAACTGCTTGCGGGAACCCCTTGCGGCTACCTGTTCGATCTTATCGAACTGCCAGAGCAGGCAGGAGCGATCGCCTACAGCGACCGGCTGTTCTGGTGGGGCGAGCGCACGGGGCAGTTCGCGGGAAAGAACGGCGTGTGGCTCAATCTCACGTTCGACGGCGGCTTTGGGGGAACCAACACGCCGCAGGGATGGGCCGCCGTAAACGCGCCCGGCTACACCTACCCCGTCGGCGGCAGCGAGGAACAGGTGAACGTGGTCTGGGGCGATGCGTACCGCATCACTGGCGATGGCGCAACGACGGTAGTCGGGAAGATCGTGCAGGCCGCCTATCAGGACTACAACGGCGTCGCTCTGATTTCGCCCAGCACGGCCTACCGGGTGCGCGCGCGGGTGGCCGGCTCTGGGCTCACGCAGGGGACGCTGCACGTCAATCTGGCGTCGGCATCCCTTGGCTATTTGAGCGCCGGCCTTGCCGTGCCGGCGGCTTCGCTCGCGGCTGGCGCGGCCTACACCGAGTTCGTGGCGGACATCGTTGGAGCCGCAGACCTCAGCCTGATTCCCACCGACCTGGTTCTCCAAGTCTACGCCGATGGCACGCCAACGGGTGGCGGCTACTTCCTTGTGGATAACATCAAAATTTACGAGACGGCGCTCGGGGAGTTGGCGGGATCGGTGATGCGGGCGAGCCGGGTGAACGATCCCGAGAGCTATGACGGAGTGAACGGCCTGATGCTCGTCAGCTCGAACGACGGCCAGCGAATCACGAATGCCTTCGTCCTGCGCAACAACCTCTACATCGTGAAGGAACGCTCGCTTTACGTCACGACCGACGATGGAGTGAACGAGCCGGCGCTGTGGTCGATCGAGCAGATCTCGAATCGCGTGGGGACGCCGTCGGTGCATGGCGTGGCGATGGGAGACCAAGCCGCCGTGATTGCCGGCGAGAATGGGATCTACGTCTTCGATGGGTCGCCGCCGCAGAAGATTTCCCAGGAAATCCACACCGACCAGCGCAACTTGGCGACGGGCAAGGGGCCGGCGTGGGACCAGGTGAATTGGTCGGCGGGACACACGATCTGGGCGGTGCTCCAGGAAGACAAGAAGCGGCTGCTGGTGGGCGCGCCATTCGGTGCGGCGACGATGCCGAACTGGACCCTAGCGATGTACTACCCCTACGGCTCGGAGAGCCTGACGGATGTGACGATCTTCCGCAAGTTCAAAGACGCCCCGCTGGCGCGCGGCTGGGCACCGTGGACGATTGCCGCCAACTGCGCTGCGGCGGTGGTGCGACCGGACGGAACGCTCCCGATCTTCCTCGGGTCGAATGACGCGAGCGGCGACATCAATCTGCTCGCAGAGGGGACCTACAGCGACAACGGCAAGGTGATTCCCGCCTACTACGCAACCTATTTCGCGAACGGGTCCGACCTCGGTTTGCCGCCAGTCGGCCGGAAGCTCTTCGGCTACTTGCGAATCAATGGGGAGGGGCGGGGCACGCTGGTGGTCGCGGGATTCCGTGTGGCGAACCGCGCGCTGGCGATCGCGGCCATTTCGCGGACCGCGAACCTCGTCACGGTGACCACCGCGACGCCGCACGGACTTTACAAAGGCCAGCTAGTGGACGTTCAGGGCGTGGCCGACCCGAGCTACAACGGGCAGATGACGTTGCTCGCCGCGCCCAGCGCGACCGAATTCACCTTTGGGAACGACGGGGCAAACGGCAGCTCGAGCGGCGGCGCAGTGATGCCGCTGCTTGGCACGCTCGCGCTTTCGAGCCCGGCGCTGGGCGGCAATCTCGAACTGCCGATCAATCTCTCGGGCGAGATGTTGGCGCTGCGGTTCGGGATCGACAAAACCGCGAGTCCCGGCGACTGGTTCAGCCTGTCGCAGCGGATCGAGGTCTATCTGAAACTCGATCCCTGGGCGCCGTTTGGGAGCAATTAATGGCGGAGAAGAGAGACCTAAAGGCCATCGCGGAAAAGGAGCTAGCCCGGACGACGTTTTACGTCGCCGGACTGCGGGACGGCATAGACCTTGCGGCCACGGGTCTGGCTGCGGCGCGCAGGCGCCTGCGAAAGCACCGGAGGCTACTGAAGAAGCTGGCTGCGCAGGCGGTGGGGAGCCCTCGATGACCGCGGCCGAAATGCAAGTGCAGGCGCGGCTTGCTGCGATGGCCCACGGGCTCGACCCGGCGGTAGTCTGCGCTGTCGTCGAGCAGGAAAGTGGGTGGAATCCCTGGGCGATACGTTACGAGCCGGGCTTCTTCACCCGCTACGTCGAGCGGCTGGTGACCGCCGGGAAGCTCGACGACATCACCGAGGGAGTTGCGCGATCGTTTTCATGGGGACTGATGCAAATCATGGGCGAGTGCGCGCGCGAGCACGGGTACGCGGGAAATCTGGCTGCTCTCTGCGATCCGGCGGTGGGACTCGAATGGGGCTGCTTGCACTTGAAGAGCAAGGTCGTCGCGGCCGGTGGCGACGCAAAGACGGCGCTCTTGCTTTGGAATGGCGGCGGCAACGCCAGCTACCCCGACGAGGTGATGGCGCGCATGGCCAAGTACAAAACCAGCTAGAAGCTATTGCAAAATCTCCCGGCACATGCTTCAGGGGCTGAAGCCCCTTCATTGTGGCCACTTTTTGTCGGAGCTGAAGCTCCGACCCCCAAATCGGTGGTTTTGCAATAGCCTCTAGGAACGGGAAAGGGCGGCGCATGGGAACCGAGGCGAAGTGGGAAGAGGGGTCGCGGATGGGCAGCGGCTGGGGTTGGAAGATGCCGTCGATGCGGACCGATCACGGCAGCGGAAGGAACGACATCTGGAGACGAGCGGCGCTCTTCCTGGCAGGCGTCGTTGTGGCCCTATGCGGCGCCTGGGCCTCGGGTCTCGAAACGCGGGCGAGCAGCCAGGCCGACCTCACTGCGCAGATCCAGCAGTTAATCAAATCGCAAGAAGCCGAAGAGCAGGAGATCAGGGACTTGACCGCAGCGAACTGGTCGAACCAGCAGGCGATCGCCGTGCTCACGCAGCGATTTAACGACCTGTTCGACAAGCTCAAGCACTGAGGCGCGTGACACGGAGGTAAGCATGCCACCACTTTTCGGACCACTCGCGCTATTTTCGGACACCTTTCCGCCTCCTTCGGGCTACGGAACGCCGCGCTACGGCACCCCGGCGGGCAGCTACCCAGCGGCGCCTGTCGTTCCGGGCGCCCCGGTAACTGCGGCTGCTCCGCAGTCGGGCTCGCGGTTATTCCAACTTCCGGGACCCGGCAACGGGAAGCGTCCGCTGCGGTTCGGCTACCCTCCCGTGCGAAGCGGCGGGCCGGAACCTGTTCTGACTGGGCCACCCGTCCAGGCCGGCGTGGAGACGACAGGGGCAGACCAGTATTTTGGACCTTTCAATCGAATTACCCTTGGCGCAGCGGTCCCAGGGAAGCTTTGACGCGGAGGCTCTATCTCGTGCGTCACGCGCCGGCAAATTCGTGGGCGAACCTCACGACGAAGTCGACCAGGACAGGCTTCTGCGGCCGGGCGCTATCCTAGAAATCGGCGCGCAGGAGGCAGGGAAGGTGCTGAGCACAGCAAATCTCGGATACCTCGCCATTGACGAACCGGTGCTCTACGACTGGCTAAACAGCCTCACGGGGGCGTTCAACGCCCTCCAGAAGCAGGTGGGCGTCGACGCAGCGCCCTCTGCCCAAACAGTCGCAAGCCGGGCGCTCAGCGCGCCGAAACCGCCAGCGTCGCTGTTCGTCAGCGGTCAGAGCGGCGTGTTCAATATTCGGATCGGAGCCAGCGCGGGCGCGGCACCTGGAATTCAGTATTTTCTCGAAGTATCCACAGATTCCGGATTCACCGCTGCCACGACCACCGTCTACCCCGTCGGGAACACGCTCGGCCTTGCGCTCAGTCTTGGCAGCGGCAGTTTCTATTTCCGGACGCGCGCGAAGTACCCTTGTTCCGACTACAGCCCCTACACATATGCCGGCACGGCTGACAGTCCGACCCCATTCGAAGCAGGAGGCATTCCCCAGCCTCTCGGCGGCGCGGTCGTCAAGATCGCAGACTACTACATCGCGGAAACCGACGACGGCTACTTGATCGTTGCAAATTCCGCATCTGCCATCACTTTCACCCTGCCACCGGTGCCTCCATCCAGCACGTGGAAGGTCCTCGTAGCAAACGTGGGAACTGGAACGTTGACCCTAACCTCAGCTTACGCGGCTGGCACCAGTGGAGCCCCGCCAATCGACGGCCAAACCAGTCTCGCGTTTGGGCCATACCAAGGCGCCTACGTCTCCACGGATGGGGCAAACTATTACACTATGCGGGGATAATCTCTGAAACCAGAGCAACAGCACGGGGAAGGAAGCAACCGATCGTCACAGAACGCTCACTTGAAGTGGCAGCCTCGGAGCGAATGCCCTCGATGCCGAGGAAAAAATGCGGCGAGACGCAACGAGCAGCTAGTTTGGCCGTCCTGAACCGACCCCCTGGCCCGACCGGCTAAAAGCGTTCGCCCGAGGGGTGGTGCGAATCCAAACGGGCCGCAAAGACAGACCAGGCCGGGAGACCGCAAAGTCGCAGGAAGCGTTTCAAGCCTGCGTACGGGGCGCGATTGTGCAGTGGCTGTCAATTCCCTACCTGTGGGTAGGCATGAAGAAGTGGGCCGAAGGACGTCCGAAGACGCAATGGGATTCGCGCCCGAACTCCCTGCTCCACACCTTGGGTTGGAGTGGTAGGATTCGCTGGGCACGGGTATTGCAGCCTCTTGCCGGAAACCCTGCCTTGGAGGTCGGTGATGGGTCTTTGGAAGCTCTTCCTTTCGCTGGCGCTCGTACTTGGCGCCTGGATTCTGCCGTTGGGCGCTCGCGCCCAGGTGAGTCCGTCCTTGTTCTCAGGGATGCGCTGGCGATTGATCGGGCCGTTTCGCGGCGGGCGCGTGGTGACGGTGACGGGGCTGGAGAGCGAGCGGAACGTTTATTACTTCGGAGGGGTGGGCGGCGGCGTTTGGCGATCGATTGACGGCGGACTCACTTGGTCTCCCATCTTCGACAGTGCACCGATCGGCTCGATTGGGGCAATTGCCGTGGCCCCTTCTAATCCCAATGTGATCTACGTTGGTACGGGCGAAGCAGATATCCGCTCGGATTTATCCATCGGCGACGGCATGTATAAGTCGACCGACGGAGGCAAGACGTGGACGCACCGCGGTCTCGACGATTCCCGGCAGATCGCTAAGATTTTGGTCGACCCCCAAAACCCCAACTTGGTGCTGGTGGCCGTTTTGGGTCATGCCTACGGTCCCAACGAGGAGCGCGGAGTTTTCCGCTCGAGCGACGGCGGCAAGTCGTGGCAGAAGGTTCTCTATAAGGATCCCAACACTGGCGCCATCGATATTACGTTCGACCCCGCCGATCCCCAAACCGTATATGCCGCCCTCTGGCAAACCCGCCGCCCACCTTGGAGCGTCTATGCACCGACGGACGGGCCGGGCGGAGGTTTTTACCGGTCGACTGACGAAGGCCAAACGTGGACGGAGATGCCGACGGAAGGTTTGCCGCCGAAACCATGGGGCCGCGTGGGTATCGCCGTGGCGGCATCCGGCGGCGGCAAGATCCTTTATGCACTCATGAGCGGGAGCAAGGACGGTGTCTATCGCTCGGACGACGGAGGAACCAGTTGGGGGTTGGTAGGCACCGATCCCCGCGTGCTCGGCCGGCAGTGGTATTTCGGCGGGATTTTCGTCGATCCGAAGAACGCGGACATCGTGTATGTAGCGAATACGGCGCTCTATCGCTCGACGGACGGCGGGCACACGTGGGTGGCTTTCAAGGGCGCACCGGGCGGAGACGATTATCACGATCTGTGGATCGCTCGAAACGACCCCGAGCGGATGATCGTCGGCAGCGACCAAGGAGCAACGCTTACCGTCGATGGGGGGCGTCATTGGACTTCCTGGTACAATCAGCCCACCGCGCAAATCTACCACGTGGCCACCGACTCCAGTTTTCCCTACCTCGTGTACGGGGCGCAGCAAGATTCGGGGGGTATGGCCCTCCTTAGCCGCAGCGACTACGGCAAGATCACTTTCCGGGATTGGTTTCCTGGCTGGGGCGGTGAGAGCGGCTACATCCTGCCGGACCCGAACGACCCCAGCACCATCTACGCCAGCACCACCGGTGGGGGCGTCACGCGCTTCGACCGTCGAACGACGCAGGGTCTGGATATATCTCCCTATCCCTTCCGCAGCGAACTGAACACCGACATCGCGGCTTTGAAGTACCGCTTTCCGTGGACGCCACCGCTGGCCATCGACCCCTTCAATTCACACACCATTTATTTCGGCGCTCAGGTCCTCTTCCAGTCGAACGATCGGGGATCGAGTTGGAAGGAGATCAGCGGGGACCTAACGGGGGCGGAGAAAAATCCTCCAGCGCCTGCGATCGCGGGGCCACCCACGGCGGAGAATGCTGTCCAGCGGGGTTACGGGGTCATCAGTACAATCGCGCCCTCACCCGTAGACCGGGGGTTGATCTGGACGGGAAGCGACACGGGACGGGTGTATTTGACGCGCAATGACGGGCAGACGTGGGCGAACGCGACACCCCGCGGGCTAGGAGACTGGGCGCGCATTGCGCTGATCGAGCCGTCGCATTTCGACGCAGGCACAGCGTATCTGGCAGTCAATCGCCACCGCTTGGACAACTACGCCCCCTATATCTACCGGACGCACGATTTCGGCCGGACATGGACGCGGATCGACTCGGGCATCCGTGCTCCCGCCTACGTCCACGCCGTGCGCGAGGACCCGGCACGTAGGGGACTGCTTTTCGCCGGAACGGAGACGGGTGTGTATGTCTCCTTCGACGACGGCGACCTATGGCAGTCGCTTCAGCTCAACCTGCCGGCGACTCCGGTTCGCGATTTGACGATCCATGAGAGCGATTTGGTGATTGCAACGCACGGCCGATCCTTCTGGATCCTGGAGGACATCACACCCTTACGGCAAGCCGCCGAGGCCGCCCAGGCCGATGTGTTCCTTTTCCGGCCCCGCACCGCCTATCGTGTCCGACCAGGCACCGAGCATGGAACGCCCCTGCCGCCCGAGATTCCGGCAGCTCCCAACTCACCCGATGGCGCCATCATCGACTACTATTTGAAAGCGCAGCCACCGGGAGACGTCGTCCTGGAGATTCTCGACTCACAAGGTCAAGTGGTGCGCCGCTACTCCAGCGCCCAGCATCCGCAAGTGCCACCCGCCGCAGCGCTTCCTTTCCCGCCGTTCTGGGCGCCCACACCCGAGGCGCTTTCGAAGGCGGCTGGCATGCACCGGTTCACTTGGGATCTGCGCTACGCTTCTACATCGCCCGCAGGCCGTGGCGCCTTCTTCGGATTCGGATTCGGTTTCGGTGGTGGCCCTTGGGCCGTGCCCGGGCAGTACCAGGTGCGGCTGACCGCCGGCGGCCAATCCTATACGCGTTCACTTACTTTACGCATGGACCCGCACACCCAGGTTTCACTGGCAGACCTGGAAGCGCAGTTCGATTTGGCAACACAAATTGAGACTCGGCTCGGGCAGGCGGCCAAGGCGATAAGCGAAGCGCGAGCGCTCGAACAGCAGTTAGAGGACAGGGAGAAGCGGCTCGCCGGAGCCAGCAATGAGGCCACAGTTCTGGCGTCCGTCAAGGCGCTTGAGAGCGAAGTGGCCGCCTTGGCCAGCGGTACCCCGTCAAGCGCCGCGCCTCTGCCCGCGCGGAAGGAAAGCCTGAGCGAGATACGAGGGCGGCTAAGCCGGGTCGAGGCTTCGGTCGAGAGCGCCGACAGCGCGCCAACCGAAACGGCGCGCAATTTCTTCGCCGAGGGCAGCCAGGCCCTCGATGGAGCGCTCGCCTCATGGACCCGGTTGACCACTGCCGAGTTGTCCGCACTCAACGAGCAGCTTTCCGGCGCCGGATTGGCTCCCATCACCCTCGCGGGCGCACGTCCAGCTCCGCCACCGAAGTGATGGAGCGCCCACCTCGTGCGCCGGGACTAGTCCTGCACATGAGAGTCGCCCCACCTGCCCTCAGTCATTCGAGTGGTGCGGCCTTCGGCAGGGCAGCGAGTTCCTGGGACAGACAGATTATCAGGCCCAGGAGCACGATGAAGAGGACGCTGAAATCCCGGAAGTGGAAGGCGGCACCGCCTATCCCGCAAACTGCCCTAAAATCAGCAGCAAAGCCGTACTTTTACGGTTCCCGAGCAGGCCTTCGCGCCGGCGGGTTCCTTCGTAGCCCAGAATCAGAAATCAAACCGCAACGAGCGGCGTAAGTTCATGCACGAATATATGATAACTGGCCAACAGGGCCGCCAGCGTGGCCAGTGCAAACTCTATATCGAATGTCGAACTGTCCGGGTTCGTCATACTTCGGAATTTCAAGACCGCCCAGGTGGAGCGAGTGACGTAAAGAAGGAAGTGCTGAAAAGTGTGTGGTCCAAGCCTGCACACGGGGAGGTGGAAGGTAGAGGTATGCAAGCGCCACCCATGACTTTCCTTCCTCGCGTGAAATGGAGGCGCGGCCGGTTGGCGAACCGTCGACACGACGCCGCAGCGCCCAGCGCTTCCCTCAACCTGAAAGCGTTCGGGGATGGCAGGGGAGGGTCAGCGAGACGCAGTGGAACGCCCCGGGGGGTTCACGATCGAAGGGCAAGATGGCTTCGACGAATTGTCGCCACTCCCGTCTTTCCTGAGAGACCTCATTCTCCGGTTCTCTTGCGAGAGCCAGACGAGCAGGCCAAAAAGGGCCACGAACAACACACTGAAGGCGCGGAACCGCAGGGCGGAGCCCACGATCATCACGATAGGAATCAGCAACAAGAGCTGCGTACTTGAGCGGCCGAGCAGACTTTCGGATGAGCGGGCCACTTCCTCATATCCGAGGATGAGATACGCCAGCAAGATCAGAGGGGTCAGTTCGTGAGCGAACAGATGATAGCTGGCCAGGAGAGCAGCAATCGCGGCGAAAGAGAACTGGAGGTCGAAGGACGGGTTTTCAGGCGTGCTTATACTGCGGAACTCCCAAGCGGCCCAACCGAGCAGCAAGATCGATCCCACAAGGGAAAGGGCAAAAAGCAGGGTATAGGGGATGGCACCGCCCGAAAATGCGGCGAGCGCCCCTCGGAGTGAAGGCATGGGCGTGGCCCCGATGGCGTACGGCCCGCTGCCCGATGCCTTTCCTACCGCAAGAAGCAGGGTTAGATATTGCGCCAATCCTCGCCCCCCCCACCAGGGCAGCGCAGGCGCTCAGCACCACCGCGCAGGAGGCCGAGAATCCAACCATGAACTTCCAGCGGCGCCTAAGCAGGAAAATGAACGCGAAGGGGAGAGCGATCTGGAATGCCTCCAAGCCAAGGCCAAGGGCCAAACCTGCGAGGAGATCGCGCCTATTGCGAAGCGCCACGTACATCAGCAGGAACGCCACCGCTGTCACCAGCGAATCCTGGCCGAGCACTAGGGTCCCGGCCACCGGCGGCAGGGTCACCGGCAGCCAGACGAGCCGGCTGTCAGGGTCTAACCGGATTTTGCAGTACCGGATAAGATACAAAATGAGGCCCAGCAGGGCGAGGTTGAATCCGCTCCACAGTAGGTAAGCCTGCGGAAAGGAAAAGAGCGCCAGGGGCAGGCACATCCAAGCTTCGAGCGGAAGGTGGTCGAAGGGGAGGAACTGCCCCTGAGGGTCAACCCGCTCTTCAACCTCTCGCTGCAAATTCAGGTCGTAAAGCCTGGGCGCTGAACCTTGTCGAACGATAGACGCCGCCGAGTACCAGCTGACGAAATCCAGTGTCCCCTCGGGTTGCCGTGCGACAAAACCGAGCATGAAGAGAAGCAGGGTCAAGGACGCCATAAGAAGCGCCAAGTTCCCTCAACGCTTAAGCCGCACCGCTCGGTTTGGCTTGTTTGTCAACCGTGTCAACGCGATCGCTAGGCTGGCTTCCTGCTTGCGCGGCCCGCCTCGGCGGGCGGCGATCCCACTTTCGAAAACGAAGCCACTCTAGCACAGGACATGTGATCGCGCCCGTCGACGGCGCTGCTGGCAGCAAGTGGCGGCTTGCCACGGACCCGTGGCCTCCCCTCAACCCCCAAGCCAGACAACCGCAAGAAATCAGCCAACAATGAGAACGTACTGTGACAGAAGTAGACCCTCATCTCGGCAGGCGAGGGTCTTGGAGATTGGTGCGTGGGCGATAATCGACGCGAGCGTCGGTTCCGCTTCGGAACATCAACCCCGCTCCGGCACAGCTCCAGCGCAGGCTTCCACTCAATTCCCACCTCTTCCCTCCGAATCTAATGAGCTCCGTGGACTTACCCGGGGTTGGGAGGTACACATTGGTCCCGCACGTGCTGGCAGACACGCAGGTCGCGGTACCTGCTCCGGTGCGGAGCATCGGGTAGATTCTCGGAATCATGTTTCGGATGACCAGCGGTCCTACTGCGCGCAAGCTCCGTCAAGCCGTGCTCTTAACGAGCGCGCTGCCCTTTCTATTTGCCAGTGCTGCGTTTACTCTTTTCGAGAGGTTCCGGCCAAGTCTGAAGGGCCCTTTGTGGGAACCGGTAGTAGGGCTCGTGGCGATGTTGTTAGTCATTTCAACAGTGCTGGGTTTGCTGTTGTCGGTGAAGATTCAAGATAGAGTAGCGGGGCTGATTCTCGCGCTTGCCCATACTGCCCTTCGGGCGGCCTCCGAAAAGGACGACAGCCTTCGAACGGCCATGACGAGCCACGAGATCTGCACGCCGAAGAACGGCATACTCGGCATGACCGCGCTGGCGCTCGATACTCTGTTCACCGAAAAGCAGCGCGTGTACCCGACGCTAGTGAAGTCTTCCGCCGATTCCCTGCTCTCGTTGCTCGACAACATCCTTGACTTGGCCAAAATCGAATTCGGCAAGCTGGACTTCCAAAAAATTTTCTTCTCCTTGCCCGATTCGCTAGGGAAGCTGAGGAAGTCCCTCGGGCAATGGGCGTTTTCGAAGGGACTCGAACTGGCTCGGCGCATTCGACCCGAGGTGCCGGAGTGGCTCTTGGGTGATCCGGCCCGTTTGAGCCAAGTGCTCGTCAATCTGGTGGCCAATGGAATCAAGTTTACCGACAAGGGCGAGGTGGTCGTCGATATTTGCCGGAGGGAAGAGGCGGAAGCGGGCGTTCTGTTGCATTTCCTCGTCCTAGACACCGGAATCGGCATCCCGGAAAGCCAGCGCTGCCGTTTGTTTGACCCCTTCACCCAAGCGGACGGTTCGACCACCAGGAAATACGGCGGCTCGGGGCTGGGTCTGGCCATTGCGAAATATCTTGTGGAAAGTATGAACGGCCGGATCTGGGTGGAAAGCCAGGAAGGCTCCGGCAGTACCTTCACCGAAACCAAAACACCCGCCCTCGCTCCCGTCGAACCACAACCCTCCGCACCGATCGCTGCCTTTCTGGACAATTTCCCCGCCAAAGCGATCGCCCCTCTCGAACCCTCCCAAATGCCGGGCTGCCCTCCCACGTCCGGCGTCGAGCGTGATGACCCACTGTCGGAACCGCGCAACAATCCGCCTTTCGATCCGGACGCGCTTCTCGGAAGGCTGGAGGGTGATCGGGAACTGCTGGCAGAGCTGGCTGACCTGGTTGAAGTAGAAGCAGCAAAGCTCCTGGTGGAAGCGCGCGATGCGCTTGCCCAGGGGGATTTTGCATCTCTTCAACGCGCCGCCCACACGCTCAAGGGCGCTGTGGCCAACTTCGGTGCTGTGCCCGCTTTTCACGCCGCGCAAGAACTGGAGGCGGCAGCGCACGAGGGGTTGGCCCCGCCCGCCCTAGATGCCTATGCCGCCTTCGAGCGCGAAATGAAGCGGTTGCTGGCAAGTCTCAAACCTTACCACGCGGAAACTTCGGGATGATGGAAACGCAACCACCGCAGCCCCGATCAGAAACTTTACCTACTCCGAGTCGTGAGGATCGGCGTGTTTTCGTTGCCGAAGACGACCCGGTTTCCCGGCGCGTAGTCGCGGCCTTGCTCCAAAAGTGGGGCTACCATGTGGAAGCAGCGGCCGACGGCGCCGCGGCATGGCGAGAACTCCAGGCCCTCGACGCGCCACGGCTCGTCTTGCTGGATTGGATGATGCCCGGGCTCGAGGGGGTAGAAATCTGCCGCAGGATTCGCGCTGATGCCACGCGGCCCTACGCCTACATCGTTTTGATCACGGCGCTGAGCCAGAAGCAGAACCTACTCACCGCTCTCGACGCGGGCGCAGACGACTACCTGGTCAAGCCATTCGACGGTGCCGAACTTCGCGCTCGCCTGCACGTGGGCCGGCGCATCCTCGCCGCTCAAGACGAACTGATCGCCGCACGGGAAGCGCTGCGCTCTCAGGCCGCGCACGACCCCCTTACTGGCCTATGGAATCATGGCGAGACGCTAAAGATTCTCGAGCAAGAAGTCGCCCGCGCCGCTCGTTCTGCCGAGCCGCTAGCGGTCTTCATGGTGGATCTCGATCATTTCAAGCTCATCAATGATCGCCACGGCCACCTGGCCGGCGATGCCATTCTGCGCGACGTAGCCCGCCGTTTGACGGCCGGCGTGCGCCCTTACGATGCCGTGGGCCGCTACGGGGGCGAGGAGTTTCTTATCGTGGCCCCCGGCATTGACCCCGAGGGAGCTCTAGAGATCGCTAGTCGCGTTCGCGAGTTAGTCGCGGGTCGCCCCGTGGATTGTGATCGTACCCGCATCGCGGTCACTGCTAGCCTGGGGGTGGCCGTCAGCTCTCCTGGGCGGCCGCCCGAGCCCATGCTGCTTGTCCGCGCGGCGGATTCGGCCCTCTACCGTGCAAAAGAGGGGGGAAGGAATCGCGTGGAATTGTGTCTTCCTCCGGAACTGCTGTCGGACGCGGTGAGAGAACCTGATCCCGCCCCTCTGTGAAGGGCTAATTGCTCGAAGTAGCGCCCGGTGGAACTCGCGTCAGCGGAAGACCTGGCCAGCCCTGCAAAGGAATCGGCGGCGCAAAGAGCTAGTGCGCTGGAAGGTCGGCGTCTTCGCGCTGGAGTTGTTTCCGAATCTCCTCGATGGTCACGGTGGCTGTGCCCCGCTTGCCTACCACCACACCCGCGGCCTCATTGGCCAGCTGTGCGGCTAGCTCCCAGTCCGCTCCACCAGCCACCGCCAGCGCGAGAGCCGCCAGCGCCGTGTCGCCAGCTCCAGTCACGTCATACACGCTCCGCGCCGCTGTTGCGATGTCGACGCACCCGACCCCCGCCGGCCCGGGCTGGAACAGCGTCATCCCTTCCCGCCCCCGCGTCACCACCAGCGCCTCCAGAGCTAAGCTCTCCACCAACTGCTTACCTGCCTTGGCGACCCACTCGCTCTGCTCTCCTCGCGACCCCACTAGCTGGGCCAGCTCCCGCGCGTTGGGCATCAGCAATGTGGCCCCGCGGTACTTCTCGGGGTTCGGGTCCTTTGGTGCCACCAGCACGGGAACCCTTTCGCGTCGAGCCGCCGCAAATGCTGCGCCCAATACCCCCTTCGTGAGTAGTCCTTTGCTGTAATCTGAACAAACAATCACCTGTGCCTCAGCCGCCTTCAACTCGATCTTTTCCTTAACCTTCTGCTCCGCCTCCCCCCACACCTGCTCAGGCGACTCCTCATCGAGACGAAACACTTGCTGTCCGTGATCGAGCGACATTAAACGCACCTTGCGTGTCGATTTCCGCCGCGCCTCCCGCACCACTCCATCGCCTTCAATCCCTATAGTTTCCAGCAACTCCAAAATCTCTTCGCCCGGTCCGTCCAGCCCCACGACGCCTACAGCGGAAACGTGTGCCCCCAACTGCGCCAGGTTCCGCATCACGTTTCCTGCTCCACCCAGCGCGCACTCCCGGCGGGCCAGACTCAGTACCGGCACGGGAGCCTCTGGCGAAATGCGCTCGATGTGCCCCCATAGGTATTCGTCGAGCATCAAGTCGCCTACCACCAATACGCTCGAGGACGAGAATCCCTCCAGTAGACGGACGAATCGATTCACGCTGTTAGCTCCGCTTGGAATTTCACTCTACCCCGTCACTTCCCCCTCAAGGATTGAAGATTCCAAGAGTTGGCAAAAGAGGTGAGCCAGAACGAGGTGGGCTTCCTGAATGCGAGGGGTAGAATCGGCGGGTACGCAAAGGCAGAGATCGACCCGGGCGCGCATCGCCCCTCCCTCGCGGCCGGTCCAACCAAGGGTCGATACACCCCGCTCGCGCGCGGCGTCCAGGGCCTTCAGGACGTTGGGAGAGTTCCCGCTGGTCGATATGGCCAGGGCTACATCTCCCGGCCGTCCTAGTGCGCGAATCTGGCGGGCGAAAACCTCCTCGAATCCATAATCGTTTCCGAGGCAGGTAAGCACGGAGGTGTCAGTTGTCAACGCGATGGCCGCCAACGCCCGTCGCTCTTTCTGAAATCGGCCAACCAACTCCGCCACGATGTGCTGCGCCTGCGCGGCGCTGCCGCCGTTGCCGAAAGCCAGGAGGCAGCGTCCGGCGCGGAGAGATTCGGACACCAAGTCGACCGCGTCGCCCAATGTCCCAAGGAGTCCTTCAAGAGACGAAATGGTCGTTGCAGAATCGGCGACGATTCTCTTTAGGTCCTCATCCCGGCGTTTCAGAGTCATGAGGGCAAGCTCGCATCTGTCCGGGAGCCTTGGGCGTATAAGCTGTCAAGCGTAGTCGACGAGCCGGGGTGCTGCCAATGATTACACGCTGCAAAGAGCCGCAGCAAGGTGCCACCCCACCGCCTCGCCCGTGAATCAGACCGGGGCATCCTTCTCCTGGAGCTTGCCCCTTTGCGGCAGGCGGCCCGCTTTGCCCAGCTCTTTTTCAATCCACAGATAGGTGGTGCGCAAGCCGTCTTCGAGCGGTGTCCCGGGTTCCCAGCCCAACTGCTCGCGCAGGCGAGTGTTGTCGCTGTTTCTCCCGCGTACCCCTTGCGGTTTCTTAAGATCGTGGGCGATGTGCAACCTCTTGCCAGCCAGTCCAGATATGATTTCGAGCAAACCGTCGATCGTCACTAGCCGGTCGGTTCCCATATTCAGGGGTTCGTGGCACTCCGAAGCCATTAAGCGCACGAGTCCCTCGACGCAGTCGTCCACATACATGTAAGACCTTGTCTGTTTCCCGTCGCCCCAGATTTCGACCTCATCGCCGTTCTGCGCCAGCGCCACCTTCCGGCACAGGGCCGCGGGCGATTTCTCTTTTCCCCCGTCGTAGGTTCCCAGCGGCCCGTAGACGTTGTGAAACCGCACAACGCGCGTCTCCAGACCATGGTCCTTCCGGTAATACCGGCAAAGTTCCTCGGTAGCCAGCTTCTCCCAACCGTACCCCGGCTCGGGATCGGCGGGAATGGCATCGTCTTCCTTCAACGGCGTGACGTCGGCACTCTTCTGCAGGAAGCTGGGATAGACGCACGCCGAGGAGGAAAAGAGGAACCGCCGTACGCCATTCACCCGGCTGGCTTCGAGCATGTGCGTGTTGATCAGGATATTGTTCCGGAAGATATCGGCAAGGTACGAGGTGATGTAGCCGATGCCGCCCATGTCGGCCGCCAGACTGTAGACCTGCGCAACCCCTCCGCGCGTAGCTTCCAGGCAGTTATCCCACTTTCGCAGGTCCAGAATCTCGAACTCATCGGCGGCCGCTGGCTCGAATTCCGGGTGCTTCAAGTCAACTCCCCGCACCCAACAGCCGTCCTTCCGTAACCGGCGCACAAGATGATGCCCGATAAATCCGCCCGCTCCCGTAACCAAAATCCGCGGCCTTGAGGTCATCTTCTTTTCTTCTCCTGCCGAGAATTCGAAGTCTCGCATGAAATCGTTCGGAGCGATAATTCGTCTCCGGGCCCATTCTCCCCGTGCCGCAGTCCGCGAGCGAGGTCCCGGTCACGGCAGGGCGTGGCCCACCCATCTTCTCACGATCGGGCCGCAACTCGCGCCTTTTGCACAACCGCGTTACGAGACCGTCAAACAGAATCGGCCAGGATGAACGGCCTTGCGAGGGATTCCTCGGCCCGACGAGGGCCTCGCGCACCGAACTCGCCCGTCCGGCCATGCTCGCTGCGCAAGAACCGCACGAAAGGGAGTTCGCCCCGCGGAACAAGTCCCGTCCCGGGACCGGCCGGTGAGCCTTGGCTACCCTCGCGACACTACCTGCGGCGGCCTGCGGCCTCCCCAGGCGCGAGGTAGCTCACCGATTTCTTCGCCGCCTGGTCCATCTCCTCGGGAGTGAGTAGAGGAGTTGTGCGGGTCCGCACGGTGCCAGGGGCGTTCACGGCCATGGCCAGCGCCACGGCCGCCACATTGTCGGGCATATCGAGGATCACCACCACGTCGCTCGCCCCGAACGCGAAATACATCGCTTCAACCTTCCCGCCTAGCCCCTTCACAGCCGCTTCGACTGCCGCGCGGCGGCCGCTGCCTCCGTCCTTCATCAACCCTTTCACGCCTTCCGACGTATAGCTCGCTTCGACGAGGAATCTCTGCATGTTCGCCCTCCTTCGTCTTGTTTCGCGCGACGCGGAATCGACTGCGAGACTATCACCCCTTGAATCAATCAACAAGAGCGAAGAGGGTCGGAGCGAAGAGGGCCGGAATCCCTTGGTCGCGCTGGTGGCGCCCAGCCTCCGCCCGGATCCTTACGCCGAGGGCTTGGCCTTCCGACCCATGCTCATCCACGCCATTTCGATGTTAGGCTATCGGCAAGGGCCTGTAGCTCAGATGGACAGAGCAGCGGTTTCCTAAACCGCGCGCCGGGAGTTCGAGTCTCCCCAGGCCCACCAGCTTCCGCTCGCTGTGGCATGCTTCGGCTCAGCAGGCCGGCCCGCATGGCTATGACCGGGGTCTGGGCAACATGTGGAACGCGAACCGGGCGGGTGAGCCAGCCGCGCTCGAATCGCCCTCGCAGCCCTGGAGCACGGAGGCGGCTGGGCCGCCGGGTCCCGGCCGATACCGCCGAAAAAGCTCTCCACGCGACATCCACAAATAATCGCGCCGAGGCAGACGAGCTTTGCCAGACAGCGCCTCGGGATTGAAGACCCATGCCAGCCCGAATATCAGAAACGTTTCCAGGAATTCGTGCACTTGGTCCGAGAGCGATCCCTCGGGAACGGCCTCCACAAAGCCCAGCCGCCGCGCCACATTGCGGATGTGCCGATGACGAAAGAAGGCCGTTCGCGCCCTGCAAGCCTTCACCTCCCCGAGTTCGGGGCTGGTTTCCAGGTAAGCGGCGAGCAGGCGCAACGATGCGCGCATCCGAGTCCGAAACATCACGCCCCATGCCAGCGACGAGCCGGCTCGGCGCAGGTTCGGTAAGCGCTCGTTCCAGAAATGCAGGTCAATGATGGGATCCCGCGGCAGAACGGCAGCCCCGTCGGGAAGCAGAATTCGACATTCGGAAGGAATCAAAGCGATGCGAAGAATGCACTCGTCGTCATCGCAAAACTCGAAAATCCCCTTGGCCCGCCTGAGCGACCGGTCAACAGCCAGAACGGCTCGGTCGAGCCTGCCATGCAGAAAGAGTTCGATGCGGTGGCGTGCTGCGTCGGTGTATTCCATGGGACAGCTCGGAACTCGTCCGTTTGGCCGTGATCTGCGCCGTCACGTTCTTATTGTACTCCTCTGGGCCCGTGGAAGAGGGAATCAGGGCCGCAACACCCCACGTCCCGAGCGCCCGTTGCCTCGGTGGTGTAGCCAGTCCTCAGGCTGGCAGGCATCCGCCCTGAAATCCGTGCCCCCCGAAGGCAGAGGATGCCGCCCGGCTGCAAACACCCCAGGCAACGCAGAAGTGGTCCCCCAAGCTCCGAATCCCAGCCCGCCCGTGTTAGATTGAGCAGCGAGGAATCAGCGCGCGGTGGGTTCGAGACGGTCACGCTTCGGCTGGATGGAATCGGTCTGGCTGGCCTTGTTGGTCGGCTTGGGTGTATTGCCTCCGATCGGCGAAATCCACAAATGGTTGATCCTCGCTGGCTTCGGCATTTTCCTGTTTCTCGAGAACCGGCTGATCGCCTGGCTACCAGGTCGCGGACGCTTCTATAGCGTCTTGATCAAGACTCTGCTGGCCACGCTGCTCTTGGCGCACACCATCGATTTTACGGGTGGCGCGGCGATCAACAGCGACTACTATCCGATTTTTTTCATCCCTGTGGTGACGGCGGCGATGTATTACAGCCTCGGGGCGACCCTGGCGTGGACGGCCTTCGCCGCTATCGGCTACACCTCTTATCTCATTCCAGCGCGTCAGGCGGGATACCTGCTCACCGAGGAAGGCGCGGCGACGCTCGCGATTCGCATTCTATTCTTCTTTCTCACCGGCATTCTGGTCAATCGCTTCGTGGGCGAGAGCCGCCGGCAGACGCTCCGCTACCAGGCCCTCTCGGAGGAGCTGGCGGAATCCAACCGCCAACTCCAACAAGCGCAAGCCGAGGCGCGCAACGCCGAGCGCCTGGCCGCTCTCGGCGCGCTCTCCGCCGGGCTGGCGCACGAAATTCGTAATCCCCTGGGTGTAATCAAGGGGGCGGCCGAAATGCTGGGCCGTAACCTGGGTGAGGCTCAACCCGTCGCCGCGGAAATGGCGAGCTACATCACATCGGAAGTGAATCGCCTGAACGCCCTGATTGTCCGTTTCCTCGATTTCGCCAGACCCTCGTCTCTGGAGGTCCGCCCGGTCAGCCTGGCCGCAATCCTCGATCGTGCGGCGGAATCGAGCCGCGCGCAGTTTCCCGAGGCCCGCGTCACCATCGAAAAGCGCTACGATCGGGATTTGCCGCCGATCCAGGCAGACGAGCAACTTTGCGAGCAGGCCTTCCTCAACGTCATGATCAATGCCTACCAGGCCATGGAGGGCCGGCCCGGCAAGATCGCACTCTCCCTCGCAGCAGCCTCCGGCTCGGCGGGACAGCCGGGAATCGAAATCGCCATCACCGATAGCGGGCCCGGCGTGCCCGAAGAGATGCGGGAACAGGTGTTCAATCCTTTCGTCACGTCGAAAAAGAACGGCGTGGGCCTGGGGCTGGCCATCGTCGCAAAAATCGTGGGCGATCATCGCGGCTTGATTCGTTTGGAGTCGGTGCCGGAGGGCGGAGCCAGCTTCCGCATCTTTCTGCCTTGCGCGCCAGTAGCCAAGAAGGTTCCGGAGGACGAAGAACACGCATGGCTGCCATCCTGATTGTCGAGGACGAAGCGAAGATGCGCCGCCTCCTCGAGCTCAAGCTGAGCGAGGAAGGGTTTACCACGTTTGCCGCTGGCGACGGGGAAACCGGCTTGAAACTGCTCGGTCAGAATCCGGTCGATCTCGTCGTCACCGATTTCCGCCTGCCGGGAATGACCGGTTTGGAATTTCTACAGGCGGCGCGCCGCGCGAACGCTTCCCTTCCGGTGGTAATCATGACCGCTTTCGGAACCGTGGAAACGGCGGTCGAGGCGATGAAAGCCGGAGCCAGCGATTACGTACTGAAACCGTTTTCCCTGGACGAGTTGGTTCTGATCGTGCGCAAGGAACTGGACGCCTCCAAGCTCCGCGAAGAGAACCGGTCGCTGCGTGAGGCCCTCGGCGCGCGCTACCGGTACGAGAACATCGTCGCGCGAAGCGAGAAGATGCAGGGGGTGCTCGGCATGGTTGACCGCGTCGCTGCCACCAGCGCCACGGTACTGCTCGGCGGGGAAAGCGGTGTGGGCAAAGACCTCATCGCCCACGCCATTCACCAGCACTCGCCGCGTAGCGCCGGCCCGTTCGTCAAAATTAACAGTACGGCCATCCCAGAGACCCTCCTGGAAAGCGAGTTCTTCGGCTACGAGAAGGGCGCCTTCTCCGGAGCCGTCTCGAGCAAACCCGGAAAATTCGAGTTGGCGAACAAAGGCACGCTCTTCCTCGACGAAATTGGCGACGTGCCCCAGGCAACCCAAGTGAAGCTTCTCCGCGTGCTCCAAGAGCGGGAATTCGAGCGGCTTGGCGGCACGAAGACGTTGAAAGTCGACGTGCGGCTCGTCGCCGCCACCAACCGCGATCTGCGCGCCGCGCTCGAGGAAGGCCGATTCCGCGAAGACCTCTATTACCGCCTCAATGTCGTCGCCATCGATATCCCGCCCCTTCGAGAACACAAAGAGGATATTCCCGATCTCGCTCGCTTCTTTCTCGAACGCTTCGCTCGCGAAGCGGCCCAGGCCCCGAAGGCTCTCTCCCCTGCGGCTCTTCGCCTCCTCCTCGATTACCACTGGCCGGGCAACGTCCGCGAACTCGAGAACATCCTCCAGCGCGCCGTGACGTTCTCCGGCGGCGCCACGCTCGATGCCGCCGACATCCGCTTCGATGCCGCGTCGCCCCGCGCGCACGCCGGGCCGGCCCCGCTCCTGCCGGAAGGGGTCACGCTCGAACAATGGGAGGATGAAATCATTCGCGAAGCGCTGCGGCGCGCCGGCGGCAACAAGAGCCAGGCCGCCCGCTCCCTTGGCCTCTCTCGCAACGCCCTACGCTACCGCCTTTCCAAAATCGGCGTCCCCGACAACGCGGACCCCGACAAGGACTCCTGACCGCTTGCCCCCAGTTTCATGAGCCGCTCTACCCTGCCGCATAGTAGAATAGGCTTAACTTGGAGAGTGTCCCCAAAGCGAAATGCTTGGCTGCATCCCGCACGAAAGGACGCCCGCTCCCCGAGGTGAATGCCGCGGAGACCTTCGAACGATTCCCGCGGGATCACTTCGCCCATTCGCCATGCGCCACAAATCGCTTCCCGAAGTAGTCTGCAAAACAGGAGGAAGCAATGCGGGAGAGTGTATTGACCCCACACAGGGTGGACGGCACGGAGACCTCGAATAGGCTCCTGAGCGCACCCCCCAGGAAGTCTTCCAAGGCTTACAACTCCTTCGAGATCGCCCAGGCCCAGTTCGACAAAGTGGCGGAATATCTTGGGCTCGACCAGGCCACCAGGGAGTTGCTTCGTTACCCGCTTCGCGAGTACCAGTTTGCCATTCCCGTGCGTATGGACGACGGAACGGTGAAGGTGTTTCGAGGTTTTCGCGTGCAGCACAATGACGCTCGCGGGCCCGGCAAGGGTGGCATTCGCTTCCATCCGCAGGAAACGATCGACACCGTTCGCGCCTTATCCATGTGGATGACTTGGAAGTGCGCCGTCGTGGACATCCCCCTCGGCGGCGCCAAAGGTGGAGTCGTCTGCGATCCTCACAACCTGAGTGCGCGAGAGCAAGAGCAGATTTGCCGGGGGTGGGTGCGGCAAGTGGCACGGGATGTCGGCCCCGTCTCCGACGTGCCGGCCCCGGACGTGATGACCGACGCTCAGCACATGCTCTGGATGCTCGACGAGTTCGAAAGAATCCACGGCGGCCATTTCCCCGGATTCATCACCGGCAAGCCCGTAGGGCTAGGGGGATCGCTCGGCCGAACCGAAGCCACCGGCTATGGCGTCGTGATCACCTTGCGCGAGGCCCTGAAGGAAGCCGGCATGCGCCCCGAAAAGACTCAGGCCAGCGTCCAAGGATTCGGAAATGTGGCGCGCTACGCGATTGAGCTCTACCAGCGCCTCGGTGGACGCGTGATCGGCGTAGCCTGCTGGGACCAGGCGGACCAACGTGCCTACACCTATCGTAGAACCGGAGGGATTGATCTCGCCCAACTGGCCACCATTACCGACCACTTCGGAGGCATCAACCGTGCCAAGGCGGTGAGCCTCGGTTATGAAGCCCTGGCGGGAGAAGCCTGGCTCGAGCAGGATGTGTACATCTTGATTCCGGCGGCGATGGAAAACCAGATCACGGGTGACAACGTCACGCGAGTCCATCCCCGAGTCCGTGTCATCGCCGAAGGCGCCAATGGACCCACGACGCCCGAAGCCGATGCCCGTATCCAGCGGCTCGGGATCCTTCTGATCCCCGACCTCCTGGCCAATGCCGGCGGCGTCACCTGCAGCTACTTCGAGCAGGTTCAGAGCAACATGAACTACTTCTGGGAAAAGGATGAGGTTCTCGGGAAACTCGACGTGAAGCTAACCTCGGCTTACTGCGCGGTGTCCGATCTGGCCCGTCGAGAAAAACTCTACATGCGGGACGCCGCTTACGCCATCGCCATTGGCCGTGTGGCGAAAGCGTGCCACGATCGGGGATGGGTCTAGGCCGGCTCCTGGCGTCGGCTGGGAACCCGCACGCGATTCGGTCGGGTGCCGAGCGAGATGGAAATGCCTGGTTCGAACTCTCTTCCAGCGCAACTGCCGGTCTTTGACCGGAAGTTCTGGGATGGCACCTTCCGCTGCACGCAAATCGGCACGGGCTTGCTTGGAGGCAAAGCCGGTGGTTTGGCCTTCATCAAGGATCTGCTCGCCCAGCAGATGAAACCCGCCCTGTTCCCCGCTGTCGAGATCAGTGTTCCCACCATGGCGGTCATCGCTACCGATTGCTTCGACCAATTCATCGCCCAGAATCGCCTAGCGGAGCTGCCGCTTCGGGAGATGCCGGACGCGCGCATCGCCCGCGCGTTCCAAACAGCCGGCCTGCCCGTGGAACTTCTGGGGGACCTCCGCGCGCTGACGTTGCAAGTCAACACCCCGTTGGCCGTTCGCTCCTCCAGCCTGTTGGAAGACTCCCTGGGACGACCCTTTGCCGGTGTCTACGCTACGAAGATGATTCCGAACAACCAGCCCGACGCCGACTCGCGATTCCAGCGGCTGGTGGAGGCAATCAAGTTCGTTTATGCCTCCACCTATTTCCGCGAAGCGAGAGATTACAACCCCAGTGGCGCTGCGGCCAGCGACGAGAAAATGGCCGTGATCATCCAGGAAGTCGTCGGACTCAGGCACGGTGACCGCTTTTATCCCGATGTTGCGGGCGTGGCGCGTTCCTATAACTACTATGCGTCGGAGCCCGCTCGTCCGCAGGATGGCGTGGTGAGCCTGGCTCTCGGCTTGGGGAAAACCATCGTGGATGGCGGGTTGGCCTGGACCTTCTCGCCGGCGTATCCCCGGAAACCGCCTCCCTTCGCATCGGTCGAAGAGATGCTCGAGGGTACGCAGACCGAATTCTGGGCCGTCAACATGGGCAAGCCGCCGGCCTATGATCCGGCAAGTGAAGCGGAATATCTGGTGCGCTCCCCTCTCTGCGTCGCGGAGCGTGATGGCACGCTGGACATGCTGGCGTCAACCTACTACCCCGACCGCGATCGCGTCGTGCCCGGCACCGCCTCCCCCGGTCCGCGTATTCTGAATTTCGCGCCCATGCTCGTCCAGCGACAGTTTCCTCTCAACGACCTCATCTCCCGACTCCTGGCAGCGGCGGAGAACTCGGTTCACGCTCCCGTGGAAATCGAATTCGCGATCACGTTGCGCGCCGCGCCGGGCGAGCCCCTGCGGGCCCGCTTAGGCTTCCTCCAAGTCCGGTCGCTGATCGTTTCGGACGAAGTGGTGGAGGTCCCTCCCCAGGAACTCTCCCGCGCCCGCGCCGTGGTCGCCTCCGACAGAGTCTTGGGGAATGGAACCGCACACGACATTCGGGACATCGTCTTCGTGCGGCCGGAGAAATTCTCGCCTTTGGCAACGCCCGCGATTGCAAAGCAGTTGGAGGCCATCAATCGCGCGCTCCGGAACGAGCATCGGCCCTTTCTCTTGATTGGATTCGGGCGGTGGGGCAGTTCGCATCCCTCGCTCGGCGTTCCCGTCGAGTGGAGCCAGATCTCGGGCGCTCGGGCGATCGTGGAAGCGACACTGCCTGGGATGGGCCTGGAGTTGAGTCAAGGTTCGCACTTCTTCCACAACCTCTCGAGCTTCCGCACGAGCTATTTCATGGTCCGCCACGAGGAGCCTTGGGGAATCAATTGGGACTGGCTGAACCGGCAACCGGTGGTGCGCGAAACGGACCTGATTCGCCACGTTCGCTTGGCAACACCTCTCTCCGTGCGCGTCGACGGACGCACCCGGCGAGGGATCATCCTGCCGGGAAGGGAGCGCTGTCGCGAAGAAGGAGAACGTTGATGCCGGACGACACCCAGTTCGGATCCATGCTTCACGCACTGCAAGAGCGCGCGAAGGAATTGAACTGCCTTTATCAAGTGGGCGAACTCCTCGGCCGGACGGAGTTGCCTTTGTACGAAATCTTCCGCGGCATCATCGAAGTGCTTCCTCCGGGCTGGCAGTATCCCCAGGACTGTCAGGCGCGTATCGCTTTTGAAAACCGGGCGATCGAATCTCCCGATTATCGTGAAACCCCCTGGGTGCAGACGGCCAACATCGTGGTGCAAGGGGAGACGCTCGGCACGGTCGAGGTCTCCTATCGGCAGGAGATGCCGAGATCCGACGAGGGCCCGTTCCTCAAAGAAGAGCGCAAATTGATCGATACGATTGCCGAACGCCTGGGGAGCGCCATCACGCAACGCCGCCTCAAAGCGGCCTTCGACACGTGGACGGCTGCTGATAGGTCCCCATCGAAGAAGGGGGAGTGGCGCGTCGTCCTCGAGTTTCTGCGAGATACCGATGCGGCGCTGCTGCGGCGGATCTCCCGAAAACTAGTCAACTATTTGAGCTGGAGTGGCATTCCCGAAGCCAAGGACCTCCTGCAACGCCGGTCGTCCCGCGCAAACGGACAACGCGCCATTCCTCCCGACGACAATCGGCCCCTGCCCCCCGAGGCGGAGCCGAGCCATGGGGATCTGACCAGTGAGGCGTTCCAGATCGCCGCCGAGCACATGAGTGAAACCGAAGTGCTCGACTGCGTTACCCGTTGGATCAAGGAAGACAAGGCCAGTTTTCTGGTGCTGGCCCTGGAAAACCAGGACACCCCCCTCGGCGAAGTCATGGCATGCATCGAGCGGTTCCGCCACATCGGGATCGAGGAACGCGAACTCTCCCCCTCTACGCAGAAGGGTCTGCGAGCCTCGCTCATCCGCCGCTTCTTTTCCGAGAACGTGGCCTTCATCAACGTCGCCAAGAATTTCATCGAGGTGAGGGATTTCTACGACCTCCTCGGCAGGGTGGTCTTTCCTCCCACCTGCCATGGCAAGCTGGGTGGCAAGAGCGCGGGACTCTTTCTGGCGAAGAAAATGATCGAAAAGATGCCCGAGGCGAGTCCCCCGCTGCGCGCCGTCAAAGTGCCCAGGACGTGGTACGTCACCTCCGACTGGCTTCAGCATTTCGTGCACCATAACGACCTCGAGGACGTGCTGAATCGCAAATACATGGAAATTGAGCGGGTCCGGCAGGAGTATCCGCATCTGGTGGCTCTGTTCAAGCGGTCTGCTTTCCCGTCGGAATTCGCGAAAGGGCTGGCGCTGGTCATCGACGATCTGGGCGACGTGCCCTTGATCGTGCGCAGCTCCAGCCTGCTCGAGGACCGGTCCGGCTCCGCGTTCTCGGGCAAGTACAAAAGCCTGTTTCTCGGCAACCAAGGACCCCGAGAGGAGCGTTTGACCGCCTTAACCGACGCCGTGGCGGAAGTTTATGCTTCGGTCTTTGGGCCGGACCCAACCGAATATCGGGCCGAGCGAGGTCTTCTCGACCTCCACGAGGAAATGGGCATCCTGATTCAGGAAGTCGTGGGACAGCGGGTTGGCAAATACTTTCTGCCCGCCTGCTCCGGCGTGGCCTTCAGCAACAATGAACTTCGTTGGTCGCCCCGCATCCGGCGGGAAGACGGCCTGATACGCATGGTGCCCGGCCTCGGAACGCGCGCTGTCGACCGCGTGGCTGACGATTATCCGGCGTTGATTGCTCCGGGCCAACCGAACTTGCGGGCCAATGCCACACCCGATGAGGTGCTGAAATATTCCCCCAAATGGATTGATCTCATCAACTTGGAGACCAACGCTTTTGAAACGGTCGAAGCCGTTGAACTTCTCCGCCATGCCGGCGCCCAGTACCCCCAAATCCGCAATTTGGTCTCCATCGTCAGCCGTGACCGAGTCGAGCCGTTGATCGGCCCATTGCCGGATTTCGCTTCGCAGGACGTGGCTTTTACCTTCGAAGGACTGATCGCCAAGACCCCCTTCGTCGCCTGCATTCGCGAATTGCTCGCTTCGTTGCAGTCCAGGGGCGGGACGCCGGTCGATATCGAGTTCGCCTTCGACGGAAACGACTTCTATCTCCTTCAGTGCCGGCCGCAGAGCTTCGGCGCCAACGCCGCCCCAACCCCTATCCCGCAGAATTTGCCGCGAGACAAGGTCATCTTCTCGGCCAACCATTTCGTTTCCAATGGCAAAGTGCCCGAAATCACCCACATCGTGTACGTTGACGCCGATGGCTACAGTCAACTCCCGGATCAGGCCGCTATGCGCGACGTGGGGCGTGCGGTCGGCAGGCTGAATACCCTGCTGCCGAAACGGCAGTTTGTCCTCATCGGCCCCGGCCGATGGGGGAGCCGCGGAGACATCACGCTCGGCGTGCCGGTCACCTACTCCGACATCAACAACACGGCGGTGCTGATCGAAGTAGCGCGCCAACGCGGCAATTACCTGCCCGAGTTGTCCTTCGGAACCCATTTCTTTCAGGACCTCTTCGAGGCTTCGATTCGCTACCTGCCGCTCTACCCGGATGACCCTGCCGTCGCCTTCAACGAGCTTTTCCTGCGGCGCACTCGCTCCGTTTTGAAGGAGTTGCTCCCTGAGTTTTCGCATTTGGAACACACCCTCCGGGTGATCGACGTGCCTCTCGAGACCAAGGGGCTCATCCTGCGGGTGCTGTTGAACGCCGACTTGGACCAGGCAGTGGGATTTCTATCACCTCGCTTGCAGCAAGTCGGCCCGCCCCAGCCGGGAGCCGAGGTGATCGATCGCGGATCCGAAGAACACTGGCGCTGGCGCTTCCGTATGGCGCGGAAGATCGCTTCCGAGATGGATCCTCGGAAGTACGGGGTGAAGGCTTTCTACCTGTTTGGAAGCACGAAGAACGGAACGGCCGGCCCGGCAAGCGACATCGATCTCTTGCTGCACTTCCAAGGCTCCAAAGCGCAGGAATCGGACCTGTTGCTCTGGCTGGATGGCTGGAGCCGCTGCCTGTCGGAGATGAATTTCCTGCGGACCGGGTACCACACCGACGGCTTGCTCGATGTCCATATCGTCACCGACGAAGAGATTGCCGGGCAGTCGAGCTACGCCGTGAAGATCGACGCCGTCACGGATCCGGCCCGCGAACTGCCGATGAAAAGTGCGGCCGAAACCACTTAAATCAACTCCCGCGTGGCCTCCCACGGAGAATCCAAATCGAACCGCACCAATGCCAGCTCCGGTCCGTCATGGGCGCCGTTGATGCACGCGGTCTTACCCAGTCGAGTTTTCCATTCGCCCGTCAGGCGCGTGGATTCGTGCACGTGCCCGTGTAAGGTCAAGTAAGGCTGGCGTTCCTCGATGAACCGCCTCACCGCGAGGCTTCCCACGTGCACGTCCAGGGCGACGTGCTCGTACGTCCTGCCATCCAGCGCGGCGCGATCGAGCGCGGTTCCGTAGGGCGGGGTGTGAAAGAGAAAGATGGCGCGACCGAGCGGATCTCCCCCAACGAGCAAGTCCAGATCGCGCAGGATGGTCCCCCACTTGATGCGACTCTCGTCCCCCGGCACGCTCCTTCGACCTTCCTCGGGGGAGACGCAGCCGGGCGGAACATGCCGCGATACGTCGTAGCACTCCCAATCCTTCAGGAGAAACGGAGTGGGCGGAACGCAGGCATACCCGTAGATCGCAAACTCCTCGAAAGCGAGCTTCCGTCCGTGAGCGTAGTGCCAGAGCCCCTCGGTGGATCCCGACTGAAACCACTCCTCCTGACAACGGGGGTCGTCGTTACCGAGGATGAGGAAGATCGGGGGATACGCCGGACCCAGGGCGGCGCGCGTCCCCCGGAACGCCGGCTTCACGCACGTCTCCACAAAATCCGCATTTCCCCTGCCGGCTCCCGCCGAGGGAAGGACCGTTAGGGGAAGGAGATCTCCCCCCAGGAATACCGCCTGGGGACGCTCCCGGACAATCGAGGCGAGAAGTTTGTCATACCGGTCAACCTCTCCGTGCAAGTCCGTCGCGAAGAAGCACGTAGACAACTTGCCCCCGCTTCACTGTTCGGCAGGAATCTTGATGCCGTGCGCTCGGGCAAAACCTATCGCTTCGGGATAGCCGGCATCCGCGTGGCGCGCGATTCCGATGCCGGGATCGTTGGTCAGGACGCGCTCGATGCGCGCCGCCATCTCTTTGGTTCCGTCGGCGACCACCACCTGCCCTGCGTGCTGCGCGTAGCCAATACCCACGCCCCCGCCGTTGTGAATCGAAACCCAGCTTGCTCCGCTGGCGGTGTTGAGCAGGGCATTCAGCAAGGGCCAATCGGCGATGGCGTCCGAGCCGTCGCGCATGCTTTCGGTTTCGCGGAAGGGCGAGGCTACCGAGCCGGTGTCGAGATGGTCGCGGCCGATCGCGACGGGCGCTTGCAGCTCGCCGCGCGCCACCAAGTCGTTCATCGCCACGCCAAAGCGGTCCCGCTCGCCATAGCCCAGCCAGCAGATGCGCGCCGGCAGGCCCTGGAAACGCACCTGCTTCCGCGCCAGGCGAATCCAGCGCGTCAGAATCTCGTTTTCGGGAAAGAGTTCGAGAACGAGCCGGTCGGTGCGATCGATATCCGCCGGTTCGCCCGAAAGCGCCGCCCAGCGAAAGGGTCCCCGGCCTTCGCAGAAGAGGGGGCGAATGTAAGCGGGGACGAAGCCGGGAAAATCGTAGGCGTTCTTGACGCCGGCTTCGAAGGCCATCGTGCGGATGTTGTTGCCGTAATCGAAGGTGGCCGCGCCGAGCTTTTGCAGCGCGAGCATCCCGCGCACGTGCTCCGCGATGGAATCGAGCGCGCGCCGCCGGTACTCCTCCGGGTCGCGCCGGCGCAGTTCGGCCGCCGCTTCCAGGGAAAGACCGCGGGGGATATAACCGTGGATGGGATCGTGCGCGCTGGTTTGATCGGTCAGGAGGTCCGGTACCACGCCGCGCCGCGCCAGCTCGGGAATCACATCGGCGCAATTACCCACCAGGCCCACCGAAGCCGCTTCTCTCTTCCGCACCGCATTCTTGAGCAGGCGCAGAGCCTCGTCCAGAGAATTGACCATGACGTCGCAATAGCCGGACTTCACCCGCCGCTTGATCCGCTCGGGATCGACTTCAACGCAAAGCATAGCGCCGCCGTTCATCGTGGCCGCCAGCGGCTGGGCTCCGCCCATCCCGCCCATGCCGCCGGTGACGATGAGCCGGCCGGCGAGGTCGCCGGAGAAATGCTTGCGCCCGGCGGCGGCGAAGGCTTCGTAGGTGCCCTGCAAAATCCCTTGCGTGCCGATATAGATCCAGCTTCCCGCTGTCATCTGGCCGTACATGGTCAGTCCCGCGCGCTCGAGTTCGCCGAAGTGGCGCCAATCGTCCCAGTGCCCCACCAGGTTAGCGTTGGCGAGCAGAACTCGCGGAGCCCAAGGGTGCGTGCGGAAAATGCCCACGGGCTTGCCCGACTGAATGAGGAGGGTTTCGTCGTTCTCGAGTGCACGGAGCGAGCGAACGATGGCATCGAAGGCGCTCCAGCTCCGCGCCGCCCGCCCGGCGCCGCCATAAACGACCAAATCCTCGGGCCGCTCGGCAACCTCCGGATCGAGGTTGTTCATCAGCATGCGCAGGGCAGCTTCTTGGTGCCAGCTTTTACAGGTGCGCTCGGTTCCCCGCGGCGCGCGAACCACACGAGGAGCGACGGGATTTTCGGCGGTGCTTTTCTCCACGGCACCTCCTCGCCTTCTAGGCAAGTTCGAGAGCCATCTTAGCGCAGCCCGGAGGTGGATTCGAGAGGGGCTGCCGCCGGGCGCAAAGCCGCTCGAAGCCAATTGCCCCAGAGGCCGTAGCTGCGGTACTCTGCGACGCGAGTCCGCCGAACGGGAGAGCGCCTGCCATGAGCTATCCCACGATCGTGCAAAGCTTTCTCGCCGCGATCGAAAGCTACCCCAACCCGCGCGCCCAGCTGCACAAGGAAGGCGGCCGCTGGCTTGCCGCTTCCTCGGCGGAGCTGATGAGGAACGTCGCGGGGCTGGCGACTGCGCTCGAGCAAGCCGGCGTTTTCCCCGGTGACCGCGTGGCCGTCTTTTCTCCCAACCGGCCGGAATGGCACATCGCCGATCTGGCAATCCTCGGCTTGGGCGGAGTCACCGTCCCCATCTACTTCAACGAATCCGCCGATAACTTGGTACATGCGATCAATCACTCCGAAGCGAAAACGGCGTTCGTGGTCGGCTCGCAACAGGTTGACCGTCTGCTGTCCTGTCGCGACCGGATGCCCTCGCTCGAAAGAATCTTCGTCGCCTCCTACGGGAAACCCCTGCCGCCTGGGATCCGGCGTTATTCGGAAGTGATTGGCCGCGCCACTCCCCAGGACATCACCGCGTACTCGCGGCGCGCGGCGCAAGTCAAGCCCGGCGACTTGGCCAGCATTATCTACACCTCGGGGACGACCGGCCAGCCGAAGGGAGTGATGCTCACTCATGCCAATTTCAGTTCGAACGCGCTTGACACCCTGCGGGTGGTCGGCTTGCGCCGCGGCGACGTCGCCCTTTCCTTCCTCCCCCTGGCGCACGTCTACGAACGGATTATGGGTTACGTCGCCCTATTTCGCGGCATGAGCATCGCCTACGTCGAACGCATGGACGAGGTTCCCCACGCCCTGATGGAAGTGCGGCCCACGGTGGCGGCGGCGGTTCCGCGGTTTTTCGAGAAAACGTACGCGGGGATCATGGAGGCAAGAGAACGGTTGGGGGGTCAAACGAGAAAGCTATTCGACTGGGGTCTGGGAGTAGCGCGCGATGCCGTCGGCTGGCGGGCGTACGGCCGTCCGCTCCCCGGGAATCGCAAGCTCGTTTGGTATTGCGCCAGCCTCCTCGTCTTCCGGAGGATCCGGCGCAGGCTCGGTGGCCGCATCCGGTTCTTCCATTCCGGCGGCGCTCCGCTCGGCCGCGACCTCGTCGAATTTTTCTGGTCGATCGGCGTTCCCGTGCTCGAGGGCTACGGCTTGACGGAAACCTCGCCCATCATTGCCGCCAACACGTTTTCCGCGCGCCGGCCCGGAACGGTCGGCCGTCCCATACCGAATGTCGAAGTGCGCATCGCCGAGGACGGAGAGATCCAGGTGAAAGGGCCGTGCGTCATGAAGGGCTATTACAAGGCGCCGGAGGCGACCGCTGCGGTGCTCTCGCCGGACGGCTGGTTCTCCACCGGCGACGTCGGTCATCTCGACGCCGACGGGTTCCTCGTCATCACCGACCGCAAGAAAGACCTGATCAAAACCGCCGGCGGAAAGTTCGTTGCCCCGCAACCCATTGAAAACCTTCTCAAGGCCAGCCCCTACATCCTCAACGCCTGCGTCGTGGGCGACCGCCGGAAATTTGTTGGCGCGCTCATCGTGCCGAATTTCGACGCCCTTCGCAGCCGTGCCCGCCAGGAGCGTGTGCCCCTCGACACGCCCGCCGAGATCGCCGCACATCCCTGGGCGCAACGCCTGATCGGCGACGACATCGCCCGGCTTACCGAGCCGCTCGCTCAGTTCGAGCGTCCCAAACGTTACCTGCTCCTCGATCGCGATTTCACTTTTGACAAAGGTGAGCTGACCTACACCTTGAAGCTGCGCCGCCGCCTGGTGGAAGAGCGTTACCAGGCGGAAATCCAGCAGCTCTTCGCCGGCGTCGAAGATCCCCGGCCTGAACCCCAAGCCCAGCAGGATATTCCCAAAGCCGAGTAGTCCCCCTCGCCGCCTTGCCCGGTGGGCACAGCGCGCCCTCCGGGCCGCAGCCCGGCGCGTCCTGAGGGCGACCGAACCCGGTCGCAGCGGCCTCGCCTTTCGCCGGGTGATACGTCAGCGACCGGTAGCACAGCCACTCCTGGCTGTGCGCTTTTCGTCCCGAGCCGCACAGGCAGGATGCTCGTGCTACCTTGGCGGCCCGCGACTTTTGACACCAGGCCGCACGGCGATTGGCAGGCGCTCTGCGACTTGAAATTTCCGAGGGATAGCGACGGCGGGGGTACAATCATCTGCTACGAGCAAATAAGAAGGAGTTCGCCATGGAAGATGCCCTCGTTATTGCCGGCCGCCCGTTCGCTTCACGCTTGATCGTGGGCACGGGGAAGTACCGGACGATGCGCGACATGGCCCAGGCGATCGAAGCCTCGGGAACCGCCATCGTCACCGTCGCGTTGCGCCGCATCCAGCTTGCCGACCGGCCCGGGGAAACGCTGCTCGATCACCTGGACCGAGATCGCTACTTTTTGCTGCCGAATACCGCAGGCTGCTATACGGCGGAAGACGCGATTCGCACGGCGCGCCTGGCGCGCGAGCTGGGGCTATCGAACTGGGTGAAGCTGGAAGTCATCGGCGACCAGCAAACGCTTTTCCCCGAGACCGAACAGTTGCTGGCCGCGACGCGCGCGCTGGTTTCGGAAGGCTTCGTCGTGCTGCCCTACACCAACGACGACCTCATCGTTGCGCGCAAGCTGGTAGACGCCGGCGCCGCCGCCGTGATGCCCCTCGGGGCGCCCATCGGCTCCGGGTTAGGCGTGCAAAACGTCACGAATCTGCGGATTCTACGCGAGCGAGTCACCGAAGTTCCCCTCATCGTCGACGCCGGCGTGGGGACCGCCTCCGATGCGGCACTGGCCATGGAGCTGGGCTTTGACGGCGTCTTGATGAACACGGCGATCGCCGGCGCCCAGGATCCCGCGCTTATGGCCGAGGCCATGCGCGCTGCGGTCGAGGCCGGCCGGAAGGCATTCCTCGCCGGCCGCATCGAGAAGAAACTCTACGCCACGGCCTCCAGCCCGCTGGCCGGAGTCGTCGGCGGTTCGAGCCGCTAACGCGCCGGGTCGTAGGGGCGACGTCCGCCGTGGCGGATCGTCCCTGGAGTCAAGCTATGCGATTGACCCTTCGCTTGGTGATTTTGCTCGTCGCCGTTACCGCGGCGGTAGGCCTTCTCTTCGCCGTTTTCGAGGCGCGCTCGGATCGCCGCGCCTTGTTCCACGAGGTCAGGGCCCGGGCCGAGTCGCTCGGCCCGTATCTTCAAGACCACGTCGAAGCCCTGCTCGCTCCCGGGCGGAGCACCGACCTGCAAAACCTCCTTTCCCTCGTGGAGACTCGCGCCGGCATGTTCGGCATCGCGGTTTACGACGATCAGGGCAATCCGCTTACGGGCACTCCCGGCCTATTCCAGGTATTGAATCGCACCCCCTCTGTCGTTCTTCGCTCTATCGGCAGCAACGCGGGCTCGAGCGAATTCCTCAAGTTGGGGCGGAATTCCCTCTTTCTTTACGCTCTCCCCCTTCACAGCGGCCCTTCTACGGTTGGCGCCGTTTGCCTGTTCTACGACTCCAGCTATATCGATGCCACCGCGGCCCGTGACTGGCGCAACGCCCTCTATGTTCTTCTGATCGAAGGTCTTCTCATCGCCCTCATCACCTTTCTCCTCATTCGCTGGCGTTTCACGCAACCGCTTGCGCGCATGGCTCAATGGCTCCGCGAGATGCCTAAAGGCGCGGGCCTCGCCGCCTCGCCCTTCCCGCGAGACGACTTCTTTCAGCCACTGGCCAAGGAAGTCGAGCATATTGCCAAGACCCTCTCCGCGGCGCGCGCCTCCGCCCAAGAGGAGGCACATCTGCGGGCCTCCGCACAGGCCCTCTGGACGGCGGAGCGGCTCCGGATTCACGTCCGCAGCAAACTTCGCGGCAGCCCTTTATTCGTGATTTCCAATCGCGAGCCCTATTCCCACGTTCGCGACGGCAAATCGCTCCAGGTCGTTGTGCCTCCAAGCGGCCTCGTCACCGCCCTCGAGCCCGTTCTCCTCGCCTGCGACGGCACCTGGATCGCTCAGGGTTCGGGCGACGCCGATCGCGAAACCGTGGATGAACGCGATCGTCTGCGCGTTCCGCCGCGCGACCCCCGTTACACACTCCGCCGCGTATGGCTGTCTGCCGAGGAGGAGGACGGTTATTACTTTGGCTTCGCCAACGAAGGGCTATGGCCGCTCTGCCATATCGCTCACACCCGGCCGATTTTCCGCACCACGGATTGGGAATCCTACAAATCGGTCAACCAGAAATTTGCCCAGGCGGCCCTCGAGGAAATGAAGGGAGCCGAAAGCCCCGTTGTCCTCGTTCAGGATTATCACTTCGCACTGCTCCCGCTCCTGATCAAATCGGAACGGCCCGACGCCCGCGTCGCCATTTTCTGGCACATCCCCTGGCCCAATCCCCAAGCCTTCGGCATCTGCCCGTGGCAGCGGGAACTTCTCGAGGGTCTTCTCGGCGCCGATCTCGTTGGTTTCCACATCCAATCGCACTGCAACCGCTTCGTCGAATCGGTCGATTCCGCCCTCGAGTCGCGCATCGATTGGGATCATTTTGCCGTCAGCCGCGGCGGTCATCGCACGCTCGTCCGCCGCTACCCCATCAGCGTCGCCTTCACCGGCGCGCCCGGGAAGCCCTCGCCGGCGGCCCCATTCGACCGCGACGCGTTCCTCAAGAGCCTAGGCATCCAGGCGCTCTTCCTGGGCGTTGGCGTGGACCGCGTCGATTACACCAAGGGCATCCCCGAGCGTTTCCGGGCCATCGAGCGCTTCCTCGATAAATACCCGCTCTATCACCGGCAGTTCACGTTCGTCCAAATCGCCGCGCCCAGCCGCACTCGCATCCCGCGCTATCAAGAACTCATGACCGAAGTGCAAGCCGAGGCCGACCGCATCAACCACCGTTTCGCGGCGCCCGACTGGACACCCATCCTCCTTTTCGGCTCGCAGTATTCGCATGAGGAGATCGACGTCTACTACAAGGCTGCCGATTTGTGCATGGTTACCTCGCTCGACGACGGCATGAATCTGGTCGCCAAGGAGTTTGTGGCCGCGCGCGACGATGAGCAGGGAGTCTTGATCCTCAGCCGCTTCACCGGCGCCGCCCGCGAACTTCGCGACGCCCTCATCGTCAACCCCTACGATACCGACCAGCTCGCCGAAGCCGTCCGCATGGCCCTCGAAATGATTCCTGAGGAACGCCAGGCGCGCATGCAGCGATTGCGGCGCCTCGTCAGGGAGCACAACATCTATCGCTGGGCGGCAAACTTGGTTTCCGATCTCGCCGAGATGCGCCCCGAGAGCGGCTGGCCAACGCCCCTCCCCGAGACTCTCGGAAAGACAGAATCCACGGAAAAGACGGACCGCTGAACCTGACAGGAAACCGCAGCAGGCCGATCGGAAACTGCCGTTACAACGAGCCGTGTGCCGCCGCTACTTCTGCTTCTCCCAAGTCATGTCCGCGCTGATCGGAATCTGATTCTTGATGGGCACGAAGAGGAGTTCCGGCGGCGTGATTTTGAAATCGCTGCAGGTAGCCGGAATCGTTCCCGTCAGGCGCACTTGGTCTCCATGGACGGCAAGCTCGAAGGGAACCTGCTTGAAAAGTGCGGTCTGCCCGGCGAACTGCACTTCGAGATTGGCGCGGAGTGAAGAAGAATCGAGAGCGGATTCGGGCACCTCCGTGCGGACGACGATCATCGGGAATTCGGCTCCCCGGGTGATTTGGAGCATGTGAAGATCGCGGTTGGTATCACCCGAATCGAACGATTTCACGGGCGCCGCAATCAGAAACGAGCAGACTCCGCTGTTGCAAAGCCCTTTGCCCCGCGCGCCGCGGCTCACCCCGGCGACTTGATGCAGTGGGTGGGTAACGTGATAGGTAAGTGTCGATTGCTTGAGAACCCAGGTGGTTTGCGCCTGGGCGAAGCCGGGACACACCACCAGCAAAGCGAGCCACAACCATTTTCGGTTCGCGAATCTCGCCACATGGCATCTCATGGCAGCAAGCCTCCGCTGCCGGCCGCCGGCGCGAGGGCGCCCGGGCCGCTCTGCTTGTCCAGGTCTCCCGCGAGCGGCTTCCTTCGCGCGTCGCTAAGGACTGCAGGATGATGATGGAAGGGAAAGAGCGCGGCAACGTGGTGTCCGAGTCCGGGAATCCAACCCGGTTTCGTCTCCGAGAGCAGCGCCAAACCATAGGCCACCGCGGTGACCAAAGCCACGTCACCGTGGTACTTGGCCGCTCCGTGCAGCCTTTCGCCCTGGTTGAGCTGCGACTCTGCCATCGCGCCGAGGATCGGCGTGAGAATCATCCCCGGACCGTGAATCCAGGCCATCGCCACGTGGAAGCGCGTGGGGCCGCTGCGCTTCAGTCCCGGCGGTTTGGGCGCGAAAATGGCGTAGTAGGCGGTGGCGAAGTACAAACCCGCCGTCGCGGATCCCAAGCCGATATGCAGATCGCGAGCCGCGCCGGTGCTTTTCCGCCCATGCGCGGGGAAGGATGTCGCCACGGTGGCGAGCAACGGAAAGAAGGTGATTACGCCGAGTTTCTGGTGGATTTGGAGCATATGGGAGCGCCGGTTCAGCAGCGCCTGCTCCTTCGCGCTTCCTTGCGTCTCGGAAGTCGAGAAGCCCAGTGAGGACAGCGAGAGCGCCGGCGTGAGCTTGAAATCCAGGGCTTGCGTGGCGCCAGAAGCAAGGGTCACCGTGCTGGTCTGCGCCGTAAATCCAGTGGCGACGATGGAAACTTCATACGTTCCCGGCGCCAGACTCGACAACCGGTAATGGCCGGAAGTGTCCGTTTGCGCCTGGGCGGATTTGCCCGTCGCGGAATTCGTGGCCGTCACCGTAGCGTAGGGCACGGGGCCCGAAGGGCCGGCGATCGCTCCGGAAAGCGCAGCGGATGTCGCAGCCGTCTGTGCGCGAAGCGAGGCCGCGTTCGGAAAACAGAAGAGGAGAAGAGCAACAGCCGCAGGGACTGGCAGGATAATAATGCGCATGAGGGATTGGCCTTTCGCCGATGCGGGAGAGTCGACACCGGCGGGTGAGATGCGCCGCCCCTGAAGCGGGATGCACGGGGAACGAGGCGGGGCCGTCAGAAAAGGGTGTGCCAAACGGTATCGACCAACGCGTGTACCAGGCAGCCGGCGGTCATCGACTTCGCCTTTCGCCACACTCTTGATTAAGGTAAGCGATCCCACTTCGGGAGCCGACCTAGCCAGCCTCGATACAACCCAGTCGCTCGTCAATATGGGACTTTCGAACGCAACGATTTATTCAACGAGCGGTAACTTCACCGTCTCCGTGATCGACGCTAACACAGGAGCCTCGCTCGGCCAGCAGACCTTCGGGTATGCGGTTCAGGGCAACAGCCTTTACGCTCAGGACCCAACGGGCCTCCATGACTGGCTCCAACAGTTCAGCGGATACTCAAGCGTCGACGTTTACGTCCAGGTCGAGCCGCAGGTTCAGGTCACAAATGCCGGCACAGTTTCGGCCACTGACAACGCCGAGTACTAGGGCACGACCTACGCGAGATCGACCGCAACGTGGATGTACCAGCCACCCCCCTGCCACCCGTGCATACAGTAGCCTCCAAAGGCCAGCACGCCTTGGCCATGGGGCTTATAGGCTTGCTAGAGTGACCGCATGGACCAAGCGATGAGACCCCGCCCCGTTACCGGGGAAAGGCCCTCCCTGCGCATGGCCGCCGGGCTCGCGCTCGCCTCGGCGAGCCTCGCGGCCTGCGCAGGCCGCTTCCGGTATGACGTCCCCCGAGAGGTGATGCGGGCACCCAACGCGCAGACCTGGGGAGTCGGGCTGCTCCACTCCCGCCCAGCGTACTCCGTTGCCTCGACCACGGTGTTGAACGGAGGCGCGCCCCTGCGCGAGAAGCCGACAGCCGTCATTGCCTCCGGCGCCGCGGCAAGCTGGCAGTGGCGTGTGGTGGCCGTTCCTTCCGTGGTCCCGCTATGGACCGCCTGGCGCGCGGCGAGGAAAAACAGGAGGATCAGGCGGGAGGCAGAGCGCACCGGGAACAGGTTCCACACCGCGGTCGATTGGGACCTCGCCCTCGAGCGGGCGTACAGGGTTGTCCAGTACCTCTACGGCTCGGAGCTCCCCCCTATGAGGGTCACCCTCCTGCTCATTCCGGATGGAACCGAGTACCGCACGAGGATCACCGAGACGGGGAACGGCTATTTCCCTGTCACCCTGGCATTTTACTGGCCCCCTCCAAGAGGCTGGTCGCGCTGCTAAATGCGGTCGCGACAACGGTGTACGAATACCAGCATCTGTTAGTCGACGCCAAAATGATCGCTGCAGTGGGGGACACCCGCGGCGATCGGGCCGCAAACGACGAAGCGCGGAGCCAGTGCTGGAGCGACGCCGTCTTCCTAGCTCTGAACGCCGGCACGAAGACAAGCATGGAGTGGAGGATATCGCGGGCCCGGGCGGCGGTGTCGCTGTTGCAGCAGAGCACGCGGTACGACGTCAACAGCGGCGGGACCGGAGGCGCGGGGGCATCTCGGGACGCCCGGGCACGGGTTCCGTATCCCGAAGCCTACGCCTGGGGGAGGTTCTTTGAGGTCGAGAGCCTCGTCGGCTACTTGAGGGCGCGGGGCCTCTCAAAGTTGACCGTCGTGGACAACCGCCCCGACGCAATGAACGCCGTCATGAGCGTGTGCCGCGCCATGACCCGGCATCCGCTCGACCTTGCAGCCCGCAACGGCTATCCGGCCTCGCAAGTCCGGTTCGTCCCATTCTTCCCCGCCAACATCAGCAAGCACAACTGAACACGACCGCCGCGACGAGGCGCCCGAGGGCCCCCGGCCTGACCCGACCCGTGACCGTTAACCAGCCCAGGTGAAGCTGCCGGCGCCGATGCCGATGGCGTCCGGGGCGGCGGGCGACTCGCGCGTGGAAGCGCGGCTCGGGAATGGGCGGAGTCTGCCGGTGGGGCCGGGACTTGACGCCGAGCACGTGCGGGCGTTGCTGGCCGTAATGGAGAGTGGATGTACGAGCGTCTTTTTTCCGATGCCTCGATCTGGCGACGCCGGCCGGCGGATTGGCGAGCCGTCCTCGCTTATTTGGCCGGATCGTACCTTTACAAACGTTCCAATCGCTTCTCGAGGCTGTTCATCTAGCACCATCTGGTACAGGCGACGTGGCGGCCACTGGTCGAGTCGACGCGGCTCCGGCATCTGCGCTTCCGGCAGGAGCCGGCCCGAGGCGATAGTCAGCATCGGCATAGATCCAATGTCGTCGCCGCTTGCGTCTGGCCGGTCGCGGAAAAAGCCAGGTGGCACAGCCATCCTTGCGTGCTGATTGTGCAAACGACCCAAGTCCTTCCCCTTCCGGCTGGATGTGCGGGGAATGAGCCGGGGCCGTCAGAAAAGGGTGTGCCAAACGGTATCGACCAGCGCGTGCACCAACGAGGAAGCGGTCATCGACTTCGTCTTTCGCCACGCCATGCCGTAGAAAAGCCCCGCAATCGATGCCAACAGCACGTACCCCCAATTGGGGAAACCATGCACGATATGGGAAAGGCCAAAGAGCGCCGAAGCCAGAATCCAGCCCGCAAGCTCGTTTCCGAGGCTTTTCGAAAGCAGGTTCTGCAATAAGCCGCGGAAGAGAAACTCCTCCGGCCACGCGGTGAAAACCAGGATGCCCAGAGCCGAAAGGGGCAGCGAGCGCAATCTCCCGAGCGACGGCGCCCAGCGAATGAAGTGCATCCACAATCCGAGCGGAATCGCGATCGCCGCGAACGCCGCGAAACTCAGCGCTACCACCGCGCCGAAACCCTTGCCCCAGCCGATCGTATAGCCGATGCCTTCGAGCCGCCGGATGCCGAGGAAGGCGACGATACCGGCATTGAGCGCCAGAAGAATCTCGAGCGTGTGAGTCGCCTCGGAGGGATAAGGGAACAAAAGGCGCCCCCACCCAAACTCGATTGGCATCCACAGCACAACGAGCACGGCATAGTCCTGCCACACGCCGGCTCGGCGCCCGCGGGCGGAGTAAGCCACGAGAGCCGGTAACCCCGCCCACGCAATCCCTCCTCCGAGCCGCACCCAAGAGAATTCCCGGGTTCCCAGCAAGTAAACGAGATACAACACGCCCGGCAGCAGGGACAGGAGCGGCAAAGACGCGTGGCGGAGCGGGGCGACAACCCAAGCCCGGAAGCTTTGCGACCCGTGCAGGATCTGTCCGGCAAGCAACAAGAGGAGGACCAGCAACGCAACCGCGTATCGCTCGCCCCCGTAACCCAGGCGCAAACCCAACAACGTGATTGTCAGCCCTAGCGCGGCCCATAACCCCAACGCGCCTGCGATCGAGATCGTGCGTGTTCCGCTCACAGCAGCCTCATAGTCTCACCTCGGCGGGCCGGCCCGAAACCGGGGGCGAGCCGTGCCGCTCCCATCGTAAGATGGGAGCCCCGATCCTTGGGAGGCGGCGAGTGGTGGTGGCGAGCGCCAAGCAGCGTCTGACACACATCGACTGGATGCGCGGTCTCGCTTGCCTGCTGATGTTCCAAACGCATTGCTACGACTCCTGGCTGAGCCCTGCCGCCCGTTCTGGGAGCTTCTTCCGCTGGTCCCAACTCATCGGGACTCTGCCCGCGCCGCTTTTCCTATTCCTGGCCGGCATCGCCGTCGCCCTGGTCATCGATCGCAAGCTGCGCCGGGAGATGCCCCGTGGGCTTATCGCCTGGCAGACGATTCGGCGCGGTGGCGAAATTCTGGGGCTGGGCCTGCTCTTCCGCGTGCAGGAATGGGCGCTCGGACAGCCCTGGTCGCCGTGGACGGATCTGCTTCGCGTGGACATTCTGAACGAGATTGGCGTCTCGATCGCGCTGTTGGGAGTGCTTTTCTGGTTGGCGGGAACACGGAGGCGGACCGCGTTCGCCGCGGCGGGCGCCGCCGCGGCCGTTGGCCTGCTCGCTCCGCTCCTTTGGACTACGTGGCAGCCACGCTGGCTGCCGTGGTACCTCGAGACTTACATCAACGGCGTTCATATCTACGGCAAGCCGCAACCCTGGCTCTTTCCGCTCTTCCCCTGGGCGGCTTTCGCCTTCGCCGGGCTGGCAATCGGCATGATCCTTTTCACGCCCCTGGCGCGCGAGCGGCCCGGATGGACTCATTTCGGCCTGGCAGTGTCGGGCGCGGCCCTGTTCGGACTCGCCCTGTGGCTGGCCTCGCTTCCCATGCGGGTCTATCCGGTGGAGGACTTCTGGCACACCAGCCCGAATTTCCTTCTCGCGCGGATTGGCGTGTTATTGGTGATTCTCGGCCTGGCCTATCCCTGGTGCCTCTGGATGCCGAAAATTCTGCCGCGGCGCTTCCTCGGGTCGCGCCTCCACGGCTTCAGTCCCCTCGCCCAGATGGGTACAACTTCCCTTCTCGTCTATTGGGTGCATATCGAGTTTGTCTACGGCCGGTTCTCCATCTTGCCCAAACGCGGCACATCCCTGCCCGCGGCTTCGGCTGGGCTCGTGGCGATTTTCCTCGCCATGTTGCTCTTGTCGCTCGGACGAACCCGATTGAAGGGACGCGGGGCCGAGGTTCGGGAATGGCTGAGGAAATTAGTGGGCGTGCCCGCCCCCGCGAGCGAGTGATGCGGCGATTTGATGTTAGAGGCCATTTCAAGACTCCCGCCGCAGGAGGGCACGGCTTCAGCCGTGCCGTAAAGACGGTTAAAATCGGGGGCTTCAGCCCCTGAAGGGGTCCCGGAAGGGGTTTTGAATTAGCTTCTAGTGAGAAGAAGAGGGTCCCGGCGGAGTTTGCTTGGACGCCGGCGGCAGTTGGAAAACCAGTTGGCCCGGCTTCACCAAGCCCATGTGTTGGTGTGCCACGCGCTCGACTGCGGCGGGATCGGTCTTGAGTTCTTGAACCTGCTGAGTGTATTCACGGTTCTGCTGCTCGAGCTGCCCGATCCGTTGCTGGCGCTCCCGGAGCTGGAGTCTCATACGGTAGGCGGAAATCAGTCCGTGAGTGCCGAAGACGCTATCGAACGCCAAAGTGGCAAACACCAGGGACAGCGCCGCGTAGAGTAGTTTTTGGCGCCGCTTCGGCTCTGCTGCCAACATGGGCCCCCGATCCACGGCCGCCATTTTATAGCGAGCCGCTTGCGGGCGCGATGCTCCGCGAAGCCAGATGGTGCGAAGAAGTAACCGACGAGAGAGAGGCGGGAGAATGATGACGGGGAAGCTGGTGGTGCTCTTGACGTGCGCAACGGAGCGGGAAGCGAGTCGCATCGCCCGGAAGTTGGTAGAGGAGCGCTTGGCAGCCTGTGTCACGATTGCCGCGGGCGGGGTTCGGTCGGTGTACTGGTGGAAAGGGAAAGTGGAGCGGGCGCGCGAGGCGCTCCTCGTCGCCAAGACTTCCACCAAGCTGTTTCGCCGTCTCGAGCGCCGCGTGAAGGAGTTGCACAGCTACGAGACGCCGGAAATCATCGCCCTCCCCATCGTTGCGGGTTCCCGCGCCTATCTCGAATGGATCGAGGAATCGCTATCCCGGTAGCCTGAGATTTCGCGTGTAGGCCCCAAAGCTGGCCCAGCGCCCGCGTAGCACAGGCTTCAGAGTCTGTGTGGTAACCCAGGTTTTACGAAAGGGCACGTCCCGAAGCTTCGGGATCAGCCGTGCCGAAAGTCTATGCCCATCAACGCGGCTTTAGCCGCTGAGGGCTGCATCCGCCAGTTGCCACACAGACTCTTCAGCCTCTGCGCATTCCAGAACTCGAAAGACCATGCCACAGTCCCGCAGGGCGAGGCTCTCTACCACGGCGCTCGCCCCACAGTTCGCGTTATGGGTCAGTCCCACGCTTCCGCCTCCCGCTCGATGGGGTCGTTGAGCCTGCCCGCCACCCAGCGGGCTGGAAACCCGCGGATCCGTCCTCCTTGACGTAAAGTACTTTATGTAGCAAAGTCTGGCCATGGCACACCCTGCTCCACCCTGGCTCGAAACTCCACGCCGCCGGTGGGCCCCGCCGGAAATGACCCGGCCTCCCTTCCTCGATCCCGCCGTCGCAACCGACCGGATAAAGCCGCGCTACGCCCTCCTTATCAACCCCTTCTACCCAAAAGATCCGCACGCCAGCTTTGGGAAGCACGTGCTTACGCCAACGCTCGCGCTCACCAGCCTCGCGGCGACGACTCCCGCGCATTGGGAGCTCCGTTATTGGGACGAAAACCTGCTCGATGGGCGTCCGCCCTTTGTGCCCATGCCCGAAGTGGTGGGAATCACGGTCCATTTGACCTTCGCCAAGCGCGCTTTCGAGCTTGCGCATTGGTACCGAAGCCGCGGCAGCAAGGTCGTGTTGGGCGGACTGCACGTCTTATCGTGTCCCGAAGAATGTGAGCCTCACGCCGATGCCCTTGCCGTAGGCGATGGCGTGCCGCTTTGGCCGAGGATCCTGGCGGATGTCGAGTCGGCCTCGTTGCGGGCGAAGTACGTAGCCACCTACGAGAGCGACTACCGCCAAGACCCGCCCCCCAAGCGGTCGATTCTCCCCCGGAAGAGCTTTCTCACCACCACCGGCGTGATTGCCACCCGCGGCTGCCACAACCGCTGCGGCTTTTGCTATCTGGCGACCGAGGGCCTTCGGATGCCGTACCGGATGCGGGAGCCTCGGCAGATCGTCGAGGAATTTCTGGCTGATGGCCAGCCTTACGCCGTCTTCGTCGACAACAATCTGGGATCCAACCGCGGATACCTGCGGTCGTTGTGCGAGGCGCTTCGGCCGCTCGAGAAAATTTGGAGCGCGGCCGTCTCCATCGACGTGACCGATGACCCCTCATTGGTCCGCTGCATGGCGCTCAGTGGGTGCACCGGAGTCTTCGTGGGATTCGAATCGCTCACAGACCAGAACCTTGCTGACGCGAGGAAGAAAACACCGAAGGCGGCCGATTATGCGCGACGGGTGCGCCTCTTGCACGATCGCGGCATCCAGGTGAACGGCTCCTTCGTGCTCGGATTCGATCATGACCGCAGGGACGTCTTCTCCGCGACCGCTCAATGGATCGAGGAGAATCATCTCGAGTGCGCCACCTTCCACATCCTTACCCCGTATCCGGCGACCCCGCTGTTCCGGCAAATGGAGGCGGAGGGGCGTTTGCTGCACCGCGATTGGGCTCTCTACGACACCGCCCATGCCGTGTTTCGCCCCAAGCACATGTCCCCGGAGGAACTCGAGCGAGGCTACGCGTGGATGTATCAGCGTCTCTTTTCCCATGCCTCGATCTGGCGACGCCGGCCGGCGGACTGGCGGGCCGTCCCCGCTTACCTGGCCGGATCGTACCTTTACAAACGTTCCAATCGCTTCTGGCGCCTGCTTATCAAGCACCATTTGGTACAGGCGACGTGGCGGCCGCTAATCGAGTTGACGCGGCTCCGGCATCTGCGCTTCCGGCAGGAACTGGTCCGAGGCGATAGTCAGCATCGGCAGAGATCCAACGTCGTCACCGCTGGCGTCTAGCTGCCAGGCAAATCAGCCTCCGCTGCCGGAGCCAACTGAGCCACTGCCGGGGAGGTGGTCGCTCTCCCGTTCTTCCCCTTGCGCGAAGGCTGCTGAATCGACTTCGCCTGCCCCCGAACCCGCCGCACGCGCCGAAGGGCCAAGGGATTCGATGCCCGGCGCCAGTTCACGAGTGGTTGAAATTGCGCCGCGTCGATCCGGTCGCGGTACCGGATTGCCACGCTCATGAGCGAATCCAGCAGCGCCTCGGAAAGCAAATGGGGTTCGAGGCCCAGCTCGACCATTCCGGAGTGCTTGGCGTTGTAGTAGTGCTTCTCGGCTTCCACGCGCGGGTCGGGCAGATGGCTGACGCTCACCTCGAGACCCAGCTTCCTGCCTGCCGCCTGGACCATGCCCGCCAGTTCCAGCACCGAAAACTGCTCGGTGAACTGATTGAAAACGCGGAATTCCCCCGGCCCGGCCGGATGAAGGCAGGCGAGTTCGATGCAGCGCACGGTGTCCCGCAAGTCCAGAAACCCGCGCGTCTGCCCGCCCTGGCCATACACCGTCAGTGGATAGCCGACCGCCGCCTGCGCGCAGAATCGGTTCAGCACTGTCCCGAACACCTGGTCGTAGTCGAACCGATTCACCAGCCCCTCGTCGAGCCCCACCTCGTCGGTCACGGTTCCGTAGACGATTCCTTGATTGAGGTCCGTGGCCCGCAGACCCCAGGTCTTGCAGGCAAAAGCGATGTTGTGGCTGTCGTGGACTTTCGATAGGTGGTAGAAAGATCCCGGCTGCTTGGGAAATGGCAGCACGTCTCGCCGCCCGTGATGCTCGATGTCAATGTAACCCTCTTCGATGTCGATATTCGGAGTGCCGTACTCCCCCATCGTCCCCAATTTCACCAGATGGCAATCGGGACATCCCTCCCGCAGGGCAAAGAGCAGATTCAGCGTTCCCACGAGGTTGTTGGTTTGTGTGAAGACCGCGTGCTCGCGGTCGATCATCGAGTAGGGCGCCGACCGCTGCTCGGCGAAATGGACGACGGCATCGGGCTGGAAGGCCCCGAGCGCCGCCGAGAGGAACTCGTAATCCGTCACGTCTCCCGGAAAGAAATCGATGGACTGACCGCTCACGCTGCGCCAGACATCGAGGCGCTGCGCCAGCGGGCGAATCGGGGTCAGGGTTTGCGCACCCAGTTCCTGGTCCCATTCCCGTCGGACGAGGCTGTCGATGATGGCGAGTTGGTGGTTCTTTCCCGAAAGATAGAGGGTGGTGGCCCAGCCGCAGTACCCATCGCCCCCGAGCACGGCGATCCGCATGTATCTCCCCTGTCGCCGGCCGCCCGACCGGCATCCGCCCAAAGTGAATAGAACCCCAAAACCGGCTCCGGGTTTCGGTCCACCCGACCACATTACCCCGGCCGTGCTGCTGCGTGAGATGCTTGCCGGTGCGAGACCGATGCACCTCAGCTCCCTTCCCCGCCCCTCCCCCGAGTGGATTCCTCGAGAAGCGGATGCCCCTACCGCTGGTTCCAACTCCACCCGGCATCCTTCCCCCCTCCCCCGCGCCCCATTAACTGCTATCCTCTCCCCGTGCGGCCACATCGCAACCCACACGGGTCTCTCCGTGACACGCGGTCGTAAATTCGTGCTTTCCTGGCAGACTTTTCGGCGCAGCGCCGCCTCGGCCGCGGTAGCACAGGCTTTAGAGTCTGTGTGGCCCTCACCGTTAAGGCTCTTCAATCCATGGAGGTCCATGATCCCGAGAATAGCGGCTGACGTGATCTTGGTGCTCGCGGCGCTCCCGCTTATCTACAATCTGCTCGCCCTTTGGAGTTCTCGCCAATTTTTCGGCCGCCGTTCGTCCCGACGCGGGGAGCCCGGTTCCCCGTCCGTGATCCCCACAGGGGTGCGAAGACCGGACCTCGCGAACGGCGCCGGCCCTCATGCCCCGTTGGAATCCGCTTTCCTCCCTCCTGTTAGCATCTTGAAACCCGTGCGCGGCCTTGATCCGGAGGCCTACGAGAACTTCGCGAGTTTCTGCCGCCAGGACTACCCCGATTACGAGATCTTGTTCTGCGTGGCAACGGGCGACAACCGGGTAGGGCAGGTGCTCGAGCGGCTTCTCAACGACTTCCAGGCCCGGCGTATTCGCGTCATCTCGCAAGATGCGAGCGGCGCCCCCAACGACAAAGTAGCCAAGCTCATCCGCCTCACGGCCGAGGCCAGCCACGAAATCGTGGTGATCAGCGATAGCGATGTGCGCGTGCTTCCCGACTACCTCCGCAACGTCGTCGCTCCTCTCGCCGATCCTCGTGTGGGAGCGGTCACTTGCCTCTACGCGGCTATCGAAGAGAAATCCTTGGCGGATCGCTTACAGACGGTGGGCATGATCTCCGATTTCTACCCCGGCCTCTTAGTAGCCCGGGCGCTCGACGGCGTCAAATTCGCTCTTGGCCAGACCATCGCCGCGCGCCGCTCCCTTCTCGACGAGTTTGGCGGATACACCGCCTTGCAAGACCGCCCGGCAGACGACCTGCTCGTGGGCCGGCTAATGGCCAAACAGGGGTACCGGGTCGAATTGCTGCCCTACACCATTTTTGTGGTGGCCGACTATCGCTCTCTGGGCGATCTGTGGGCCAAGCGGCTGCGCTGGCTCACCGTGATGCGCCACATGCGGCCGTGGGGGCATCTGGGGCTGGTATTCACCGAAGCGCTGCCGTGGTCGCTCCTGGCCGTCGCCGCGAGGCCCACGGCATGGACGGCCTTGGCTTTCCTCGGCGCTTACGCCGTTCTTCGAATCGCAGTGGCGTGGGAAATCGGAGTTCGAGGGCTCGAGCAGCACGCCGTGATGCAAAAGCTCCCGCTCATCCCCCTCTGGGACATCCTGGCGTTCTTCCTCTGGCTTGCCAGTTTCTTCCAGCGGCGCCTGCGCTGGCGCGACGGCGAGTTTCGCATTCGCAGAGGCAAACTCGTCGCCCCGAGCGCCCTCGCTGCCCGCCCCCCACAACCGTGACGTCGTCCGGGTACCGGTCACACGTGGGCGAGTGCCTGGTCGAGATCGGCGATCAGATCCTCCGCATCCTCGATCCCCACCGAGAGGCGAACCAGTCCTTCCGTAATTCCAATCTTCTCGCGGACTTCGGCGGGCATCGACGCATGCGTCATCAGACCGGGATGGGAGATGAGCGTTTCCACTCCGCCCAGGCTCTCCGCCAGAGAGCATAGGCGAACGTGATTCAGCAGCCGGCGCGCCGCTTCGAGAGAGCCGAGGTCGAACGAGAGCATCGCCCCGAAGCTCCGCTGCTGCCGAGCTGCCAACTCGTGCTGGGGATGCGACGCCAGGCCCGGATAATGAACTTTCCGTACTTTCCGATGCGCCTCCAGATACTGGGCGACGGCCATTCCGTTACGGTTATGCTGCTCCATGCGGACGGCAAGCGTTTTGATTCCGCGGGCAGTCAGCCAGCAGTCCATCGGCCCCAGAACGGCGCCAACCGATCGCTGTAAGAAGTAGATGCGTTCGGCGTCCTCCGGCCGCGTCAGGATCACTGCGCCTCCCACCGAATCGCTATGGCCGTTCAGGTACTTGGTCATCGAATGCACGACGATATCGGCCCCAAAAGCAATCGGTTGCTGGCAATAGGGGCTGAGGAAGGTGTTGTCGACCGCCAGACGAACGCCACGGTCGTGCGCCAACCGCGCCGCGGCTGCGAGATCGGTCAGAATCATGGTGGGGTTGGTGGGCGTTTCCACGTAGAGCATGCGCGTCGCCGGCCGCACCGCCTGGGCGACAGCCGCAAGGTCGGACGTATCCACAAAATCGAACGCCAACCCAAATTCCCCCAAGAGCTTCGTGAGCAGGCGATAGACGCCCCCATAGACGGCGCGGGAGACGATGAGGTGGTCGCCGGGCCGCAGCAGCCGGAAAATCGCATCGATCGCCGCCATCCCCGAAGCGAACGCGTAGGCTGCCGTTCCGCCTTCGAGTTTCGCCAGGCAGCGCTCGAGCCCCTGGCGATTGGGGTGGGTTGTCCGCGCGTAGTCGTATCCCTTGGTCTTCTCCAGCTCTTCCTGCACGTAGGTAGAGGTCTGGTAGATCGGGGGAACGATGGCGCCGGTAGCCGGATCGGGCTCCTGGCCCTCATGAATGGCATCGGTCGCAAAGCCCATGCTGCCCTCCTGGAGCGACGCTGCAAAAGGTCAAGAGGTCATGCTGTTGAAGAAATATGCCGGCGGGTATATGACTAGAAGCTGCTGCAAAACCCCCGTCTTCGGGGGTCGGAGCTTCAGCTCCGACAAAAAGCGGGCGAAAAAAAGGGGCTTCAGCCCCTGAAGACCGCCCAACCGAGGTCTTGCAACAGCTTCTAGAGAAATGACGGGCCCGACCGAGGCTTGACACTATTCTAGGCGCCGTTTGCTGTCAAATCGCGTAGGGGGCCTGCCAATGGGAGTGAGGCAAGGCATGGTCCGCATCCTGATTTCTTTCGCCATTTCCTTCCTCGTTCTGTCTCCGGCGAGGGCGCTGGCCGGACAGAAAAAGAATCCGTTGGACGATCCCGCCAGGATCGGCGACCGAAACCTGGTGCCGGACGGCGTGGATCTGTACGGCTATCCCCGTGCTTTCGAGATCGGCCGGCAAATAGCGGAAGAGATTGAAGATCTTTCCACCCCCTACAACGATCCCGAAACCCGGGCCTACGTCGTCCGCCTGACCAATCGGATTGCCCGCCATTCCGATGTCAGGATTCCCGTGCGCGTTCGCCTGCTCTCCTCGCGAGAAGTCGACGCTTTTGGCTTGCCGGGCGGCTACCTGTTCCTGACCACGGGCCTGATTCTTCAAACGCGTACGGAAGCCGAACTGGCTGGCGTGATCGCTCACGAAGTCGCTCATATCGCCGCGCGTGACGCCACGCGAAAGATGACCGAGGAACGAATTTGGGATTGGGCTTCCCTGCCCGTCCTCATGTTTGTTGGCCCGGAAGCGTTCACCCTGGAGGAAGGGCTCGCCGGACCGCTCGCTCTGACCGCCTTCAGCCGCTCTGCCGAGCGGCGGGCGGACTCGCTGGGGTTGCAGTACCTCTATGAAACCGGCTACGATCCAGAGGGCTTTATCGATTTCTTCGAGCGGGCCAGGAAGCTCGAAAAGGGGCATCGTGGAGTGATCGCCAAGGCGTTTGCCACTCATCCGCTCACCCGGGATCGGGTGGCCGCCGCCGAACGCGAGATCGAGCGCGATCTGCCCTCGCGGCTGGACTGTGTGGTGACGACGTCGGATTATCAGCGCATGAGAAATCGCCTCGAGCAGTACGTGCGCGACGAGATGCCGCTCGTCCCCGCTCGGCCCGAGAACCCAGGACCGCCGAAGAAGGCTCGCGCGAAGCACTTGCGCCAGGATGACTTGCCATGACCTCCCTCCACCCTCATCTCCGCAAGGTAGGGGCCGCAGCCTTGCTGGCCTGCGCCTTGGCGCTTCCCGTATGCGCCAGTCGCCAGTCCCCTTCGCCCAAAGGCGCGCCCAAGGGCAAGCAGTCGGCGCCGGAGACGACCAATCTCACCATCCGAGTCGTCGATCAAGCCAGCGGCCGGCCCGTCACCAATGCCAGCGTCTACCTGCGGTTTCAAGAAAAAAAAGCGCTCCTCTTCCTCCTCCACAAGCACCAGAAAGTCGAGTTGGACTTGAAAACGGACAATCACGGCTACACCTCGTTTCCCGGGGTGCCTCAAGGCAAGCTGCTGATCCAGGTCTTCAAGCCGAGCTGGCAAACTTTCGGCGAATACTACCAGATCGACCAACCCAAGCAGACTGTTCTCATCAAACTCCACCGCCCGCAAACCCATTGGTACTAGAAGCGGCTGCAAAATCCCTTCTCGCCCGCCCTCAGGGGCTAACAGGACCCCGCAAAAGGCGTCTTTTCGTAAGGGCACGACTTTAGTCGTGCCGTAAGTGCTTGCGCAAGAAAGCGGCTTCAGCCGCTGGGGGCCGCTCGGCCTGGTTTTGCAGCATCCTGCTAAAGCCCCTGCTTCTTGATTGCCTTTATGCCTCGGCTGATCCCGTCCCGAACCTTCGGGATTCCGGACGTGCCCTGCAAGGAAGCAGGTTTTGCGACAGCTTCTGCCTCTCACGACTCGAAGCGGACGGAAGCGAGCAGCAAACTGCAAAAAAAATCGCGCGAACCGAAAAAAACGCGGGCGAGGCCGGATCCGGAACGCGAATTGCTCTAGCCCACGACAAAAAATTCCCGATGCGGCACGAGGAAGCCGGCGGAAGCGAGCTTCTGCTACACGTTTGGTGCAAAGAGCATTAGCTCTTTTTTTTTCGAGCGCTTAGAGTTTTTCCGTGGACTATTTCCACAGAGTTTTCAACAAGTGTGTTGAAAACTGCGCCCCTCGCTTCGCCCCTTTCCCAGAGTCGAATGAAGAATTCCCGATTCGCATTCCACCCCTCCGCGCCGCTTGGGCGCATTTCACGGGTGAGATCGAGGTATGAACTCGCCGATGCTCTGCACGCGCTTTGCCATTCACCCGCTCCGGGTGATGACCGCGCACTTCCCGGCCGGGAAATAGCCAAGCGCGAGATTATCGGGCGAACTCCGGCGTGGATTGCCGCTTTTGACCCGCTTGGAAGCCGATGCTAGAGTTACGCGGGCGGAGATGGCCGGCTCGGGGGATCGCTGTTCGAGTCCATGACGACTTTTCGATTCAACTACTGGCAACTCGTATGGAGCAACGTGCGCACGCGGCCCGTGCGGACGGCCCTCTGCGTTGCCGCCGTGGCCATTCAAGTCGTCCTGATCCTCCTGGTCGTGGGGATGATCGACGGGGTGGTTTCGGAATGGGGACAGCGAGTGGAGGGTGTGGGCGCCGATCTGCTGGTGCGCCCTCCCAATTCATCCATCTTTTTCTCCCTGTCTTCGGCCTTGATGCCCCAAGCGCTCGACCCGAAGATCGATCACGTCCCCGGGGTCAGAGCCGTCTCGCCAGTCGAGGTGCTCGTCCAGGCAAGCACCTTCGATGTCGTCTACGGCATCGACTACCCGACCTTCAATAGCCTCAGCGAGGGCTTTCGGTTCCTGGCAGGTGGGCCCTTCCGAGGCCCGAACGATGCCATCGTCGACAACATCAAGGCCGAAACCCATCACCTCCATGTCGGCGAGCACATCACCCTCTTGAATCACGATTTCACCGTTTGTGGAATCGTAGAGAGCGGGAAAGGGGCAAGGCTCTTCATCCCCCTGACCACGGCTCAGGAGATCAGCGGCGCTGCCGATAAGGTTTCCATGTTCTATGTCCGCAGCGACGGCGACACCGCTGGCACCGACGCGCGGCTTGAAAAATTGCTGCCAGACGCTCGGATCTTCTCGATGAAAGAGTACTTAACCCTCATGAACTCCTCGAACCTGCCCCAATTGCGCCCGTTCGTGCGCTCCATGGTGGGGTTGGGCGTGGCCATCAGTTTCCTGGTGGTTTTTCTGGCAACGTACACGATCGTTCTTGAGAGAACGCACGAAATCGGGATCCTGAAAGCCCTGGGCGCGTCGAAGCCTCAAGTTGTGTCTCTGATCCTCAAAGAGACTCTGCTATTGGCCGCTTTGGGAACCTTGGCAGGCCTCGGGGCCACCGGCGCTACTTGGATCGTCCTCCATCGGGAAGTGCCTTCGCTGACCATTCTGATATCGGGCCGGTGGGTGGCCGGTGCGATCCTGCTGGCGCTCGCCGCTGCCATGGCTGGCGCGAGCTTCCCGGCCCTTCGAGCCGCGCGATTCGACCCGGTTGATGCCTTAGCCTATGAGTAGGCCCCCCGGGTGGCAGCCCGCCTCGGGCTCGTCGAGGGTGAGCCAACTCGAGCGACTCTTCCTTGCCCTGCTCCTTCTCCTTTCCCTGGGCCTTCGTGCCTACCGCCTTGGCCAGCCGAGTCTCTCGGAAGACGAAGCGGCAAAATGGGATGCGATCGGGCAGTACCGGCAGGGCCACTTCGCTGGAGTCAACTGCTCCCATCCCATGGCCATGAAGGTCATGGCCTGGGCCAGTCTGGACGCCGGCGGGGCATACAACCGCTGGGCCGTGGCGCACGGCCGGCATCCCCTGAACGACGAAACCTGGCTTCGCCTCCCCATCATCCTTTTTGGCGCGCTCACCTCCCTGATTCTCTATCTTCTTGGACGCCAGATGCTTGGCCCTTTGGGAGCCGGACTTGCTGCCTTCTTCTGGGCGGTGTCGCCGCTCTCGGTCGCGCTCAACCGCGTGCTGAAGGAGGAGAGCCTCTTCACCTTCTTCACCCTGCTGGCGTTCTACCTCTACAACCGCGGGAAGACTGCCGGGACCGCCATCAGCTCCCGGCGTTGGTTCACGGTCGCCGGCGTCGCTTTCGGCATCGACATGGCCTCTTATTACCTGGCCATCGGCTATTTCGGCCTAATCGTTCTGATTTGGTACGTCGCCAATCGGGCCAAAATACCCAGTCGTCCGATGGGCCCGCATCTTCGGCGGCTGGCCCTGGTGATGGCGCTTGCCTTCGTCGTCTTGAATCCGGTGATTCTCTCGCCCAGAAACCTGAGTGCAATGTTCCGCTACAGCGCGGAGAAAACCATTCAGCATCGCGGCTACCTGATGGACGGCCGCCTCTACCTGAACAACGCGCTGACCACCCCCTTCGGCCTGCCTTGGTACTTTTATCTGTGGGTTCTGGCGGTCAAAACGCCTTTGCCGCTCCTGGCCGCCGCGGCAGGCGGCATCTGCCTGCTCTTTTTCGACCGCACGTCCCTCGTCTCGATCTTCCTGCGCGTTACCTTGACCTTTTGGCTGGTCCCCTATTCCGTCGCCGGCTCCAAGTGGATCCGCTACGTGGCCATCGTCCTTCCCTCGCTCTACCTCGCGGGAGGCTGGGCGGCGGAAAAGCTCGCCCACTGGAGCCGCGCCAGGCCCCACCCTCGCGCTTGCCAGGCCGCTGTCGCGGTCGCCGTCCTGACGCTGGCGATTTGGCCCACGGTCAATACGCTGACCTGGGCGCCTTACAACCGCCTCTTCCTGAACGCGCTGGCTGGAGGCAAGACGAACGCCGGGCGCCTCTTTCCCCCCGACGAAGTCTACGATCTCGGCGTCCGCGAAGCGGTCGAATACGTGTGCCGGGTGGCGCCCCAAGGGGCCAGGCTGGCGGCCAGCGATCCCAGGGGAGTGAGTTATTACACCCATCAGCTCCACCGGCGAGATTTGAAGGTAATGCCCCTTTTCGACCCGAATTACAAGATCGCTCCGGGCGATTTCCTGCTGATCCAGGATTCCCGGCGCTACTTCGAGACGACTTCGCTGATCGATCTTATCGAAAAGACCCGGTCGCCAGCGTACACGCGCCGCATCGATGGGCTCGTGGTGGCGCAGATTTACCGGTTCTGAGCAGGGTTCTCCCTCATGGTATGATCGTTTCCGGCTTTTTCCCCGCCCGCCGACGATGAGGCGGTTGATCGTAAACGGAGACGACTTCGGCTACGCGCGCAGCGTGAACGCCGGCATCCTGCGAGCATTTTGTGACGGCGTGCTCACCAGCACAACGCTGATGGCGAACGGAGACGCATTCGACGACGCCGTTCGGCTTGCCCGCGCCCATCCCGATTTGGGCGTGGGATGCCATTTGGTGCTCGTGGGCGAGCCCCCGGTCGCCCCGGCCAAGACCATCCCCACCCTGATTGGCCGCGACGGCCGCTTGCCCTCCTCTCCCGCGCGGTTGGCGGGCAGGCTGGCGCTGGGGCGCGTGCGCCAGGCGGACATCGAGACCGAACTGCGGGCCCAAGTCGGCCGTATCTGCGCCGCTGGGATTCGGCCCACTCACGTGGATACGCACAAGCACACGCACTTGTACCCGCGCGTCATGCAGGCGGTGGCGAGCATCGCGGCGGAATTCGGCATCGAGGCGGTTCGCAAGCCCTACGAGAGCCCCAGGTCCCTCTTCGCCGCCGGTCCCGGCCGGGAACGAGGCAAATTCGGCCGCTCGTTGGCCGCCGTCGCCGCGCGAGTGGGCCGCCGCCGCTTCCGCGTGCTTGCCGAGCGTGGCGGATTACGCGCCCCCGATCATTTCCTGGGTATGGGCTGGACCGGCGAGCTCAGTGCCCCTCGCCTGGTCCAAGCGGTCGAGCGGCTGCCGCAGGGCACCACCGAGCTGATGTGCCATCCGGGCGTTTACGACGACGAGTTGGAACGCAAGCGCACCCGCCTGAAAAGAGAACGCCAGCAGGAACTCGATGCGCTCACCGATCCCGAGGTGGCTCGTGCCATTCGACGAGCCGGAATTCAATTGATCAGCTTTCGTGAATTGGCCGAAACCCATGCTTGAACCCGGCGCCAGCGAGCCGAAATACTCGATCGTAGTTCCCTTCCACAACGAGGAGGAGAGCGTCAGCGAGCTCTACGCCCGCCTCGCCGGGGCAATGCAAGGCCGCTACGAGCCGTTCGAGTTCGTCTTTATCGACGACCATTCCACCGACTCCACCCCGCGCTTGCTCGCCCAAATCGCCGAACGCGACCCGCGCGTCCGCGTCATACGCCTCAAGCGCAACTACGGCCAGACCGCCGCCCTCGCCGCCGGGTTCGATTTCGCCCAGGGGGAGATCATCGTCGCGATGGACGGCGACTTGCAACATGACCCCGGCGACATCCCCGCCCTCCTCGACGCCCTCGAAGCCACCGGGTGCGACTTGGTGAGCGGCTGGCGCAACAAGCGCGTCGATAATTTCTGGCTCCGCCGGCTGCCCTCGCGCACAGCGAACTGGCTGATGGCCAAGCTCTCCGGAGTCCCCATCCACGACTTCGGCACCACGTTCAAAGCCTACCGGCGCGACGTCATCAAACAGATCGCCCTCTACGGCGAATTACACCGGTTCATTCCCGCTTTGGCTTCCTGGCACGGAGCCAAAGTCGTCGAGGTGCCCATCCGCAACATCGAGCGGCCCCAGGGCCGCTCCCATTACGGCATCTCCCGCACCACGCGCGTCCTGCTCGACCTCATCACCATTCGTTTCCTCCTGCGTTACATGACCCGCCCCCTGCACTTCTTCGGCCCGGCAGGCTTGGGCGGGCTGGTCGTAGGCAGCGGAATCCTGGCTTGGCTGCTCTTCGAAAAGGTCTTTCGCGCCTCGCACCTGTTTCTCGAGCACGGCCCGCTGCTCCTGCTGGGCATGATCCTGCTGCTCTTCGGCTTGCAGTTGCTGGCGCTTGGGTTGTTAGGCGAATTGGTGATGCGAACGTACTTCGAAGCGCATCGCCAGCCGGTCTATCGCGTCGAGTCGGTGCTGGGGGCTTCTCATCTCACCTCCACCCGGCTGTGAAAATTACGTTTGCGCGTGCCGGGTGGAATCTGATAAGTAAGGACTAAGGGATGGCGCAGCGTGTGCTCCGCGGGTTGCTGCCGGGCTGGCCGGCCTCAGGACATGCAAGAACGCCCCGTCGCCTCCCTTCGTCCGGGAATCCAGGACGTTAAGGAGAGCAAGATGCGCACCTTCGTCAAAGTTTCCTTGTCAATCCTGCTGCTGGCCGTGCTGGCTTGGGCCAATGACCCGTGGAAGGGCAAGCCCTACCAGAATTGGGATCAGAAGGACATCGCCAAAGTCCTCAATAACTCCCCCTGGGTCAAAATCATTTCCGTCTCCCAATCTTGGCGAGGGGGGGCCGGGGCAATGATGCCCATGGGCGGCGGCCCACCTTCGGGCGGCGAGCCGCAGGGTGCAGGCGGAATGGGCGGCGGTGGCGGAATGGGTAGCGGTGGCGTGCGGCCGGCAGGAGGCGGTGGCGGTGGCGGCAGCGAACAAGGCGGTGGTGGTGGTGGTGGTGGAATGGCCCAAGACCAAAGCATGCCGCAAGGCCCGCCTCCCGCCCAGTTTCAAGCTCGCTGGATTTCGGCGCTGACCATGCGCGAGGCCCTGGCGCGAATGCAGTTGCTCGACCAGAAGGTCACCCAGCCCGAGGCCGAACAATTCGTCTCTCAAACTCCGCCGAACTACGAGATCGTCGTTTTCGGACGCGACATGACACCGTTCCAGACAGTCGACCGAGCGACGCTCCTCAAGGACTCCTCCCTCCTGTTGGACGGGCCAAAGGCCACCATCAACGCGGCCGACGTCACCGTCACGCGCACTCCCGACGAAAGGCAGGTCCAGGCCGTCACGTTCAGCTTCCCGAAAACCGCCGCCGGGCAGCCGACGATTCCCGACCAAGAGAAAGGAATCGACCTAATCTGCAAGACCAAGGACGTTACCCTCAAGTTCCACTTCGATCCGCGGCGCATGGCCACCGGCAAGGGACGCGACTTGTAGAGTCTGTGTGGCAACCCAGGTCTTTGCGAAAGGGCACGGCTTCAGCCGTGCCGAAAGTCCTTGTCCATCAACGCGGCTTTAGCCGCTGAGGGCTGCGTTCACCAGTCGCCACGCAGACTCTGTAGAATCTGTGTGGCAACGCGAAGAAGTGCGAATTCCACAGCCCTGGCGCAAATTTCGTGCGTTGTCCGCAAACGACTTGCGCGAATCTATGAAAAATACAAACTGTGGAAATGCCAGTTGCCACACAGATTCTGTAGGCTGCGGCAAAATTTCCCTTGACAGGCTCCGCGCGATGCGTTACAAGTTGTAACGCTATGGCGCTCTCCTCCAAGAAACCCCGGCCGCCCAAAACACTCGGCGCAATCGAACAGTCGGTTCTCGAAACCCTCTGGAAAATCGGCCCCTCGACGGCTGATGCCTGCCGCAAGGCCCTGGCCCGCTCCCATCCCATGGAGGACTCCACCATTCGCACGGTCCTCCGCCGCCTCGAGGAGAAAGGCTACCTGAACCACGAGGTCGTCGGCCGGACGTACATCTATAGTCCGGCGGAGCCTCAGCTCAGCGTCGCCGCGCGATCAGTGCGCCAACTCGTGGACCGCTTCTGCGGCGGATCGATCGAGCAACTCCTGGTGGGCATGGTCGATCACGATGTGCTCGGCGCGGAGGAACTCGCGCGCCTGGCACGGCAGATTGCCGGGCGGAAGGAGCAGGAGGGATGAGCCTTCTCGCACCACACGCCGCGGCTTCGGCCCTCCTCGTCCGCTACGTTTTCGAACCCGCGCTTCGTTCGCTTGCCTTGGCGGGCGCGGTTTGGCTCTTGCTCCGCCTGTTTCGCGCCCGGGATGTATCCCTCCGCTTGGCTGCGTGGACGGCGGTGCTCTATGCGGCTTTGGCCATGCCCATTGTTGGCGGGCTCCTGCCCGGACTTCCCGTGCTCGTACCCATCGAGCATGCCGTGCCGGCAGCCAGCACCGCCCTCTCGGTGGCGCCCTCCACGCTTCAGGCAGGCGCGGAGGTGCGGCATTCCGTAATCCCCCGCAAGGCGCGGCCTACGGCTGTGGAGACGTCCTTCCCCGAGGTTCATGCGGCGCTATCGGCTGCCTCGGCCCTCCGCGGACCGGCGCCTGGCACCACCGTGGCCGCAAGCCCCGTCCCCGCGCCGCGACCGCGGATTCCGTGGCTCGCTCTCGCCGCCGTCCTCTACGGTTTGGCCGCGGCAGTTCTCCTCGCGCGCTTTGCGATCGGCTTCGTTCTTAGCCTGCGATTGCGCCGGTCGAGCCTGCCGATCGACGACGATCGTCTGAGCGCCCGTCTGGCGCGAGAAGCTCGCACCGCCCGCCTGCGGACAGTTCCTCGCCTCGCCCAGTCCTCCGCGCTCGCGGTCCCCGTGACGCTCGGCGTGTTGCGGCCGGTCATCCTCTTCCCCGAGACATGGCGTGAGTGGAGCGAGGCGCAAACCAGCGCCGTACTGGCGCACGAGCTCTCCCACGTCGCGCGCGGCGATGCCCTCACCCAAACCCTCTCGGGAATCCACCGCGCGATTTTCTGGTTCAGCCCCCTGAGTTGGTTGCTCGACCGCGCCATCGTTGAGCTCGCCGAACAAGCCAGCGACGACGAAGCCTTGCGCGCCGGCACCGACCGCGCTCGCTACGCGGAAGTCCTCCTCCATTTCTTCCGCGCCCTGGGAACGGCTCGGTGCCGGATTCGTTGGCAAGCGGTCTCGATGGCCCAGGGCGCGCGGTCGGCGCGGCGGGTGGAGAGGATATTGTCCGGGGCGCGCCTTTCCCGCCGGCTGGGCCAAGCCGCGCTCGCCGCCGTCGCACTCGGGGTCGTGCCGTTGTTCTGCCTCGCCGCCGCCGTTCGCCCTGCCCTTACGGCGCAGGAATCTTTGGCGGAGCCTCCCATCGTTTCGACTCCGCCCGCCCCGCCGTCCCAAAGCTTCGGGATCGCCGCGGCTCCATCTTCCACTTCGCAAGGCACGTCGCTCCGAGTCGCGCCGCCCGAAACGAGCGCGGCGCCCCCACAGGCGCACGCCCAGGCCGTGGCGCTTCGACTCGAGGCTCTACCGCCCACGATCGCTTGGTTCTATTCCGAGCAGGCTGCCGCGCCCGGCGCGGGAAGCCAGGCGCAGACGGAGGTGCGGTCGATCCGAGTCCAGGATTGCGCCGGCAAGGAAGCCTTCGCCATCGACTGGCGCAGCAGCTCCGGCAGCACCGTGGAAACCGAATGCACGTCCTCTGCCGACCTCCAGCGGTTCGACCGTTTGCGCCGCCAGGTCCATGGCAGCTTTTTGTGGTTCCGTAAGAACGGGCGTTCCTACGTCGTCCGCGATCCCGCGACGGTCAAGGCCGCGCTCCAGGCCTTCCAGGCGCTCGAAACCGCTCAGGGGCAACCGGCTCCCTCGTTCCCAGCCATGCTCGCCGGCCAACAGGGCTTCCAGGCGTACGAGCGCGAACTCGAATCGTCCCTCCAGGGTCTCAACAGCGCCGGCGCGGAGCAAGCTCGGCGAGAGTACGAGGCCGACCTGCAGGCCGCGCTGAACGACTTCAATTCCTCCTCCCAGCAGGAGATGGCCCGCGCGTTACAGCAGATGAGCCAAGCTCATGCGAATATGCAAGCCGCATTGAACGCTCTCAACTCTACCTCGCAGCAGGAACTCGCCCGCGCGCAGCAGCAGCTCGAAGCCGCCATGCAATCATTCAACGCCTCCGCGGCGCAGCAGGAAGAGGCCCTGCGCCAGGCACAGGTACAGATGCAGCGGGAGTTGGGCGCCATGCAAGGCCGGATTTCCCAGCAATTGATGGCCGCGCAGGCGCAGGAAGAACAGTCCCGCCGACAGGTGGCAGCCGCCATCGCGCAGGCTCAAAGAGCTCGCGAGGCGGCTCGCGTTGCGGCGCAAGTCCAGGCCGAGAAACAGATTCAGGAGCTCCGCCGGCTCATCGACCAGGCGATTGCGCGCGGGTTGGCAAAACCCGAATAGCGCGGTCCACGGCGAGAAAACACGAGTTTACGGATTCCTTTCACGCCAAAGCGTGAGGGAAAAACGCGACAGGCGCCAAGGTACCCCGCCCACCTGGCGCCTGCTGTGTTTCTGGCCTCGCCCGTCGCCGATCCACGCACCGCGGTATCATGTTTCCGATGAGACGATTGTTGCTACCGGTCTTCTGCGCCGCCTCTCTCGTTCTCCTCGCCGCGTGCGCGAAATCGGCTCCCAAGACCGACGCCGGACTCGGATTGAATGCCCAGCAGACCGCGGGCCGCCGTATCTTCCAAGCCGATTGCGCCTCCTGTCATCATGCCTATTCCTCCGCCGGATCGAAGGGACCAAGCGTCAAGAGCCTATTCAAGAAGTCCTACCTTCCCAGCGGCTTGCCCGCGAATGACCGGTTTGTTCGCGGCACGATCGTAAGCGGCCGGGGAATGATGCCCGGTTTCGGCGCAGCGCTCACCGGCCAGCAGGTCGAGGACCTGCTGGCCTATTTGCACACGCTTTGAAAGAGCAGCCGTAGCGCAGTCCCCCGCCGCAGGCGGGCCCGGTGTCCCGGGGAAGGAAAACGCGAAATGGCCAATCAAGCTACCGTGAAGCAGTCTCCCGCCGCCACACCCGTTAAGGTCGTCGCCGCCTCCACCGTGGCCCGGCAATTGAACGAGACGAAGGACCGCGTCGCCCGCCGCGCGTACGAAAGGTTCGAAAGCCGCGGCCGCGTCCACGGTCGCGACCTCGACGATTGGCTCCAGGCGGAAGCCGAGATCCTGCATCGCATCCCGCACACGGTGGCGGAGACAGCCGCGAACTTCATCGTCTTCGCCCAATTGCCCGGATCGTGGAGTGCCGGCGAACTCCTCGTGGGCATCGATCCGCACCGATTGATCGTTCTGGGCGAACGGCGAGCCGCGGTCACCTACAGCGACTCGAGCGGCGCCCATACCGAAAGCCACGTTCTACCCATCGTGCGCGTTCTGGAGCTGCCCGTGAACGTCGACCCCGCGCGCACCACCGCCTCGCTCGCCAACAACACGCTCGAAATCGTCATGCCCAAAGCCCGCCCCTGAGCCTTCCGTAGTCCGCCCCGGCGGGCCATTCCTCGTTGTGCGCTTTTCGCCGCAACCCCACATCACCGTGCTCGCTGCCGCGCTTCGCCAACGGCCTTGTAGCACAACCTCCCGTCCCGAACGTTCGGGATTCGGGACTTGGCTGTGCGCTTTTCGCGGATCGCGAGCAAACCACCGCGCGGCCCTCGCCGTACCGGTCGAGCGCACCGCCCCCCTTCCCTGTCATTCCCGCGAAAGCGGGAATCCAGTTTCAGCAGTGGGGTATCGACAGGACTGGATTCCCGCTTTCGCGGGAATGACGTCGTGGGGCTGCGCGGCAGCTAACGAACCGCACGCGGCACAGGCATCAAGAATGCCTGTACTACTTCGCCGGACCACGCCTTCTAAGCCCGGGCAGCGCTCGCTTGTTTCACCGCGACCGCGTGCCGCTCCTCGAATACCACCAGGTAGAGAAGTCCAGCAATCGCGCCGCCGAGAATGGGAGCCAGCCAGAAAAGCCACAATTGGTGAATGGCCCACCCGCCTACGAAAAGCGCGGGGCCGGTGCTTCGCGCCGGATTCACCGACGTGTTCGTGATGGGTATGCCCACCAGGTGGCAGAGCGTCAGGCCCAGCCCGATCGCCACTCCCGCGAAACCCGCGGGCGCGCGCCGGTCCGTCGCTCCGTGGATGATCAACACGAAAATGAACGTGAGCACCACCTCCGCCAAGAAGCATGCGGTAAGCGAATAGCCACCGGGCGAATGAGCCCCGTAGCCATTCGACGCGAATCCATTCGCCAGCGTAAATCCCGATTTCCCGCTGGCGATTTGGTAGAGCACGAAGCTGGCCAGGATCGCGCCCACCACTTGCGCCACGATGTAAGGGACCAGTTCCTTGAACGGGAATCGCCGGCCCACAGCCAAGCCCACCGATACCGCCGGATTGAAATGCCCGCCCGAGATATGGCCTACGGCGTAGACCATCGTCATGACCGTCAAGCCAAAGGCGAGCGCGACACCTACGAAGCCGATCCCCATTTGCGGATACGCCGCGGCAATTACCGCGGCGCCACACCCTCCAAAGACCAAGACGAACGTGCCTACCAGCTCTGCCAGAAGTTTTTTCGGGAGTGGCATCCTAGGTCTCCTTTACGGGTCTCCATCGGATTTCTCCATAGGAGGAAATAGGCCGAAGGCTTGCCATGCACCGCCATTGCCGGGGACACTCTACACCCTTACCCTTCCCTTCCACCATCCTTTCTGTCTGTTTCTTCGAGTAGCTCCCGGCACGCCTGCTTCACCTGTTCCACACGCACCGACAAAATGCAGCGCGGCTCGTCAAAGGCGTAGCAGCGGTCGCCGGGACAGGGCCGGCAGGCGAATTCGTTCAGAACGACGCGTGATGGAGTCGCCCACGGCCGCCAATGGACGGGTGCACTCGAACCGAAAATCTCCACGACGGGGCAGCCGGCGGCGGCAGCAACGTGCGTAGGACCCGTGTCGTGGCCGACGAAGAGCCGCGCGCCCCGAAGAAGCGCGATCGATTGCCGCAAATCCAGTCCTTCCAAAATTGCGACTTGCGGGGAAAACAACCTGGCAGCTTCGGCGCGCCGCTCGCGTTCCCCCGGACCCAGCAGCAGCACCGGTGCCAGACCGCACTCCTCAGCCAGCCAATGTGCCAAGGGAACGAAATTCTCGAGCGGCCAGCGCCGAGTAGCGAACGCGGCCCCGGGCTGGAGGACGGCGTAGGCCTTCTCCGGCGCAACTCCTTGGCGCCCGAGCAGGGTTCCGACCGCGGCAAGCGCGTCCGGTTGGGCGTAAACCCGCGCCGCCGGCACGGGACCGCGAGGCAAACCAATCCACCAGAGCTGCGTGATGCGGTGCTCCACGCTGTGCACCTGCCCCGTGCCGAAAAATTCTTCTGGGCCGGGGACCAGCACGTTGGCCAGAAAGGCAAACTGGCTTCGCTCCCAAGCCACCCGCGCGGGCGCCCGCGTGGCCGCCATCAGAAGCGAACTCGTCGGGCCGCCGTGCTGGTTCAGGACCAGCGGAAAGCCCCGCGCCGCGAGCCGGGCCGCGGCCCCCGGGAAACGGCCGACGCGGAAAATCTCGGTGACATCCGGATTCCCTTCGAGAACCGGGGCATAGGCAGGTTCCACCGCCGCGGCGATGCGCAAGTCCGGCCGCCATGCCGCGAGCGCCCGCATCGTCGAAGTCAGCAGCACGACGTCGCCGAGCGAGCGCAGCCGCAGGAAGAGGACTTCCGACCCTTTGGCCAGCCGAGGGAGAATCTCGGCGGGATTACTCGGTTTCAATGCGGGCTTCGTCGACGATCATCGTAGGGATGCCGTCGCGGATGGGATAGACGCGGCGACATTGGGGGCATTTCAGTCCCTGCTCGTCGGTGGTGAGCTGGACCGGCACGCGGCACAAAGGGCAAACGAGGATCTCAAGCAGTTCCTTGTCGATGGCCATAACAGCCTCCGGCGTTCCACCGATCTCGCCCTGACTCTAGCAAAGGGCGCACGCCCGCACAACTTCCCCCTGGTGATGGTGTTGTAGCGTATCCAGCCCGCGGTGCTTGCCTCGCAACCAGTTCCCCGTCCCCCCCCCCAGGTATCTGTTGTGGCCCGTCGCCTGTCGCTCTTGTAACGCCGGCATCCTGCCGGCTCCGTCATCTAGCCACTTGCCACTGTTTCTCAGATC
>JAJYLB010000049.1 GCA_021788095.1 Acidobacteriota bacterium | reverse complement strand
CAGGTCCAGGCGCTCCACGGCTCGGCTCACGAAGAAGCACAGATGGCCCTCACCCAACACGTCCCGCACGGTCGGCGGCAGCAGGTAGGCTTGCTCCGGCTTATATTCGAGAAAATTTGGCATCGCGCGTCCTCCCGCGCGCAGTATAAGGCTGGTGTCAAGCCGAGTTGCCACACAGACTCTTCAGCCTGTGTGTGCTCTTGGCGGCTGAAGAACAACCCCCAGCCTGAAAGCCGAGCCATCTGTCGCGTCCGGGTCGCAGAGGGCGGTGGTAGGTGAGTGGGCGAGCCGGGTGTGATACTCTCGCCACCGGGATGCTGGCGAGGGTGTGGACATGATCGTATCGGCGATGATTTTTGCGGGACTCACGCTCATTATCGGCGTGGTGCTGGGCTTTCTGCTCGGTCAAGCGAAGGGCCGGATGAGCTACGAAGAGCGTCTGCGCGACGTGGAAGCTGCACGCGCCGCGCTCGAACGCCATGTAGGGGAGCTGGAGCGCGCGGCTCGAGCGAGTGTGGCGCCGCAGCAAGCGCCGGCAGACCCGCCCAGCCAGGCCGCGAAGGCGCGGGGGTAGGGGATGAGCCCCGCGGGAACGCTCCTGGGCGCGGTGGCCGTTGTCCTCGCCGCCTGCTTGGGCTATCTCGTGGCCCTGGCCCGCTCGCGTTCCACCCACGAGGTACGGATACGCGAGGCGGAAACGGGCCGGGCGGCGCTCGCGGCGACCGCAGCCGAGCTGAGAAGCCAACTGGACTCGCTCGCGTCGTCTCGGCAGGAGTTGCAGCTACGCCTCGAAACGGAATCGGCGCGGCGCGTGGCCGCCGAAACCGCGCTCCAAAAGTCGGAAGAGAACCTCGCCCAGCAGCGCGAAGCGCTCGAGCGAACCAAAGCGGAGATGAAGTCCATCTTCGAAGCCTTGGCTCTCGATGCCCTCGCCAAAAGTTCCGACCAGTTCCTGAAGCAGGCGGCGGAGCGGTTTGACGGCTTGCGGCAGCAGGCAGCCACCGAACTGGAAACGCGGAAAGTCGCGATCGAGGGCATGGTCCATCCCCTGGCGGACACCCTCAAGACCTTGCAGACGCAGCTCAACCACGTCTCGCAAAACGAGTCGGCGCTCGGCCAGGCCCATCAGGAGCTCGCCGCCAGGATACTCGAGCTGCGCCAGGAGACGGGGTCGCTGGCGACGGCGCTGCGCGAGCCGAAAACGCGGGGTTCGTGGGGCGAACTGACGCTTCGCCGCGCCGTCGAGCTGGCCGGCATGTCGTCTCATTGCGACTTTGCCGAGCAGCAAACGCTCACGGGAGAAACAGGGCGATTGCGTCCCGACCTCACGGTGTTCCTGCCCGGCGGGCGCAACATCGCCGTGGACGCGAAGGTGCCGATGGCGGCCTTCCTGCAGGCGGCGGAAGCCACCAGCGAGCGCGAGCGCCGCGAGGCCATGGAGGAGCACGCGCGCCTGGTGCGGGCCCACCTGCGCCAGTTGGCGTCGAAAGCCTATTGGAAGGAACTCCAGCCCGCGCCGGAGTTCGTGGTGATGTTCCTGCCCGGCGAATCGTTTTTCAGCGCGGCACTCGAAAGTGACCGCGAGCTTCTGGCGGACGCGCTGGCCGGAGAGCAGAAGGTGCTCCCGGCCAGCCCCATTACCTTGATTGCCCTGCTCATGGCGGTCGAGCACGGCTGGCGCCAGCAAAAGATGGAGGAGAACGCCGCGCGAATCACATCGCTGGGAAAGGAACTGTACGACCGGGTCGAGACTTTCCTCGGTCATCTCGGCGGGATCCGCGAGGGTCTCGACAAAGCGGGCGAGGCCTACAACAGCGCCGTGGGCTCTTTCCACCAGCGCCTGCTGCCCTCCGCGCGCAGGCTTGCCGAATTGGGCGCTTCCGGCGCAGCGGAAGCGCCGGCACTCGACCCTACCGAAGTCGAGCTTCGGCAGGTCGGCACGGCGCCGGACCTGCCACCGGATCCTCCCGCCGAATGACCTCGCGCCCCACCCCTTACGCCGACGCGTAGGGCGCCCTCAACCGCCGATCAGAAGTTGAGTTTCAAGCCGAACTGGAATTGGCGGGCGTCGAAGGCGGCGCTGGGCTGGCCGGCAGTGCATGTCCCGCCCAGCGGATTGCAGAGCAGGTTGACGTCGAGCGTGTTGAAGCGGTTGAGCAGGTTGAAGCCATCGGCGATGAACTCGAAATTGGCCGTCTCGCCGAAATAGAACTTCTTGTCGATCCGCAGATCGACATCGAAGTAGCCCGGAGTATTGTAGGAATTGCGTCCCAAATCCCCCGTGCAGCCATACGGCTGCACCGGCACCACCTGCCCCGAGGGCGCTGTCGCGGTCTTGGGGATTCCCGCCGAGCATACCGTTGCCGGTACGAATGCCACGCCCGAAATGTAGGGCGAACTAACCGAACCCGGCGTGCCCGCCGGAGCCACCGACGGCCGGTCGGTATTGGCGCTGAAATTCAAATTCGTATCCGTTCCCGTCAGGACGGTGTAGGGCCGGCCCGAGGAGACCTCGACAATGGGCGCGGCGAAGGCGTTGGCCAGGAACTTCTTGAAGAATCCCTTGTCGGCCGAGCGGTAGGGGCTGGTGAAGATCGCGCTGGTGATCCAGCGATGCCGCTGATCGAAAGACGAGTTGCTCCATTCGAGGTTGGGGTAGCGATTGTCCTGCGCGTCGAGCAGGGTGGTGAGGTCGGTGGAATTGTCGAGTGCATGCGACCAGGTGTAGCTGGAGAGAAACTCGAAATTGCGCGCGAACTGTTTCGACACCGACACGGTAAGCCCGCTGTAGAAGGAAGCGCCGGAGGCTTCCTGCTGCTCGACGTCGCTCCACGGCACCGGCGTGCCGAAGCCGGTCGGGAAACCCGCTACCTTCGCCAGCCCCACCAGCCCCGCATAGCCCACCGCGTCGGGACCGGCAAAAGAGGGATTCGGCCCCGAAGGCCGGAAATAGTTGAAGACCGCCGGGGTCCCGATGACTCCAAAAGGCGTGCCCGTGCAGCCTGGCGTTGTGAATCCCTCCGCCAGCGCGCCGGGGGCAATCACCAGCAGGTAGTGGCTGCCGGGGAAGGGCAGGCAGGCGCCTGGGGAGCCGGAGGGCGCGGCGACGGAAAGCGGGCTCGTGGGGGCGAGGCCCGCTTCGATGGCCGTGGCATAGTTCCGGGTCAGGAGAACGGGATCGGTCTGGTTGATGTTCCGCGAGCGGTTCAGGTGCAGCCCGCGAACCCAGGTGCCCGCCACGCTGAGTTTGTAGTTGTGGGCGAACTGGCGCTCGATGGTCAGGCTGGCTTGCTGGGCGTAGCCGCTGCGGAAATTCTTCGCTACCGGCAGCGTGAAGGGCAGGAGCGGAATGGGAAAGCCTTCGGTGATGTAATTCTGATCGGCGAAAAGCGAGCCGGAGAGCGTCGGATCGAATCGCTGCTGCGCGCACTGATAGCCGAGGTTGGCTGGCATACTGGTTCCGCAGAGCGTCGCGCCTGAGGAGGTAACGGTGGGAATGCCGCCCACCACGCCCTGGAAGATGGAAGAGGCGTTGAGCGTCTGGATCGCGGAAGCTTGCGTGACCGCGGCCCCGGTGGGGATGCCGCCCGCCGTCTCGAGTTGGTTCGAGAGCGCGCCATCGGCGGTGGCGGAATCGAACGCGACCGCCAGCGGCACCACGTCGTAGAAGATGCCGTACCCGGCGCGGATCACCATTTTCCCGCTGCCGGTCGGATCCCAAGCCAGCCCCAGGCGCGGGGAGACGTCTTTGTAATCGCGCGGCAGGCCTTCCACCACCTTCATCGCCGACTCCGCGGCCGGGTTCTCCGTGCCCGAGGCGGCGGGGAAGATAGGCGCGAGGCTCAGATCGTAGCGCACGCCATAATCGAGCGTGAGGCGGGGCGTCGGGCGCCAGCTATCCTGCGCGAAGACGCCGAGGATCTTGTCGTCGAAGGGCCGGTAAGACTGCCCGATGCCTTGGATGAACACCTGGGGGATGCCCAGTCCGTAGGCCTGCACGGCGGTGATGGCGGGCAGACCCGCGAAAGCCGATCCGAGCGAGCTCGCGTCGATCGCGCCGAAATTGTAGACGCCGCCGTAATTCAGCTCGAAGATCTGCGGCTTCGACGACAGCAACCGGATCACGCTCGCGTCCACCCCGAATTTCAGCGAGTGGCTGCCGAGCAGCCACGATAGGTTGTCGGTCGCCTCCCACCGCTCTTCGATCCGATCGACCGTGGAAAAAGGTTCCCGCCCGAAAAACGCGTAGCCGGGGATGTTGACCGCCACGTTGGCGCCGACGGCGACCACCGGGCTGGTGCCAACCGTCTGCGGCGAATAGCCGTAGTGCAGTCCCCGCCGGGCGTATTGAAAGCGGGTTTCGTTCACTATCGTGTTCGAAAACGTGATCGTGTGCTGCGCCACACCCGACTGGTCGAGGTACCGCTGCTCGGACGTGCGCGAGCCGGCGTTCTGCCCGAAGTTCTGGTTCTGCGCGTTCACCTGAATCCCGTTCTGGTAGGAAGGCGAAACCGTTCCGCGGAGGAAACTGCGCTGGTTCTGGTTCCAGATCCGGTCCAGGCGGACCGAGGCGATGTAGGTCTTTTCGGTGGTGGGGAAATTGCCGATGAGCGAGTTCAGGCCGACGTAGGAGGCCGGCAAGGGAACCTCATTCGCGGGTCCGCAGCTTCCCGCGGTGAAATTGCAGTCGACCGGCAGCGGGAAATTCGTGGGGACGTTCGTTTCGCTATTGAGGAGGGCGGTGGCTTCGGGCGTGCCTCTCAGGGCGACGTTCGATGCCGCGCCGTAGAGCCCGGCCGCCTCGACCAGCGGCGGCGCCGCCGGACTCGAGCAGCCGCCGTAGGCATTGATCGCGCCCGCGAAGAATGCCGCTTGCTGGGAAGTCAGCATCACGGGGCTGGGCAGGCAGGGAATGGCGGAGCTGACCAGGTCGAAGTTATTCGCGCCGATACTCGAGAACCCCGTCTCCTCGCTGCGCAGAGCTTCGAAGGAGAGGAAGTAGAACATCTTGTCGTGCGCGAGCGGCCCGCCGAGCGTTCCTCCCGCCTGCGTGCGGGTGAAGGGCTGCTTGACCCCCGTCACCTGCCCCGTCGTGGGATTGACTTGGACGGAGAAGGGATTCCGCGCCTGGAAGCGGGAGTTCCGGATAAAGCCGAACAGGTCGCCGTGCATCTGGTTCGTGCCCGTCTTCGTGATGATGTTGATCACGCCGCCGAGCGCGCGGCCGTATTCGGGCAGGTAATTGTTTTCGAGCACCTGGAATTCTTGTACCGCCTCCTGCGACACCGTCGACCGGATCCCGCCCACCGACTCATCGACGGCGTCGGCGCCGTCCACCATCACCTCGTTGCCGCGCGCCCGCTGGCCGTTGAAATTGAGTCCGCTGGTCGGCGCGGCGCCGATCGACGGCGTATTGTCGCGTTTCACTCCGGAGGCTAGCATCGAGAAATTGATGTAGTCGCGGCGGTTGATGGGCAGGTCGTTGATCTCCATCCCGGCGATGGTGGTCGAGGTTGCCGTTCGCGTCGTTTCGATAAGAGCGGGTTGGGCGGTCACGGTCACCGTCTGCGCCTGGACGGCCACCTGCAGCGTGGGATTGTATTCCGCCTTCTGCCCCAGCGAGAGCGTGAGCCGGGGATTCAGCAGGGTGGCGAAACCCCGCGCCAACACCGTGAACTGATAAGAGCCGGGCGGCAGCTCCAGAAATACGTACTGCCCCTTGGCATCCGTGGTGACTTCCCGGGCCAGGCCCGTGGCCAGGCTCACCAGTCGCACCCGGGCCCCCGGCACCGCCAGTCCCTTGGGATCGAGCACGCGCCCCGTCAGATTCGCGGTATTCACCTGCGCGCGCGCCACGCGGGATTCCGCAAGGATCAGGCACCACAGCAAGCATGCCCAGCACGCCAGTTTGACGCCATGCCGCATGAATCCCTCCCTCGTGATTTCCTCACGTCCTCGCCGACCGTTTCGCCTGCTCCACAGGCCACCCATGCCGACCGCAATCGCCGTATATTACTCCTCTGCCGCCCCTAACGGCTACGAAACGAAGCTGTCAACCAAGAGCCGGGCTGGCGCGTAATATCGTCGAACGGCCGCCCATGGCGGCCGGCGGCTTTGGTGCAGGAGGGGTCATGGATGCCTTTCTGGCGTTCCTGGTGTTCGTGGGCATAACGCTCGCCATTCTGTGGATCGTGCGCGCGATCCTCGAAAATCGCCGCTGGAGCAAGATGCTGAAAGTGCAGACCGAAACGCACGGGAAGCTCCTGGATCGCTTCGGTTCCAGCCAGGAAATGCTGGCCTACATGCAATCGGAAGCTGGAAAGAAATTCCTCGAGGCGCCCATCTTCGAAGTCCAGCGGCAGCAGGTTTCGGCGTTTCCGTTTGGCCGCATTCTGTGGTCCGTCCAAATCGGTATCGTGGCGGCGTTTGTCGGCGGAGGACTACTCTTCCTGCGCGGAAGAGTGGAACCGCGGGGGAGAACGCCACTGGAGGTGTTCGGGACGCTCATCCTTACCCTCGGGCTTGGTTTTCTCGTCTCCGGAGGCGTATCGTACTTCCTGGCGAGATACTTCGGCCTGCTGGAGAAGCCGGAAGCTCTGTCGCGGTCCCAAAACGCTGATTGAGGCCGGGAATTCTTTCGTGGCCCGCCCAGCCATGGCGATTGCGGTGGGACGCCTTGAGAGCGGTCGGGAGTCCGATGCCAGAAGAAATCATCCTCGCGGAAGCGCAACAGATCGCCCGCGCCATGGGCGCGGCCGATGGTGTTGAAACGAGCTTCCAGATGGACGAGCAGACCTTCCGAATCTTTTACGACAGGACCGCCCGCCCCCTCTGGTCCTATTTGTACCGCAGTTCGGGTGATGCCGCCCTCGCCGACGACTTCATGCAGGAGAGCTATTTCCGGTTCCTGCGCGCGCGATTTAAGGAGATGGATCAGGAGTACATGAAGAACTATCTGTTCCGGATCGCGACGAATCTGCTCCGCGATCACTGGCGCCACGCCAAAGTAGCGCCGCAGGCGGTCGCCGGCCGCGAGGAGGACGGGGGAGTTCCAACGCCGGAGGAGCGCGGTGACGACCGGTTGCAGATGAATTCCGACGTCAGGCGAATTCTCCAGGATTTGAAGCCGCGCGAACGGGAACTCCTGTGGCTGGCTTATGTCGAAGGATCGAGTCATCGCGAAATCGCCCAACGGATCGGCCTGAAGGAACGAAGCATACGGTCGTTGCTCTTTCGCGCGCGACATAAGCTCGCGGCGCTGCTCCGCCGCCAGGGTGTCGTCTCGAGTTCGGGGTGAACGGAGTCCCATGAAGCCCCACGAGTGCGAAAACGAAAGCCGCGTCATCGAAGCGGTGCGGTCCGGCCGCTGGGATGCGGATTTGCGCCGGCACGCGGCCCTTTGCCAGTCGTGCGCCGACGCCGCGCTGGCCGCGCGCGTCTTGAACGAAATGCGAGCCTTCGATGATGCCGAGCACCGCATCCGCGATGCCGGCTTCGTCTGGTGGAAGGCGCAACTGCTCGCCAAACAGGCGGCCGGCGAGCGCGCGACCCAGCCAATCAACTTTGTCGAACGATTGGCCTGCTTGTGCGTGGTCCTGTCCGTGGCGGCAGCGTGTTTTTGGCAATGGCCCGTCATCCGGGCATGGCTCGGGGCGCTGGCGGGTAAGCCGGCGAGCCTGCATTTCGGCTCGTTCTGGGGCCAGGTTTCGGGCGCTTTCTCTGCCGCGATTTCGAGCGGGGCGGGCGCATTGACCAACGCTCGCGGCCCTGGATTGCTTTTAGCAGTGAGCGCGGTGATCTTCCTGGGTTTCGTCGCGTTCGCCGCGTATTTCGCGCTCTCCGAACGGTAACTTCCGTCGAACCCCCCAAGTGGCGCGGGCTCCCGTCCCGAACGTTCGGGATTCGGGACCTGCCCGCGCTTGCCCGCGCGTCTTTCTCGCTGCCGATAGCGCAGCTCGGTATGAAAGACCGGGAAAAACCTGGCGGCGCTCAGTTACGGGCGGCGGCTCGACCCGCTCACCTGCACGAGTTCCGGAGACTCGTTTGGAGGGGCGGGCGTCGGAGCCAGGTGTTGCGGGGCGCGCCAATTGTCGATAGCGGCCACCTGCTGCACGCAGGAGATGGTGCATCGGGGCGCGCAGCCCTTCTCGGTGAAATACTCCCGCCGGCGCATTTCGCGGGTGTACTGCGCGATGGGAATGCCCGGATAACCGCGCTGCTGGGAGCAGTAGTGCACCAACCCATCCTCGCAGATGTACAGGTAGCGGGAGCCGGCGCGGCAGCGCCAGGCGTGTTCGCGGCCCATGGCGATATCGTGCTGGAAGCCGTTGATCCGGGTGAACGAGCGCTTCCCCAGGCGCATGATCTCGGCAAAGATCTCCTGCTCCCGCCCTCCCAGCGGCTTGAGCTGGCCGTTGCCGTCGTGCAGGATGCCCACCGTGCTGGTGAAGCCGAGCGCGACGGCGCGATGCGCGACCGCGAGCGCGTCTTCGGGGTTCCTGATGCCGCTGCCCAGCACGGAGTTGATGTTCACGTGGAACTCGGCGGATTCGGCGAGCAGGCGCAGCTTCGCGTCGAGCACTTTCAGGCTCTTCTTCGAGACGTCGTCGGGAACCACGTTGTCGATCGAGATTTGCAGGTATTCGAGCCCGGCGCGATTCAGCCCCGCAATGCGCTCGGCGGTGAGTAGGTAGCCGTTGGTGATCAGGCCGGCAATCATGCCCTGCCGGCGGATGTGGCGGATGACCTCGTCCAGTTCGGGATGGAGCAACGGCTCCCCGCCGGAAATGGTGACGATGCGCGTGCCAAAGGAAGCCAGGAAATCGAGCCGGCGCTGCAGCTCTGGGACGGGTACGGGAGCCGAGTGCTTGTCGTACTCGTTGCAGTAGGTGCAGGAAAGGTTGCAGCGGCGAATCGGGATCAGGTGAGCCAGCACCACCGGCTCGGTAGACACCAGCGCCTTGCCCAGCTTGCGCCAGGTTCGCAGCGTTCGCCCGAGGGCGATTCCGCGCCGCCGGATTTGCCGACCGAGGCCCATGCCCGTCGCCACCTATGCTATAGAACCACCCCGCCAACGGCAACCCGCGTCTGGGGACCGCTCGTCCGCGTCTTGCAGCATCCTGGCAGTAGGCCGCCCCGAGAGCTTCTCGTAGCACAGCCATTCCTGTGCGCTTTTCGGCCCCTTTGAAATCTCCAATGTCAAATCTGTCGCTCTGGCCCGTTGGCCCGCGAAAGCCCGCCGTAGCGGGGCGAGGGGATCCTGGAATCTGCGCCTTCTGCAGTCCGGCGGCTCCGCGCGGGGAGCCCGTTGCCAGACCCCCGTGTCGTTCGGGCGCCTTCCCCGATTCTTTTGGTAGGGTTCCACCCTTCCGCCGTCCCGAATCCCGAACGTTCGGGACGGGATTGGCCGGAAGAATGGGCCGGGGAGCGGCTTTCGACCCTGCAATGCCTTTGCCTGCCTCGGCCTGCACAGGCTGTAGAGCCTGTGTGGCAACCCAGGTCTTACGTAAGGGCACGGCTTCAGCCGTGCCGAAAGTCCTTGCCCATCAACGCGGCTTTAGCCGCTGAGGGCTGCATCCGCCAATTGCCACACAGGCTCTGTAGTCCCCGTGCCACTTTGCAGGCCTCCACGGCCCGCCTTCTTGTCCGCCGTAGCCTCGGTGCGAGCGGAAGGCTCGGCGGGGGGGAGGGGGCGCCTCGCACAATGCGGCCGCGACGCGTGATTTTCGGGCTGGCTACGCCCATCCCGAAGCCCGGGTCATGGCTTGAAGGCGGCGAAGATGTTCCCGTTCCAGTTCGTGGTGCCGTAGCTCATAATCCCAACACCAGGGTGCCCCACGTACCGTCCAGAACCTTCGGGATGCGGCATTCCCGGCTCTGTCCGCTTCAATTCCGTATCGGGAGCGGCTGCAGGATTTCGTCGAGGTAATCGGGCGCGCCTGCGATTCGCTCGAGATGCGGATAGCGCGGTCCGCCCTGATAGTCGATCGTGGACGTCTTGTAGTAGCCGTCGTTCACCACGAGCAGATGGATGGATTTCGGTCCGGCGGATGTCGCCTGAATGGCGTCGGCCAGCGCGATGGGGGTGAACACCCGGCCATCGACTCCCACAACCTTCATTCCCGGTCGGATGCCCGCACGAAAAGCGGGGCCGTCGTAAATCGAATCGGCGACCGTGCCGTCGGGTCGCAGGCTGAGGCCAATTGACAAGTCGTCGTTTTGACCCCCGGGCGCTCCTCTCCGCGCTCCCCCGGCAGGCTGGCTGGTGTAGACGACTTTCCAGCCGCCGCGGGTCAAGCCCCCGAGCGGGGCTTCAGCCGAAGTCGAATCCAGGCGCTCGTGAAGAAACGCCGCCCAATCGTAGGGCACGACGCGATTCAGGGCATTCACGACGTCGTCAAACGTATAGGTCTTGAGCTGGGGACCGTGGTTCGGGCCGCCGAAGAATTCGCGCGTAAAATCGTCAAACGATTTTTGCCCGTGGCTCTGGTCGTGGATGATGGCGGCGACTTCGAGCCAGAGAAGATTGCCTTCCTCGTAGTAATCCGAGCCCCGGCTCCAGTTCGGCCAGCCGCCAAAGGAAAACATCCCGGGCACGGCGACGGCCGTATCCAGCAGCGGGCGCCAGGTGCGGCCGGGCCGGCCGGGACCCATGCTAGCCGCCATGCCGGCGATGTACCTGTGGTAGTCCTCGGGAGTCCACAAGCCGGCGCGGACGGGAAGCATGTTGCCCATGTAGGTGGTCAGGCCCTCGTAGACCCACAACAGATCGGTTTCCATGGGCGTCTCGAAATCGGGCGTGCTGAGGTCCGCGGGCCGGCGGAACTTCCCGCACCAGGAATGGGCGAATTCGTGAGCCAGCAGGGCGCCACCTTCGCGCCCGGCATCGGGCATGAGGAACGTGCGCTCGGGAAGGCGGCTGTCGTCGGATTCGTGATGCTCGATGCCGAAATGGCCCATGAGGTCGCTCAGCGTCACCAGAAAATGGTAGTCGCGGTAATGCGGGCCCCCGAAAGCCGCCACCTCCTGCGCCACCAGGTTCGTCATCTCTTTCTGCACTTCCGGGCTGACGGCGAGCGCTTCGGGGCTATCGGCCACCAAATCGAGTTCGTGGCGGATGGGCTCGCCCGGCGGAGTGACGTTGTAGGCGCGGTAATACTCGCCGGCGATGAGTGGGGAATCCACCAGGCGATTGAGGGCCACTTCCTTGAACGTCACACGGTTTGCCTGGTGGGATTCCACGGGCAGCGCGGTGCCGTATTGCCAGCCTTCCGGCAGCACCAGCGTGGGCCGGTAGAGTATCTGGCTCGAAGGCGAGCCGGCGGGATAGAGCAGCACCTGATTCCAGGTCAGATCGAGCAGCTTGGCTGTCACCGATCCCGCGGCTGGGCCGCCGAAGGAAGTTGGCTCGAGATAATCGAAGCGGACGTCGAGCCGCGTCGCGCCCGGAGGCACCACGATGTGAAACGTGAAGACGTCGCGCAGATCGCGCTGCCAGGGAATCCGCTTGCCGTCGGCGGTGAATTCCAGGCCGGCAACGTTGGCAATTGGCCCGGCCGGCTCGTGCAGCCCGGGAATCCATTTGGGGTAGTAGAGCGTCAGGGGTCCCGGCTGGACGGGCAAGGTCATGCGCGCTCGCAGGATCTTTTCCGGCGCTTCGGTGGCGTCCACGGTCAGCGTTATGCGCGGCCCAAGGTTGGCTTGCGCCGCGCTCGGCTCCAGGCGGGAGCGGGCAAGGCCGGCCTTGCGGGTAGGCGCGGCTGAAGCCGCCCCGGCAATTGCGGGCGCCACCCCGGGCGGTGCCAAGCTCCCAGCCAACAGAACGATGGGAATCGCCAAGCGAATTCGCTTCATCGGAATCCCTCCATCGACCCTCAAGCCCTGCCGAGTCTATTCGTCCACCTGAGGGAAGGCAAGACGGTATCAGGGAGGCCCGCAGGTCGTAGCCGGAGGGCGTACTAGGTTGGAACGCCACCATCGAACCTGCTTGCATCTCGGCCCGAGGTCGGGCATCTTAGGAGTTCCCAAGGGAGCATTCGGAGTTAGTACTTAGGCAATACGTTTCCTGCGGAGGTACGAGTTCGATGCGGTCTGGAACGATTCTGGCAGCGTTTGCCCTGGCTTTGGCTTTCCAACTTCCCGCTGGCGCCCAAACCACAGCTTCAAAGGTCGAAGTGGCCGGAGCGTACTCCTATATTCGCCTCAACCTGAACGGCCCCGGCTTCACCGAGGGTGCGCAAACGAATGGCGGTACCGGTTCGTTGGCGATCAACGTTACCCATTCGCTCGGCATCGTGGGGGAGATCGGCGGCTACAAAACGAGCACCATGTACAAGGCCGGGGGGCAGAATGTCTCCTTCACCTCCTTCCTCTTCGGGCCGCGATACAACATCCGGAAGTGGGATACCCTCACGCCCTACTTCCAGACGCTCGTCGGCGGCGTGAAGGGAAACCACGAACTGTTCTTGGGTGGGAATCCGGCCGCCCCGATCATCCGCACCGACCAGAGCGCCTTGGCATGGACGCTGGGTGGCGGACTCGACGCCAAGGTGACGCGGTGCCTGGCGGTGCGCGTGTTCCAAGCCGAATACATGCTTACCAAGTGGAATAACTTCGGCGTGGGACACCAGAACAGTTTCCGGGTCGAGACCGGCTTGGTCTTCCGGTTCGGCAAGCGGTAGCCCCGCCGCTCTCTGGCGCGGCGAGCGGGGCCGGCATGGGGCGCTTGACGCGGAGCGATGGAGCGAGCCGAAGTTCCTAGGGTCAGGGGGACGCGGAAGGCCGCGCTGTAGCCACCGGGCGCGCCGAGGCGGCGGCAGGTGCTTCCCCGCGATTGATCTCGATTGAACCCTTGAAGTAGGCCCCGTCCTCGATCATGATCCGCGCGGTGGCGAGGTCGCCGACCACCGAACCGTCCTTCTTGATCTCGATTCTGTCGCGAGCGCGGAGATTCCCCTTCACATTGCCGAACACCACCACCTCGCGGGCTTCGACGTTGGCCGTTACCCGTGCCGCCGGCCCTACGGTGAGCCGGCGATCGCCCAACTGGATGTGCCCTTCAACCGTGCCGTCTACCAGCAAATCCTCGTTGCCGGTGATTTCACCCTGAACGTGGAGTCCGGAGCCGATCCTTGCTTCCTCCCGATTCACTGCCGGCGCGGGGCGGGCTGGTTCGTTGGCCGTCATGGGCTTGACCTCCTGTGGGGTTGAGGTGGGGATGGGCGAAAGGGGCGAAGAAGGGAACTTGGTCTCTGGTACTTGTGGCGTTTCCCGCTTCTTTCCTGTCCACATGGGTTCCCCCAGTCCCTGCCCCGATGGCTTGGTTCTATTACCCTCGGGGGCAAAACCACACTTTAGAACGCGGTCAGAGGCGACGCAAGCCGGAAATTGCGCTGCCTGGCGCCCTTCCATGCGCTGGTGGGAACGGCGTCTGGCTAGAAACTTTTGCAAAACCTGCTTCCTTGTAGGGCACGACTTTAGCCGTGCCGTAAAGGCCGCCAGAAATCAGGGGCTTCAGCCCCTGAAGCAAGTCCCGGGGAGGTTTTGCAATAGCGTCTAATACTTGCGGAGCACGCCAACGACCCGCCCTTGCAAGTTCACCTCGTTGGCGGCAACGAGGATGGGCTGCATCTCTGAATTGGCCGGCTGGAGGCGAACGCGGCCGCCCGCCTCGCGGTAAAAACGCTTCAAGGTCGCTTCCTCGCCGCGCACCAGCGCCACGACGATCTCACCGGGATTGGCCACCTGCGTCTGCTCGACGATGATGTAATCCCCGTCGAGGATATGATCGTCGCGCATCGAATCGCCCTTCACCTGCAGGACAAACGTTCTGGCCTTGCGACCCCGCGTGAAATCGCCCAGCGAAATCGTTTCCCGCTGTTCGACCGCCTCGAGCGGCCGCCCCGCGGCGATGCGGCCGGCGAGGGGTAACTCGAGGGCATGCCGCCCCAGCACCTCCTCGCGCACCGGCTGCGGCAGATGAACGATCTCGATCGACCGGCTGCGGTTGTGTCCCCGGCGGATGAATCCCTTGCGTTCGAGAGTGGTGAGGTGCTTGTGGATGGTGGCCAGCGAGGCGAGCCGGAGCGCTTTGGCCATTTCCTCGTAGCTGGGCGAGTAGCCGTGCTTATCCAGAAAGCCAACGAGAAAGTCGAGCACCTGCTTCTGTCGCTTGGTCAAGGCCATGGCGCCTCCAGACAGTCGAAAAAAGCCAGGGATACTTTAGGCGAAGAGAAGGCGAAGAAGCAAGCAAAAAATCATCGCCTTGTTTCGAGAGCTTCAAGCGCTACCCGCCAGAGCCCCCGGCCATCTCCCCCGCTCAACGAGCGCGGTACCCGCGCACGCCCCGGCGAGCGGGTCGCTTGTTGCAACGCCGGCCTCGCCGCCGCGGCACGGAAAGCAACGGCGGCGTCCGTCCGGTTTTTTGAGAGACGGAAGGCTGTGGTAGAGTACGGGAATCATGCGATTTGGGAGGCTGTAGTGCGGGAATCCTCGGTGGGCTCTTCTTTTTCCTGGATGATCGGCGGTCCTCAGGGAAGCGGAATCAACGTCAGTGCGGAAACCTTTGCGAAGGCGCTTTCCCGCGCCGGCTATTATATTTTCGGCCAGATCGAATATCACTCGAACATCAAAGGCAAGCACAGCGCCTACCGCCTGCGCATCTCCCCGGTTCCCGTCAGCTCCCACGTCGAAGAGGTGCATCTGCTTTCCGCTCTGGACGAAGAGACCCTGGTCGGCGACCTGTACCACGAGTTTCCCGCGCATCCCGGCCACGCTCACGAAATGGCGCCCGGCGGAGCCATCCTCTACGACCGCGAGTGCCGCAAGTATATCGATTGGATCGGCCGGAGCGACATCCTGTACTGGGAGATCCCCTACGCGGAGCTGCTCGAACAGTCGCTCTCCGAGCTGGGCAAGCCCGGCCAGGCCCGCGCCTATCGGATCATCAACAACAGCATGGTTCTGGGCGCGTCGGTGGGCGCGCTGGGATTCGATTTTGACCCGGTGGCCGAAGCGATTCGCGAAAGTTTCGGCGCCAAAGCGGGCCGGGTGGCGGAAATGAACGTCCTGGCGGCTCGCCGCGCTTGTGATTATGCCCGCGAACATTTTGCGGGGAAAATCGCCTTTCGGCTTCCGCCCGCGCCGCCGCCACGGGAGCAGATCCTCATCAAGGGAACGCAGGCCGTGGCGCTCGGGAAGCTGCAGGCGGGTTGCGGGATTCAGACCTACTATCCGATCAGCCCGGCCACCGACGAGAGCGTCTATCTGGAGGAGAACCAGCGCGAGCACAACGTGGTCGTCCTGCAGACCGAGGACGAAGTTTCGGCCATCGACGCCGCGGTGATGGCGGCGCACGGCGGGGTGCGCGCGGCGACCTCGACCTCGGGGCCCGGCTTCGCGCTCATGCCCGAGGGCTTGGGCTTCGCCGCCATTACGGAAGCCCCCGGGCCTGTGGTCGTCAACTATCAGCGCGGCGGACCCTCCACCGGGATGCCCACGCGTTGGGAGCAGGGCGATCTGAGTTTCGCCTTGGCGGCGGGCCAGGGAGACATTCCCCGCGTCGTCATGGCTTCCGGAGACATCGAGGAGAGCTTCTTCGACGCCTTCGACGCCTTCAATTACGCCGATCGGTACCAGGTGCCGGTGATCCTGCTGGTCGATAAGCATCTCGCCTCCTGCTACCAGACGATGCCGCCCTTCGATACCGCGCGCCTCGAGATCGATCGCGGCGCGATTTACCACCCTTCCCAGAACGGCAACGGCGAATTCTTCCGCCACGCCTTCACCCCTAGCGGCATCAGTCCCCGGTCGATTCCCGGGCAGATGGGTGGGTCCTTCTGGACCACCAGCGACGAGCACGACCCGCGCGGCCACATCACCGAGAGCATCGCCAATCGGCTGGCGATGGTCGATAAGCGCATGGGCAAGCTGGAACTGGCGGCGCGCGAAATCCCCGACGAGAAGAAGTTCCGGTTCTACGGCAACCGGGGCGCGACGGTGCTGGCCCTGGGTTGGGGATCGACCAAGGGCGCGATCCTCGACGCGCTCCGCCGGCTCGATCCCGAAGGGCGAACCTACGCCTTCCTGCAGGTGCGGATCATGCGGCCGTTTGCGGCCCAGTCGATTCGAGCGCTGCTGGGGGCGGCGACGAAAGTCGTCTGCTTCGACGGGAACTATTCCGCGCAATTGGCGCAGTTGGTGCGCGCGGAAACCGGTTTCGACCCTCAGCACAAAGCCGTGAAATACGACGGCCGGCCGTTTTCCGAAGACGAGATCGTCGCCGCGCTCGAACACGCCGTCGCGGGCGGAGGCGACCGCATCGTCCTCAGCGGCGGCAGGGTGGTCGGACCCGAATTCGCGCATGCGGAATTCGACAGGATGGTCGAGCTGAGGCGCAAGCACGGCAAGATGCTGCCGCCGATGGTGCCGCTGCCGCCCGGCTATAACCGCTAAAGGCGGGAAAGGGACAGGGGAAGCAAGGAATGGGCACAGCCACGGACATCAAGACGTTCACTCCGCAGGACTATAAGGCCGACCTTCATAACGATTGGTGCCCTGGCTGCGGCGACTTCGGCATCCTCTCGGCGGTGCAGATGGCTCTGGCCAAGCTCCAGATTCCTCCCCACCGCACGGCGGTGGTTGGCGGGATCGGCTGCTCGGGGAAAACGCCGCACTACATGAACACCTACGCCTTCCACACCCTGCACGGGCGGGTGGTGCCTTGCATGACGGCGCTCAAGCTCGCCAACCACGACCTTACGGTGATCGGCGTGGGAGGCGATGGCGACGCCTACGGCATCGGCGCCGGGCATTTCGTCGCCGGTGGCCGGCGGAATCTGGACGTGACCTACATCGTCTTCAACAACGACGTCTACGCGCTGACCAAAGGGCAGGCTTCGCCCACGATCGGGAAAGGGCTGAAAACCAAGTCGATGCCCGAGCAATCCATCGTGGCGCCGATCGATCCGGTGCTGCTGGCGCTGGCGTGCGGCTACACGTTCGTCGCGCGCGGATACGCCCTGGATACGAAATACCTGGTCGAAGTGATTGCGCAGGCGATTCGCCATCGCGGCAGCTCGCTCGTCGACGTCCTCCAGACCTGCCCCACCTACAACGACCTGCACAGCAAATCGTGGTATGCCGAGTCCGTCGACAACCAGCCGCGGCTCTACAAGCTCGAAGAGACGGGTTACGATCCCCTGGTGCGCGATCCCGCGGACGTGGCCGAAGTGGCCGGGAAGAAGGCGCAGGCCCTCATTAAATCGCAGGACCCCTCCGGCCGGATCGGCCTCGGCGTCTATTACAAGCTCGATGTGCCCACCTACGAGGATTACCTCAAGGAAAAGATCGCCGGGCTCGATTCGAAGCCGTTAGCCGAGTTGGACCTCTACCACCGCGACATCACACCCAATCTCCGAAAAATGATGTAGCGAGCGTCCGACAGGCTGGCGCCCGCCCGACCCGGGTGCCTGTGCCTCGCCCGTTTTGCGCGGCACCCCGCGCCCCTGAGTCATGCTGAGCGAAGCGAAGCATCCCGACAATGCTTCGCAGATGCAGGATGGGGAGACCTAGGCAGCGGACCCTTCCCGTCGCCAAAGCACCGGGGTTCCCTTCGGTTGTCTCTTGGGCGCGCTCCGAATGACGAGAAGCTGTTGAAAAACCTGCTTCCTTGTAGGGCACGGCTTTAGCCGTGCCGTAAGGGCCGCCAAAAATCAGGGGCTTCAGCCCCTGAAGCAGGCTACGGGGAGGATTTGCAATAGCTTCGAGGAAAGTCGCCACACGCAAAGAGGCGTCGGACGGAACCCCTGGAAAGACCCCGTCCCTGCCTTGCTGAGGGTCAGCGGTTCTCGTTTGCGGAGGCTCCTCGGTTGCTATTCTCCGCGGAAAAGAAATTCTGCTGGTAGAGCTGGCGGTAGATGCGGCCTCCCACCATCGCCGCGTGCGGCCCGCTGACGCCGGGGCCGTACCGCCGCAGCAGCACCACCAGAACGAGCTTGGGGTGGCCCGCGACGGCGTCGGAACTCACGTAGGAAACGAACCAGCCGAGCTCTCCCCCGCGAGTCTCGTCGGTGCACGTGCCCGTCTTGGCGTAGACCAACTCGCCGTCCGGCGTGTAGCTTTCGCGCGCGGTGCCGAATTCGACGGCGCCCAGCATGCCTTCGCGAATATCCGGCGCGTACGAACCGAGATCGATTTTCCGCTTCAGCCGCGGCTGGAAATCCGCCACCTGCGCCGCGCTCTGAGGATACTGCAGGTAATAGAGCGAGCCGCCGTTGGCCAACGCCGACATCTCCGCGGCCAATTGCAGCGGAGTGATGTCGATGCCCTCGCCGAAGCTCGTCATCTTGCCGATGCCCCCTTGCGAGGGAGGCGGCGGGGCCAGCGGGAAGGTGCCAGGATGCTCTTCCGGCATTTCCCAGCCGGCCGGCTCGCCCAGGCCCAGCAGGTGGGCGTAGTAAGCCACGGTGGGGAAGCCGAGTCGGCGCCCAAGTTCGGCGAAAAATTCGTTGTTCGAATGCGCCAGGGCCTCGGCCAGATCGATGGAATCGCGGCGGCCTACACGAATCTGCGTTTGCGCGTTGATCGCGCCCTGGCGTAGCGCCGCCAATGCGATCACGGGCTTGATCGTCGAGCACGGCTCGAAGCCGGAGGAGAAAGCCAATTTCTGGTTGACGATCGCGAGGATGCGGCCGGTGTTAGGATCGACCGCCACCACCGAGCCGTAGTAGTGGCCGAGCGCGTGGATCGCCGCCTGCCGAACGACGGGATCGTCAAACTGGGTGACGTCGCCCGACGTTGGATCCAGGCGCGGCCAATCGTACCGCGGCCGGCGCACGTACCGCCGGCGCAGCGCTACATGCCCAACCGTGCGCCGCCGCACCACCCGCCGCCGCACTACCCGATGCCGGACCACGGGCCGCCGGACCACGGGCCGCCGGACCACAGGCCGCCGAGCCGCGGGCCGCCGAGCCGCGGGCCGCCGAGCCACGGGCTTGCGTGCCACGTGCCGTACCACGCGGCGCTTGACGCCAGCGGCGCGGTGAGCGGCCGGGACGGGCTTGCGCGCAACCTTGCGCGTTGGGGATTTCCTGGTTTTCGCCGGTAACGGCGGCTTCGCCGCCGGGGATGATGCCGCGGCGGCGGCGGGGGATTGCATCGCCCGGGCGGGAACGAAGCCCGCCAGGAGAAGCAGGGAGAAAATCGCGAAGCTAACGAGGCACGAAAAAAGGTTGTGGGCAGCGCCCTTCGCTCTTAACACGCTCATAGACACCCGATCTTATAGGATTCCGCTTCGTGGCGCTGCTTGCTCCCGCCGTTCGATTCTACGGGGAGAAGCAAGGGACGAGCAACGGCTTCGTCGCCGATAGTTCCCCGACGGTTCCAGACCTGCAAGGGGTCAGCGGGATTTCTCTCGGGCGGAGGCGGCTGCTGGCTGGACCGGCTTCTCCTTGCCGGGCTCGGCTGCGGCGCCGGCCAGACCTAGCTCCTTGCGCAGCGCGGCGGCGAGTTTGTCGCGGATGTCGTGATTCTCCTTGAGGAACAGGCGGGCGTTTTCGCGCCCCTGGCCCATGCGCTCCCCCTGGAACGAGAGCCACGAGCCGGACTTTTCCACCACGCCGAGCTGCAACCCTTCGTCGAGCAGATCGTTTTCGAAGGAGATGCCCTCGTCGTAGAGGATGTCGAATTCGGCTTGGCGGAAGGGTGCCGCCACCTTGTTCTTGACCACCTTGGCGCGCGTGCGCGCGCCGATCACGCGGTCGCCCTCCTTGATCGACTGCACCCGGCGAATATCCACGCGAACGGAACTGTAGAACTTCAGGGCGCGGCCGCCGGTGGTCGTCTCGGGATTGCCGTAGAAGACGCCGATCTTCTCCCGAATCTGGTTGATGAAGATGAGGCAGGTGCGCGATTTCGAGACGATGCCGGTAAGTCGGCGCAGGGCCTGGGACATCAGCCGCGCCTGCAGGCCCATCTGCGGCTCGCCCATCTCCCCTTCCAGCTCCGATTTCGGCACGAGCGCCGCCACCGAGTCCACGACGACCGCGTCCACCCCGCCCGACCGGATCAGCGTTTCAGCGATTTCGAGCCCCTGCTCGCCGTTATCGGGTTGGGCCACGAGCAGGTTGTCGACGTCGACCCCCAGCTTGCGGGCGTAGCTCGGATCGAGGGCATGCTCGGCGTCCACGAAAGCCACTTGCCCCCCCAGCCGCTGCGCCTGCGCCGCTACGTGCAGCGCCAGAGTCGTTTTGCCGCTCGATTCGGGCCCGAAAATCTCCACCACGCGCCCGCGCGGCATCCCCCCCACTCCGAGCGCGGCGTCGAGCGCGATCGACCCGGTGGGAATCACGCTCACCGGAACCATCACGTCCCGGCTGCCCAGGCGCATGATCGCGCCCTTCCCGTACTGCTTCTCGATTTGTGCGATCGCGTTTTCCAGCACTTTGACTCTTTCCTCCGCCATCTTCCACCTCGCCTTTGGCCCGACTCGCTCAGCCAATCACACCCGCGCCGCGATGACAAGAGAAACCTTCCGGGTGCGGCCGCCCGGCCGGGACACGGTATGCTAACGGTAGGGCGAAGAAAAAGCAAATGCCAGGCGGCCTTTCAAATCGCGGAGTTCGGGTCGTCCGGCTTCCCCCCCTCCTCCACCAACTCGATCAGCACTTTCCCTCCGCCGCCTGCCGTCACCAGAAAAAAGTTCACTCGCGTGCCATCGGCTCCCCGCCGCGCCTCCGAATACGCCGCCTCGAGTGCGAATCGCTCGCGCACCAGCACCGTGGCGCGTTCGACGTCGGCCACCGGCAACTCCACTTGCTGGATGCCTTCCCCGCGCCGCGCCAGAAAGCGCTCGATCGCCCCTCCGCCCCGTCCTTCCTCCGTCGTGAGAATGTCGAGCGAAACGCCGGCACCGCGCCCCAGCTCGAACTCGCGCGCATGGTGCTCGGCCGGAACGTCGGCCAGCGGCGGCGAGCCCCACGCTTTCCGTATCCGCTCGAAGCTCTCCGGCCTGACGGCAACCCCCACCGTGGGCCGGCGAATCAGCAGCGACGCCAATTCTTTATCCGCGCGCCACGGACCTGTGGCGTCCAGAGCCGCCGCGCAGCCCGCCTCGTAAACCGCCCGCGCAGCCCGCTCTCGCGCTTCTCCCTCTTCCGCCGCCAGCGCGGCGATGGCTGCCGCGATTTCCGTCTCTTCCATCGCCTAGAGCTTATGCGCCTCCCCGTCGTCCCGACAAGCCGCCACCAGCCAGCCGCCCCCCCTCGTGGCGCGGGCACTCCTGCCCGCGCGCTCTCGCGCCTCAGCCATCGCGCAGCCCACCCACCCTCGGCCGTGCGCTTCTCGCCTGCCCCCACCCAGTTCCTTCCCGCGAGACCTGTCTTCCTCGAACGCGTCCCGCTATAGGGTCAGCGGAAGCGGGAATCCAGTCGCGTCGATCTCTCGGCTCATGATGCCTGCGAGAAGAGCGAGGTTTTACGATCGCGTACCACACCCACTCGTGCCTGTGCGCGAACTTTCCCACAAACCGTTACGAGGAGGAAGAAACGAATCGAGACGCACTTCGCCTGCGGCGCCCAGGAATCAAAGCAGTTGGAAGTTGACTTCTACGATCACGCTGACGGTGTGTGGCTTCCCATCGGGACCGATCGAAGGCTTCCAGCGCCACGTCCGCACGGCTTCGATCACCTTCTGGTCCAAGCCAAGCCCGAGGTTGCGCAGCACCTGGATGTCTTCGGTGTTCCCGCTGGCGGTGACCACCACGCGGACGTCCACCGTGCCCTGATACTTCATCTTCACCGCTTCATCGGAAAACTGCGGATTCGGGCAGAACAGGCAGCTCGGCATCGAGTAGCCGTTCGCGCCGCCCGAGGGATAACCGCCGCCCGTGCCGTAGCCGAAGCCTGGTCCCACGCCGCCACCCGAGCCACTGCCAACGCCGCCGCTCGAACCGGTTCCGATGCCGCCACCTTCGCCCGGGCCGCCGGAATCGTTGAGGATCTTGCTCAGCGGATCGCCGTAATTCGGATCCGGCGGACTGATCAGCCTGATGTTCGGCGAGCCCAGCACCGTGGCTTCCATGGGCAGCTTCGGGTGCGGCAGGATCTTCGCCATCGGGGGAGTGAACTGCGTCATCGAGAACCGCGGCAGCCGGCCTCGCGTGGGGGGAAGGGGATTCCGCACGCCGCCGCCACCGCCGCCATGCACCGCTTTGCCCGGCTTCGGGGCCATCGCCGGCTCGTACGGCGAGATAGGGATCATAGCGACCGACGCCTGTACGGTAGGCTGCGTGATCCGCGGAAACAGCGGAACCAGAATCAGCAGCGCCACCAGCGCGTGTCCGAGGAACACCAGCAATTGCACCCGCCGGTATTGCCGTGGTGGATTCCAGAGTTCTCCCACTTCCACCGGCCGGTCGAGCTTCACGGGCGGCTTCCCTGCCAGCCGCACCGCCTCCCGCACATTCTCGAAAAACGAGCGGTACCACGGCTTTGCCTCGACCAGCATCTTCGACCGCGTCCGCCCACGCACGCCCGGCCGGAACCATTCCTTCAGGTTGTCCCCGAAACTGGCCCCGAATTCCACCGGCCGCAGGTAGTTGTCGGCGCCTTCGATCTTGACCGGCCGCTCGTAGAGGAAATCGTGCAGGTTCGACCAGAACATCTTGCCGCGCTTCGCCCGCTCGGTTTCCAGGCGCGGAATTCCCGCGCCGCCTCTCGGGGATTCGCGAACTTCAGGATTGTTCAGAAGCTGCCCCATGACCCTTCGCCGACTCACCCCTGATTCTAGCTCCATTGGCGGCCCACCCGCCTCTTTCAGTTGGATGCGCGAAACCCGCCCCCGGTTATACGAATATGTCCCATGGGGGAAAAGGGGAACGCCTGGCACCTTCCTTGGGGAGTGTTCGCTTTGCCGCCGCCTGCCCACCGCCGACGACCGGCTGACATGTCGTCCGGTCCATTGTAACATAGCCGCTTAGCACACACCTGCCCCCGAGACTATGGAACTTAAAGCAACGGTAAATCTGCCAAAAACTGCTTTCCCCATGCGGGCCAATCTCCCCGAAGCCGAGCCGCGTCAGCTCGCGCAATGGGAAGCCGACCGCGTCTACGAGCGCATCCTCGCCGCCCGCGTCGGCGCTCCCCTCTTCATTCTCCACGACGGCCCGCCCTACCCCACCGGCGAAATCCATCTCGGCACCGCCCTCAACAAGATCCTCAAGGACATGGTCGTGCGGTCGAAATCCATGGCCGGGTTCCGCGCACCCTACGTCCCCGGCTGGGACTGCCACGGCTTGCCCATCGAGACCCAAGTCGAGAAGGAATTGGGGCGCAAAGGAGCCGTCGAACCGGCGGAATTTCGCCGCCTTTGCCGGGCCTTCGCCAGCCGCTACGTCCTGGCGCATATCCGCGATTTCCAGCGCCTGGGCGTCTTCGGCGCCTGGGCGTCGCCCTATCTGACCATGGATTTCGATTTCGAGGCCCGGATCGCCGGCGCCTTCCTCGAATTCCAGCAGAAGGGCTACGTCTATCGGGGAAAGAAGCCCGTCTATTGGTGCCTGCACGATCGCACGGCCCTGGCCGAAGCCGAAGTCGAATATCACGACCACACCAGCCCCTCCATCTGGGTCCGCTACGAAGTCCTCCGCGCTCCCATCGATCCCCCGCGCCGAGGCCGCTTCTACGCGCTCATCTGGACGACCACTCCTTGGACGCTCCCCGCCAGCCTGGCTCTCGCCTTCCATCCCGATTTCCGCTACGCCGCCGTCGAAGACGCCGAAGGTAACGTCTACCTGGTCGCCGAAGATCTCGTCGAGCGTGTGGCGCTGGAGACCGGCCTCAGCCTCACCCCGCGCCCCGAACGCCTCGATGGCCGCGCGCTCGAAGCCGCCCGCTTCCGTCACCCGTTTCTCGATCGCGAAATCGCCGGCGTCCTCGCAAGCTACGTCACGCTCGATCAGGGCACCGGCATCGTGCACACCGCTCCCGGCCATGGCGCCGAGGACTTCCTCACCGGCCAAAAATACGGCCTCGAACCCTACGCCCCCATCGACGACTCGGGCCGCTTCCTCGAAGGCCTCGACGACTATCGCGGCAAGAGCGTTTTCGAAGCCAACCAGCCGGTCCTCGACTTGCTCCGCCGCCGCGGCGCGTTGGTCGCGGCGGGCAAGCTGACCCACAGCTATCCGCACTGCTGGCGCTGCCATAATCCCGTCATCTTCCGCGCCACCGAGCAGTGGTTCCTCGATCTCGAGCGTCACGACCTGCGCCGCCGCGCCATCGACGCCGCGCGAGGCGCGGTGAGCTGGATTCCCGAGTGGGGCCGCGAACGCATGGTCTCGATGCTCGAGACGCGCCCCGATTGGTGCATCTCGCGCCAGCGGATTTGGGGTGTGCCGATCGTCGCCTTCTATTGCGATGCGTGCGGCAACCGCCTCGAAGATTTCGCCGCGCTCCGCGGCGTCCTCGATTGGTTCCGGCGCGAAGGCGCCGACTCGTGGTTCGCGCGCCCCGCGAGCGAACTCTTGCCGCCCGGCACCCGCTGCTCGTGCGGCGCCGCCGACTGGCGCAAGGAAAAAGACATCCTCGACGTCTGGTTCGATTCCGGCTCGACCCATCTCGCCGTTTTGGACGGCCGCGACGCCGACCGCCGCTGGCCCGCCGACCTCTACCTCGAAGGTCCGGATCAGTTTCGCGGCTGGTTCCAGAGTTCGCTCCTCGTCGGCATCGGCCTGCGCGATGCCCCCCCTTACCGCGGCGTCCTTACTCACGGCTGGACCCTCGATGCCGATGGCCGGCCGATGTCCAAATCGCTTGGCAACGTCATGCTCCCCGGCGATGTCTGCCGGAAGTGGGGCGCGGACCTGCTCCGCCTGTGGGTCGCTTCGCAGGATTACCGGTCCGATCTGCGCATGTCCGACCGCGTGATGGAGCAGCTCGCCGAAGCCTATCGGAAACTGCGCAATACGTTTCGCTGGGCCCTGGGCAACCTGGGCGACTTCGATCCCTCCCGCGACGCCGTGAACGACGAAAACCTGTGGGAACTCGATCGCTGGATGCTTGGCCGTGCCGCGGCCTTGGCCGAACGCGCTCGGCGCTGGTATGAAGAGTTTGAATTCCCGCGCGTCTTCCACGCCCTGCAGGATTTCGCCGTTGTCGACCTCAGCGCGTTCTATTTCGATATCCTCAAGGACCGGCTCTATACCTTCGCACCCTCGAGCCCCGGCCGCCGCTCCGCCCAGACCGCCGTCTGGCGCATCGCCCACGCCCTGGTGCGCCTGGTCGCCCCGCTCCTCGTCTTCACGGCCGAGGAGGTGTGGAAGTACATGCCGCGCCGCCCCGCCGATCCCGAAAGCGTCCACATGGCTTTGCTGCCGGAGCCCGCCGAACTGGGTCTTCCGCTCGATCCCGCACGCGGAGCGAATTGGGAGCGGCTCGTCGCCGTCCGCAACGAAGTTCTCCGCGCGCTCGAACGGGCCCGCAACGAGAAGCTCATCGCCGGCTCGCTCGAAGCCAAACTGCTCCTCGCCGCCTCCGATGGCTGGCGTGGCTTGCTCGAAAGCTACCGCGGCTGGCTCCCAGCCGTCTTCCTGGTCTCGCAAGTGGAACTTGGGCCGTCGCCCGCCGATGACGCCTACCGCTCCACCGCGCTCGACGGCTTGGCCATCCAGGTCCAGCGCGCGGCCGGCGCGAAATGCGAGCGCTGCTGGAACTTTTCGCCCGCCGTCGGCACGTTCCCGGCGTATCCGACCATCTGCGATCGATGCTACGCCGCCCTCCAGGAGATCGAAGGCGAGGCCGGCCAGAGCGGTCGAGGGCGCTCATGACAGTCCAACTCGTGAAAGCTCGTTGGCTTCGGGGGTCGGAGCTTCAGCTTCGACATAGAGCCGCGAACGAATCAGGGGCTTCAGCCCCTGAAGGAGTCCCGCCGAAGCTTTTCCCATGCGCTCGAACCGCTGAGGGCCGCTTGGCGATTCTCCGCGTACGCCGATGATAAATGTAGTGAAAGCTCGTTGGCTGTGGCTGGCCTTGGCGGTGCTGGCCGCCGATCAGCTCTCCAAACGCGCCATCGCCGCCGCCATCCCGCTCGAACGCGCCGTCGCCATCATTCCCGGCTGCTTCAGCCTCGTCCACACCGATAACCGGGGCGTCGCTTTCGGAATCCTCGCCGATGCCCGCTCCGCTTGGGTGGCTTGGGTGTTGATTCTATTCTCTCTGGCCGTGATGGGCCTGCTCGTATGGCTCCTCACCACCAGCCGCATCCCCGGCGCTCCGGCGCAGGTGGGCGCTGCGCTGATTCTCGGCGGCGCTGCGGGCAACGTCCTTGATCGCGTGCTCCATCACAGCGTCGTTGACTTCCTCGATTTCTACGTTCGCTCCTACCACTGGCCCGCGTTCAATCTCGCCGATTCGGCCATTGTGATCGGCGGCGGCATGATCGTCGTCTCCCTCCTCACCGACCACCGCGACAGCGCCCCCTAACAGGACGCTGCAAAAGGCCTCTTTTCGTAGGGCACGACTTTAGTCGTGCCGCTCGTGTTTGGCCCTTCTACTAGTTCGGAAAGCATCCCTGCCTGTTTGTGAATCTGCAACATGTGTGAGAGCGCCCTCTTGCGTCCTCCAGT
>JAJYLB010000048.1 GCA_021788095.1 Acidobacteriota bacterium | reverse complement strand
TCTCTCTCGCCGTGCTGAGGCGAGAGAGACCCCTCTCCGCGCCTCGCTCAAGGGTAAAGAGCCTCGACTGCGGATCATGCCCGGAGAGCTTGAGCAGTACTTCTCCTACATCGACCTGGAAGCCTCGAAGGTCGTCAACCATCCAGCATTGGTCCTGCTTTGCGGGGGGCCGCTGGAACATAAGAGGCCCACTCCTCAGCCCTTGCTGGGCGCCCCCGCTTCTCTTCGCCAGCTGCTGTACGAGAAGATCAGGGACCAGACGCCGGAGATATTCAAGCGCGTTCGCTTGGCCGAAGAGGCCAATAGATGGTCCGAAACGCTGAAGCACTATCGCAATCTGCTGGAATTGGAGGAGCACCTGGCGTGCCTCGCAACGGTCGTCATGGTGATAGTCGAGAGCCCAGGCTCCATTGCGGAACTGGGCGCTTTTTGCCAGGCTGATGAAATCAGAAAAAGGCTCATAGCGGTCGTCGAGAGCGACTTCCAGGACGCGAACTCTTTCATCAAGAGGGGCCCGCTAGAGCGCCTGCGCCAGGAAGGAAACAGCTCCGTTCAATTCTATCCGTGGCTGGGCCCGCGTTTCTGCGACATCTGCGGCGGCAGGCCCGTTGACCCAGGCCGGGCCCGCCAACCCTTGGACGATCTCCATACCCTGCTTGCAAATAGAGCGGCGCAGCAGGCGGCGAGGGAGGGGTACGACCGCGCGGACGTCGGGCACCAACTCCTTTTGATCGCGGACTTAGTTGCCAAGGGCCAGTCTGTGCATGAGGGCGAGCTTGAGGCGATGCTCGGAGCGTTGAGCGCAGGCGTGGGCGAGGGCGAGATCGGGAAACTACTCTTTCTGTTGGGAAAACTTCGGATGATCGAAGAGGAACGTTACGGGGGAGGGCTTTACTACATCACACCTGCGGGCAGGCACGAGTACTTGCGATACGCTAACAAGAACAAGTCGCCCTGGGACAAGCTTCGCTGGCAGTCTGAACTGACTAGAATTCTCATCGAACGCGATCCCAAGCGGAAGAGAGCGCTCGATGTGCACCGGGCACGGAGAGGTCGCGCAGATGGGCAAAATGATTGAAGACATCTCGCGCGACCTGATGATGCCCATTGATGACCTCAGATACCTGGCGAGCACCGCCCCTTACCGCTACAAGGTGTATGAAATCCCGAAAAGGAATCCCAACGAGAGGAGAGTCATAGCCCAGCCGGCGCGCGAACTCAAGCGTGTCCAGGGCTGGATCGTCAAGAACGTCCTGTCCCGTTACCCTATACACCCGTGTGCTGTGGCCTACCAAAGGGGCAAGAGCATCTTTCATAACGCCGCGCCCCATGCCCGGGGAAATTACCTACTAAAGATGGACTTCGAGGAATTCTTTCACTCCATAAAGGGTGCTGATATGCGGAGGATGCTCGCAGACCGCTCCCCGGGAGTCTTCGAGACGGATGATATTGGTTCACTGGAAAGGCTCCTTTTTTGGCGGCCCATGCGGGGCGGCAACCTTGTGCTCTCCATCGGCGCGCCCAGTTCCCCATATCTCTCCAACCTTATGATGCTCGAATTCGATGAGCGCGTGTCGGATTACTGTAAGACTCTGGGGGTCGCCTACACGCGCTACGCGGATGATCTCACTTTTTCGGCTCACGAAAAGAGACTACTTGGGCGAGTCGAGGCGGAGGTGCATCGAATCTGCCGAGAGCTCCCGTACCCACGGTTGCGTTTGAATCGCGACAAGCGTGTCCATGCCTCGCGGGCAACTTCCCGCCGCGTGACAGGCCTCACGCTATCCAATGACGGGCTGGTATCAATCGGGCGGGAGCGCAAGAGAGAGCTGAGGGCCGCTGTGCACCACTTCGTTCACGGAAAACTGAACGAAGAGCAACAGAAGTCCCTCGCAGGGAAGCTTGCCTTTGTGCACTCTGTCGAACGCAAGGCCCTCCAGTCGCTGGCCGACAGGTATGGCCCGGAAACAATAGCCCAGATTCTAAGAAAGAACAGGCCCCCTGGATAGAGTAGCCGACGCGTCAGCCAACTAATGCTGACTCCCAACCGCGGGGTAAGTCCCGCAATCTCGCGATTCCGGCCCTGTCCACCTCTGAAAGAGCACCGCAGGCGGGAACTAAATCCGCTCGAATTGTTCCGTCTTCCCAAGCCGCGCCGATTCGCTTAGGGTGGGCGCGTGGCCAACGCGCTCACCCGCGAGGAACTCGAGAAACGCAAGGAAAAGGCCGTTCGATTCGTCGAGGACGTTTTGGGCGATCCCGACCGCGCCGAAGAGATCGCGGATGAGCTGATCGAGGGCTACGCCGAAAGGCGGCATATCAAGCTTCTTAACCCAAGGTGCAAGGCCGTCATGCCAAGCAATGCGCAATTGGTGCGGCCCCATTCCGGCGACGCTCAGCAGCATAGGGCTGGCGGAAGGAAGCAGCCGTGCGCCGCTTCATAGCCGCGAAGTCGCTGGCAACGTCCCCGGCAGGTTTGGTATGATGAAAGTATGAGAGAGTTCCTACGAAGGAGACCGTAGCCTTGCCAGCAAGAAAACACAAGAACCGCATCACCGTGTCGCTCGATAGCGACACCGCGCGGTTCCTCAGGCGGCTCCGCGTGCGGACCCATGCGCCGTCCCTCAGCGCCTGCCTGGAGGCGCTCATCGCCGAGCGCAGGAGAAACCTCGAGGTCGAGTCGCGAGACCGCCGGATTCGCGCTTACTACGACTCGATGACCGAGCGTGAGGCGAGGGAAGAAACCGCTTGGGGAGAACTCGCCGAGCGTGAAGCAGCCACCGAGCGATAATCCGAATGCCCAAACCCCTGCAGCCGCAGCGCGGCGAGATCTGGTTCGTGAGGGTTCCGTCCGACCCTCCTGACAAAAGCCCGCGCCCCGTCGTGATCGTCTCGACGGACGCGAGGAATCGGCACGAAAGGGCGACCACGGTCTTGGCCGTTCCGCTCTCGACAACGCTCCGGGACTCGCCGACCCACATCCGGTTGCTACCTGGAGAAACCGGACTTGCCGAACCCTGTGAAATTCAGGGTGAGAACATCTTCACCGTCCGCAAGGAATCGCTCGAGCGGTCGAGAACGCCACTCATCAGGCTGAGTGAGACAAAGCTGCGACAAGTCGCCACTTGCGTCGTCAGCGCGATGGGATTTGTTCCTGCGCAACTCAAATAACAGGCGCGAATTTCCCGGCACGGTCGGCAGAGTCCCCCGAAGAGCGCCTCCATCGTTCAGCTTGAAACGCTCCGTTTCATTCCGGAGCGCCGCGCCCTGGCCCGCCTCGTGCGGCGTGCCTTCCGCAGGCTGCCTCGACGGCTGCGCTCCCGCACCCTAAGCAACTGTTCCTGAAGCAATTGAAGTCATCACCGGGTTGCGGAACCGCCGCCCTCCCCGTGTCTCGGGTTTTGGAACCGTTCCTGCTTGAATGGAGGGCATGGGATCCATCGCCCAGGACCGCGCAGAAGCGCAAGACGACAGCATTTCGCCTTCACCCCGCGTCGATCCCGCGCCGCCCCGTCGCCCCCGGGCGCCGAGTGGATTCGCTTGGCTGCGCGCGAAGTTAAGCCGCTCCCGGCGCCGCACTAGCCCGGAGCCGGAGGTTAGCCTCACCTGCCCGTCAGGCGAGGTGAGAGCTGCGGGTCGGCGCTTCTCCGTAGAAGTTCGCGACGGTCATGCGGCGATTGTCGAAATCCTCGACTGGAGGGATGGCTCGAGCCAAGTCCGCCGGCTCAGGGAGCAGTTTCTTCCCCACGACAAGCGCTCTCAGGCCGACCGCCTCAAGTGGCGGATCGTCTTCGAGGAAAACGCCGCAACGTACGGCCACTCCGGACTCTACTCTTCCCGGAGCGAATCCGCGGCCGACGAATTGTTGGCGCTGGTTGAGGATATGGAGCGGCGCGACGGCCCCCAGGCCTGGGACCGCCGCCGCTATCCCCGCTGAGGGATGCTGCGCGTAGAACTCCGTAAGCGGCGCAGACATGCGCTGTTTGCACCTCGACCTTCTTGGCCGGGGCCCCGTCCGCGCAAAACACCAGAGGCTGGCGCAGAACACCTACTACTTCTGGGACCACAAACTGATGAAATCCCAGCTCTCCCGAACTGGAGAACTTGAAGCGGGGAATGGGCTGCGGGCGTGCGCTCAGAGACCTGCGCGCCGCAGCAGATCTTGGAAGCGAGGATCGGAGCGGAGGGGGGCGAATGCCGGATTCGCCTTGAGGAAGACGATTTGCGAGTCGTGGCTCTTATACGCTTTCTCGATCCAGGCCAGGGCTTGCCGTTTATCGCCCAGAGCGATGTACACAGTCGCCCAGTCGAGTGCCGAGACCGCCTTGGGCATCTGCTTCATTTGCTTTACGACCGCAAACGCCTCGCGCCGCCTCCCCGCGAGCGCGTACGCGTAAGCTAGCTCGGGCGACGCGCCGGGCTGCCCTCCGGAAAGCTCGACGGCCTCCCGGTACTCGCGGATGGCCAGATCAATCCGGCCCTGCTGCGCGTAAACGTCACCGAGGCCGTACAACGCACCGGCCCGCTTCGGGTCAATCTGGAACATTTTCTGGTACTGCTCGATCGCTTGGTCATAATGTCTCGTCTCAAAGTAGACCCATCCGGCCATCCCGTTGATGTCAGCCGACATCGGATCGTTTTCCACCGCCCGCGCTATCTCGACCGTCGCTTCCTCCTCTCGACCCTGGGATAGCAAGAAGGCGGCGTAAACCCTGTGGGCCTCGGCATAGCTGGGATTGAGCTGGAGGGCCCGTTGCAATTCGCTTCCGGCGCTCTGCCAATTCCAGTCACAGAACAATCGGATGGCGCCCAGCGAGTGGTGAGTCTCGGCGAGGGAAGGGCCAAGCTCGACAGCTTTGAGAGCAGCGGACTCCGCTTTCGGACAAGAGTCAATACGAGAGGCGCGGAAGTCGACGTACATCACGCCGTAGTAATTGGCCAAACCGGTATAGCCCAAGGCATAGCGCGGGTCCGCCTGGATCGCTTGCAGGAAGAATCCGAAACTTTTCTTTACATCTGCCTCGGTGAACTGGTTCCAGTAGTAGAGGCCCTTCAGGTAGGCTTCGTGCGCCTTCGGATTGACTGGACGGGAGCCGGCCAGCCGCGCCCGCTCCCGAGGGCTGAGTTTGATTCTGATTTCATCCGCTATATCGCGCGCGACTTCGTCCTGCATCGCGATGACGTCGCGCAGGTCGCGCTCGTAGGCTTGCGCCCACAGGTGGCGGTCGGTCCGGGTGTCGATCAGTTGGGCGGTGATGCGCACCCGGCCGCCGGAGCGCAAAACGGCGCCCTCGACGATGGCGTCGGCGCCCAATTCCCGCCCGATTTGCGGCAGCATCTCGGTTGTACGCTTGTAGTGCATGACGGACGTGCGGGAGATCACCCGCAGGGTGCGCAACTGGCCAAGGTCGGTGATCAACTCCTCGGTCATCCCGTCGGCGAAGTACTCCTGGCTCTTATCCCCGGAAAGATTCTCCAGCGGCAGGACGGCCAACGAGCGGATGGGCGCCGCGGAGAGGGTAGCCGCAACGGGCGAACCTCGGCTACGGACAAGCCGGAAGAGCAACGCGGAAGCGGGGAGCGCGAGCGCCACTAGCAGAAGAACCAGGGCGGGCGTCCGCCAGCGGCCGCGATGCGGGGAGCGGGTCTGGACCAGTGAGGGCTGACTCGCCGGTGCTTCCCGGGGCTCCGCCGGAAGTGAAGCCGGCTCGGCAGCATCCCGGATCACCGGGGCGATGAAACGATAGCCGCGTCGAGGCAAGGTCTCAATAAAACGCGGCGCCTCGCTGTCGTCGCTGAGCGCCTCTCGCAGCTTATTGACGGCTTTGTTGAGGCCATGCTCGAAGTCCACAAAAGTGTCCGCGGACCAGAGCTTCGAGCGCAACTCGTCGCGTGTCACCAACTCGCCCGGCCGCACGAGCAGAAGGCCGAGAATCTGAAAGGGTTGTTCCTGAAGTTTGATTCGCAGTCCCTGCTTGCGCAGTTCCCCCGTGCGAGTATCCGCCTCGAAGGCCCCGAAGCGGATCACTTCCCCCGGACCACCAATTCGTTTCACCGGAGCCTGCCCACCTTTTCGGCCGGAATCTAACATATTCCCGCCCGGGGTGGGGCCAAAAAACTTTTCGGGGATGCTGCCGGTCAAGTCCTGTGTAAAGAATGGATTACGCCGGGACTTGCAATTCCCATAGAAAGGAGCCGCCCTCCATGGAGTCCGCTTCCCCGCCAGGTCATATTTCGCCACGTTCCGGCAAGGCACCGGGCAGGAGCAGGGACGGTCGAGCGAGAAGCCAGTTTTGAGCAGGCCTGTCCGCGCTTGGCTTGGAAACACAGCAGGGAAAGACTTATCAGATCAAGGAGGGAAGTCTAATGAGAGCAACATTCGGGACGTTGAGGAACGCGTTCGGAATCGCCCTCGGAATTGCGCTGTTCGGGGCAATTTGCGCGAGTTCGGCGAAGGCGCAATGCATGGACATGGGCATGGTCAAGCACGGGGCCTTCATGCTGCCGCAGCCGTTCTTGCGAGGCCATCTCAGCTCCGCGGCGCTCAGGTCCCTCGCCTATTCCACCCGGCAAGATGAAGGTAAAGATTCGGGGGAGGCCAAACCTGAGCCGATCGTGGGTTTCTGGAAGGTGAACTTCACAGCCGAAGGGAACATCGCCCCACCCGACGGTACGGTGATCGATTCGGCATTAGCCCAGTGGCACAGCGACGGGACGGAAATCATGAACTCATCGCGGCCGCCCCGCAGCCAAAGCTTTTGCCTTGGGGTGTGGGAAGCCGTAGGGCCTTTGAAATACAAGCTCAACCATTTCGCGATCAGTTGGACACCCGACGGGGATTCGCTGCTTGGATTGGCCAATATCCACGAAGAGGTCACCCTGAGCGATGACCACGACAGCTTTACAGGGACCTTTACGATCGACCAGTACGATACGTCGGGAAACCTGCTAGCGCACGTCACCGGCACACTCCAGGGCAAGCGCATTACCCCGGATACACCGGTCGCTGACGTGCTCTGAACCCGCGCCGGGGGAGGACAAGGTCAAGCAGCCGCGGTGGACGATGCCGGGGCTAGAAGTTGCTGCAAAACCGCCCGCCGCCGGGGGCGGGTGGGAGCTTCAGCCCCGACATCAACGGTTCCAACATCAAGCGGCTTCAGCCCTTCAAGCGCCATGGCTTTCCTATGTAACCTGCAGCGCGGGACAATCGGAAACAAGCATTCTCGCCTCTCGCTTAGGGCCGCTGGCCCGCGAAAACTCACGAAAGTCGAGCAGATCGCAAAATCCCGCGAGTAGTTTGGGTGCCCCATCCTTCCGGAGTTCTCTCCGGAAGGATGGGACGGGCCCGAGCGCCACGCCCCGAGATGCCCACCCTTGCGAACTGCGCAAGGGCGGGGCCCCGACCAAGAGAATCGGGGCAGGCACCCAAACGACGCGCGGGATTTCGACGCCGCAGCGGGATTCGATTGGATAGCCCCGTGCGATCACGCCTATCGGGCCTTCCGATCCGGTGTGCCCGAAAAGCGCACAGCCGGGTCCAGAAATTTCGGGCGGCTGTGCTACCCAACGGCATCCGCCGGCCCGCCAGCTGTCCCCTGTCACCTGTAATCTGTCCCCTATTTTCTGCCCTTGCTTCGTTTTGCAATTCTTGCGGGGCCGTATATCATGGAAGGGTAAGTTCCGGGATGCGTTTCGTAGGGACCCGCTGGGCAGTTTCTTGAGGATAATTGTGGAGTGTGAGGATGCGCTCTGAGGAAGGGCAGCGCGGATCCACCGCTGCTGCCGTCGTGCTGTCGTTGATGTTGCTCATCCTGGTTGCCACCACCGTTTATCTCTTTGCCGCGCGCGTCTACCCGATGCCTCCGGCGATCACGCGCGTCGGCCACTGGATCGACCGCCAATACGATTTGACCTTGTGGGTCACGGGAGTCATTTTCGTGCTGGCGCAGGTCGGGCTGGCGTGGATGGTGTTCCGGTATCGTGACCGCGGACAGAAGGTGCATTTCACTCGCGGCAGCCACGTTCTCGAGCTCGTTTGGACCACGGCCACTTTCATCCTCTTCACCACGCTCGGCGCGATGGCGGTCCACGCCTGGGCCCAAGTCCACTTCGTTTCTCCGGCGCCCGGCGCCCTCCAAGTCGACGTGATGGCCGAGCAATTCACCTGGAATTTCCGCTATCCCGGTCCCGACGGCAAGTTCGCGCCGACTTCGCCGAAAGACTACAGCGACTCGAACGGCAATCCCTTTGGCATCGATACGAGTTCCAAGGATCAGGACGATATCGTTTCGCCCTATCTCGAGTTGCCCGTCGGCCAGGAAGTCGAGTTGCGTCTCGAGTCGAAGGATGTCATCCACGACTTCTACGTGCGCGAGCTGCGCATCAAGCAAGACATCGTGCCCGGAATGATCATCCCCATCCATTTCACCCCGCTCCAAATCGGCACTTACGACATCCTGTGCGCCCAGCTTTGCGGCATGGGCCACAACCGCATGCATAGCACCCTGCGCGTGGTGAGTGAGGCCGATTTCCAGAAATGGCTCAAGCAACAGGAGGCCGAGAACCAGCAATGAGGTCGCTTCCCGCGACGGGGGCAGCCCAATGAGCGCCGAAGCCCACGTCGTTTCCCATGCACCGCACGCTCCGCGCGGTTTCATCCGGCGCTACATCTTCTCCACCGACCACAAGGTCATCGGCATCCAGTACTGGCTTCTGGCGCTGGCCGCGGTGTCGGTGGGGATGGTGCTCTCCTGGCTCTTTCGCGCCCATCTCGCCTGGCCCAACGCCGCCATCCCCGGCTTCGGCGGGGTGATGAAGCCGGAACAGTACCTGGCGCTGGTGACGATGCACGGCACGATCATGATCTTCTTCGTGCTCACCGTCGCTCCGCAGAGCGGATTCGGCAACTACTTCCTGCCCATCCAGATCGGCGCCGACGATATGGCCTTTCCCCGGCTCAACATGCTTTCCTTCTGGATCACTTTCGTCGCGTTCCTCGTTTTGGTCTCGGCCTTCTTCACCTCCGCCGGCGCGCCGATCAACGGCTGGACCAGTTATCCGCCGCTCTCGGCGGTGGGCTCGATCGCGGGGCCGGGGCAGGGCACCGGCGAGACGCTTTGGGTGATCAGCATCGCGCTGTTCTGCTTGGCCTCGCTGCTCACCGCGCTGAATTTCATCTCCACCACCATCGAGATGCGGACGCAGGGCATGTCGCTGATGCGCATGCCGCTCACCGTCTGGGGCTGGTTCGTCACCGCGGTGCTCGGCCTGCTGGCCTTCGGTGTGCTTCTGGCCGCGTGCATCCTCGTGCTGCTCGATCGGCTGGCGGCGACGAGCTTCTTCATTCCCGCGGGACTCGTCTTCAGCGACACGCAGCCGCCGCTCACCCATGCCGGCGGCTCGCCGCTCCTCTGGGAACACCTGTTCTGGTTTTTCGGCCATCCGGAAGTCTATATCGCCATCCTCCCGGCGATGGGCATTACCTCGCACGTGCTGTCGTCGTTCTCCCGCAAGCCAGTCTTCGGCTACAAGGCGATGGCCTATTCCCTCTGCGCGATCGGCTTCCTCAGCTTCACCGTTTGGGGCCACCACATGTTCGTCAGCGGCATGAGCCCTTACTCGGCGCTGGCGTTCTCCTTCCTCACGCTGGCGATCGGGGTGCCCTCGGCCATCAAGACGTTTAACTGGCTGGGAACCCTTTGGGGCGGCCGGATCCACTTCACCGCCGCGATGCTTTTCGCCATCGGCTTCGTCTCGCTCTTCGTCACCGGCGGCCTCTCGGGGCTGTTCCTGGCGCAGCCTTCGATCGATCTCCCCCTGCACGACACCTACTTCGTCATCGCCCATTTCCACATCGTCATGGGCGTGGCGGCGATCTTCGGCATCTTCGCCGGCACCTACTACTGGTTCCCGAAGATGTTCGGGCGGAAGATGAACGAGAAGCTGGGCAAGGCGCACTTCTGGATCACGTTTGCCGGCGCCTACCTCATCTTCATGCCGATGCACTGGATGGGGATCATGGGCGCGCTACGCCGGTACGCGGATCCCGGCGGGCTGCCCTTCCTCGAGCGCATGGCGCCTATCGATCTTTTCATCACCATCGCCGCCTTCATCACGGGCGCCGCCCAACTGCTCTTCTACTTCAACTTCTTCTGGAGCCTGCGGCACGGGGAGAAAGCGGGTGAAAACCCCTGGCATGCCACCACCCTCGAGTGGACCATCCCCTCGCCACCACCGCACGGCAACTTCGTCGAAATCCCGCGGGTCTATCGCGGTCCCTACGAGTACGGCCTGCCGGGTTACAAGGAAGATTTCCTGCCTCAGCACTTGACCCCCGAGCAAGTCGCGAAGATGGCCACCTGAGGGAGCCGCGGAATCGCTCATGGCGCAAACCCTGCCCACCACCGAAGAAGCGCTCACCTCGCAAGTCGAGCTGGACGACTCCGGTCTCGGTCCCGGCGGAGCCGGCCCGGGGGAAAGTGGCCCGGGCGGTCCCGGTGGTTCGGGAGGCTATCTCGGTGGGGTTCCTCAGAGGACCTATCTCACCGGCCTCACGATGGGCCTCGCCGCCATCCTCATGTTCTTCATGGCGTTCGTGAGCGCCTTCATCGTGCGGAAGGGGCTCTCGAACGATTGGCGGGCGTTTCCGCTCCCTTCGATTCTCTACGTCAATACGCTGATTCTCCTGGCCAGCAGTTTCACCATCCAGGCGGCCCGGAGGAGGCTCGCGCGCGCCGATGCTGCCGGCTTCCGGCACTGGTGGTTCATGACGACCGCGCTCGGCCTGCTTTTCCTGGCTGGTCAATGGACTGCCTGGCGGCAGTTGGCGCGGGAAGGCGTCTATCTGGCCACCAATCCTTCGAGCAGCTTCTTCTACGTCCTTACGGCGGCGCACGGCCTGCACTTGTTGGGCGGGATCGTCGCCCTGGTCGCCATCGCGTTCTGGAACTGGAAGCGCGCGCGCATTACCCGCGCGACGGCGGCGGAGATGGCGGCCGTCTATTGGCATTTTCTGGACGGATTGTGGATTTTCTTGTTCCTACTTCTGAAGCTGGGGCAGTGACGTGAACCATACCGAAACCGAAACGATGGGAAGCGCGGCCTGGGCCGGAGGCCAATCCCCGTTCGCCATCAACAAGAAGAAAATGGGGATGTGGCTGTTCCTCATCTCCGACACGGTCACCTTTTCCTGCCTGCTGATTGGCTATTCCTACGTGCGCATCGCCAGCCCCGACTGGCCGCGCCCGTTCGAATTCTATCCGGCCATCGTCAAGGCGACGCTGATGACCGCCATCCTGCTCACCAGCTCGCTGACCATGGTGCTGGGCGTGCACGCCGCGCACAAGGGCGAGCGCGGCCGCGCCGTCAAATACATCCTGCTCACCATGCTGGGCGGGGTGCTCTTCGACGTGATCCATATCAGCGAATGGATCAACTTGATCGTGCACGAGCACGTCACTCCATTCCAGAATCCCTGGGGCAGCCCGTTGCTGGGAGGCTCGTTCTTCGGCCTCACGGGCCTGCACATGCTGCACGTCACCATCGGCGTGTTCTACCTCGGCGCGATCGCCTGGGGGTTCGGGACGAAGCGGTTCGCCGCGGAAGACGTGGAGGTCAGCGGCCTCTACTGGCACTTCGTGGACCTGGTTTGGATGTTCATCTTCCCGTTGGTCTATCTGATCAACGTGGCGCCGAAATAGGCGTAGGGAGGCAACGAGTTACCGATGAGCGCCAAGGATGAAGCCCTCGAGCAACACGTTCCCGGCACGACCAAACTCTTTGTTTGGGTTTGGGTCGCGCTGCTGATCATGACCGGCATCGAGACGTTCCTCGCTTACGAGAATCTCGCCCTGCTGCTCATGCTTACGCTCCTCATGGGCCTTTCCGTCATCAAGACCGGCTTCATTCTCTCCTACTTCATGCATCTCCGATTCGAACGCATGGGCCTGTTCCTGATGATCGTGCCCGCGGTCGTCTTCATCCTGTGCATGATTCTGATTTTCCTCTACCCCGATAGCATCCGTTTGCTGCACATGCAGCCGCATTAAGAGGGGAGCATGGCGATCGACAGGAAATGGTTTCGCGCAGCAGGCATGGCGGCCGCGGCCCTGGCGGCTCTCCCGCTTTTCAGCCGCTCCGCATGGGCGCAGGGTTGCGTCTTGTGCTACACGTCCGCCTCGGCCCTCAATAAAAACGCCGCCCACGAGCTCGATAAAGCCATCCTCGTGCTCGGCGTTCCTCCCGTGCTGTTTTTCGTCGGCATCTTCACCTTCATCTATCGCCGCCGCGGCGCCTGGCGGAATTAGCTTCCTTACCATTCGTTAAGAATCGGTTCTAGAACCGCGGCCGCGGCCGGCCCCGGCTCGGACAACGCCTGCTTGGCTTCCTGGCATCGCAGTTCAAGAAGCAGGCCAAGAACTGCGTGGGAGGAATCCATGACGAAACCGAATCTAATTCTTGGTTTAGCAACGCTCGCGGCGCTCGCGCCCCTGGCGTGGGCGGGCTTGCCCGCCACCCCGGGCGGCCAAGCCGCACAGTCTAGGCGAAGCACCGCAACATCTCCGCAGCCCCAGTCGAAAGCGGCCGCCGCGCGCTCCGGGTCCGGCCAGCAGAACGCGCTCGGCGTCGCCGGGGGAACGAACGTATCCGCCGAACTGCTCACCACACTCAACGCCAAGAAGTTGAAGCCAGGCCAGCGCGTCGTCGCTCGCGTCACGCAAAACGTGAAGCAGAACGGCCGCGTGGTCATTCGGAAGGGATCGCGACTCCTCGGTCACGTCACTTCGGTCCAGGCGACCGGGAAGGGTAGCGCCGGCTCGAGCGTGGGAGTTGCCTTCGACCAGCTCGTCCAGGGCCGCTCGACCACCGCCATCAACGCCATCGTCACGTCCATCGCCTCCGTGCCTTCCATGCCCGCCATGCAGCCGATGGGCATGCCGGAGCCGCCGATGGGCGGTGGCATGCCCATGGGTGGCGGAGCCCCAGTGGGCGGTGGTATGCCCATGGGCGGAGGCGGAGCTCGTGGCGGCGGTGGCCTGATCGGCGGCACGGTAGGCGCTGCCGGCGGTGCGGCTTCATCGGTGGGTTCCACGGTTGGAGCGGAAGGATCGTCCGTCGGCTCAACGGTGGGTTCGACCGTTGGCGCCACGGGCAGCGCCGCAGGGAGTGCCGGCCGTATGGGGACAGGCATGGGCAACATGGCCTCCACCCCCATCATTGTCTCAAGCAATACCGGCGCTGCTGGTCAAGGCTCCGCTGGCCTCTCGAATCCGCTGGCCAACGCGCAGCTCGGCGCCTCGGGAGCCGCTTCGAACCATACCCTTGCCACTTCCACGTTCCGCCAGCCGAAAGGCAACCTGAACTTGCAATCCGGCAGTCATCTCCAGTTCCAGGTAGTGGGCAGCGCCCACGCGAACCGGCCCGCCGTTCACTGAGCGGTGTTGATGGCCCGGCGGCTCTCTCCGCCGCCGGACTTTGGAAAAGGAAAGGCACACAGGCCGAAGCCTGATGTGCCACGGGTGGCCGTAGCGGCAAGCGGAATTGCGTTGTTTGCACCCCGACGTCTCCCGTCGGGGTCTGGCCCGTGATCGTGCTGCGAGGTCTGTAGGGGCGATCCCGCAGGGCGGGATCGCCCCTACCCCCTGGACGGCATGCGGCGCTAGCGCCGGCTGTGAAGCGGCAGGAGGAACTGCGTTGAATGCACGTCGACTGAAACCCGGCTGAGCGTTGCGCTCGGCGGAAGCTAGCGGTATCCTTGCGGTCGCGCTGAGGCCCGAGAACGCCCATCCCTGCGCACGTTCGATAGCTCTAGAGGGGAGGAGCCACCGATGCAATTCGTCATCAGTGCCAAGCATTCACCCGAGCATTGCCCGACTTCCAACGCCAAGATCCGCGAGCTCATGAAGACGGGTGCCAAGGAGATTCCCAACGTCGCGAAAAAGCTGGGAGTGAAACTCATCACTCTCAACGTCTACGGCCCCGAACACGAGCTGCTCGTGGTCGTGGAAGCCGACGGGATCGAGGCCGTGCGCGACTTTGCCATGCAGAGCCGGCTGGTGCAATGGAACACCGTCACCATTCACGCGACCTGGACCCTGGAAGAGGCGATGGCCAAGGCCGACGCGCTGCCCACCATCTTTTGACCACGGCCTGCGGAAGCCCCGCCTGGTCCCTCCCCGCCGCCACGCGGGGGTCACCCGGCGGCCGCCAGGGCGCCGTTCCGGCGGGGCTTCAAGCTCATTTGCTCTTCTGGTGCATATCGAGGCAGACGGCAACGGCCGAATTCGGATCGATGGCCGTGTCCCCCTGTTCGACGTGCTGGATGATTCCTTGCTTGTCCACGACGATCGTGGTTCGCCGCGCCCATTCGAATGGCAGACCCTTTAGTTTGGTTCTTTGCAGGATGCCGTACTGCTCCATCACCTTGGCGTCCATATCGCTCAGCAGCGGAAAGGCGACGCCAATCTGCTTGGCCCACGCTCCATTCGCGGCGGGGCTGTCCCGGCTGATTCCCAGAACGACGGTATCGCTCGAGGTAAGCTTGGGCATATCAGCCTGATATGCCTGTAGCTCCTTCTGTCAACCGCCGGTGAAGGCGAGGACGTAGAACGCCAGGATGACGTTGTCCTTGCCGCGGTAGCTCGATAACGTGACGGGAGCCCCGTGGTCGTCGAGCAAGGTGAAATCCGGCGCTTTCTCCCCTACCTTGAGGTTCGTAACGGCCATGGCCGGTTGCTGTGCGCGCGCGGCAAGCGGAGCGAGCAGCGGAGCCAAAGCCAGAGTGCTGGCGAGCCCGAAGCGGATGAGCCGAGTTTTCATGGGATTCTCCCTCCCCCCAATCAGCCCGAATTATAACCGCTATCCCCTGTCTCCCGCCCGACCAAATTCCTCCTTTCACCGGCCGGTTCTTTCCCAGCCTGCGATTTCGCGATATAAAGGGAGGCGAATCCAATCGAGGAGTCCCGCCATGCAAAGTCGGATAGTAGGCACCACCATGCCGGTGTTGGAAGTCACGCTCGACCCGAACGAGTCGGTCGTCTCCGAAGCGGGCCAGCTTTCCTGGATGACCAGCTCCATCCAACTCACCACCCACACCCAATACGGCGGTGGCGGCGGAGTCATGGGTGCGATCAAGCGCGTGGCGGGGGGCGGATCGCTCTTCATGACCGAATACCGCGCCCTGAACGCGCCGGGCACGATCTCTTTCGCCACGAAACTGCCCGGACACATCCTGCCGGTCGAAGTGAATGCGGGAAACCAGTTCATGATCCACCGGCATGGATTCCTGTGCGGCACGCCGCAGATTCAGATCGGCGTTGCCTTTCAGCAATCGCTGGGCGCGGGAGTCTTCGGCGGCGACGGCTTCCTGCTCCAGCGGGTCAGCGGAGCGGGAACCGCGTGGATCGAGCTTTCGGGCGAGTTGATCGTCAAGGACCTCCAGCCGGGTGAGACCTTGCGCGTGCATCCGGGCCACGTCGGCGCGTTTCAAGCTTCCGTTTCCTTCCAAATCAGCACCGTGCCGGGAATCAAGAACATGATTTTCGGCGGCGACGGCATCTTCCTCGCGGCCCTGACAGGGCCGGGGCGAATCTGGCTGCAAACGCTCCCGATTTCGCGCTTGGCCCATGAAATCATGGAGTACCTGCCGATCCAGAGGCAGCAGGCGGTCGAGGGAGGCGTCGTCGGCGGCATCGTGGGCTCCATCCTGGACGGCATGCGGCACTAGCGCCGCCTTGCTGTGTGGGCGTCTCGCCCGCGGTCGTGCTGCGGCGCCTGTAGGGGCGCGGTCTCCGAGCCCGCCCGTTGCGCCCCCCTCCCCTCCTCGCGAGGCAACACATCCCGCGCCGAAACTTCCTGCCGGCGCGTCCCGTAGTGTAGAGTGAGGGAACGCGATGCCGGCAACCATCGAACTAAGCGGGCTGGAGGTCCATCTCGGCGGGCGAAAGATCCTGCACGGGCTCAACGCGACCCTGGATTCCCGCGCCATCGGCCTGCTCGGGCCGAACGGTGCCGGGAAATCGACTCTGATCCTCACGCTGCTGGGTTTCCATCGGCCGTCCGGGGGCACGGCGCGGGTGTTGGGGCTGGACATCCAAGCCCAATCCGGCTCGCTGCGGCCGCTGGTAGGCTACATGCCCGAAAACGATGCGTTCATCGCGCGGATGTCGGGCATCCGGTTCGTTCGCTACTTCGGCGAGATCTCCGGTCTTCCCGCCGCCGTCGCGCTCGAGCGCGCGCATCAGACGTTCGTGTGGATTGGCTTGGGCGAGGCGCGGTATCGGGCGCTCGGCACCTATTCGCAAGGAATGAAGCAGCTCGCCAAGCTGGCGCAGGCCATCGTCCACGGGCCGCGCCTGCTGATTCTCGACGAGCCGACGAACGGCTTGGACCCGGCGGGACGGAAGCGCTTGGTCGGTCTGATTCGCGAAATCCGCGACACCACCGACGCCCACCTGCTCATCTCTTCGCACCTGCTCCACGACGTGGAAGAAACCTGCGACGAGGTGCTTATCCTGCGCGAGGGCCGGGTCGCCGGCACGTGCAACCTGGCGGAAGAGCGGCGAGCGAATCGGCAGATCCTGGAACTGGAGTTGGCCGGCGCCGGCCGCGGGCCCGCCGGAAGCGAGCCGCCCAGCGCCGATGCGGAATTTCGCGCGACGCTCGAAACCCTCGGCTGTGCGTGCGCGGCCTCTGGCCGGGGCCGATGGAAAGTGACGCTGCCCGCCGGCCTGGGCGTGCGCGAAGTGTACCGCGCGGCAAGCGAGCTGGGCGTGCTGATCGAGCGGCTGAGTCACCGGCGCGATTCGCTCGAAGACATCTTCATGAACGCGATGGACCAGGCGAGGTAGTTCGGTGGCGGTCTATAAGCGGCGTTACGATCCCTATCGCGGCCGGTTGACGGAGCGATGGCGGCGCTGGAGCGTGCTGACGCGCTTCGCGTTGCGCGAGTTGTTCGCTTCGCGGTTCTTCCTCGGCTTCTTCCTGGCGTGCTGGATTCCGGTGCTGGCCTTTTCCGGCTACGTCTTCGTCGCCAATAGCGAGGTGGTGCGGTCGCTGCTCTCGCTCGCCTCCCGCACGCTCCAGCTCCGCGTCGAGGCGAGTTTCTTCATTCGAGCCACCCAGATTCAGGGCTTTTTCGCCTTTCTCCTCGCCACGTGGGCAGGGCCGGCGCTCGTCGCGGGCGATCTGACCAACGGCGCCCTGCCGCTCTTCCTTAGCCGACCGTTCCGCCGAGGGGAATATGTTTTCGGGAAATTCGCCGTGCTCGGCATTCTCCTCTCCTCGATCACTTGGATACCCGCGCTCGGGCTTTTCTTCCTCGAAGCGGGACTTTCGCCCGAGCCTTGGCTGGGCGCGCATCGCTGGCTGCTCGCTCCGATCGTGTGGAGTTCCCTGGTATGGGTGGTGCTTCTGGGGATGGTAGCCCTGGCCGCTTCGGCGTGGGTGCGATGGCGGATTGTCGCGATGGGCGCGATTTTCGGCCTCTTCCTGATTCCCGCGGGCCTGGGCGCGGTCCTCAACGCGACCCTGGGAACGAAGTGGGGGCAACTTCTGGATTTGACTTACCTGTTTCACGAGGTGGTGAACGCCGGGTTCCGCGAGTCCGCGTCCTTCGGCCCGGCCGTGCCGCTTTGGGCGGCCTGGGGGACGCTGGCGCTGGTTTCGGCGGCTGCGCTCGAGTTGGTGCTCAAGCGCTTGCGCGCCTTCGACGTGGTGCGGGGATGACAGACCTGCCAGGGGCCGTTCCGGAGGTGCGCGTCCCGGCGGAAAGCGCGGGTCCGGGTGACGGCGCGGCACTCCCTAAAACGGAGATGCAGAAGACCGGGAGAAGCGCCGAAATCCAGCGCGTGGTTTTCGACAACGTCTCGAAGTTCTACGGCGAGATCCTCGGGGTTAACCGGGTGTCTTTCTCGCTCGAGCCGGGCATCACGGCCCTGGTCGGCCCGAACGGCGCGGGCAAAACCACGTTGATGAATCTGATGACGGGGCTGATCCGGCCGACGGAGGGCAGGGTGAGCGTGCGCGGTCTCGATCCGAGCGATTCCGAGCCATTCTTCCGCTTGGTGGGCTACTGCACTCAGTTCGATTCGTTCCCCCGCGGCGTGACGGGCAACGAATTCCTTCGCGAGCCCCTGGGCCTTACCGGCTACTCGGCGAGCGAGGCCGCCCGGCTGGCCGACCAGGCGCTCGACCGCGTCGGGATGCGGGAAGCGGCGGGGCGGCATGTGGCGGGTTACAGCAAGGGGATGAGGCAACGCGTCCGGCTGGCGCAGGCTCTCGCCCACGAACCTTCCGTCCTGGTGCTCGACGAGCCGCTCAACGGTCTCGACCCGATGGCCCGCGCCGAATCTATGGCTTTGTTCGAGGAGTTGGGCCGGCAGGGGCTGCACCTGATCCTCTCCAGCCACATCCTCGAAGAAGTCGATCGGATCGCCGACCGCGTGGTGCTGATGAGCAGCGGGTACGTCGTCGCCGAAGGCCGCATCGACGAGATTCGGCGCGAGGTGCGCGATCAGCCCATGCAGATCCTGGTGCGCTGCACGAACGCAAGACGCTTGGCGGCCGAGGCCTTTTCCCTCGATCGCATCGCCGAAGCCAAGCTTCAGCGCGACGGCGGCGGCGTGCTGGTGCGCACGGGGGATCCCGAACAGTTTTACCGCCTGCTGCACCGCGTGGCGAGCGAAGGCACGATCGAAATCGAGACGGTGGCCCCGGCCGATAGCGACGTCAACTCGATCTATCAATATTTGATCGGGGCCGACGAGGGATTGTCATGACCGCGGACGGACGGCGCGCGGCGCGAGCGGGAGCCGCTCCGGGAAACCCCTGGCGGCTGCGCGCGCGGCAAGTGGGCCTGCTGGCGCAAGGCGAAGCGCGGCGTAGCCTGCTCACCCGGCGGCGCATCTGGATGTACCTGCTGGCGCTCGGACCGCTTGCCCTCATGGCCATTCGCCGGGCGTTTCATTCGAGCGGCGCGGCGGATGCCCAGGCGGTCCAGGACGCCACCGATGTGTTCGCCGGCCTCATCCAACTCTATTACATCCGCTTGGGACTCTTCTTTTCGGCCATGGGCGTATTCACCTGGCTGTTCCGCGGCGAGATGGTCGAGCGGACGCTGCACTATCCGTTTCTGACGCCGTTGCGCCGGGAAGTGCTGGTGCTCGGGAAATTCCTGGGTGGAGCGGCGCTGGTCATAGCCATTTTCGAGATTGCGGTGATCGGTTGTTTCTACCTGCTGTACGGCAGTCTAGGGCCGGCGGGCGCCGCGTACATGATTCACCGGCAGGGGCTCGAACAACTCGGCTCCTACGTGCTCGTCGTGGCGCTGGCCACGCTCGGCTACGGATCGGTTTTCCTCGGTCTGAGCCTGGTCTTTAAGAATCCGATCGTGCCCGGCGCGGTCTTCTTCGGATGGGAAGCGGTGACGCCGGTCTTCCCGGCCTGGCTGCAATGCCTCAGCGTCACCTTCTATCTCAAGCACTTGTATCCGGTGGGCCTGCCGGAGGCGGGATCGATGCGCTCGAATGGCTTTGCGTTTGTCCTCGAGCTGTTCACGGTGCCTACCGAACCCATCTCCGCCACAACGGCCGTGGCGGGCCTGCTCGTTTTCACTCTCGCCGTCCTCGCGTTCGCCTGCTACCGGATTCGCCGTCTGGAAATCGCCTACGTTACCGACTAGCCCGCCGCGAGAAGAGCCCGGTAACGCAATGCCGCAAGTGGCGCGGGCGCCCCGCCCCGATTCCTTCGGTCGGGGTCCTGCCCGCGCGCCTTTCTCGTCGCGCCAGGGCGAACGCCGCACAGGGTCGAAAGCCCAGTTCCCAGGCGCATCCCGAAGGTTCGGGACGGCGCCTGGGGCACCCAGACGGCTTTCATAAGGTTCCGCGGGCCAGCGGCCCTAAGTGACAGGCAGGAACGCCTGTGCTAGGGGTGGCGGGTCCGCGAGCTCTTGGTAGCACAGCCATTCCTGGTTGTGTGACTCGAACACCGTCAGTCGAATTCCACCGTGAAACTCGACCCCGCGCCCGCCCCGGTGGCTTCGGCCGCGCTGCCGCGGTTGACCGCAATCTCGAAGTACCCGCTCGATCCCACCAGCAGGCACGGCGCGCCCGGCGGCCCCTCCCCAAACACCTGAACGCGGCGCGTGATTTCCGCATGGCCGGTATGGAGCCGGAAACTCGCGCCGGTAGCGAGCTTCGGCGCGTCTTCGGGACGCAGGTTGGTGAGCAGGTTGCCGAAGCGATCGGCGCGCAGGATCTTTCCGCGAATAGCGGTTTCGGAAATCTGCGGTTTCGGCAGGGCGAAGCGCTCGCAATCGCTGACTTCAGGGCCGAAGCTCTCCGGCTCCCGGTTCCGCGCGAGCCACGCGGCGGCCGGCGCGAAGATGTCGCGGCCGTGAAAGGTCCGGCTGACCGGATTCAGAAAATAGCGCTCGTTAGTGATGTGCCAGGCGCGAAACCCGCCTTCCCTCTCGAAAACGAGCGAAAGCACGCCGTTATCGGGCGCGATGAAAAAATAGGCCCCGGCCTTCACCAGGATCGCGCGCCGCGCCGTGCCGACACCCGGATCCACCACCACGACGTGAATCGTCTCGGCGGGCCAGTAGCGGTACTCTCCGGCGACGGTTAAGGCGGCGTCGAGGATGTCGAAGGGAGCGGCCTCGTGCGTGATGTCGAAGATGCGCGCCTCGGGCAGGATCGAGCAGATCACTCCCTTCATCGCACCGACCAAATGTTCGCCCGTGCCGTAGTCGGTGGTGAGCGTGATCGGCGGAGCGATCAATGCTTCTTCTCCCTCGGCGGGGGAGGAGGCGCGGGGAGGTGATAGGTCTGTCGCAGGCCGTCGAGGAAGCGTTCCAGCTTGTCTTTGGGCGTATTCTTCAGCGCCATAAGCGCGTATTCGTAGGCATCGACGATGGGAATCCCGAGGTTGGCCTGCTGGAGGTAGAGCGCGTCGATCGAAACGGCCAACTGGGTAAAGGTGGCTTGGTTCACCGTCAGCCGCCCCGCCGTCTCCTCCAGATCCGCCTGTACGGCTTTCGGAACGGCATTCCAGTTCTCGCGGACGCTCAAGACGATTCCCTGCTCGATCCCAATGACCAGGGCGATTCTCGCGTTGTCTGACAACGAGATCCAGACGTTGCCGTTCTCCCAGCGATAGTTGGTTTGGCCGACCGTGCCGAGCGTCTCCATACTCGCCGGAATCGTATTCTGCGGCGCGGCGGAAGACTTCTGCGTCGAGCCGTTCCGCGCGGCCAGCGTCCCCGAGGCCAGCAAGAGAATCAGCGTTGTCGAAATGAGCTGTTTCATGGAATCCTCCTGTCGCTCTCCTCGCCCACTAGCCACTAGCCTTTAAAAACCTTCCTCGATCAGCCGTTCGAGCGTCAAGCGGTTCTCGCCCTCCGCCCCCGACGCGCTCTGCCCCCGTTCCACAATCTCACCGCTCGATACCCGCTCGGCGCCCGCTTCGAGCAAGCGATCGAGGTAGCGCGCCAGGACGTCCACCTCGACGTTCAGGAAATCGCCCACGCTCTTGGCGCGAAGATTCGTGTGCGCGAAGGTGAAAGGAATGATAGCGAATTCGGCGAGGCCGCCGGAGCAGGCGGCGATGGTGAGGCTGATCCCATCGATGGCGAGCGAACCTTTGAGCGCCACATACCGCGTGAGTTCCTCGCCCACTTCGACGGCCAGCCAGCCGTTCTCCGGATCGGAGTTGATTCGTTCGATGCGCGCGACGCCGTCCACATGCCCCAAGACGAAATGCCCGCCCAACTCCTGCCCCGCGCGAAACGGCCGCTCGAGATTCACCAGCGCACCTCGGGCGAGCTGGCCGAAAGAAGTGCGGCGAATGGTTTCGGGCGAGAGATCGGCGCGGAAACCGCTCGGGAGCGTTTCGGTGATGGTGAGGCAGCAACCATTCACCGCGATGCTCTGGCCTGGGGTCAGGGGCGGCTCGGGCGCGAATTCTCCCGTGCCGATCTCGATTCGCGCCGCCGGGCCGGCCGGGTCGAGCCGGCGTATCTCACCTATCCATTCAATGATTCCCGTAAACATGTCGCAGATAACCTTCCAGCAGGATATCAGGCCCCGACCGCCGCAGCTCAATGCCGGTGAGCGTTGCCGGCAAGTTGCGCGACGGCCCCAGCGTGAGCGCCATCCCCATTCCCGGACGGCCGAGGATCCTCGGCGAGTAGAACAGCAGGACTTTGTCGGCGAATTTTCCGCGCAGCAACGCCCCGTTTACCAATGACCCGGCCTCGACGAGCAGGCTCAGAATTTCCCGCCGCCCGAGCGCCGCGAGGACAGTCGCGAGGTCGATTCGGCCGTCGCGTCCCGGAACGCGCATCACCTCGACGCCGCGCTCGGCCAGCTTGCGCGCCGGCTCGCTTCGCGGTGAGCGCAGGGTGAAAACCAGCAGATCGTCCGCGGCAGAGCGCACCAGTTTCGATTCCAGCGGAAGGCGCAACCGGGAATCGAGCACCACGCGGAGCAGCGGGCGGCGGCGCGGCCGGCCGGTCCGGTCGGTGAGCAAGGGATCGTCTTCGAGGACGGTGCCCACGCCGGTGAGCACGGCGTCGGAGCCGTGACGCAATTCCTGAACGCGCCGGCGGGAAATTTCCGAGGTGATCCACCGCTCCACCACGCGGGGACGCCGCCCTCCCGAGGCAGGTTCCGCAGGATCCATAAGCGATATTTTCCCGTCGAGCGTGGCCGCGACCTTGAGCGTAACCAGCGGGCGATGGCTTCGAATCCACCGCGCGAAATCCTCGTTCAGCCGCTGCGCTTCGCTCTCGCATGCGCCGACGGCCACTTCGATTCCCGCGCGCCGCAGCCGCCGAAACCCCTTTCCCGAAACCCGGGGATTGGGATCGGGCATGGCGGCGACCACGCGGCGAATGCCGGCGGCGATGACGGCGTCGGCGCAAGGGCCGGTGCGGCCACGGTGCGAGCACGGCTCGAGATTGACGTAGAGCGTCGAGCCGCGCGCGCGAGCGCCGGCGCGGGCAATGGCGACCGTTTCCGCATGATTCACGCCATCCCAGGTGTGAAATCCTTCGGCGATAGCCCGGCCGCCACGCACGAGTACGGCTCCCACCATCGGATTCGGATGAGCGAGCGCCACGCCTCGCCGCGCCAGTGCCAGCGCGCGCCGCATCCATCGCTCGTCCGTCTCGCTAGGCCGCATTCCTCGCCCACTCGAGGCTCGCACGCGGAATCTCAGTACCACCCGTGGTAGCGGGTGGGTCCTTCGCGCCGTTCAACTCTGTGGTCTCCGTGTGAAACACTTTCCGCTCAATCGAATAGCGACCCGACGAACGTCCCGGCGTCGAATGGCGCCAAATCGTCTGGCGTTTCGCCGGTTCCCACGTACCGTACCGGCAATCCCAATTCGCGGGCAATAGCCACGACGATTCCGCCCTTGGCGGTGCCATCGAGCTTGGTGAGCACGATGCCGGTGACGCCGGCCTGCGCGGTAAATTCGCGAGCTTGCGCCAAGCCGTTTTGCCCAGTGGTGGCGTCGAGAACGAGCAGGACCTCGTGCGGGGCTCCAGGCTCGAGTTTCGCTGCAGTTCGTTTCATCTTCTCGAGTTCCGCCATTAAGTTATGTTTGGTGTGCAGGCGGCCGGCGGTATCGACGATGACGACTTCGGTTCCCTCCTTGAGCGCGGCGGAGAGGCCGTCGTAAACCACCGCGGCGGGATCGGCGCCCGCTTTCTGGCGGATGAGTCGCGCGTCGGCGCGCCGAGCCCAAGCCTCCAGTTGTTCGATGGCGGCGGCGCGGAAGGTATCGGCGGCGCAGAGAATCGTCGAGCGCCCTTCCTGTTTCAGCCGCCAAGCGAGCTTGCCGATTGTCGTCGTCTTGCCCGTGCCATTCACTCCCACGACGAAAATCACTTGCGGGCGCGCGCCATCGCTCGTCGTCACCGCGGGCGCGCGCAAGAGCGCTTCGAGCCGCGCTTTGAGCGCCGCCTTGAGCTGGGCGGCATCCTGGAAGCCTTCGCGCTGCGCATCCTCGCGCAACCCGTTGAGCAGTTCCTTCGTGGTGCGGACGCCCAAGTCGGCGGCGATCAGCGAGGATTCCAACTCGGCGTAGAGTTGGGGATCGATAGCTCGGCCGCGCGCCAGCAGTGGCCCTAGCCGGCTGCTCAACTGCTCGCGCGTCTTCGCCACCGACTGTTTCAGCCGGTCGAGCAGCTTCGGTTCGGGCTTGCCAAACAGTGTCAGCATGCGGTGGGAGCGAGAATCACGGTCCGAAAGGCATTGTAAAGAACCAAGGCCGCTGGAAGCAAAGAAGCGGGGAGCCGAGGCAGTATCTGTAGGGGCAGGCCTTGTGCCTGCCCGCGCGCCGTTCCAGGTGTGGATGTAGCGCTGCGGCCGAAATTGCGTTTTTTGCACCCCGACGTCTTCGGTCGGGGCCACCCCGACGAAGCCCGGGGCGCGGCACAGAAGTCCTGGGTTCTCGGTCGCCCGCGGGGGGTGCGGGCTTCGGAAACCCGTCTAAAGGGGCGAGGCATGACGAGGGGAAGTGCAGCGTTTTCAGGGGGATGGTTTTTCCAACCAGTCTAGGATAGGGGCGGTATTTGTCTTTTTTTTTCCTTCTCCCAGGCCTCTATGCGTTACACGATGTAACACACAACCCAACCCGCATCCCTGTGACGGGTTACAAACGCTACCCCGCTGAAAAGAAACTACTTCCGCCCGCCATCCCTCGCCGCCTTCAGACGGGTTGGCTAAGCCTCTGCGCCGCGCTGAAGGCCGCGGCGCTACGTCTGAACCTCGAACGGGGCCTGGGCGCGGGGCACGGGTCACGAGCCACAGTTTACTTAGAGCCTCCTGTGGCATTCCTCCCGTGCCCGGCGCAGACTGCGGGCGAGATGAAGAAAAGCGCCAGCCTTCCCTCGAAACACCATAGTGCCCTCTGCCAGATCTGCCGGCATCCCGATCGCGAGGAAATCGACAGCGAATTCCTCCACTGGACCCACCCCGAGGCTCTGGCTCGCGAATACGGGCTGGGCAGCTCGCGGGCCGTCTATCGCCACGCGCACGCCCGCGGGCTGCTCGAGCAGCGGCGGGAGCGGCTGCGCTCCGCGCTCGAGCGGATCATCGAGCACGTGAGCGAGATCAAGCCCACGGCGGCGGTGATACTGGGGGCGATTCGGCTCATCTACCAGATGGACCAGAAAGAGCGGGAGCGCGGCTCGCCGGAATCAGGCTCGGGCGACAGCAAGAGCGGGCACAGTCCGGTACGCTTCACCATCGACAGCTACCCCTACTTTGATGATTGCTTCGAGCCGCTGCCCGCAGAAGCATCCGAGGTGCAGACGTCGCATCCCAAAGCCACCAAGCCGCCCGAGCCGGCGTCGGCCACGGCCGCGGCCGTCGCGGTCCCCGCGCCCGCAACGTGCGGTTCCGGTAGGGGCGACCTGCGGTCGCCCGCCAGCCTAGTCCCCGCGCCCGCCCATGGTGCGGGGCGCCCTGCCCCTACGTCTCCCGTCGGGATCTCGCCCGCAGCAGTCCATGGTGGAGGATCCCGCGAGCGTTCCGCCCCGGCCTCCGTTCCGTCATCCGCCGCCGACGGAGTCCGCATCTTGCGACGCGGAGACGCTGATGCCGCCGTAGGCGCCGCTTAGGCCGGCGGCCGTGGATCGCACCCTCTCGCCCTCGGCCCGCTCGCGCGCCTTTCGGTATTCGCACGTCCGTTTGACAGGAACGCCTCGTACACGCGCCGGGTGTTCACCGGGCATGCCCGGAGCTCGGGCTTGGCCTACCGATCACGGGTGGCGTTGGGACCACCACTCTTGCCAATGCTTGATGTACTTCTTTTCGTCGGCTCGGAACCTGCCGATGGGCTCGCTCCAACCCGGCTGGCCGGCGATCGCTGCCAGCGCCATGGCGGCGTAGTAGCGGGTCTCGAGGTCGGGATCCTTGAGGGCAGATACCAGGGCGCCCGCGGCCCCCGAGGGCTGAGTGTGCATGAGCCCTAACGCGGCAGCCCTTCTAACCCTCACGTCGGGTGATCGCAGGAGCCGCACGAGCGCGGGACCGGCTCTGCTGTCGGTGACATACGCGGAGAGGGCGTCCAATGCGTCGTTTAAAAGACCCTCCGGGACGCCGGCCGGTCTTGCGAGCAGGGCGCTGGTCGCAATGCCCAGCCCGGAGAGGTCGTTCCTGCGGAGCAGCGCGGATGCGGCGTCAACCCGCACCGGGAGCGACTCCGACTGGAGGAGCTGCCGCAACTCGGCCGTCGCGGCGGCTGACTGGCTAGCCGCCACCGAGTCCACGGCCAACAGTCTGTATGCCTCAGCCTCGGCGCCGGCAGCGATCACCCCGAAGATAGAAATCACGCGCTCCTTGGCGTTGCTCCCCGAGGCCGGGACGCCGCGGGCCACCTCAGCGCTGGCGGCTATAGCCCCGAAGACAGAAATCACCCGCTCCGTCGCATCGCGACCCGAAAAGGGGACGCCGCAGGCTACCTGTATCAGGGGATAGTACGGGCTTGTGAAGTGGAACGGCTGGCCCGTCCCAGCTAGAAAGAACATCGCGAACTCGCCGGGCTCGGCCGTTCCCCATCCTCGAAACTCCATGGGCAGGATGTAGGTGAAGGACACCTCTTCTGATCGCCACGTGCCCTTCAGCACGTGCTCGACGCGGATGAGGCCGGTTACGCGGCGACCCGTGAGTCGAGACGTGCCGCCGCTGAACTCGGCCAGGTTACCCGTGTGGAGCGAGACAACCTGCCCCGTCACGATCAGGCTGGAGCCCGCGATCAGTTGATCGAGACCGAGTCCGGGAACTGGGATAGCGCACAGGCCGCCGGGCCAGAGTGCCGCGAGTGCAAGTAACGCCGCTACGGACAAGGCGAGCGGGAACTTAGCTGCCGC
>JAJYLB010000047.1 GCA_021788095.1 Acidobacteriota bacterium | reverse complement strand
AGCCCTGGCGCAAATTTCGTGCGTTGTCCGCAAACGACTTGCGCGAATCTATGAAAAATACAAACTGTGGAAATGCCAGTTGCCACACAGACTCTGAAGAGTCTGTGTGGCAATGGCGAAAATCGGCCCTCAGCGGCTGAAGCCGCATTGATAGACAAGCGCTTACGGCACGGCTGATCCCGAAGCTTCGGGACGTGCCCTTTCGTAAATCCTGGGTTGCCACACAGACTCTAAAGCCTGCTACAGGGGTCCAAGCTTGCGCGGGAATGACCGGGTGGGGGCTGTGGCTCGGCAGGTTCGGCGCGGGGCCGCTCAGAAGTGGTCTTCGTCTTCCTTCGCGGCGGGGACCACGCCCGAGGCCTCGGGGCGTACGCCCTCCGTGGCCGGCTTCTTCTCCCACGCACTGGTTTGCCAGTTGTCGGCTCGGCCGGCCTGCGGCGCCCAAGGCGGCAGGGGCAAGCGGAGATAGACGGAAAGCGCGTGGACGTAGGGCTCGTACAGCCCGCGCAGGGCGGCGAGGCGGTGCGCGGCGGTTTCCGGCTGGCGGAGTTTCAAGCCCGCGCCTTCGAGGTGGCGAACTAACCGGTCGAACTCCGCGGGCGGAAGGCGGTCGACGGGCGGGGTGCGCGGCGGCGTGCTGAAAACCTGCGCCAAATCGACCACGGCATGGCGGGCCATGGCGAAAGTCAACTCGGCTTGGCGCTCGCAGGCGCCCTCGGGGCCCACGCGCACGATCGCGCTCGTGTCGAGCACCGCCCCGAGCGCGCCGAGCCACGACTGGTTGCTGTGCTGCGAGCGGAAATACGCGAGCAGCGGATACGACAGATGGCTTTCGAGCAGCTCGGCCGACCACCGCTCCCATTCCGCGAGCAGCTCGCGCAGCGCTTCCTGGCCGTAGGAAGTGGCATGGCGGCGCAGGAGTTCGCCGGCCGTGGGCGGAGAGCCGGCGCGCGCGTCGAGGAGCGATACCGCGACTTCGCGCCGCGAGAACGCCTGATAGATCACCGGCATGTAGCCGATCACCAGGGCGAGGAAGCCGAGGCCGGTGCCCGCTTCCACGACGGTGAGGAACTTGGTCAGATGCGTGGCGGGAGCTACGTCGCCCAAACCCAGGGTGAAGAGCGTCGTCCCGCTGAAATAGAGCGCATGGCCGATACCGGGAATCTCGCCCTTCGCGACGCTGAGCCCGGTGACCCACTCCACCAGACCGAAACCGATCACCAACCCTATGGCCCAACAGGCGAGGAGCAGGAGCAGCGAGAGAGGGCCGTAGTAACTCAAGAAATTCTCGCGACGCCGCGCCGGCAGCCCGCGCGCCAGCGCTCGCCACGGCCGCCAAGTCCAGCGGTAGAACAATCGCGCTAGGCGGAAGCGGCGCGCCACGCGCCGAGGAAGAACGATCGTTTCGAACGCATCCCACAAGACGACTCCCATGAGAACGAGTCCCACCACCACCGCGAAGACGGCCATCTCCAGGCTCCTAGGGAAACAGGTTTCGGCGTCACCGCCCCTGAGTGTACCGCCGGATTCCACGATCACCTCGACTCGCCACGGCGGGCTGTCGCAGGCCAAAGGCCCTGGGGCAGAGTGCGGGGTCACCGCGGCTGGACCCGTCCGCCGTCTTTCGCTTGCTTACCCCTTGCGCCAGCCGCCGGCTTATGCTTACATCGGCGGCGACCCGACCGTGTGCTCCGGAGGCAGGCGTGGCTGATATCGCATTGCGCCCCATGACGTTAGGGGAGGTGCTCGACCATACCTTCTCCCTTTACAAGCGGAATTTCTGGTTGTTTGCCGGCATCGTCGCGCTTCCCTACCTCATCGTGGTGATCTTCAACTTCTTCTTTTCCAATTCTTTCGGCACGGCGGTGCCCGCGCCGGGAGCGACGGTCTCGCCGGGGGACGCCGCTCGCCTGCTGGGCGCCCTGTTCGGCGCCGTTGCGGTGATCTTGCTGTTCTCTCTGGTCGTCTTTTCCGTGGCGCAAGCAGCGACGGTCATGGCGGTCTCGGACCTATACCTGGGGCACGAGTCGAGCGTTCACGATTCCTTCACGAGAATCCGGAGCCGGATATTGGCGGTACTTTTCGCGATGGCTCTCGTCTACCTGATCGCCGGAGTGGCCATGATCCTATGTGGCAGCTTGGGCGGCGTCCTTATGGCCGTGGGAATGATCTTGTTCCACCCTCCCAACAACGCCCTCCTTGGAATAGCGATGGTCGTCTTGCTCCTTCCCATTACCTTCGTTCCCGGGATCATCCTGCTCTGCCGAGGAGCCCTGGTCGTGCCCGTGGCGACGCTGGAGCCGCTCGGGCCGGGCAGAGCCGTCGCGCGGAGTTTCCGGTTGACGAAGGGGAGCGGGTGGTCGGTTTTCGCCGTGTACGTTCTGGTGGTTTTTCTGGCCTACCTCGCGATCGCGGTCTTTCAAGGGCCGTTTCTTCTGGCCGAGGGCAATCCTCTCAAACCGCATGCGCTTCCCGTCTACCTGCGCGTGCTCCAAGGGGTCGCGAGTTGGGTTTCCGGGGTGATCGTCTTTCCGATTGGCACCATCGCCTTTTCCCTCATCTACTACAATCAGCGAGTGCGCAAGGAGGCCTTCGATCTCGAGCAGCTCGTGGCCGCGCTCGGCCCCCGCGAGACGCCTCCCTCGCCGTCGGCCGCATGAATTCGCGGCTTCTTGGCCCATGAGGCGGCCTGCGAAGATGCGCTCACCCACCCTTCTCGCCGCTGGAGTTTGCGCGCTCGCCGCGGTGAGTTTTGGGCCAGCGCGGCTCTGGCGCAGGGCTGGGGGCTCGGCCGAGCTGCGTCCGACCCGGCCCGCCCTTCCAGCGAGAGACGCCGGAAGGGTGGGGCACCCAAACGACACGCAGGATTCTACGGTCCAATCAGCTTTCATAAGGTTTCGCGGGGCAAGGGCCCTGGGAGGCAGACTCGAAGGTAGGGATGGGTCGAGTGCCTCGCGGATGACGAAAGATGCCGGCGAGGCGCCGGCGCTACAACAGGCCACGCCGGCCCGCTATCCGGCGCCCTCCTCCGCCCGGCAAACTCCCCTTTCCAAAACGCCGGCCGGTCCGCTCGATCTCGATTCCTACGCCGCGGAACTACGCCGCTGCGCCGACCAGATTTCCGCTCTGCGCGTCCAGCCGAGCGAAATTCCCCGCTTCCGCCAGGGCCTGCCGGCTTACTGGGAAGTGCGCGCCGGCAGCGGCAAATTCGAGGTTTCGACCGCGTGGCTCGGCGCCGCACTCGGCGAGATCGAAACGCATCCCGGCCAGGCGCCGGGGCTGTGGCAGCAGATCGTTGCGCGGCTGGATTTCCAGCGGGAGCAGGCCGAAGCGCTGGCCGCCCGGAGCGAAGGGCCGCCGCTCGCCGCGGCGCGAGCGCAGCTCAACGCGATCTTTCGCGGCGCGGAATTTCGCGGCTTGGCCGGCCCAACCCCTTGGCAGCTGTGGTGGCAGCGGATAGAAACGTGGATCGGCACCCGGATCGAGCGGCTGCTGGAACGGCTGCATCTGGGGGCCGAGACGAGCGGCTACGTTGCCTACGGCCTCATCGCCGTTGCGCTCGTTTTGCTCTCGGTCGCGCTTTGGCGGAGCCTCGGGAGGCGCGCGCGGGAATGGGGCGAAGAAGCGCCGCAGCCCGCTCCGGCCGCCGACTGGCGGAGCTGGGTTCGCGAGGCGTTCGACGCGGCCGAGCGCGGCGAGTATCGCGCCGCCATCCACGCCGCGTACTGGGGAGCGGTAGCGCGGCTCGAGAATTCCGGCGTCATTCCGGGCGATCGGTCGCGCACGCCGCGCGAAATCGTTCGCGAACTCGATTCCCAAGCCGACTTGCGCGGGCCTTTCCGCGATCTCGCCTCCCGGTTCGAGCTGGCTTGGTATGGGTACAGGCCTCCGCAGGCCGCGGATTGGCAGGAAACGAAATCGCAGCTAGAGAGGATGGGATGTCTGGGCGTCTCGACCGCAGAGACCAGCAACTCCTGATCGGCGCGGCGTTCGTGCTGATTTTTCTCGCGGCCGTGGCGGCGGTCGTGAGTCCGCCTACGGCAAGCGAGGGGGCAATCCCGCCGTCGAGTTATTCCCCTGCCTGGGCGGGGGCCAAAGGGGCTTACACGCTGTTCGAGCGTCTCGGCTATCGCGTCGAGCGATGGGAGAAGCCGCTCGAGCGGCTCCCCGTGCCCTCCCCAGGCGCGGTGCTGATTCTCGCCGATCCCGATCCATCGCCGGCTCCCACCAGCGGGGATCGCATCGCGGTGCGCCGCTTCCTCGAAGCGGGCGGCCGCGTCCTCGCCACAGGCCCCGGCGCGGCGGCTTATCTGCCCAACGCTTTGCCTTTCACACCGGCCATGCCCTGGGAAAGCAATCGCCAGTTCCCTGCGCGCGAGCCCTCGCCGCTCGACCGCGGCGTGGCCGAAATCGAGTTGCCGCCGCCGCGCGCCTGGCACCCGAAAGAACCCGCTCATCTAGTGGCCTTCGGCGACGGAGAAACCGCGGCGGTCGTCACGTGGCCCTTTGGCCGCGGCGAAGTGACTTGGTGGGCGTCTTCAGTTCCCCTGACGAACGGCGGAATCCGCCAGGCGGGCAATCTCGGCTTGCTGCTCAACTCGGTCGGGCCGGCAGAGGGTCGAGTTTTCTGGGACGAATATATCCATGGCCTACGAGGGTCGCTGTGGTCGTTCTTCGCGGCGACGCCGGTGCCGTGGGCGCTCGCGGAGTTCGGGCTCGTGTTTCTGGCGCTGCTCTTCACCTATTCCCGCCGCGAGAGCCCCGCGCGCGCGCCGGCGATAGTTTCGCGGCTCTCCCCACTCGAATTCGTGGAGACGCTGGGCGACCTGTACCATTCGGCGAGGGCCGGCGCGGCGGCGGTAGCCGTCGCTCACGCGCGCCTGCGGTTCCTGCTCGCGCGCCAGTTGGGTTTTCCCTCGACCGCCGGATCGAGGGACGTGGCCCGCAGCGCCAGCCAGCGGCTGGGTTGGGACGAAGCCGCGCTTTTCGATACGCTGAGCCGGGCCGAGCGGGCAGCCCGCGCGCCGGAATTCAAGGACCACGACGCCTTGCACCTAGTACAAGAACTCGATGGCTGGACCGGCCGGCTGCAGAAAGGGCATAGGGAAACGGAATGAGCGAGAAGACAACGGAACTGGTCGCGCACGTTCGCGGGGAGCTGGGGAAAGTGATCGTCGGGCAACGCGAGGCGCTGGACGAGCTGCTGCAAGTGCTGCTGGCGGGCGGGCACGGGTTGGTGGAAGGCGTGCCGGGCCTGGCGAAGACGCTGGCGGTCAAGGCCCTCGCGCACGTATTTCAGCTCCGGTTCCAGCGGGTGCAGTGCACGCCGGATCTGATGCCCGCCGACGTCATCGGATCGAGCGTGTTTCACGCGCTGACCGGGTCCTTCACCCTTCATCGCGGTCCGATCTTCACCGATCTCCTGCTGGTCGACGAAATCAATCGCACGCCGCCACGCACGCAATCGGCGCTGCTCGAAGCCATGGAGGAATCGCAGGTGACGATCGACGGGTCGACCGAGCGGCTCTCGGAATTCTTCTCCGTATTCGCCACGCAGAATCCGGTGGAATTCGAGGGCACTTATCCCCTGCCCGAAGCCCAGCTCGACCGGTTTCTGGTGAAAATCCGCATGGGCTATCCCGAGCCCGCTCAGGAAGCGGAAATCTTACGCAAATTCCAGGAGGGTTTCGATCCCCACGCGCTCGACCGGGCCGGCTTGGCGCCCCTGCCCGCCGACGCCTTGCGGGCCGCGCGGGCGGAAATCGCGGGCGTCCGCATCGAGCCTTCGCTCTATCAATACATCGTCGAGATCGTGGGCCGGACGCGGAACTGGCCTGTCGTGAGCCTGGGCGCAAGCCCGCGCGCTGCCATGAATCTGATGCGCTTCGCCAAGGCCGCGGCGGCGATCGAAGGGCGCGACTTCGTGATTCCCGACGACGTGAAGGCCGCCGCGCCCGCCGTCTTGCGCCACCGACTGATTCTCAAGCCGGAAGCCGAGCTGGAAGGCGTGGGGGCCGACCAAGCCATACGCGAAATCGTTGCCGCGGTCGCAGTGCCTCAGTAGCCCATGAACCCATCCGAGCATCTCGTTCCGGCGCCCGCCGGCGCCACGGCGCGGCCGGCCGGCGGCCTCCCTTTCGCTTTCGGCAGGCGCTTCTTCCTCGTGTTTCTCGTGGGGCTCGTCTGGACGGGCCCGGCGTGGTGGGACCTGCGTTACCTGTGGGGCATGGCGGCCTGGGACGCGCTGGTGCTCGCGGCGTGGCTTTGGGACCTGGGGCGACTGCCGCGCCCGCAGTCGTTGGAAGTGGGAAGGATTTGGGGAAGCCCGGTCACCCTGGATGTTGAAAGCCGCGTCACACTCGAATTGCGCAATCGCGGCGCGATCCGCATCCTCGCCTGGCTCCGCGACGACGTCCCCGTTACCCTGCGAGGAGAGGCCCCGCTCCTCGCCCTGGCGGCGCCGGCGGGTGGGACGGGCCGTGCCCACTACACGCTGCGCCCCGCCGAGCGCGGTGACGCGGGCTTCGGCGAGGCCTATCTGCGCTACACCAGCCCTTGGCAACTCGCCGAGCGCTGGGCTCGGGCCGCGCTACCGCAGACCGTGCGCGTCTACCCCAATCTCGAGGAGGCCAAGCGAAGCACCCTGTACCTGGTTCGCAGCCGCCAAACGGTGATCGAGAGGAGGGTGAAGCGGCTCCGCGGCCACGGGCGCGAGTTCGAAAGCCTGCGCGAATACCGCCAGGGCGACGAAGTCCGCGATATCTGCTGGACGGCGACAGCGCGCCGCGGGAAACCGATCACCAAGATTTACGAGGCCGAGCGAAGCCAAACCGTATGGCTCGTGCTCGACGCCGGCCGCCTGCTGCGGGCGCGGTCGGGCGGCTTGAGCAAGCTGGATTACGCTGCCGGCGCCGCGCTTACCCTGGCCTACGTCGCGCTCCATTCCGGCGACGCGGTCGCCCTGGTCGGCTACGGCCGCAAGGTGCAGCAGCGCGTGCCGCCGGGCCGGGGTCCGAGCCAAGTTCGCGCGCTGCTCGAAGCCCTGGCGCAAGTGCGCGCCGAGCCGGTGGAAGCCAATCATCTGCTGGCGGCGGAGGCTCTGCTCTCCCTTCAGAAACAGCGCAGTTTGGTGGTTTGGCTAACCGATCTCGCGGAAACGGCGACCACGCCGGAAGTGGTCGAAAGCGCCGCGCGCCTCGCCCGGCGCCATCTGGTCTTGCTGGCGGCAATTGGACAGCCGGAGATGAGGCAGCTGCTCGGCAGGAGTCCCGAAAACGTCCGGGAAATGTACCGCTACGCGGCGGCGCAGCAGATCATCCAGCGGCGCGACCTGCTCTTGCGCGGCCTGCGCCAGCAAGGAGCGTTGGCGCTCGAAATCGAGCCGGCGCGCCTCTCCACCGCTCTGGTCAATCAGTACCTCGAAGCCAAAGAGCGCAGCCTGATCTGATCGCCACGCCGAATTGCCAATGCTCCCCGCCAAGAAGTTGGGGCCTGAGGCTTCGGTTGAGAGTTGATAGTTGAGGAGCGGGAGGCGGGAGGGCGTCTCGCTTTTCGAGTTTCGATTTTCGCTAGGGGCCGTGCTCGGGGGATGGAGTCCGGCGGGCGAGGTAGAACACCAGCGCCACGCCGAGGATGGCGGAAACCGAGAATTTCACCGCGGGCGGCAGGTCCGACGGCGATACGAATCCTTCCATCAGGCCGGCGACGAGGAGCAGAGGGATCGTGCCCAGCAACATCTTGACCGAGAGCGCGCCCGCGCGGGCGAGCGAAACGCCGCGAGGCAATTCCCCCGGAAAGAGCAGGCCGCGCGCCAGCACCAGTCCCGCGCCGCCCGCGATGAAGATTGCCGGCAACTCGAGTACGCCGTGCGGGGCGACGAACGTCCAGAGCGAGCGCAGCAACCCTCCATTCCAACAGGCGGCGTTGACCACGCCGAAGAGAAGACCGTTCAGCACGAGGAGCCAAACCGTCCCCAAGCCCGCGGTGATTCCCATCGCGAAGGTGGTGAAGCAGACGATGAGGTTGTTGGTCATGATCGCGCTCGAGGCGAGCGGCTTGATGGTTACGATGGACTGCGTCCACATCTGGTGGCGGTCAATCGTCTCGATCATCTTCGGGCCGAGCAGGTACGCCGCGAAGCCGGGCCGCGCCAAGCTGACCAGGAAGCCGCCCACGGCCCCCACGAGGAACAAGAGGAATGCGGCCAGAACGTTGGGAAACGTGCGGCGAAAGAGCTGGGGATATTCGACGGCGTAGAAGCGCAGAATGCCCGCCGGGCCGGCCCGCCGGCCCATGTAAACGAGGTTATGGGCACGGCCGAGCAGATCGTTGAGGTAACGCGCCAACTCGCCGCCGGTGGGATCCTCGCGCACGCGGGCAAGGTCGGAAGCCACCTGCCGGTATAATAAGGCCAATTCGGTGATTTCCGGGTGCGCGAGGGAACGCACGTTGTTCCGCCCGGTCGAGGTAACGAGTTGCTCGAGCCGATCCCAATACGGCTTCCGCTTTTCCAGCCAATAGGCGGAGATCAACGGTGACCACCGAGGACAAGCTTATCATCGAAACTCCCGAGCAAACCCAGCTCGAATTCCCCCTGGCGGGAATCGGGAGCCGGTTCCTCGCTCTGGCCGCCGACACCGCTCTCCAGGTCTCGGTCTTGTTGCTGCTGTTCCTCGCGGCGGAGCTGGTGGTTCCGATGGCGCGGCTGGTTCGCACCGCGCCGCTCTGGGCCGACGCCGGCCTGATCTTCACGGGGTTCCTGGTCTACTACGGCTACTTCGCCATCTTCGAGGCCGTCTGGAACGGCCAGACGCCCGGCAAGCGCCTAGCGCGCCTGCGGGTGATGAAAGACGACGGCCGGCCAGTGAGCGTCTACGACGCGATCGCGCGCAATCTGCTGCGGATCATCGACCAGATGCCCGGCGTCTACGTGGTCGGGATCATCGTCATGCTGTTCAGCCGGCAGAGCAAGCGGCTGGGCGATCACGTTGCGGGAACCGTCGTCGTCCACGAGAAGGCGCTCGAAGGCGCGCGGCCGTTCGCCCAGGCGACCGAGAATGCCCCCGGCCTCTCGGGACCCGCGCTCGACGCCTCGCTGCTCACCCTGGACGAGTTCCGCTTGATTGAGACGTTTCTCCAGCGCCGCGATAGCCTCGAATTAGGAGTGCGCCGGGACGTGGCCGTGCAGATCGCCGATCGCGTAGCCGGCAAAGCGGGTATCGAGCGCGGGCCATGGCCGGAATGCGAGAAGCTAGTCGAATCGGCTTTCGCCCAAGCCCGCGCCCGCGGGCTTCGCCCCTAGCGCGGCCATTCTTGGAGGTGCGGCTTTCACCCGGCGGCGCCCCACGCCTGCACAGGCAGGAATGCCTGTGCTACCCGGCGCAACGCCACGCTGGGTGCGGACGGTCGTAGCGTCACCGCGGGCGCCCTGGCATCATGCGGAAATTCACAATGACGGCCATGCGCACGGGAACGGGTTTGCCCTGGGGGCCTGGCGCGGGGCGGAATCGCCAAGCGCGCACGGCGCGAATCGCCGATCGATCCAGACCGGAACCGGGCAATCCGCGGAGCACGGTTGCGCCGGTCACGGCGCCGTCCGTTCCGATCGTGATGGCAAGCATGACGGGGCCTCCGGTCCCTGACCGAACCGCGCGGGAGGTGAACCGAGGCCCTCGACACTCGAGACAGCTAGGCGCCCCTACACCGCCGTAACTCGCCAGATAGACTCCGTCTCTCGCCTCGATGGGCTTTTCGGGAAGCGCGAGAAGCGCGCGCCACTCCGCCGACTCCGACAAGAGAGCCGTGAACCTGGCGAAGGGCTTCGTCCCCCCGACTCGCACGGCCGCGGCGGTGACGGCCAGCTTGCCGCCCTCTTCGTGCATCACGCCTTCGACGCCCGCCGCGTTGGTGCCGCGCTTCGCAGGCAGGAACTCAGGCGCCTGCCCGGCCACGAGAAGGGTGTCCAGGGGTGTAAAGCCGGCGTGGCGGAGGGCGGCCACCGTTTCGTCTGGCGTCCGGATCGCGCTCGTTGGATCCGCGGCCGCGAGTGCGGCGGCGAGTTCCGCACCGATTTTCTCGCGAAGCGCAGAGTGACTTGCCGCCGCCTGCCATTGCGGCGGCGCGACGAAGACAACCAGTCCCGGCTGGCTTGGCAGCTTAGCCGCCAGGGCGTGCGCAAGCGCGCTTAGGGATTCGAGCTTGGATTGCGCTGCGGCAGGAACTGCAAAAAGCGACAGCGCGAGAATCAGAGAAGCTCGGCGCACAATCCCGTACCTCATGCGGCCCTCCGCTCCCGATTCTAGACCAGGTCGGTGCCGGGCTGAAGCCCGGCGCTACGTCGGGATCTGCTGGGCCACCTCCGCGCCTGGAGCTTCGGGGCTCCGGCGCGGCGCGCGATAGAGGAGGGCAAACAGAAGAGCGGCAGCGCCGATCACGACGAACGACATAACGCTGCCCTCCGGCCCGATCGTTCCGCCGGTCAGCCATGTGGCACCGTGAAACGAGGAGGCATAGAGATGGTGGGGGGAAACGAGCCCGCTATCAGGCACCGAATAGAAATACGTTTCGCCCCAATCCCAGGCCAGATGCAGCCCCACGGAAAACCACAAGTTGCCGGTGCGGCGCAGAGTGAGGAAAAAAAACATGCCGATGACGAAGACGTTCAGCGCGCCTGCGAGCCCTTCCCCCGAATTATTGAGGTGCAAGGAGCCGAAGACCACCGATAGGAGAATCGCCGCCGGCCAGAACCGGATTCCGCGGGCCAAGGTGAAATGCGTGTAGCCGCAGATCGTGAAATTCTCGGCGATTCCGACCGCGAGGAATACCCCCGCCCAGACGGCGGCGTAGCGGAAGATGGCGGCGCTGCCGAGGTCGATTTTGCCCAAAGTGAACCCGCCCCAGGCGTGGATCAGGAGCATGGTCGCCGAGATCATCACGAAGCCCCAGATGATCCCTACCCAAAAATTCTTGCGAAGCGCGCCGCGCGCGGGCAGGCCGTAGACGCCGAAGGAGCGATGCTCGAATTTCCCCATAAGAACCGCGGCGCCGAGGAAGCCGATGAGGTTCAGGATTTCACTGTCGAGCAAGGCAAGCGGGGTGGCGGGAACGCCCTTCGCCGGCAGGGGCGCGTGCAAACGGACCGCGGCGAGGCCGAACGCCGAGAGGAGCAACAGGGCGACCGCGACGTAAATCAGGAAGCGCCAGCCGGCGCGCAGCTCGCGCTCGTTCATAAAGATACGGCGCGCCAATCCCACTTCCCAGCTCGCGTCTTCGCTCATCGGTTGGCTCCCCTCCCGGAACGTTCCGGTTATCCTAATCATCTAGAGGAGAGGACGCCAGTCCCGGCCCCATTCTTTCGGCCGGGGCCCCTGACTCGCCCGAGCGGCGCGGAGAACGCGGCGGGAGGACGATCGGCGCGATCTCGGCCCGCCTCCGGCGGGTCTCCACGGTGAGCGCATGGGAGGAGGAGCGGCAATGCAAAAACGCAAATTAGGAAAAAACGGTTTGGAAGTTTCCGCCATCGGCCTGGGCTGCATGGGCATGAGCTATTCCTACGGCCCGCCCAAAGACAAGAAAGAGATGATCTCGCTGGCTCATGCGGCCGTAGAGCGCGGCGTCACCTTCTTCGACACCGCCGAGGTCTACGGCCCCTTCACGAACGAAGAGCTTGTCGGCGAAGCCCTCGCTCCGTTCCGAGGCCAGGTGGCGGTCGCCACGAAGTTCGGGTTCAAACCCGATTCCCAGCGCGAGGAACGGTGGCAGGGAGTGGATAGCAGCGCGGAACGCATTCGGCAGGCCGTGGAGGGTTCGCTCAAGCGGCTCAGGCTGGAGACCATCGACTTGCTCTATCAGCACCGGGTCGACCCCAAGGTGCCCATCGAGGAAGTCGCGGGAACGGTGAAGGAGCTGATTCGACAAGGGAAGGTCCGGCATTTCGGCCTTTCGGAAGCAAGCGCGAAGACGATACGCCGCGCCCACTCCGTGCAGCCCGTTACGGCCGTTCAAAGCGAGTACTCGTTGTGGTGGCGGCAGCCCGAAAGAGACGTGCTGCCCACGATCGAGGAGTTGGGCATCGGGTTCGTTCCCTTCAGCCCGCTCGGCCGGGGCTTCCTCACCGGAACGATCGGCGCGAATGCGAAGTTCGACAAGTCCGATTTTCGCAGCGGCCTGCCGCGTTTCACGCCCGAAGCTCTCGAGGCGAACCAGGCTCTCGTCAAGCTGCTTGCCGGCATCGCGGCCGAGAAGCAGGCCACTCCGGCGCAGATCGCTCTCGCGTGGTTGCTCGCTCAAAAGCCGTGGATCGTTCCCATCCCCGGAACCACGAAGCTGGCGCGCCTGGAGGAGAACCTCGGAGCCGCTTCCCTCGAACTCACCGGCGACGATCTGCGCCGAATCGAGCGCGCAGCCGAGAAGGCCGAAGTTCAAGGCGCCCGCTATCCGGAACATCTCGAGCAAATGACGGGGTTGTGACAGCGCGCAGTGCCTCCTGACAGGACGCTGCAGGGAAGTGGTTTTCCCAAGGCCACGCTGCCCGCCATAGAATCGTCGCAGCATCGGAACAAAGTGGGCACCCGTAGCATGGACATTCTTGTGCAGCTCTGACGCGCCCGGGACGAAAAGCGCACAGCCAGGAATGGCTGTGCTACCTGAAGCCCTGGAGACGACAGCGCCAGATTCCCCATGCCTTGCCAGCGCCGCAAAACGACAGGGATGCTTCTAGTACACCCTGGGAATCAGCCGCCAACGCGTTTGCGCGCAGTAGGCGTCGTAGGCGGCGCCGAAGTGCGCGCGCAGCAGCCGCTCCTCCGAGCGGATGCGCGCCACGAGAGGAACCAGGATCAGGGCCGCCAGCACCACGCCCACCCCGGAGCGGAAAACCAGCGCCCAACCCAGCGTGCCCGCGAGCAGGCCCAGATAACTGGGGTTGCGAACGATGGCGTAGACGTTGCCGGTCTCCAGCCGGTGGCCGGGCTGGATGGCGACCAAACCGCTGAAGCGATTGCCGAGCACGAACGCGGGCCAGAGTCTCAGAATCCCTCCGCCAGTGTAGAGCCCGATGCCAATCCAGCGCATCGCGTCTCCGTCCAGCGTCCAGAACCCGATGCGATCGGTGTAGGCAGGCAGATAGCTGATGGCCAGCCCGATGAGGCTCAAGGCGCCGAGCACCCAGCGATTCCCGCGGTCTTCTTCTTCGCCGGAGCTGATATTCGCTGCCGTCAATGGCGCCGCGCACATCAGCACCACCGTCACACCGGTCAAGGCCCAGAATGCCGGATGAGCAAAGAAAGCCGCGATTCCGCCCCAGGCCAGGATCGCAATGCCGAATTGGACGACGCCGAGCAGGAGCCCAATCCAAATGACTTTGCGCGCGGCTGCCATGGCTCTCTTTCTCTGCCTCCTTGCCTCTCTGGCCCTTTGAGCGCAGCCACATCTTATCAGCCGTTAAGGTTTAAACGTAGCGCACGGACTTTGGCGCAGCGCTGCTGGGGCTGCCCGCATCCGGGGAATAGGCATCTCATTCGAGCGAAGGAACGCCCGCCTCCGGCAGCAAGACAATCCTTTGGTATCCTGGCGAATCAGGAGAGAGGAGGGGAGAAATGGAAATCAAGCGGGTTGGCTCGCAGCCTTCCGCCAAGGGGCCAGCGGACTGGTTCACCGGGACGGTACGGCTCGATTCTACGTTTCAGGCACCCGATCCCGCGCTCTTCCAATGCGCGAGCGTTACGTTCGAGCCGGGCGCGCGAACGGCGTGGCATACGCATCCGCTCGGCCAGACACTCATCGTTACAGCCGGTTGCGGCTGGGCGCAGCGCTGGGGCGGACCCATCGAGGAGATACGGCCGGGCGATGTGGTTTGGTTCGACTCCGGCGAAAAGCACTGGCATGGCGCGACGCCGACAACGGCGATGACTCACATCGCCATTCAAGAACGGAAGGACGGCAAAGTCGTCGACTGGATGGAAGAAGTCACCGACACCCAATACCAGGCCCGGTGAAAGCGGTCTGCCACTCCGCCAAAGCCAGATTCCTGCGTTGCTGCTGAATCATGGCGCCCCGTCGCGTACCACGCCGGCGTCAAGATCCCGGGCGTCATTCGGGTGCGCCACCCTTGCGCGGTTGGCAAGGGTAGCAGCGCGCGGCTAGCCGAGAAGGTTTAAACGCGGCGCGGTCTTCGGCGCGGCACGGTTGGGGCTGCGTCGCCTGGTACATCTGGGTGAATCCCGTCCGCAAAGGATTGCGGTGCTGTGCGCCGGGGTACGTCGACCTCGGTTCGTTCACGGAAATGGGGATGAAAAGGCTCTGCGGGAGCCCAGCGGCGGAGTGGAGGCCGCAGCGGAAGGAGCGGCGACCGCGAACTGCCGCGCTGAAGACCGCGGCGCTACGTTTAAACCTTGACGTGTAGGCCGGACTCGCACGAGAGGGCATGACAACCAGCTAAGGCGGGTGCGGGGTGACACCGGAATCTTGCGAGGCGGGAGCGAACGGCTGGACCCAGACGCGCGCGCCATCGCTCGTCGCCGTCACGGCGCCATTCTGGTCGGTGCGCCAGAGCTGAATGCCCAGGGCGCGATAGCGCTCGATTGTCTCCGGCGAGGGCAAGCCGTAGGAGTTGCGCGCGCCCACCGAAATCACAGCGTATTGCGGATGGACCGCTTCGAGAAACGGCTCGGTGGAAGAGGTCTTGCTGCCGTGGTGGGGGGCTTTGAGAAAAACCGAGGCGAGCGGATCGGCGGCATCCAGGAGTTTCTTTTCGACTTGCTTTTCGATATCGCCGGTAAGCAGAAAAGCGGTGCGAGCGTCGGTCAAGCGGAGCACCACCGAATCGTTGTTGCCGGCCTTTTCGACTTGGGAATCGTCTGCCGGCCAAAGGAATTGGCCTCGGACCGCGCCCCAAGCGAACTCCTGACCCGCGCGGCGGTGGAGGATGGGAACGCCGAGCCGGCGCGCCTGGGCGAGCAAGGCGCGGTAGACGCGGGAATCGACGTCGTGACCCACCCAGAGCTGGCCGACGCGGAAATTCGCGAGCACGGCAAAGAGCCCGGAGATGTGGTCGTGATGGCCGTGCGTCAGCTCGACGGCATCCAGCCGCTTCAAACCGAGAGACCAGAGGTAGGGCGAAACGATTTCCTCGCCGGTATCGAGTCCGGAGCGATAGCCGCCCGTGGTGAAGGAGCCTTCGAGGCCGCCGCCATCAATCAGAAGCGTGCGGCCGTCGGGGAAGGCAACGAAAATTGAGTCACCCTGGCCGACGTCGAGCACCGTCACCTGCAATTCGCCGCGCGGGAGGCGCGGTGGAAACGGGTAGGTGGCGATTGCCAGAACGGCAGCCGCGAAGGCGGCGGCGAGAGCCCATTTCGGCCAGCGCGTTGCCGAAACTTGGGAACCGCGCGCTCCCGGACTTCGCGTCCGCTCCGCGCGTCCCCGCCAGAGCCACGCCCCGAGAATCACGAGCAGAAGAAGGAAAGCGACGAGCAGCCAAAGCGGCGGGCCGGGAAGCCGGTACGACAGCCAGCGCCAGTGCGCGAACCAATTCACAGTCCCGATCAGAGCGCCAACCAGCCAGCCCACCGGCTTCGCCAGGAGAACACCCAGCCGGGTCCAGACGAGCCCCGCCAGAAGCGCCAGAAAGCCCAGGGGAACGATGAGCGACGCGAGCAATACCGCCGGAACGTTGGCCATCGGCCCGGACAAACTCACGCGGTGGAAACTCGAGACGAGGAGGGGGAGCAAGCCGAGTTGGATGGCGAGCGAGAGGAGCACGAGATCGGCCACGCGCAAGCCGCCGCGCAGCGCGGCTTCGAGCGCGAAGCGGGCAACACGGGAGCTTCGCGGGGAGAGGCGGGAAGAAAGCCAGGCCACGAGCAGGCGCAAATCGAGCCGGAACTGCGCCACGCGCGGCGGATGCGAGCCGTCACGCGTCGGGTCGTCGAGATGATCGAGCGCGCGATGGTAGGGAGCGGTGGCGCGGTCGAGCCAGGGCAAACCCACGGCCGCGATCACGGCCGCGGCCAGGAAGGAGAGCTGGAAGCTGGAATCGCCAAGCTCGCCCGGCTGCGCCAGCAAGAGCACGATCGCCGCCAGGGAAACGGAATTGAGCAACGGTACCCGCCGGAAAAACAGCCGCGTCACCACCACCACCGCCGCCATGAGCGCCGCGCGCTCGACGGGCGGCCGGTCTTGGACGACGGCCAGGTAGCCCGCGAGCACGGCCAGCACGACGAACGTGGTGGCGCCCGGGGCGAGCCGCAAGCGGCGGCAGAGCCAGAAGATTGCGAGGGTCAGAAAGGCGACGTGCAAGCCGGCGATGACGAGCACGTGGTAGACGGCGGCCTTCTGAAACGTTTCGGCGAGCGTGCTGTCGATGAAGCTGCGATCGCCGAGCAGCATCGCGCGCACGACGGGCGCGCGTTCCGGCCCGAAAACGCGATCCGCCTCCACGAGCATCGCCCCGCGCAGCCGCGCGAGACGCGCGCGCAGGCCGGGGCCCGGACCCGGCAGGCGCTCGAGCAAGGCGGCAGCGCGCACCGTTCCTTCCAAATCGATTCCCTGCCGAACCAGATACCCGCGATCGTCGAAGGCGCCAGGATCGAGGAAGTTGCGCGGAAGCCCGGCGCTCGCGAGCGCTTCCACGGTATCCCCGGCGCGGAGCGGCGGCGGCGGCGCGATTCCGGGCCGGTCCTGGTAGAGATTCAATCGCAAGCCGCCGGAAACCGGGACTTTCTCGCCGCGGATTTCCACCCGATCGAGGGCGATATCGTAGCGATAGCCCCAGGGCAGGCGGAGCGGATCGCTTCTCAGGCGGCCGCGCCAGCGCAGCGGCTCGCTCAAATCCAGCCGGCCCGCGCGAACGACGCGATCGACGCGCAGCGGCGACTGGGAAGCGCGGTCGAGCGAAACCGCCGCCACGCCAACGAGCATCCACGCCAGCAGCGCGGCCAGCGCGGCGGCGCGGAGCCGGCTGCGGCGCAGAAGGAGCAGCCCGGCAGCCGCGGCGGCCGCTCCGAGCGCCACCCACACCCACGGCCCGCCCGCATGCGGCAACCGAAGCGCAGCGGGCCAGAAGCCGGCGAGCCCCATGCCCAAAACGAGAGCCGCCGCAATCCAGAGGAGTGGAATCACGACGCCTCGACGAGCACCGCCAGCGTTTCAATATGCGAGGTTTGCGGAAAGACGTCGAACACGCTCAAGGCGGCAAGGCGGTAACCGTATTTTTCCAGCTCGCGCAGATCGCGCGCCAGAGTCGGCGGCTCGCAGGAAAGATAGTGGATGCGGCCGGGCCGCAGGCGCGCCAGAGCAGCCAGCGCTCCGGCCGATACGCCCGTTCGCGGCGGATCGAGCACCACCAGGTCGGGCCGTTCCCGCCAATCGGCCAGGAACTTTTCGGCTTCGGCATTCACCGCCTGCGCGCCCGAACCGGGCGCGCCGACGCCCGCCGACTTCAGATTGGCTTCGAGGTCGCGCGCCGCCGCGGGATTGGCCTCGACGGCAACCACACGCGCGAATCGCCGGCCGAGCGGCACGCTGAACAGCCCGACGCCGGCATGGAGATCGAGCGCGAGGGCACCGGCCGGCCCGCCCGTCACTTGCTCGATCATCGCTTCGATCAAGAACCGGTTGATTTGGAAAAACGACATGTGGCCCACCCGGTAGCTGTTGCCCGCGGCTTCATAGACGAGCGAACCCGGGCCATCGAGTTCCATGCGCCGGCCCGCAGCATCCCTGAGCAACACGGAGCGAGCGGCGGGAACGGCGGCGCGGAACCGGCGCGCCAGGCGCTCGGGGGACTGCGGCAGCTCCACGAGCGAGACGTTGAGCAGGAGAGCGCCATCAGGCGCGGCAAAAGCCTCGATTTCGCGCAGGGCCTGCGACCCGCCAGCACGCGGCGAGGCCAGCTCCTGGCCCGAAGCCAACTCGGTTCGCAAGGCCGCGAGGGTGGCGGCGAGGGGAGGAGCGAGCACGTTGCATTCCTCGACCGCGCAGAGGCGATTCGAGCCGGCTTGGAAATAACCGAGCGCGAGGGCCCGCGACTCGGCGCCAAGCGGCGCAGTTGAATTTCGCGTCCCTGGGCGTCCGCCCCGCGGGCGCACTTTCCACTGCGCACGATTGCGGTAGCCGAAGGGCGGCGACGGGTGCAGCGCAATCGGCCCGTCCCAAGCCGAGCTTCCCAACCGAGCCAGCGTTTCGCGCAGGATCTCCCGTTTCGTCTCGAGTTGAGCTTCGTCGGCGATGTGCTGGTATTGGCAGCCGCCACAAATCGTGAAATGAGGGCAGGGAGGGGGCCGGCGCGCCGCCGAGGCCCGCAGGACCTGCTCGAGCCGGGCGCGCACGAAGTTCCGATGCGTTTCCACAGCACGCGCGCGCACGGCTTCGCCCGGCAGTACGAACGGCAGGAAGTAGATCACGCCGTCGCGACGGGCCAAGCCGTCGCCGCCGTAGACCAGCTTCTCGATCTCCAGCTCGACAGCCGCGCTGGAGGATGTTTGCTGTCGCGTCCTATCTTTGCGCTTCATGTGAGGTAGAACAGGCTCAAGCGCGGCACACCGAACTTTTCGAACAGCCGCTTCCGCACGTATTGGCGCTCGAGCAGGCCTAGCTGTTCCGAAGTCATTTTACGGCGATACGGCGCCAAGGCTCGATCGAGTTCGCGGCGGATCGCCACCATATCGCTTTCCGGCGCCGCGGCGGTGAGCGCGGCGGCGAGTTTCTCCTCGAGCACGGTGAGCCAGCGCTCGAGATCTTCGAGATCGAGCGCGGCGGAGACTGGCTTGCCCTCCCGTCCCGAACGTTCGGGATCCGGGACAGGCGCGGCGGCTTCGGAGGAGGCCAGGGCCGCGCGGCGCTCGGCCAATTGCCCGGCAGTTCGTTCGAGCCTCGCGGCCAGGGCGGAATCGGCTTCGCGGACGGCTTCTGCAGCCCGGCAAAGCCGCTCGCCATTGCGGGTGAGATAGGCGGCGATCTCCGCGGCGGAGAAAAGCTCCGCCTGGGCGCGTCGGGCGGTCTCCGGCCCTGTTCCCGCCGCGGCTTCCCGAGCCTCGGCCGCGGCTTCCAGGACGGCGTCGACGCAGTAGACGAGACTCTTCAGCGGCCGACCGGCTTGCCCGCGCCGGGAGCGCGCATAGCTCTCGAAAGCGCGATCGATGCCCCGGAGCACCGCCTCGAGAGGAACGCCGGCTTTCTGCCACGTTTCGACGATCGCCCAATCGAGCGGAGAAACCAGGACGTGCGCGCCGCGCTTGCGCCAGAAGTGCTCCTCGATCTCCGTGAAATAGTTGAAGTAGTTGAGCGGATCCATGGACGGAGGGGACACGGGCTGAGACCTGTGCTATGGATGTCGGTAGCGCAGCCATTCTTGCCTGCGCGCTTTTCACCTGCTGCCGATCCAAGCCGCGCGGGCAAGGGTGCCCGCCCCACTTGCGGCTCACCGCGCTGTGCTACCCACCTCCTTTCGCCGGTTTTGAGGCCGCGCCCTGAGACAGAACTGGGATCCCGCGCTTGCGCTAGCGCTTGGACTGGCTCCGGCGCTTCGAGGCCGTGGCTCCGGCGGATGCGGGCCGGTTACGCTCCCAAATCAGGCGCAGCCCTTCGAGCGTGAGGAATTCGTCGACGGCGTTCACCGATCCGGAGGCGCCGGCGACGAGTTGCGCCTGGCCGCCCGTAGCCACCACCTGTGTTTTCGGACCGAGTTGCGCCTTCATGCGGGCCAGCAAGCCATTCATGAGGTCGAGATAGCCGTAGTACAGCCCGGCTTGCACCGCCGCGGTGGTGGTTGTGCCGACGATCACGCCCGGATCGCGGATTTCGACGCGCTGCAGGCGCGCGGCTCGCGCGAAGAGCGCTTCGGAGGCGATTTCCATGCCGGGGAAGATCGTTCCGCCGAGATACTCGCCCCGCTCGGAGATGGCGTCGAAAGTGATGGCGGTGCCGAAATCCACGACGATGCACGGACCACCATATTTCGCGAAGGCGGCAACGGCGTTGACGATGCGGTCGGCGCCGACATCCTGCGGATTCTCATACAGCACCGGCATGCCCGTCCGCACGCCCGGCTCGACGAACAGCGCTTCGAGCCGGAAATACCGCTCGGCCATCTGCGCGAGGGTGCGGTTCAGGGGGGGAACGACGGAGCTGATGATGAGGCCGGCAACTTCGCCCGAATCGAGTCCGGCGAGGGAAAAGAGGTTGCGGGTGAGGATGCCGTACTCGTCGACAGTCTGATCCCGCGCGGTGGTGAGACGCCAATGGGCGACCAGCTCGGCGCCGCGAAAGACGCCGAGGACGGTGTTCGTATTGCCCACGTCCATCGTCACCAGCATCAGGACACCTCCCTCACGACGCCCGAAAGCACCGGCTCGGCCTGGCCGCCGTCCCGGCGGACGCGCAGCAGGCCTGTCGGCTCGAGGCCGTCGGTGGTTCCCGTAAAGGTTTCCGTGGCGGTTTCAATGCGGACGCGCTTGCCGCGGGCGAAACTCGAAACGCGCTCGAAACGCTCGACCACGCCGGCCGCGCCGTCGACCTGAAAGCGATTGTAGTGGCGCTCGAATTCGAGCAACAAGCGAACGAGCAGCTCGAGCCGGGACTGGACACGGCCGGTTTCCCGGCGGAGGGAGGTGGCCTCGGGGGCCAGGTCATCAGGAAAGCGCTCGTGATTGACGTTGATACCGATGCCGACGGCGACGAAGCGAATCCGGTCGGGCTCGGCCTGCATTTCGGTGAGGATGCCGCCGAATTTCGCGCCGCCGAGCAGGAGATCGTTTGGCCAGCGCAGGTCGGGCTCGAGCCCCGTGTGCTGCACGACGGCGTCGCGCGCGGCGAGGCCGGCGACGAGGGTAAGCAGCGGCGCCGCGGCCGGCGAGACCGTAGGCCGCAGCAAGACGCTGGCGTAGATTCCTCTCGCCTTCTCTGAATGCCAACTCCGTCCCACGCGGCCTCGGCCGGCGGTCTGCTCCTCGGCAATGGCGACGGCCTCCTGCGGGGCGGCGCGGCGACCCAGCTCGAGAGCGACGTCGTTGGTCGAGCCGACCTTGAAGAAATGGTGGATGTGATTGTGGAACATCGTTCCGCGCAGGCGGGGATTCAGCAGGCCGGGCACGAGCACGTCGGGAGCTTCCTCGACGCGATAGCCGGCGCCGGGGTGGCCCTTGACCCGCACGCCGAGCGAGCGCAGCTTTTCCGCCCAAAGCCACACCACGCGCGCCGTCACACCGATTTCCCGGGCAATGCGCGGCCCGCTGATCACCAGCATCGGCCGCGTGGCCAGCAGAGTCGCCAGGCGATCGATGCGGTGGTCGGTCTCTCCGGGCATCAGCGGCGGGCGAGTCATGGCAGGCGAGATGAGGTTACTCGACCCCAGCCCAATCCACAAGCAAGGAGAAATCGGCCGCGGGCGCCGAGTGGGTTAGCGCGCCAACGGAGATGAAATCGGCGCCGGCGGCGGCGTACGCGGCGAGGTTGGCGAGCGTCACACCGCCGGAAAGCTCGACGAGGCACCCGGGCCGCTCCCGCCGAGCGATCTCGACGAGCCGCGCAGCTTCCGCAGGCGAGAGGTTATCGAGCAGGACCTCGTCGGGGCCGGCGGCGAGCGCCTGGCGCAATTCCGCTTCGCTTCGCACCTCGACTTCGACCGCCAAGCGAGGTTCGCGCGCGGCATCGCGCGCTCGAGCGATGGCCTCGGCGACGCCTCCGGCGGCGGCGATGTGGTTCTCCTTGATCAATACGGCATCGGAGAGGCCGAACCGGTGATTCGTGCCCCCGCCCGCGCGGACCGCGTATTTTTCGAGCCGGCGGAAGAGCGGGGTGGTCTTCCGTGTGTCGCGCAGAGCGGATCGCGCGCCCGCGAGCGCCGCGGCGTAGCGCGCGGTCAAGGTAGCCACGCCGGAAAGATGCGCCAGAAAATTCAGCGCCGTTCGCTCGCCAGTGAGAATGGCGCGGGCGGAGCCATCGAGTTGGGCGACGATCGCGCCCGCGGGGATCGGGGCGCCCTCGGCGAAGCGGTCGGCGCAAACGATCCGCGGATCGAGTTGGCGGAAGACGCGTTCGAAGAGCGGCAAGCCCGCCAGGATCAGCTCCTGCCGGGCCACCAATCGCGCACGAGCGCGAGCGGAAGCGGGAACGGTGGCTCGAGTGGTGAGGTCGCCGGCGCCGATATCCTCTTCCAGCGCGGCGCGCACCGCTGCGGCGATTTCCGGCGCGTCCCAGTCGAATCGGCTGCCAGCGGTGGGTAGCCCAGCCATTCGAGGGTAATCGTAGCAGGACCAGCCAGTTCGGGGCACTGGAGGCTGCTGCATCGCCTCTTCCAGGAGAATCGTCCTCTTACAGCATCCTGCTAAGCCTCAAACCCCATACCCCCGCTCGGGTCGAGCCGTTTGAGAAATTGCTCCACCGGCAGGATCCAAATCCCATCCCGGCGCTCGCGGCGCGCGCCGCGGTAGAGTAATGCCCTCTCCGCATCCGGATAATCCTGGCCGAAGGTCTTGAGCCCCGTTAAATCCTCGGGACGAACCCTCGCCGAATTCTTCACCTCTATCGCCCAGAAACCGGCGGGGCCATAAAGGACAAAATCTACTTCAGTTCCCGACGGGGTACGCCAGAAGAACAGCGCCGCATCGGCGTTTCGGTAGGCGGTCCAGGCGCGCAAATGCTGGCCCACCAAACCTTCGAGTGCGGCCCCTTCGATCACTTCGGGGTGGTCGAGCGGCCCGTGCGGGCGCAACGACCTGTAGACTCCCACGTCGAAAAAAAAGAATTTGGCGTGCTGGATGGTCGCGCGTTTGGCCCGGCGGGTGAACACGGGCACGCGGAATGACAGCAAGAGATCCTCCAAAATCTCGATATAGGCGGCGACGGTCTTGCGCTCGACCTGACACTCGCGGGCGACGTTGGCGACGCTCAATACGGAAGCCTGTGAGAAGCTGATTGCCTCCAAGAATCGGGCGAAAGCGCCGAGATTGCGCGTCCAGCCTTCCTGGCGCACCTCCTGGTCCAGGTACAGCGAGGCATAAGCGCGAAGCACATCCTTCGGATCGGGAGCGGAAACCACGAGCGGCAGCAAGCCGCACGCAAGCGCAGCGGGCAAGCTAAACTGTCGCAGCTCGCCTGCCATGAACGGATGCATGGTTCGCACGACGGCCCGCCCGGCAAGCAGATCCACGCCGCCGCGGTGCAATTTGCGGGCGCTCGAGCCGGTAAGGATGAACCGCCGGCGTTTGTCCTCCTCCATCGATGCATGGACCACGTTGAGGAGTTCGGGAACCCGTTGCACCTCGTCAATCACGACCGGCGGATCGATCCGGGCAGCCGCCACCATGTCGCGGAGCCGTTCCGGGCGGGCGGCAAGTTCGCGAGCCAAATCCGGCTGAAGCAGATCGAGATACAAGGCCTGGGGATAGGTCTGGCGCAGCCAGGTGGTCTTGCCCGTGCCGCGCGGGCCGAAGAGAAAGAAGCTGCCCTCCGGCGCTTTGAAAAAGCGACGTTCGGATTCCATAATCGGTCCAGAAAAGGAATTGGCGACTCCTCATTTATACCATGCCGTCAGCGGGTAAACGGTACCGCCATTTCCAAAGGGGAACCGAAAAGGGCAGCTGCCCAATGATAGGGAACAGGTTGGGGGGGGACGGCAAACTCCTGGGGCTGGCGGCGGGCTAGGCGCCGGCGCCTTCGAGTTGGGCCAGGCGCGCGCGCAGCTTTTCGCGTTCGGCGGCGAGGGCGGCGATGTCGGATTCGAGCTGGGCCACGACGCGCTCGGGGGCGCGGCTGCGGAAGGTAGGGTCGGCCAGGCGAGCTTGCTTCAAATCCAGATTCCGATCGAGTCCCTCGAGTTGCTTGCGGACGCGCGCCATTTCCGCCTGACGGTCGGCCGGCTCCTCCTGCGCGAGCCGGAGATCGAAGCGAGCGGTGGAATGCAAGGCGCCGGCGCCCGAGCCGAGCGCGCCACCGGCGACGCGCAGGGTGGAGAAGCCGGCGAGGCGAACGAGAGCGCCGAGGTTCGCTTCCACGAGCTCGCGAACTCGGGCGTCGGCCGTGGCCAACTCGGCCGGCAGCTTCTTCTTCGGATCGATTTTCCGGTCTGCGCGCAGCTTCCTCGCGGCTTCGACGATCTCCTGGAGCGGGGCCATGGCTCGTTCGGCCTCGTCGCTCAGCCAGCTTTCCTCGGTCCGCGGATACGGCTCGAAGGCGATCGAGCGCGCCCCGGCTCGCTGCGGCAGGCGCAGCCACAACTCCTCGGTCAAGAACGGCATGAATGGGTGCAGCAGGCGCAGGGCGAACTCGAGCGCGGCGAAGAGGTTGCGCCACGCGGCGACGGCTTCTTCCCGGTCGTTCGAGGCCAGAGCCGGCTTCACCAGCTCGATGTACCAGTCGCAGAATTCGTGCCAGAAGAAGTGGTAGAGGAGGTGGGCAGCCTCGTGAAACCGGAATTCAGCCAGCGCCGCGTTGACTTCGCCGGCGACGCGAGCGAGGCGCGAGAAGATCCAGCGGTCGTGTAGGGCGAGTCCCCCACCCGAGCGATGCGGCGCGGCGGCGCGGACCTCCGGCGAGGCAAGATCCTCGAGGGTGAAGCCGGAGTCGGCCATCTTGGCGAGATTGACGAACGGGAAGCGAGCCGCATTCCAGATCTTGTTGGCGAAGGCGCGATAGCCGAGGAGGCGTTCCTCGCTGAGCGCGATGTCGGTGCCGGGCGCGGCGGCGACGGCGAGCGTAAACCGCAGGGCATCCGTGCCGTATTTTTCGATGACTTCGAGCGGATCGACCACATTTCCGCGCGTTTTCGACATCTTCACGCCGTGAGGATCGCGCACCAGCCCGTGGAGGTAGAGCGAGCGGAAGGGAATGCGGTCTTCGAGACCCTGGCCCGGGGCGAGGTGCAGGCCCAGCACGATCATCCGCGCGTCCCAGAAGAAGAGGATGTCGTAGCCGCTGATGAGCAGGCTGGTGGGATAGTAGCGGCGCAAGTCCGGCGTATCGTCGGGCCAGCCGAGGGTCGAAAGCGGCCACAGGCCCGAACTGAACCACGTATCCAGGACGTCGGGATCCTGCTCGAGCCGGGCGCCGCCGCACTTGGCGCAGCGCTCGGGCGGGCTGGCCGCCTGGGCGTGGCCGTCGACCACCGCTACCCGGGAATCGCGCGCCGGCGTCATCCCTCCGCAATCGGCGCAATGCCAGATGGGAATCCGATGGCCCCACCAGAGCTGGCGAGAAATACACCAATCGCGAATATTTTCCATCCAGTCGAGATAGATCTTTTTCTGGTTTTCGGGAACGACCGGGATCAGCCCCTCGCGCACCACCTGGATGGCCGGCTCGGCGAGCGGCTTCATCCGGCAAAACCACTGGAGCGAAAGCCGGGGCTCGACGTCGCTCTTGCAGCGCTGGCAAAGGCCGACGGCGTGCATGTGAGGAGCGATCTTCTCGAGCAGGCCCTGCGCCTCCAGATCCGCGATGACGCGCTTGCGCGCGGCGAAGCGGTCGAGCCCGGCATAGGCTCCGGCGCGCTCGTTCATCCGGCCGTCCCCGGTCATGACATCGATTTCGGGAAGCTGGTGCCTCCGGCCAATCTCGAAATCGTTGGGGTCGTGCCCGGGGGTGACCTTGACCGCGCCGGTGCCGAATTCGCGGGCGACGAACTCGTCGGCGACAATCGGAATCTCGCGGTTCATCAGCGGCAGGCGGAGCCTGCGACCCACTAGCGCGCGGTAGCGGTCGTCCCCGGGATGCACGGCCACCGCGGTATCGCCGAGCATGGTTTCCGGCCGCGTGGTGGCGACCACGACGTAGCCTTCGCCCTCCGCCATCGGATAGCGGATGTACCACAACTTCCCCGCGCGCTCTTCGTGCACGACTTCGAGATCGCTCAACGCCGTTTGGCAGCGGGGACACCAATTCACCATGTAGCGACCGCGATAGATCAGGCCTTCGCCATAGAGGCGCAGAAACGCCTCGAGAACGGCGCGATAGAGCGGCGGATCGAGCGTGAAGCGCTCCCGCGTCCAGTCGCAACTCGCTCCCAAGCGCACCATCTGCTCGCGAATGCGCCCGCCAGACTGCCGTTTCCACTCCCAAACGCGCCGCTCGAATTCCTCGCGGCCCAGCTCCGCGCGGCGGAGGCCCTGCTTCGCCAGCTCGCGCTCGACCACCACCTGCGTCGCGATGCCCGCGTGATCGGTGCCGGGCAGCCAAAGCGCGTTCAGACCGCGCATGCGGTGCCAGCGCACCACGATATCGATTTGGGTGTGCTCGAGCATGTGCCCGATATGGATGGAGCCGGTGACGTTGGGCGGGGGAATCACGATCGAGAATACCGGCCCGGGCGCAGCGGGATCGGCCGCGAACAACTTCGCGTCTACCCACGCCTGGGAAAGCCGTTTTTCGGTCTCTTGCGGCTCGTAGGCCTTGGGGATTTCGTGCGTCATGTGGTTTTTTGAAGTGGTGCGTCGGTGATCGCGTGCACGGCTTGGCGGGCTAAAGAGTCTGTGTGGCAACTGGCATTTCCACAGTTTGTATTTTTCATAGATTCGCGCAAGTCGTTTGCGGACAACGCACGAAATTTGCGCCAGGGCTGTGGAATTCGCACCTTTTCGCGTTGCCACACAGATTCTAAAGCCCGCCTCATTGGGCTGCGCCCTTGGCCATTGTAAGACTTCCTCAGACGCACGGGCTGCCGGCCAGAATCGAATTACTATACGAGTACGCAGGAAAACCCGTCAAATTGCGGCTTCCCGCGTCGACCACAAGAGGCAGGAGCGCACACGCGGCCGAGTAGACTCAAACGGTCTCCGGGCCGGGAAAAGAGGCACACAGGCTGAAGAGTCTGTGTGGCAACTGACGGATGCAGCCCTCAGCGGCTAAAGCCGCGTTGATGGGCAAGGACTTTCGGCACGGCTGATCCCGAAGCTTCGGGACGTGCCCTTTCATAAAACCTGGGTTGCCACACAGGCTCTAAAGCCTGATGAGATAACGAAGTCGGCCTCACGGCGGTCCGAGGTAAGCTGTGCTGGTGTTGACCCTGACAGCGCTCGGACCGGAGGAGGCCGAGATGCGGATTATAGGGTGCGATCTTCACGCTCGACAAC
>JAJYLB010000096.1 GCA_021788095.1 Acidobacteriota bacterium | reverse complement strand
TAGATTCGCGCAAGTCGTTTGCGGACAACGCACGAAATTTGCGCCAGGGCTGTGGAATTCGCACCTTTTCGCGTTGCCACACAGATTCTTCAGCCTGTGTGGGCGGGAGATGCGGTCTAACCGCCGGAATCTTCTTTCGGGTACTCGTAGACTCCGCGGCCGACCTTGCGGCCCAGGCGGCCTTCAGCGACGAACCGACGAAGGAGCGGCGATGGCCGATACTTCTCGCCCAGCGTCTGGTGCAGATATTCGAGGATGCTCAGGCGGACATCGAGCCCCACCAGATCCACCAGCTCGAACGGGCCCATGGGGTGATTCAAGCCGAGCTTGAGCGCCTTGTCGATGTCCTCGGCGGAGGCGATACCCGCTTCCAGCATGGCAAATGCTTCGTTGCCGATGAGGGCATTGATGCGGCTGGTAACGAATCCGGGCGATTCCCTCACGGTCACCACCTCCTTGCCCATCCGGCGAGCGACTTCGCGGCAGGCGGCGAGCGTGGCTTCGGACGTTTCCGCCGCGCGAACCAGCTCGATCAGCTTCATTTTCGGCACGGGATTGAAGAAGTGCATGCCGACGCAGAGCTGGGGCCGATGGGTGACGCCGGCCATTTCGGCGATGGACAGCGAAGAGGTATTGGTAGCGAGGATGGTTTCCGCGCGAGTGAATTTGTCGAGCATGCCGAACAGCTCGGTTTTCAGCTCCATCTCCTCGGGAGCGGCTTCGATGACGAGATCGGCGTCGGCGGCATCCTCGACGCGGGCGGCTGTACGCAAGCGGACGAGCGCGGCGCGCGCGTCTTCCGCTTCCACCTTGCCGCGAGCCACGCCTTCTTCGAGCGCGCGGCGAATCCAAGCCAGCGCGCCTTCGAGCGCCTGCGGACGCACGTCTTCGAGGATGGTGTCGTAGCCGGCAAGCGCGGCGGCGTAGGCGATGCCTCGACCCATGGTTCCCGCGCCAATCACAGCGATGGTTTTCACATTCATACCTTCCGTCTCTCGCCTCCTTCACGGGGCTGGGGCACGCCGCCGCTGCCCCTACTAGCTTGCGCGGCGACGGGGCAACGCGCGCCCTCACCCCACCGGGAACAGCCGCGCGGCGTTGTCGTAGAGGATCTTCTGCTTGGCCAGGGGAGAAAGCGCCAGCGATTGGAACTTCTCGATGTTCCCCGCGATGTCGGGGACGCCCGGCCCCGGCCAGTCGCTGCCGAAAAGCGCTTTGTCGGCGATCTCCTCTAGCCGGGGAAAGTAGTCCAGCAGGCTCTGCGGCGGGATACCCGAAACATCGATATAAGCGTTGGGGTGGCGGCGCACGAGGAAGAAAGCCTCGTTCATCCAAAGCGGCCGGCCGCCGTGCGCGAGGATGAGAACCAGATCGGGGAAATCGACCGCGACGTCGTCGGCGAGCAGGGGCTGCGCGTAGAGATTCCGCGCGCCGGGGAAAATAGAAGTGCCGGTGTGAATCATGATGGGGAGGCCCAGCGCCTGCGCGCGCTCGTAGATCTTGGCGAGCGGCTTGAGGCTGTCGCGATAGGCGTTGGGAGCAAAGAGCTGATGAGCGGGATGCAGTTTCAGCCCGCGAATGCCCAGGCGGGCCACGCGGTCCACTTCCTTGCCCGCATCCTCGATGAACCGCGGATGCACCGAGCCGAAGGCCAGGAGGCGGCTCGGGTCCGCCGTGGCGTACTTCGCGACCCAGTCGTTGACTTCGGCGGTGAACCCGATGACGTCCGGGCTGACGTAATTGATCAGTCCCGCTCGCTCGACGCCGATCGTATCGAGAAAAGCGAGAAAGGAAGCCGGCTTCTCGGAGAATTCGGCGATCTGGTCGAAATTCGGCCGGCCGCGCCGAATCAGGTTCAGATTCCGCGGCTTGAACATCTTGAGCGGCTGGATGTGGATATGGATGTCAATGACGGGCATCGATCACCGGCTCTCATCTCGAGACAGGGCGAAAAGCAGTTCCATCGGCCGCGTTACACCCGGGCTGCGCTTCCAGCTTCCGCGTTCGGGATCAGGATGACAAGCCTTTACTGCGACTTGCCGCGCTACGCTACGCGCGCCATAAGTCTTCGAGTGCGCGGCGGGTGTACAGGCGCACCATGTCGCGCCGATAGACCGGAGTCGAAGCCGAAGTCGTGAGCGGCTTCGCCGTGCGAATAGCCTCGTACGCCACTTCCTCAATGAGTTCCGGCGAATAGCGCTTCCCTTCCAGCCGCTCCGCAGCCGCGGGGACTAGCCGAGGCGCGGGATTGACCGCTCCCAAAGCGAGGCGCGCGGCACGGCAAATTCCTGCGGCGTCCACCGCCATCGCGACAGCGACGCCCGCCAGCGGATAGTCGATCGAATCCCGCACGCGAAGCTTCCGGTAGCTGCCGCGGCGAAAGGCCGCGGCGGCGGGCACGCGGACGGCCACAACCAACTCTCCCGCCTCGAGGGCGATTCGGTCCATGCCGTCGTTGCGGTAAAACTTATCGAGTGGCACTCGCCTCCGTCCCCGAGGCCCTGCCACTTCGAGTTCCGCTTCGAGCGTCAGCAGCGCCGGCGCCATATCGCCCGACCATACCGCCCAGCAACGCCGGCCGCCCGGAGCGACGTGGCACACGTCGCCGTCCTTCTTCAAGCAGCCGCCGAGCGACACGCGCCAGAATTCCGACTGGTTGTACCAAACGCAGCGGGTTTCGAGGCAGAGGTTTCCACCGAGCGTCCCCATATTGCGCTGGAGCGGCCCGGCAACGCTTTGCGCCGCGCCGGCGAGTACAGGGAAGCCGCGTTCGACGGCCGCGGACGCGGCGATATCCGCGAGCGTGGCGAGCGCTCCCAGGCGCAGGCCATCGCGTTCGTCGAAGCCGATGCCGCGGAGTTCCTCGAGACCCTTGATATCGACGAGGAAGCGCGGCGCCACGAGCCGCATCTGGAGGTTGGGGACGACGTCGGTGCCGCCGGCGATGACCGTGGCTTCGGGGCCGGCATCGGCCAGCAGGCGCACGGCTTGCTCGACGCTCGCAGGCCGCAACACGCGGAAAGCGGGCAGCGTCATCGGCTGCTTCCCTTCTCCGCTTGCTCCTTCGCTCGAATCGCCGCCAGGACTCGCTCGGGGGTGAACGGCACATCGGTGATGCGAACACCCACGGCGTCGTAGATGGCGTTGGCAATCGCGGGAATGGCCGCGGCGAGCGAGCCTTCCCCCGCCTCCTTCGCGCCGAAAGGCCCTTCCGGGTCGACGCTCTCGACGATGAGGGATTCGATTTCCGGCGTTTCGAGCGTGGTGGGAACGCGATATTCGAGCAAACTCGGATTCATCAGCCGGCCCTCGCGCCAGAGCATCTCTTCCTGCACCGCCTGGCCCATACCCATGTAGATCGAACCTTGGACTTGGCCGTCCACGGCGAGAGGGTTCAGCGCGCGGCCGCAGTCGTGCGCGGCGACGATTCGCTCGACCTTCACCTGGCCCGTCTCGCGATCGATGGCGACTTCGGCCGTTTGCGCGCTGTAGCTGTAGGCGGGCGAAGGGCCTACGCCCGCGCCCTTGAATTTCCCGCCACGCGCCTCTTCGGGCGGCGCATACGCGCCGGAAGCGACCAGCGCGCCCGTTTCGGCTATCGCGAGAGCCACCGCCTCGTCGAAACCCATGCGCGCGGAGGGATTCTTCGCGGAAAAAACCTCTTCGTCGCGCGTTTCCAAATCCTGGGGATCGCAGCCGAATTCCCCGGCTACGGCGCGGACGATCCGGTCGCGCATGTTGCGCGCAGCGGCGAGGCAGGCGTTCCCCGCCATGAACGTGACGCGGGAGGAGTAGCTGCCGAGGTCCACCGGAGTCAGCCCGGTATCGGCGGCCACCAACTCGACTCGCTCGGGCCGCACGCCCAGCACCTCCGCGACGATCTGCACGTGCATGGTGTCCGACCCTTGGCCGATTTCCGACGCGCCGCTGTAAACGACCACGGCGCCGTCCCGATCGATTTTGATGTGGACGGTGGTGTGCGGCATGTTCGAGCGAAGAATGGGATTGGCGGCGCCGCTGACGTAATGGCTGCAGGCGAAGCCAATGCCGCGGCCCGGGGGCAGTTTGCCGCGCTTTTCGCTCCAGCCGGACCGTTCCGCCACGCGATCGATGCATTCGGGCAGGCCGTAGCTCGTCACCCGCAAGCCATTCGGCGTGACGCAAGGCGCGCGAAGCAGATTCCGGCGGCGCAGCTCGATGGGATCGAGCCCGGCGCGGGCGGCCAGTTGGTCGAGGATGGACTCGAAAGCGAATCGGGCATTCACGGTGCCGTGGCCGCGCATGGCGCCGCAGGCGGGTTTGTTGGTCAGAACGCGGTAGCCGTCGAAGCGCACGTTGGGAATAGCATAGATCGCGCCGAGAAGCTGGCCGGAATAGAGCACCGTCACGGGCCCGTAGCCGCAATAGGCGCCGCCATCTTGCACGATGCGCGCCTGGACGGCAGTGATTCGGCCATCGGAGGTGATCCCCGTTTTCAGATCCACGATGGTGATGGGGCGGCCGCGGTGGGCGTAGAAGACCTCTTCGCGGGTGTAGGTGATCTTCACGGGCCGATGGGTCTTCTTGGCCAGCACCGACGCCGCTACTTCCAGGGGAATGATCTCGCTCTTGCCGCCGAAGCCGCCGCCGACCAACGGTTTCACCACGCGGATGCGGCTCATCGGCATCTCGCAGACGGCCGAGAGCGTGCGATGGAGGTAAAAGGGCACCTGGGTGGACGAGTAGACAGTCAGGCGCTCGTCCGGCTCCCAAACCGCGAGCGTCGAGTGCGGCTCCATCGCCGCGTGGGTGACTTCGCCGCACCTGTAGCGATCTTCCAGCACGAAGGCGGCTGCGGCGAAACCGGCCTCCACGTCGCCGAATTCGTGGTGGTATTCCTTCTCAATGTTGTGCGGCTTGGTGTCGTGAATCCAGTCGGTTTCCGCCTCCATCGCTTCGAGCGGATCGAACCAGGCGGGCAGTGGCCCGTATTCGACGCGAACGAGGCGCAGCGCCTCGTCGGCGATCTCGGGACTTGTGGCGGCAACGGCGGCGACGTTGTCGCCGATGTAGCGCACTTTATCGAGGGCGAAAACGCGCTCGTCGTGCCCGACGGGCAGGATGCCGTAAGGCACCGGCGCGTCGCGGCCGATGGCCACGGCCTTCACTCCTTCGAGGGCTTCGGCGCGCGAGGAGTCCACCAGCACGATACGGGCGTGGGCATGCGGCGAGTGTAGTATCCGGCCCCAGAGCATGCCAGGGACCGCGAGGTCGTCCGCGTACTTCCCGCGGCCGGTGACCTTGGCCCGGCCGTCGGTCATCGGCATGGGCTTGCCGATGATGCGAGTTTCAGACAAGTCTTCCCGCTCCTCTCTGCTGCGTCTCCCCGGATGCCCGGAAACACCGGCAACCGCGGGCAAGCGCAAGCCCTGCCCCTACCAACCCAAGCTGCGGCCCTCGTTTCCCTCGATCCGGGGGACGCAGGCTGAAGAGTCTGTGTGGCAACTGGCATTTCCACAGTTTGTATTTTTCATAGATTCGCGCAAGTCGTTTGCGGACAACGCACGAAATTTGCGCCAGGGC
>JAJYLB010000095.1 GCA_021788095.1 Acidobacteriota bacterium | reverse complement strand
TTTGGCTCGCAAACTGCGACGCTACATCAACGCCTACTCCGCCAATGCTCGGCCGATCCAGTGGAAATACTCTGACCCCACCCGCCGCGTCCGCACTAACGAACTCACTGCGACAAACCACTAGGAGCGCCCGACCCGGCGGCGGTAGCACGGGCATTCCTGCCTCTGCAGTTTTCAATCGTGTCCGAGATCAAACGCGCACAGCCAGGTCCCGAATCCCGAACTTTCGGGACGAATGCCTGTGCTACATGCGCGTAGCATAGGCATTCCTGCCTGTGCTACATGGGCCGCTGGCAGCCGGAAAGGTTTAGATGTAGCGCGGTCTTCAGCGCGGCAGGCCCCGCGCGACCGGTGGCAGGCGCACAGCCAGGTCCCGATTCCCAAACTTTCGGGACGGGAGGCTGTGCTACCCGATGCGGGCGCTACCACTGCGGGGCTTCGCCTCGAGAGCGCATCGACAGGATGAGAGGATTCTCCCGTCCGCGCGCGGCCACGCGATCGACGCGCGCGATCCTTCCGCCTTCGACCATCAGCGCGTAATCGAAGTTGTTCACCGTGGGACAAATATGTTTAGGAAGCAGGTAGAGCAGCTCGCCGAGTTCCGGCGCGCGGCTTCCCTCGGGCACGCGGAGGGGCAGATGCTCTTCGCTGGGCGCGAGCGGCACCAGGTCCTCCCGGCCGAGCACGCGGCAATTCGGCACGCCCGAATCCACCGAAACGGTTTTGTGCCCCGCGTCGCAAGTCACGATCTCCGGCTTCGGCCGGCTGACCACGCGCGCGAGCACCAGCGCCGCCGGCCGGTAATCCCATTCGGGGGGGAGCTGGCTCAGGCTGTTCATATCATTAAAGACAAGGGTGCCAGGCGAAACTTGATGTTGGAACCCCGCTTGGCGGAAGCCCTCGTAGGAAAGCGAACAGGGAAAGGCGGGTGTGCCCGCCGTAACCACGCAGGGCGCGGCGAAATCCGCGGTTTCAAGCGCCGCGGCGACCTTCAGCAATTGGTCGTAGCCGTGATGCGCGGCGCGCGTGCGCTCCTCGATCGCGAGGCCGGCGAACTGCCCGTCGTAATAATGAAGGCCGCGAAACGGAATCCGCGCCCGGCGAATGGCTTTCGCCAAGTCGACAATCTCGCCGAGGCGCTCCTGCCCGATGCCCGTCCGATCCATGCCGGGATTGACGTCGAGGAAGAGCCCCACGGTCCCGCCCGCCCACTCCGCCACTTGCGCGGGCGATTCCACCAGGGCCGAGACGGCGACTTGCGGGAATGATGCGGCAATCTCGCGTACGCGCTGCGCCGCGGGTCCCGCGACGGGATACGCCACCAGCACGTCGCGGCCGCCGTTGCTCGCGGCGGTGAGCAGCTCGAGCGTGGTCGCGCACTTGAAATCCTCGACGCCCTGGTTCACCAGCTCCCGCACCACCCACGCCAGCTTGGCCGTCTTGATGTGAGGCCGGAGCCGCTTCGCGTCGCCCCCAACCAGGTTGAGCGTCGTCTGGACGTTCCGCCGAACGACCTCGGTGTAAACGAGCAGCGCGGGCGTGAGGACCCGTTCCGCCCGCGGCACTTCGTAGGCCGCTCGCTCGAGCTTCGCGGTTCCCTCCCCTCCGCCTTTGAAAACAAGGGCCACAGACTAAAGCCTACCGTTCAAGAGCTGCGCGCAATATGTACAATAGGCAGGCCGCGGCCGCAAGTGCCGCGGCTCGCGCGAGGGGTGAAATGCGCAGCCGAGCGAGTCGTGCAGTTCGCGTGCTGTCGAGTCGCGTGGTCTTTCGCGGCTCCCTCTTCGATGTGCGGCGCGACCGGGTGCGCGAGCCCGGCCGTGTCGAAGCTACACGCGAAATCGTTCTGCACGGTGGCTCCGTGGTTCTTCTCCCCGTCCGCAGCGATGGCCGCATCCTCCTCGTACGCCAGTATCGGCATGCCGCGGGCCGGTTTCTCTGGGAGCTGGTCGCCGGGCGAATCGAGCGGGGCGAGAAACCTCTCGCGGCCGCCCACCGGGAACTCGAAGAGGAGACCGGTTACCAGAGCGGGCGCTGCCGTCGCCTCACCGAGTTCTTTCCCACGCCGGGCTTCGTCACCGAGCGGATGACCTTGTTTCTGGTCGAGCAGCTGAAACCAGGGGCGGCGCGGCCCGACGCGGACGAACGGATTGAAGTGCGGGCGTTTGCACCGGGCGAACTCGAACGCCGCATCCGTCGCGGCTCGATTCGCAACGCGAAGACCATTGCCGGCTTGCTCTTCTATTTCCGCTTCACGGCCTCGCGGCGGCGACGGAAGGGAGGCGCGCGATGAACGGCAAACCCGACCGCGCCGGGGACCACCTCGCCAACGAGCGCACTTTCCTGGCCTGGATCCGCACGAGCATCAGCGTCATCGTGTTCGGGTTCGTCGTGGCCAAATTCGGTATTTTCCTCCGCGAAGTCCTGCGGGTGGGTGGCCAGGGGGCCGCGAGCGAAGGCCGGCTGTCGCTGGTCATGGGCGTGGCGTTCATGGCGATGGGAATCTTCATGGCGCTCGTCGCTATTCACCGCTATCGAGTCACCTCGCGCCGGCTCGAAACGGGTGACTTCCAGCCCGCGCGCGGCGTCGTGGTTTTCCTCGGCGGCGTCACCGCCCTGTTTGGCGCCATTCTGGCGATCTATCTGATTCTCACCGCGCGCCGGTTGTAGCAGGCTGCTGCAAAAGGCCTATTCGGGCACGGCCATCCTGAGCGCAGCGAAGGATCCCGCCCCCGTTTCCCAGGAGATTGACGGGATGCTTCGCTTCGCTCAGCATGACATCCAGGCCTTTTGCAGCAGCTTGTGGGAAGACGAAGGAAAGAAGCATGACGGGCACAGTCCGGCGGCTGTATGATCGCCCTAAGGCGAGGCCTGCCTGGAATTCCCGACGGCCGGCCTTTCAAGGAGGAGGGGAGATGAAAGCGAGAAGAATTGGCTTGGCGGCGGCCCTTTGCTTTTTGGGAGCCGTTGTGTGTTACGCGCAGAGTCCGTTTCTGGGCACGTGGAAGCTGAACGCAGCCAAATCCAAGTACGACGCCGGGGCGACCAAGGTCGAAACAGTCGTCTACGAAGCCGCAGGGGAGAACATTAAGGTGACGGTGGATGGCACCGATCCGAGCGGCAATCCCGTCCATTGGGAGTGGACGGGAAAATTCGACGGCAAACCGTATCCCGTCACGGGCAGCCCCATGGCCGACATGGCGACTTATAGGAGAATTACCAGCCACACGGTGGCCATCACGCAGACGAAGGCCGGGAAGGTGGTGCTGCGCGGGCGGATTACCGTATCGGCGAATGGCAAGACCCGGACTGTAAACACAATGCAAATTGGCCCTAAGGGCCAAAGGATTCACAGCATCGCCGTGTACGACAAGCAGTAAACCTCACCCGGGTGCCCATCGCCTCCCCAAAAGCATTTTCATTCCTCGGACCCCGCCGCGCGGGGTCCGAGGGCTCTGCAGCCCGGCGTCCTCTTTCCTGTGACCTGTCCCCTGTCCGCCGTCCTATAATACCGACGATGGAGAACCGCGAAGTCGCCCGCGTCCTGCGCGAGACCGCGCAATTGCTCGAGATCGATGGCGCGCCCATCGGCCGCTACCGCAGCTACGAGAAGGCGGCCGAGCTGCTCGATAACCTCTCCGACCGCGTCGAGGACCTCGTGCGCGATCCCCAGAAGCTGATGGAACTTCCGGGAATCGGCGAGGGCCTGGCCGAGCACATCCGCGAGATCCTCTCGACCGGCGACTACGCGCTTCGCCGCAAGTTGCTGCAGAAATATCCCGAAACCCTTCTCCAACTGCTCGATCTGCAGTCGCTCGGCCCGAAGAAGGTTGCGCTGCTTTGGAAGACGTTCCACGCGGCCACGGTGGAAGATCTCGTGCGCCTGGCCCGCGAAGGCAAATTGCGCGACCTGGCCGGATTCGGAGAGAAGAGCGAGCAGAACATCCTCCGCGCCGCGGAAACGTTCCAGAAGTCCGCAGGCCGCTTCCTCATCAACGCGGCCGAGGAGACCGCCGAGGCGCTGGTTGCGCACATCGGGAAGCTGGGCAAGTTCATCGGCGCGGTCGAGCCTGCCGGCTCCCTGCGCCGGAGGAAGGAGACGATCGGCGATCTGGACCTGCTTCTGACGCTCGCCGGCCGTCGGTCGGAGAAGCTGCTCGAGGGGATTACGGAGCACATCCTCGCCTTTCCGGGGATCGGGCAGATCCTGGCGCGCGGCCAGAACAAGATCAGCTTCCAACTGGAAACCGGCATGCAAGTGGACGTGCGCCTGCTCGAAGCGCGGCATCGCGGCGCCGCGCTGCTTTATTTCACCGGGTCGAAAGAGCACAACGTCACCCTGCGCGGCCGCGCCAACCAGATGGGTTTCACGCTCAACGAATACGCGCTCGCCACGCTGGAAGGCGAGAAACCTGTGGCGGAGGAGACCGAGCAAGGCATCTATAAGAAGCTCGGCCTTGCGTATATCGAGCCGGAGCTGCGCGAAAACACCGGCGAGATCGAAGCCGCGGAAAAGGGCAAGCTCCCCAAGCTCATTCAACTCGATCAGATCCGCGGAGACCTCCAGATGCACACCGTCGCCAGCGACGGCAAGAACACGATCGAGGAGATGGCCGAGGCGGCCCGGGGCCTCGGTTACGAATACATCGCCCTCACCGATCACTCGAAGGCCGTGACCGTGGCCAACGGTCTCGACGAGAAGCGCACCCTCGAGCAGATTCGCCGCATTCGCGACGCCGGCCGAAACGCCCAGGGCATCCATCTGCTCGCCGGCAGCGAAGTCGATATCCTGAAGGACGGCCGGCTGGACCTCGCCGACGAAGTGCTGGCCCAGCTCGACCTTGTCGTCTGCTCGGTCCACTCCTACATGAATCTCGACCGGAGCGAGATGACCGAGCGGCTGCTCGCCGCGATCGAGAATCCCTACACGCAGATCGTGGCTCATCCCACCGGCCGGCTGCTCCTGCGCCGCGAAGCCTTCTCGTTCGATATGGAGAAGGTGCTCGACGCCGCTCGCCGCCATGGCGTAGCGATGGAATGCAACGCGTTTCCCGACCGGCTGGATTTGAACGACGTTCACCTGCGCATGGCCAAGGACCGCGGAGTGAAAATTACCATCTCGACCGATGCCCACAGCACCAAGCATCTCCGCTACATGAAATACGGGGTGGGGATGGCCCGGCGCGGCTGGCTCGAGCGCGAAGACGTGCTCAATACACTTTCCTACGCGGAGTTCCTCGCTTCCTTGCGGTCCAAACCGGGCGCCGAGCGCGCCGGTCGCGCCCGCCGCCGCAAATCCGCCTGACGCCGGTTCCCCCGCCCGTCGCACAGCCGGTCTTGCCTGTCACCTAGCCCGCTTTATTCATGAAGACTCATGCGCAAGACTCGGTGGCGCGCCCGAGCACTTTCATCCTGAGCCCGTTCGTTTCACTCAGGGTAAACTCCGCGAAGGATCTTGCGCGCTCGACAGTCGGCCGGGATTCTTCGCCCCGATGAACTGCATCGGGGCTCTCGTGTTTGGCTATCCTGAGGCGTAGAGAACAGCGGATTGCAAGTTGTTTTGGATTAAAAAGGGCTTCGTTGTGCGGTGGTGGGATGCAGCGAAGCCGTTTTTATTTTGCAGGCCCAACGACGA
>JAJYLB010000008.1 GCA_021788095.1 Acidobacteriota bacterium | reverse complement strand
TCCGATCTGAGGTTGGAGGCATCGGCCGCTCGCACATTGGCCAAGAAGGGCTGCCCGGCCGCTCCCCGGCTCCCCAACGTAAAGGCGAATACCAGGGCCAGAATGACGACTCCCGCCGTGTAGTCCCAATAGAAGAGCTCGAAGCGGTAACGTTTGGTCCACTTGTAAGCATTCGCCCAAGAGCCCCAAAATACCGCGCTCAAGATCGTCATGATCAATGCCGCTGTAAATGTCGCCGGGGCAAACATGATTCTTCCTCCAGTTCCTCGCTTGAATCCGCCATCGCCCAGCAGCCGCTACCGCGGGATCAGCCTCCCGAGCCAGCGTGCGCGGCGACGAAGATCATTTCGGCGGAATCGTCGCGCAGGGGGCCGCGCGAAAAATCGCCGAAGAGTTCCGCCACGCGGAAGCCCGCCCGCGCAAGCAGGTGCTCGACTTCGTAGCGAAAAAAATAGCGAATGCGAAAGGGGTTCACCACGCGTTCGCTACGGCCATCCGGAAAAGAGACATCATAGACGAGTTCGACGTCGTTGCACTGAATCGCGCGATGATACTCCCTGGTTCGTTCCGCCATCCGCACCTTGCGCCCGTCAGGCAAAGTCACTTCACCCGGAACGGGATGCTCCTCGAGGAAGCACGGATCGTGCATCCGGCGCGGGTCGGTCTGAAACAGGTCGAAAACGAGCCTGCCCGCCGGCGCAAGATGACGCTTCACCCTCGCGAGACACGCGAGTTGGTCTTCGGTTCGAAGCAAATGCTGAAACGGCCGGAACGGAACGATCACGAGGGGAAACGTCTCTTTCAGATCGAATGCCGTCATATCGCCGGCGACAAGCCGTACCCGGTCGCGCACTTCGCCCGGCAAATCAGGCAGCTTCTCGCGGCAGCGGGAAAGCATGCGTTCGGAAAGATCGATTCCCGTGACCCGATATCCCGCTTGGGCGAGGCGCAGCAAGACGCGCCCGGTGCCGCAACCAAGCTCGAGCACCGGATCTCCGTACCGCGCCGTGCATCCCGTGTAGAAATCGAGATCCGATCTTTGTCGAACGACGTAACTCGCGTCGTAATATTCGGCAATGCCGGCCCCTTCGTAGTCGCCGAATTCACGCCGGACCTGGCTCCCGCTTGCAGCCGAAAAGTCGGAGGGAATCTCCACCTTTCCGCCTCTCCAAAGGCCTATGAGTTTATAACGAATTGCCCCGGAGGAGGAGCGGCGAGCGAGCGTATCGTCTGCCGGTGAGGAGGCCTGGAAAATGGGGTCGGGGGCGCACGCGCGGGTTTATACTGCGCTTGCCCGGCACGGTAAACCGAGGCCCTGAATCGAGGATCATCTTCGGTGGCCAAACTCACCCCTGTCGCGTTTGCCCAGCTCCTGCGGCGGATGCGGCAGGAAGTCCAAGTCAGCGGCGCCATCTTCGACCTTCCCCAGCGCAAGTGGTTTACCCCCACCGCGGAGATGGACTTCAGCGTGCGGCACATCGCCGGGCGAGCTTCGACGCCGGCAGGGCCTGCTGCCGGCCCGCACACGCAAATGGCCCAGAACATCGTTCTCTCCTGGCTGGCGGGAGGGCGAATCCTCGAGTTGAAGACGGTACAGGTGGACGATCGGCTGACTATTCCCCGGCCGTGCATTCACGTCCCCAACGTCGGCTACAACGTCGAATGGTCGCAGGAACTCTCCGCGGCCGAATCCTTGGCCGAATACCTGAAAGGGGTGTACCTGATTGAAATCCTGAAGCGGACGCGAGGTTTTGGGGCGTTGGCGGGCGCTTCCGGGTTCGAGAGCGCGGGCGAAACCATCTACGACATCAGCGTGGGGTACGACCTGGAGGGAATCCGCTCGGAGAAAGTGACCGGTTTTCTGGAATCGATGCGGAACGCGGCGCCGCACTGGGACAGCTTGCGGGCGCAATTGTCCGGCGACCTTAGCGAGTTCCGCGATATCGAGTTGCCTCGTTCGGTTTCGAGCTGCGCCACCCTCTCGACTTTCCACGGCTGCCCCGCCCGGGAAATCGAGGGCATCGCCGGTTACCTGCTGGAGGAACTCGGCTTTCACACCATCGTCAAGCTGAATCCGACTTTGCTGGGCTACGACCGAGTGGCCGAATTGCTGTTCGATCGGCTGGGATACCGTCATCTGGAACTCCGCCGGGAAGCCTTCGACCGTGACTTGCAGTATGAAGACGGGATCGAGATGCTGCGCCGGCTTCGCGGCGTTGCCGAGCGTTGCGGCCTGAGCGTAGGCGTGAAATTCACCAACACCTTGCTGGTCGCCAACAATCCGAAATTCTTTCCGTCGCAAACCGATCCTTACATGTACCTTTCCGGAGCCCCTCTCCACGTCATTGCGATGAACTTGATGCAACGCTTCCGCGAAGACCTTGGGTTCGAGTTGCCCATTTCCTTCTCGGCGGGAATCAACCGCAGCAATTTCCCCGCAGCGGTGGCTTGCGGCATGGTTCCGGTGACTACCTGCACCGATTTGCTCCGCCAGGGAGGCTTTGGGCGGCTGCCCGGTTATCTGAGCAGCTTGAGCGAAGAAATGAAAAAGCGTGGCGTGACGAGCTGGGAGGCGTACGTGCTGGCGGCGGGGGGCTGTGGCGCGGAAGCAGCAGCACGAGCGCTGCGGTCCGCGAGAGGCGGGACGAAAGCCTGGGAGGACCTGGGTTCGAAGCTGGCGGAAACCGCCGGGAAGCGGCCGAATGATTTCCCCGGAGCTTTGCGCCAGACCGCTCGCGCCGCCGGACTCGACGCCGAGACGGTAGTTTCGCAAGCGGTGAGGATTGCGGGGCGGCTCAACGGACGCAAAATCGTTCCCGCTCTCGCGGATGACCCCGCGTACCACGCCGAGGCCAACCGCAAGGAGCCCCGGCATCTGGAAAAGACGTTGCGACTCTACGACTGCATCAACTGCGACCTTTGCATTCCCGCCTGCCCGAATGATGCCATCTTCGCCTACGATGCGCGGCCCGTCTCCCACGCCACCGAACGCATCCGGCTCCTACCAGGTCGAGAAGCGGAGCGGGCGCCCGGCGCGGGCTTTGCGATTCGTGAAACTCACCAACTGGCGGTGGTGGAAGGGCTGTGCAACGAATGCTCGAACTGCGAGGTATACTGCCCGGAACAGGGCGCGCCGTTCCTGGTCAAGGAGCGGGTCTTCCTGGACCGGGAAAGCTTTCGCGCCGCCAGCGGACTGGACGGCTTCTGCCGCGAGGATGAGCGCTTGTGGGCGCGGATCGATGGGCTGGAGATGTCGCTGGAACCGGCGACCGGGAAAAACCAGGCCCTCGTGCAAGGACCGGGATTCAGCCTCTTTCTGGATTGGAATTCGCTCGAAGTAAGAGACGTGCGGTGGGCCGGCCAGTGTGAGGTCGGGTTGGACACGGCGCTTTTCTGGCGGATGAAAACGGTTTGGGAATCGATTTTCCATGCCCGGCGGCCGAACATGGCTTCCCGCACCTCGCCCATTCTCCCGGAAGGGCAACCCGCGCCATCCGCTACCGCGGATGGTACCGACATCGTTGGCTACCCGCGTCAGTACCGCCGGCGGTAGCCGGTGGCACGGTGGCGTGGCGAGAATGGAAATTTGGCGGGGAGCACCATCCATTTGCGAGGTCATCGGTTGAGCGAAAGTACGATCCTGGGAAACGGCACCCTTGTCACCAGCTATTCCCGCCCTTCCGCTGCGCAGGCGTGGGTGATTCCTTCGGGAGCGGTGGCCTGGAGCGGAGAGCGCATTCTGGCGGTGGGCGAGGAAACCGAGTTGCGATGTGCCTACCCGAAGGCGAACTTCCTGGACGCCCAAGGCGGGTGGATTCTGCCCGGCCTGATCAATCTCCATCACCATTTCTACTCCTCCCTGGCCTGCGGGTTCGACCCGGGGATGCCGGCTCGCGACTTCGCGGAGGTGCTCGATCGTCTATGGTGGCGGCTGGACCGCGCTCTGGACGCGGAAACGATTCTCCTCTCCGCCGAGCTTTCCGTGGCGGAGTGCATCCGATGGGGATGCACCACGGTCTTTGACCACCACGCTTCCCCAGCGCATATTGCCGGCAGTCTTGACCTGGTCGCCCAGGCAGTCGAGAGGGGCGGGATCTCCGGAGTGCTGTGCTACGAGGTGAGCGACCGCAACGGCCACCGGGCGGCTCTGGCTGGAATCGAAGAAAACCTGCGATTTCTGAGGAAGCAAAGCGGTCACGCGCGAATACGAGGCGCAGTCGGCCTGCACGCCAGCTTTACTTTGCGGGACGAGACGCTCGAGGAAGCGGCCCGGCGGCCCGCCGGCGCGGGCTGTCACGTGCACGCGGGCGAGGACAAACTGGATGGGGAAGCGACTCGGCAAGCGTTCGGCTTGGGACCGGTGGAACGGCTGGAGCGGGCCGGTCTGCTGGACGAGCGGTGCCTGCTGGCCCACGGCATTCATCTCGACGCGGAGGATTATTCTCGAATCGCCCGGCATGGGGCGGCGATCGTTCACAATCCCGAATCGAACGCCAACAACGGCGTCGGCTGGCTCGATGTAGCCAAGGTTGCCGCCCAGGGCTGCCGGGTCGGTCTCGGAACCGACGGGATGTCCTCGGCCGTTTTGCGGGCTCTGCGCGCGGCATTTCTGGCGCAGCGAGCGGGGCGCAAGGATCCGAGCGCGGGGTTTGGGGCGCTCGCCGAGTTGCTCGGCAACAATGTCGCGGTCGCGCGGCGCTTTTTCGACGAACCGCTGCTCGGCGAGCTGGCGCCGGGCGCGCCCGCGGACATCGTTACCCTGGACGCGCGGTGCCCGACGCCGGTCGAAGCCGGGAACGTCTTCAGCCATCTGGTGTATGATGCGAGCGAAGCTCCCGTAAGGCATGCGCTGGCGCGAGGGCGCTTGCTGCTTCGCGACTTCGTCCACGAAACGCTGGATCCTGCCGCCCTGGCGGTGCGGGCGCGCGAGTTGACCCCGGCTTTATGGCAGCGAATTCGCGCTCTCGAATCCGGCACCTCTTTTCTGGGAGGTGACTGAGGGAGCGCGCCTGTACTACTATCACCCGTTTTCGTCGCGGGGGCGAAGAACAGCAGATCCTTTGGCCGCTAGACGGCGAGGCAAGCGTTCCACCGTGGCGCTTGGCTCCAGGATGACAAGCGGTTCTTGCGGCTTGCCGCGCCGCGCTTCGCCCTACCCTCGGGAAGGAGTCATGCGGTGACCGTATCCGACCGGGAAAAAGCCCGGAACCACGCTATCGAGAGGTGCCGGGAAAAAGGCATCCTCATTCCCACTTTCGGCCAGATGCGCGAGCCGGGCACGATCGATCCGGCAATTGTTGCCGCGCTGCGCGGCGTGGACATGCAAGCGGTCGATCCGCTGAACCTCTTTCGCATCACCTGGCACAATGACCCGCGAACCGGCGCCTTCGGCGAAGTGAATTACCTCGCCATGCCCTCCGCGTTGACCGGGACGGAAGCCCGGATCGCAGGTCTGGTGGGCAAATATTTCCCCACGGGCTCGCACAAGGTGGGAGCGGCCTTTGGCTGTCTCGCTCCCCGGCTGGTGGCCGGCGAGTTCGACCCGACCGAGCAGCGCGCCGTGTGGCCTTCCACCGGCAACTACTGCCGCGGCGGCGCCTTTGACAGCGCCCTGCTGGGCTGCCGCGCGGTGGCGATTCTGCCCCAAGGAATGAGCCAGGAGCGTTTCCGCTGGCTGGAGAAGACGGGCGCGGAGGTGATCGCCACGCCGGGCTCGGAGAGCAACGTGAAGGAGATCTTCGACGCTTGCTGGGAAATCCGGAAAACGCGGCCCGAAGCGGTGATTTTCAACCAGTTCGAGGACTTCGGCAATTACCTCTGGCACTACGGAGTGACGGGGCCCGCGGCCGAATCCGTTTTCCGGCGGCTCGGCGGCCCGCGGACGCGCCTGGCGGCCTGGGTGGGGGCAACGGGTTCGGCAGGGACACTGGCCACGGGCGATCATTTGAAGAAGGGGCATCCCGAATGCCGAATCGTTGCGGCGGAGGCGCTCGAGTGCCCCACCCTGTTACAAGCCGGCTTCGGCGAACACCGTATCGAAGGGATTGGCGACAAGCACGTTCCGTGGATCCACAACGCGCGCGCCACCGATGCCGTCACGGCGATCGACGACGAGGCGGCGATGCGGCTGCTCCGACTATTCAACGAGCCGGCGGGCCAAGCCGAACTCGCCCGGCGCGGCGTGGAAGATGCCACGATGAAATCCCTGCCCCTGCTCGGCATCTCGAGCATCGCGAACCTGCTCGCCGCCATCAAGACGGCGCGTGCCTTCGAGATGGACTCGGACGACGTGCTACTCACGTCTTTCACCGACTCGGTCGAACTCTACCGGACGCGCCTGACGGAGCTTACCGAAGCGCGCGGCCCTTACACGAACCTCGAAGCCGCCGCCGATTTCGAGCGGTTCCTGGCGGGAGCCACGACCGACCACTTCAAGGAGTTGCGCTACGCCGACCGCAAGGCGATTCACAACCTGAAATACTTCACTTGGGTCGAACAACAGGGCAAGAGCGTCGGGCAACTCAACGCCTTGTGGTCTCCCTCTTTCTGGGAGGATTTGGCGGAAAAGCTGCCGTTGTGGGACGAACAAATCGCCGCGTTCAATCGCGAGACGGGCGTGCTCGAACGGATGGGGAGCGGAGGGGCAAGGCCGGCGCGCGGGGAGGAAGCGTATGGCGGAAGCAGGTAAGCAAGCCCTCGAAGCGGCACGGCGCCACGAGCCGGAGATCGTGCGGTTTCTGCGCGATATGATCGCGATTCCCGCCGAAAGCTGCCGCGAAGGGCCGCGCTGCGAACGCGTGCGCCAGGAGTATGAACGGCTCGGTTTCGACGAGGTGTTTTTCGACCGGCTGGGGACCGTGGTTGCGAGAATCGGCAGCGGTCCCTTGAAAATCCTGATGGACGGCCACATCGACTGCGTGGGAATCGGCGACCCGAAGGCCTGGGATTTCGATCCGTTCCTCGGCAAGCTGGAAGATGGCAAGGTGTGGGGCCGAGGCGCGGTAGACGAGCTGCCGGCGGTGGCCTGCATGGCGTATGGGGCGAAGATCCTCCGCGAACGCGGGATCCCCGACTCCGTCACTCTCTACCTAACCGCTTCGGTGATGGAAGAAGACTGCGACGGCTACTGCTTGCTGCACCTGATCGAAAAAGAAGGCCTCCGGCCCGACGTGGTGATCCTCGGCGAACCCACCGATCTGAACGTGTATCGCGGACACCGTGGCAGGATGGAGGTGACGATCGCCACGCGGGGGAAATCGGCGCACGGGGCGCACTGCGACGCGGGCGTCAATGCCCTTTACAAAATGGCGCCGATCCTCGCCGACGTCGAGGCACTTCACCGGCGCATGCCAAGCGACGATTTCCTGGGCAAGGGCTCGGTGACCGTGTCGTTCCTCGAGTGCTCCAGCGCCTCTTTATGCTCGGTTCCCGACGCCGCCCGCATCTACATCGATCGCCGGCTCACGCGAGGGGAAACCGCGGAGAAGGCGCTCGAGGAGCTGCGCTCGCTGCCTCATCTGGGCGACGCCCGCGTAGAGCTGCTTTCCTACGAAGCCACCAGTTGGCGGGGAGAAACGGCGCGGCAGGAGAAGTTTTTCCCGACCTGGACGCTCCCGGAGGCGCACCCGCTGGTGCAAGGGGTGCGGGAGGCCATCGAAGCGGTGCTGGACCGGGCGCCGAAGGTTTCCCGGTGGTCATTTTCCACCAACGGCGTGGCCAGCATGGGACACCTGGGAATACCCACGGTCGGATTCGCGCCGGGCCTGGAAGAGCTGGCGCATACCCCTCGAGAGTGCGTCGCCACGGAGGATTTGGTGGGTGCAGCCGCGGTCTACAGTCTGATCCCGGAATTCCTCGCGCGACACCAGGGATCGCTTCTGGCCTCGAAGGCGAAGAAGGAAAACTGACGAATGAAGAACAACCTGAAGGGCAGGCATTTCCTAACCACGCAGGACTGGTCGGTGGAGGAGTTGGAACAAGTGTTCGCGCTGGCGGCCAAGCTGAAAAAGGCGAAAAAGGAGGGACGGCCGACCCCCCTGCTGCGGAACAAGACTCTCTACATGATTTTCTTCGACGCTTCCACGCGCACCCGCAATTCCTTCGAGACGGGCATGACGCAGCTCGGCGGGCACGGCATCTATCTCTCTCCCGACAAGATGCAGATCAGTCATGGGGAAAACGCCCGGGATACGGCCAAAGTCCTTTCCCGGTACGGGGAAGGAATCGCGATCCGGCACTGCGCCTACGGCGCGGGGAACGCTTATCTGCGCGAGGTCGCGGCCAACGCCGGCGTGCCGGTGATCAACATGCAGTGCGACGTCTACCATCCGTGCCAGATTCTGGCCGATTACCTGACCATCCGCGAAAAGTTCAAAACGACGCGGGGACTGAAGATCGGAGTTGCCTGGACCAGCGCGCCCAACTACGTTCGGCCTCTTTCGGTGCCGCAAAGCCTGATCTTACTGATGCCGCGCTTCGGGCTGAACGTGACCTTGGCCTACCCCCCGGAGTTCCGCCTGATGCCGGAAATCGAGGAACAGGCCCGGAAAAACGCCAAGGGCGCCGGCGTAAAATTCGAAATCAGTCACCGCTTCGAGGACGCGTTTGAGAACGCCGATGTGGTGATCCCGAAATCCTGGGGACCCCTGGTCACCACGAGGGATACCGGCGAAGGATTGCGCCTGATCGAGAAATATCCGTCCTGGCGTTGCGACCGCGAGCGCATGGCGTTGGGTCATAAACGTGTCATCTATATGCATCCCCTGCCCGCGGACCGCGGCCGCGAGGTAACGGACGAGGTGATCGACGGGCCACAATCGGTCGTGTACGACGAGGCGGAAAACCGCCTTCACGTACAGAAGGCCCTGATGGCGCTGACGCTGTAGTGGCAGCGACACGCGCGGAGCGGACCTCCCAGGCTGTCCTTCTGTCGGTCGGTTTCGTCGCGTGGCAGGAGGAAAAGCGCACAGCCAGGAATGGCTGTGCTACCCAGGGCGCGGCGGACGGTACGCGTAGCACAGGCTTTCCTGCCTGTGCAGGCTTGGAAGCGGCGCGGGAAAGAAAGGAGCACAGCCAGGAATGGCTGTGCTACCCAGGGCGCGGCGGACGGTACGTACAGCACAGGCTTTCCTGCTTGTGCAGGTTTGGAAGCGGCGCGGGAAAGAAAGGCGCGCGGGCAGGAATGCCCGCGCCACTTGAGGACGATGAGCCAGTTCCGGTTTCGCTGCACCGAGTGCGGCGCCTTCTACGAGGAAGCGGAGGCGGAACTCACTTGCCCGGCATGTGCGCGGGCGCAGCAGCCCGGCGGCGTGGTTCGCGGCGTGCTCGAAGTGGCGATCGAATCCCTTCCCGGCGCGTGGCCCGCGGCGCCTCCCTCAAGCCCCGATTTTTTGCGCGCCTTTCTTCCCCTCTCCAAGTCCGGCCCCTTACCCCCCATCCCCGTGGGCGGAACGCCCCTGCTGGATGTTCCTCATCTTCGGCGTGCGACGGGGATGAAGGACCTTTGGGTAAAAGACGACACGCGCAACCCCAGCGGCTCGACAAAAGACCGCGCATCGCTGCTCGTCGTGGCCAAGGCGCTGGAATACGGCCGAGAAACGATTGCCACAGCCTCGACCGGCAACGCCGCCACCGCGCTGGCGGCGGTCTCGGCCGCTGCCGGAGTACGCGCCGTCGTTTTCGTCCCAGCGACGGCGCCCGAGGCGAAGCTAGTGCAAATGCAGAGCTACGGCGCGCTGGTTCTTCCCATCGAAGGGACTTACGACCAGGCGTTTGAGCTGTGCCTCGAGGCCTGCCGCGCGTTTGGCTGGTACAACCGGAATACGGCGGTCAACCCCTTCACGATGGAGGGCAAGAAAACGGTGGCGCTGGAAATCGCGGCGTCGCTCGCGCCTGCGGCCATCGACGCGGTGCTGGTCCCCACCGGCGACGGCGTGATTCTCGCCGGGGTTGCCAAGGGCTTTGCCGATTTGGAGCGCTGCGGGCTTCTTCCGCGCAAACCCCGATTGATTGCCGTTCAACCCGAAGGCTCCGCGGCGATCGTGAACGCCCTGCGAACCGGCGCCCCAACGATCGTTCCGCTTCCCGGCGCGGCGAGCGTGGCGGACAGCTTGACGGTGGAAACGCCGCGGAACGCCCTCCCGTGTCTCGCCGCGGTGCGCTCTTCCGGGGGAGGGGGGATCGCGGTTTCCGACTCGGCCATCGTTGCGGCTATCGCCGATCTGGCGAAGCTGACCGGCGTGTTTGCGGAACCGGCCGGCGCCGCGGTCCTAGCCGGTCTTCGCGTGGCGCTGGAGCAGAATTTGGTCGGCCGAGACGAGCGGGTGGTTTTGCTGGTCACGGGCACCGGCTTGAAAGACATTCCGGCGGCTGCGCGCGCGGTGAAAAGGCCCGCACCGATCCCTGCGAAGCTGGATGCGGTTGCCGAACGTCTCCGGAGTCTCCCGGCGGAGTAGACGACATGCACGAAACCTTGGTGGTCGCTCTGGGAGGCAACGCCATTACCCTGCCGGGGGAAATGGGCACCATCCCGCAACAGTTCGCCCATACCGCGGAGACGCTCGAGCATCTGCTTCCGCTATTTCGCAGCGACCTGCGGCTCGCGATCACCCACGGCAACGGACCCCAGATCGGCAACATCCTGGTGCGCGTCGAGGAGGGAGAACGCCGGGTGCCTTCCCTGCCGCTGGACACCTGTGTGGCGGATTCCCAGGGTGGTATGGGCTACATGATCCAGCAACTGGCAACCGCATTGTTTCGGAGGGAGGGGATTCGCCGCGATGTCGTCTGCGTCATCACCCAGGTGCTGGTCGATGAAGCCGACCCGGACTTCGCCAACCCGACGAAGCCCATCGGGTCTTTCTTCTCGGCCGAAGAGATGGCTCGGCTCTGCCGGGAAAAGCCGCATTGGAAAATGCGCGAGGTGGAAGCGGGCCGCTTCCGGCGCGTGGTGCCTTCCCCGCGGCCCCTGGACGTCTTGGAAAAGGAAGCCGTGTCGCAACTGGCCGCGAGCGGCACGGTGGTCATCGCCTGCGGCGGCGGCGGCATCCCGGTCGCGTGGCGGGACGGCAAGCTGAAAGGGGTCGAGGCCGTGATCGACAAAGACCGCGCCTCGAGCCTGCTGGCCACCCAAATCCAGGCCCACAAATTGGTTATCGTCACCTCGGTCGAGCAGGTTGCCATCCGCTTCCGAAAGCCGAACCAGAGGTGGCTGAGGGTGGTGAGCGTGGAAGAGGCCCAGGCTTATCTCGAAGCGGGAGAATTCCCTCCGGGCTCGATGGGCCCCAAGATGGAAGCAGCTATCGGCTTCCTCACCCAAGGCGGCGAGGAGTGCATTATTACTTCCACCGAGTCCGTTGCACAGGCTCTCGGTGGAAAAGCGGGCACGCACATCCTCGCGCCGCGGGGCCCCCGCAGGTTTCCCTTCTCCGAACCCGAAGTCTGAGGCCGCCGAGCCGCGCCCGAGAGGGGAACGGGCGCCCCGCTCAATACGGTATCTTGTCGGGCTTCTCCGCCCACGCCCGCAAGCCGGCGAGCGCTTCTTCGCGCATCATCTGGAGGATGGGGATGCGGCGGTCGGTAAGAGGCCGGCCTAGTTCCCTAGAGATGAAGGAATCGTCAAAGCCGATCGCGGCGGCATCCTCGGCGGTAGCGGCGAAATAGACGCGGGAAAGGCGAGCCCAATAAATTGCGCCCATGCACATGGGGCAGGGTTCGCAGGAAGTGTAGATCTCGCAATCCCGCAATTCGAATGAGCCGAGTTGGGCACAAGCCTGGCGGATGGCGATCATTTCGGCATGGGCGGTGGGATCCTGGGTCGAAGTAACCTGGTTCACTCCCTCGGAGACGATCTTACCGCCTCGCACGACCACCGCGCCGAAGGGCCCGCCGCGTCCGGAATGGACATTCTCGATCGCCAACTGAATGGCGCGTACCATGAAGGGGTTGCTCATGATGCGCCACCCCGCCAGCCCCCCTGGCTCCTCATCAACCCGAGATACGCGAGAAACGATACGGCGAATCCGACGAACCACGCGTAGTCGTAAAACCGCGCGACGATGGCTGCTGCCGCGCGCAGCCACGCCCCATGGCCGGGCGCCGCAAGCGGTTGTGCGGCGAGGCCGGCGAGCGCCACGACGACGCCCGCCCCCAGCGCGGCGACCGCGCGCCAATTCCATCCCCGCCGGAATTCATAAAACCCGCCGCGCTCGTAGAGGTCCTCGGGCAGCATGACTTGTTTGCGCACCACGTAATAATCGGCGATCAGGATGCCCGCGATCGGACCGAGGAAGCTCGAATAGCCCACCAGCCATCCGGTGATGTAGTTTCCGTAGCTCGCCAGCAGTTTCCAAGGCTGCATCAGCAGACCCACCAGGCACGTGATCACGCCGCCCATCCGGAAACTGATGCGCCGGGGCCACAGATTGGAAAAATCGTTCGAGGGCGAAACGACGTTGGCCGCGACGTTGACGTTCAGCGTGGCCAGCAGCAGGCCCACCATCGCTACGACCACCGCCCAGGGGCTTCCGAGCCTGCCGAGCACGGCGACCGGGTCCCAGATGGCGTGGCCGAACGCCACCACCGTGGCCGAAGTGACCGCGATCCCGATGAAGGAATAAAACGTCATGGTTGTCGGCAAGCCCAGGGCCTGGCCGAGCATCTGCTCCTTCTGCCCGCGCGCGTAGCGGGTGAAGTCCGGAATATTCAGCGCCACCGTGGCCCAGAAGGCCACCACCCCCGTCAGCGTCGGCACGAAAAATCGGAAAAACGCGCCCGCTCTGTGGAATTTCGACGGCGCCGAAAGCATCGGCCCGAATCCGCCGGCATGCCGATACGCCCACCACAGCATCGCCAGGCCCAGTGCCACGAGCAGCGGCGCGCTCACTCCTTGCAGCCAGCGCACCGTCTCGATCCCGCGCAAGATCACCGCCAGATTCAGCAGCCAGAACCCGAAAAAGCAGAGCCAGGGATGGTTCCACCCCGGCGCGAGGGCGCCGACGAGCACATTCACGGCTTCCCCGCCTATCCACGCCTGGATCCCAAACCATCCGCAAGCTACCAGCGCTCGCAGCATCGCCGGCAGATTCGCCCCCAGGACGCCAAACGATCCCCGCGCGAACACGGGAAACGGAATCCCGTATCGGGCGCCGGCGTGTGCGTTCAGCAGCATCGGCACCAGCACGATCAAATTGCCCAGGAATACGGTGAAAATCGCCTGCCGCCAATCCATTCCTCCGGCGATCATTCCGCTGGCCAGCATGTACGTGGGAATGTTGACGCTCATCGAAACCCAAAGCGCGGTGTAGTTATACGTGCCCCAGGAACGCCGCTCGAGCGGCACCGGCGCCAGGTCGGGATTCCACAGACGCGGGGAAGCGCCGGCGGGAACCGCAGGTCGCGTTCCGGCTTCGTTTCGTGCGGTCATGACTTCCCGGGTATTCGGGACGGGACAGCTTATACGCCATTCGGCCGGCCTACGGCAAGAGGCAAGTTCCTGTTTGGCGAATTCCTGTATACTCTGCTGCGTGACTCGCTCGAAAGTCGTCTTCATCACTGCATTGATTCTTTCCGCACGTTTTTGGGCTCGAGCCCAGCCCCCCGCGCGTCACCGGGAACGGCGGCAACCTCCTGACGCGCTTCTTGTCCATCTTCGGGCCCGTATCCGCCACGTCTTCGTCATCTACCAGGAGAATCGCTCTTTTGACTCCTACTTCGGGTCTTTCCCTGGCGCCGACAATCTGGCTACCGCCCAGGCGCGCCGGCACGGGTATCGCCAGTACGATCCGATCGGCAAAACGTGGATCACGCCCTTCGCCTTGACCGCTCCCGATACGGCCGATCCCCCTCATTGGCGCGAGGCGCTGCTCGCCGAAGCGAATGGCGGCCGCATGGACCAGTTCATCTCCGTCGGGGAAAACTATCTGGCGTCCCAGGGCACCCCGAAGCCTTCCGCCCACCAGATCGGCCTGTTGACCATGGCCCACTGGGACTGCCGCACCATTCCTTTCCTCTGGCTTTACGCCCATCGCTTCGCCCTCTACGATGACATCTTCGACGCCACCTACGGCCCCTCGACGCCCGGAAACATCGATTTGATTGCCGCGCAATCCGGCCAAACACAATGGGCGCAGCATCCCAAGGAGGCAGCCAAGCCCGGTTCTGGCGCCCCGGGCGAGCCGGTGCTCAACGACCTCGATCCTGCCTGGGGACCTTACGGGAGCAACCTGCCGCAGCCCCACCAGTACGATCAGACCTATGCGACCGTCCTGCTCACTCTGTTTGGCGGGCGCGCCGGCCTCGCCAAAGCCGACTCGGATGCGATCCGCCAGGACATCGGCGAGATGGTCAAGCTCGATGCCCGCGCTGTCCCTTGGGGGTGGTACCAGGAAGGATTCGGGAACGGCAAGGGCAACGACCATCCCGCCTACATCCCTCATCACGACGCGCCGCAGTATTTCGGCTACATCCGCCTGAATCAGCCTTTATGGCGCGGCGTGCACGACCTGACCGATTTCTTCAGCGTCGTTGCCGAGGGCAAGCTCCCCTCCACGAGCGTCGATTTCATCAAAGGCGGCTTTCACAACCCGTTTGGCTGGCGGCCCGCCAACCGGGCGCGCGGCATTCAAGCCAATTTCCAGGGCGACGACGACCACCCCGGCTATTCCGATTCCCAGATCTCCGAAGCCCTCGTGGCCAAGGCGGTCGACACGATCGCCCGCAGCCCTTATTGGAACTCTTCCGTCATCATCATCACCTGGGACGATCCCGGCGGCTTTTACGATCACGTTCCTCCGCCCAGTTTCGAGACCTGCCCGGACAAACACCCCTGCGGAGACGGTCCCCGAATTCCCTTGATCCTGATCTCGCCTTACGCGCGCTCGGGCGCCATCGTGTCCGACCGGGGCGATCAGGCCTCCTTCGTCAAGTTTCTCGACGCCCTTTTCCGCCTCCCTCCACTCGGCTCCCTGCCCGACGAGAAGCCTTATCTCCCCGAAGGCCCGCGCGACACGAATCCCCGCCTCACCAACCTACTCGGCGGATTCGATCCCGCGCGACTCTCCGGCCGGAAGCCGCCGATACCCGCTTCCGCCGCGGAAATTCCCGATTCCATCGTCGACGCATTTCCGCCGCCACTCACTTGCAAGCAGATCGGCGTAACGCCGGTGGTGATTCCCGGAGGCTCGAAACCACCCAAGGGCTTCCACCCGCTGGTCCCGTAACGGCGCGCGGCGAAGCCCGTCTCCCGCCTCTCGGGATTCGCGCCATGCCTTTCCTGGGAAATTCCTGGGGAACCTGCTCGAAGACGGAACCTCGGCTGGGGGCCGCTGGAATCTATCCCGCGCCTACGGGACGCTTGCCGGCGAACCAAAGGGCAGGCCCAGAAGAGTAGCCAAGGACGCTTGCGCGGATTCGAGGGATGCGCGCAACTGAATCCCTTCGGCTTCCGTGGCCAGCAGGGCCGACTCGATGTTTACGTAGAGTGCCGCGGAGACGTTGTCTTTCTCGAACCCTTGCCGGGTCGCCGCGGCCGTTTTGCGGAGGACAGCGAGACGGGCATCGAGATCGCGAAGCTGGCGCCCGATGATCGCCGCGGCATTCCGCACCTGACCCGCCTGACTCACCGCCTGATCGAGCCGCGCCAGGTACGTTTGCCGAAGGACGGCTCGCGTCGCCCTTTCGATCACAATGTGGCCGCGGTTTCGATTGAAAATCGGCAGAGACAGAGTGACGGTCGGCCCGAAATCGATCGCTCCTTCCACCGGATCGCGGCTGTAAGTGACGCCGGCAGTCAGATTGGGGAATTGGGCGAGAATCGCCTGACGCAGGCTCTCCTCCTGCACTTGATAGCCGGCCTGAAGCGCAAGCAAATCCGCGCGACGATGAGGGAGCGCGGTCAGCGCGACCTGGAACTGGGCGTCCGAGAGGGGCTGGCCGCCGCTCGGGCCGATGAGGCGGAGCTGCACGCCCGGCTGCAGTCCCAGCAACTGATCGAGTTGGAGGCGCGTTGCGGCAGCGTCTAATTGAACCTGGCGGAGTTCCTTTTCGGCGTTCGTCAGAAGCGTGAGGTCGGCAGTGGCCGCGCTCAGTGTGAGGTCGTCCTTTCGCAGCGCCACTTGATCTTCCCGATAACGTTCGGCAAAGAAGTTGCGCGCCGAGGTCATGACTTCGAGGAGCCGCAGGTCCGATTGCGACTCGATGAACAACTGTCTGGCTCGCTCGGCGACCTGCCATTCCTGCCACAGGATATTCAGGTACACACCCCGCTGATTCGCTCTGGCCGCGGCTTTTGCCGCGCCGCGAGTGATCAGGGCTTGAAGGTCGGCGCTCAATCCGAAGCCGCCTCCGTAGTTCAGGTCGGATTTCGCGAAGTCGGCCGTCAGTTGCGGATCGGGCAGCAACCCCGCTTGAAGGAGCTGAGCGCTCGCTACTCCCGCCTGCAGCCGCGCCGCCTTGAGATCGGGATTCTCGAAAACGGCCAAGGTAACGACAGCCGTTTCGTCCAAGCCGTTTTGGGGGAACGGATGCGGCCGGAGGCCCGGCAGCCAAAACTCGCTCGCCGGAACGGTGAGGGAGGGAGCAGCCCTCAAATCGGGCGCCACGGGCAAACGAAGGGGGTGATAGACGGCGCAACCCGAAAGACAAACTAGCATCGGGCAAAACGCCAATTTCGACAGCCGCCATCGATGAGCGAAAATCATGCCAGCCTCGCTTTGGCGATCTGTTTGCGGCGCTCGTGGAGATAAAGGGCCGGAATCAGGTTGGTGCTGAGGAGTGCGCTCCAAAAGATGCCCCCCATGACGACGATGGCCAGTCCTTGCTCGGGGGCCGCGCCCTGGCCCCAGCCTAGAGCGGTAGGCAACATGCCGAGGATGGCGGTCAATGTGGTCAGGGCGATCGGGCGAAAGCGCACGTGGACCGCCTCGGTCACAGCTTCCTCGGTCGCCATTCCCGCCGCTTCGTTCCGCCGCGCGCGATAAAGCAGCACAATCCCGTGGTTGAGACCGATGCCGACCAGGGTCAGCAAGCCAATCAACCCCACGGCGTTCAAGCCGACGCCGCTAACGATCAGTGCAACCGCGCCTCCGCTGAAGGCCAAGGGAATTTCCAAGAGCAGCAGGCCCGGCACGAGAAGCCCCTCGAACTGGAGGATCATGATTCCGGCCATGAGCACGAAAGCGGCAACGGCCGCGATCGCGAGTCCCAGAGCCGCATTCTCCAATTCCGGATAGAGCCCGCCGAACGCGATGCGGTATCCAGGAGGTAGACGCAAACCGCTCAAGGCGATTCGCGCAGAGGCGATGGTGCTGCCGAGCGGTCCGGTGGGGGTCGCCAGGATTTCGAGCGCTCGCGCACCATCGATGTGGCGAAGTTGGATGGGGGTCGTGACCATCCTGAGATTCGCCAGCTGTCCGAGCGGGGTCCAACCGTCCGTGCGTATCGGCAGCCTGCCTAGAGCTTCGAGCGATTCCTGCGGAGCGTCGGCCAGGCGAACGTAGATATCCAGCGGAACGTTCCCCTCGGGCACCTGCGCAACGACATCGCCGTTCAACAGGGGCGAAATCTGAGCATTCAACTGGGATGGCGTGAGCCCGGATGCGGCCAGCGCTCCTATCTTGGGCTCCAACTGAAGTTCCGTAACAGGATAGGCGTCGTTATTGAATACGCCGTTCAGCGCGGGAACCGTTTTCAGCCGCGCGGCGATCCGGTCTGCCAGCGCCCGCAACTCCGCGACATCGCTTCCATACAGATTCAGAACGAACGGCTGAGGCAAACCGGAAAGGCTCTCGCCCACGCGCTCGACAGTCGGGGTATCGATCGAGAGCTGAACGCCGGGGAGCTTACTCTCCTGCTGCAGGCGCTGGCCGATCCGGTTTAGGCTATTTACGCTTACCTTGGGCTTTAGCTTGATTTGGATCTCGCCGGCATAGGCAGGCTCGGTGTACATCGTGCTGGTCGATGAGCCGATTCGCGCGAAGGTATCGGCTACAGCCGGGTCGGCGCGCAGGCGCCGCGTCATTTCCGCAACGGCGCTTTCCGTGTCCGGCATCGAGCTGCCGGGCGGCAGAGTGAAGCTCTCGAGCAGCACTCCTTCATTCGGGAGCGGAAGAAAATTCACCGGAACAAAAGCGAGCCCGCCGAGGCTCGCGAATAGGATCACGGTACACGCAATCAAGCTGGCGGCAGGATGCCTGGAGACAAAATGGAACAGGCGCATGTTTCCCCGCCGTAGCTTGTCCAGCATCTTTCCCGCGCTCGTCGGGGCTTTCCGAGCCCGTGCGGGCACGAAGCCCAGGCTGATGGGAACCAGGCTGAGCGATAGGACGAGCGAGGCGAGCAGCACGAGCGCCATCGCGAGCGCGAAGGGGATGAAAAACAGTCCCGCCAGCCCTCCTACGAAGAGCAAGGGAAGAAAGACAGCGACTGTTGTAAGCGTTCCCGTGACATCCGGGCTGGCGATTTCTCTTAGCCCGTTCGCGATTCCGGCCCGGTGTTCATCGCCCTGTTCCCAGCGGTGGTAGATGCTTTCGAGGACGATGATGCCATCGTCGGCCAGCAGTCCGACGGCCACCGTCAGCGCGCCAAGCGTCATCAGGTTCAGGCTCTCTCCCGCGGAGTAAAGTCCGGCAATGCCCATAAGCAGCGACAAGGGAATGCTGATCGCAAGAATCCACACGCCGCCCCCCGCTCCCAACACCCAAAGCATTACGCCAATTGCCAAGGCTCCGCCGATCAACAGGTTGCGGGTCAGATCCGCTCCGACGACATGAACCAAATGCCCTTGGTCGTAAATGCTTACCCAACGCACGCCAAACGGTAGAAGCCCCGCCGTTGCCGCGAGGGTGGATTGCACGGCCTGCGTCACGGGCACCGTGGACGCGCCGGGCTGCTTGAAAACGGTGAGAGCGATGCTGTGCTTGCCGTCGAAGTAGATGGTGTTCAAGGTGGGAACCGGTCCGCGCACGATACGCGCGAGATTGCCCAAAGGGATACGCCCGCTCACGCTGGTGATGGGGACACTCGCTAGCTCCGACGTGTTGACCGGCAGATTGCGAACCTCGATGAACGTGTCTTGATGGCCTTCGGAGAGATAGCCGCCTGGATCGAGGAGCACGTCCTGTTCGAGCGCTTGCGTGATCGAGGTGATCGGCACGCGATAGCGCACCATGGCCGCCAGGTTCGGCTGAACCCACAAGCCTTCATCTCCGGCGCCGTACACGTCCACCCGCTGCACGCCCGGCAGCGCGCGCAGGGCAGGGACAACATTTGCCAGAACGTCTCGCTGGACTTCCACGGCGGGGACGGAAAGGGGGATATCGGCCGTATAGTCGGCGACCTCGTTGATCGCGTTCCCCATGATCTGGGCGAGCGGCTGCACCGAGGTGGGGATTTGCGCGCGCGCCCGATCGATCGCGCCGTTCACCGATTGAAGATCGGCCTGCGGATCGGATCCCTGCTCGAAGCGGACGTCTGTTTCGACGGTTCCGCTGCCCATCGTCGAGCGCAAGCTGACGATGTTGGGCAGCGCGAGAATTTCCCCTTCGATTGGCCAGGTGATTTGCGTCTCGAGCTCGGAGGCGGTGGCCCCGGGCTCATGAGTGATCACGGTGATCTGCGGGAAATTGAATCCCGGCAGCACCTCGACGGGAATTTTCCACAGCGCATAAGCGCTGTAGGCAACGAGCGCTCCGTAAACGAGCGCCCAAAAGACCGGCTGTAGTAGCAGACGGGTGAAAGCGTTTTGTGCGTTCATCGCGAGTGGTTAATTTGACGGCGTGTAGCGCTTGGCAATGCCGCGATGGAATAGGAGATACGCATCCTCAACGACGATTTGCGTACCCGCGCTAACCCCGCTCTCCAGAAACGTGTTCCAGCCCCGGGTCGGTCCCGGCACGACCTCCTGCGGGCGGTCGCCTTCAGGGGAATGCACCAAGACCCACCATTTACCCCGATCGAGGACCAGGGCGCGCGTAGGTACGGCGACGAGCTTCTGTGGCGGCAGATCGAGGGTTACCGAGCCGTATTCGCCGTTGATCCACCTCGATGTTGGGACCATAGGCATCAGTCCGATCGCCTCACCTTCGCCCGCGGCCATCGCGCCCGAGACGGCACGAACTCGGACGGGGACCGGCGCGCTTCCGTCCGCAGGCGCAAAGACGCCTGTCATTCCGACGTGAATCAAGGACAAATCAGGGCCGTAATACGAGGCCGCCAGCCATAACCTGGCCGTCGTCTGAAGCGTGACCACGGGCTGGCCGGCCGCCACGAGCTGTCCGTTGGGCGCATCGATGGCGAGCACCGTTCCGTTCGCCGGCGCGGCAAGCGCGAGCATCCGGCGCACCGCTTCGAGATGCGATTGCGCGTTTTCAAAATTGGTCTGCGCTTGAGCCGCCGCGCTCCGCGCCTGCTGAACGGCGGCGCGGGTGCTCAAATGCGAGGGCAACTGCTCGCGTTCGATCGCCAAAGTCTTCCGGGCAGCCGAGAGTTGGGCTTGCGCGCTGCGAACGTTCGCTTCACTTTGCTCGAGCGCCGACTGTATAGCAGGTCCGCTCAGGTGCGCGATTTCTTGTCCGGCCCGGACGTGCGTTCCCGGGAGAACGCCGAGGGCGGTGACGACTCCCGGCTCGGCGGCGTTCACCGGCAATAGGGAAATGGGCTGCACTTGGCCGTAGGCCACGAGCCGAGGCGAAACCGTGGCCGCCTGCGTGATTACGTACCCCGCTTCAGAGGAAGGCGCGGTGACCGGTGATGCGTCAGAGCCAGCGGCAGGCGCCTCCGGACCGGCTTTCGCCCGGCCGGAAGCGAGCGAAGCGCGCGCCGGCGTGGGCTCGCGGGGCGGGGAGCCGGCGCGAGACCATTCGGCTACCTGAACTCCTGCAAGCACCACGAGAATAGCGACGGCAGTTCCTACAATGATTCTTTTCATTCTTTCCACTCCATTTAGCGAGACATCATGTCGAAATCGCCCTTCAAAAGTGCAGGTTACGGTGGATGTCCGGCCAGAATTCGGCCGCCAGGTTGAATAGGGCGGTGTTGCCGAGATCGAGCGCGGCGCGGCTAATTGTTTTGCTGAATCCGACATCTTGGGACGGATAGTAGAGATTGGAAATGCCTGCCGCAATAAAGGTTCCCGAGAGCGCCGAGGTATAAAAAACGGTGTGGCCGGAATCGTTGTACGTAACGAAGACGTGGGAAATCGCATGCCAGACCCGCTTGCCAAAGCCGCCTTCTCCCAGGCGAAAATACCGGGGATCTTGGTGCATGAGGACAGGGAAGAGGTAATCACCAAGAAAACTCGAAATGTTCGCATCCGCCTCCACGGAGCCATAACACTCGCCGTAGCCGCCCCAGCCCTTCCCGTACCCGCAAAAGCCGTCGCTGGAGGAATATTCCAGCGTCGCCGACTCAAACGCGTACAGAGCGAAGCCCCGCGGATCCCAGGTACTCTCGAGCCATTCGTCCCACTTCCCGCGCGGAGTGAGCGGCGTGAATTTGCGCTGGTAACTCACATTGAAGGCGGGGACCACGTAGAAAATATGATGAGGTGAGCCGGAAGTTGCCGAGGGGTTATGCGCCTTTTCTTTTCTCTTCTTTTTCTGACTCTCGGAAGGATGCAGCTGATTCTGGCCCCATAGGCTGGCGCCGTCGAGCCCCAGGCGGGGACACGTCTGGGCCCGCAGACGGCTTTCAAGCTGTGGCGACAGGCCCAGGGAAAGCTTTTCAGCCAAACGCCAGTGACGACGATCGTCTTTTCCTACACGCTGGAGGGGAGAATTCTGCAAGCCCCAACGCGACATAAGCTGCTGGTTGAGAGTCGGGATCTGACTGGGGCGGAGCAGCCATATATCCGAAGCGTTTCCGCCCAGCGAGTCACATTCTGCGCGCGGGTGTGCCGCCGCCCGCCGGGCCGAAACAAATCCGGTGGAGAATGTGGAGGTCGCGGCCCCAAACGGGGCCAGCCGGAACGAGTCATCCGAGCGCATGTGCAACGGGCTCGTCCAGATGCCTGCCTGGCCGCGCCCCAGATCTTTAAGCCGTTGCCCAAGGTGAGTGGCTACACAAGTTACAGCCTTTTGGAGCGAATCCGGCGAGGTGCTCCGCCTTTCGGTCTGAGGAAGGTTCGTCGAACCTCCTTGCTGAGAGCCTCCCAACCGACCGTGAGCAGAATTTTCTGTCTGACCGAAAGTAACTGCTGGCAAGAAAGCCAATGCCGTAAAGATCAGCAAGAACGGAATAATATGGCGAAAAGAAATCACTCGTGCCTCCCCGGGATTTATCTGAATGCATGCGGGCGATTCTGATGGCCGTACTCTTGCTGCCGGCTGGCAGGGCACTCCACCGGACCGCAATGTCCGACTCCGGCGCGTCAATTTGGTATTGCATCCCTTTATCCCCAACAGAGCCAGACTTGGTACCAGTAGGACTCGATTCCCCCGGGAGGCGGGCCGGTGAGAACTGGCGCCCCCGTCGAACTCTTCAAAAGAAGGCGGATTTAGAAACAAAATCCTCATCTCTGTGGTCCTCGGCTCCTCAACACCCCGGTTTCCACCTTCCCGTATCTGTCCACAGCGATTGCGCGGCGTTCCAGTCCCATGAGAAGGTCGGCAAAACAGCGGAGGCAGCAACCGCCTCCCCCATCGGAGTCGCGAGGGAACACTTTGTAGCGGAAGAAAGTGGAACGGGATTTGCACAGGCTGCAAGCCCGGCGTGACGGGAAGCTCTCGGCATCGAGGGGCGATAGCAACGCTGCTCTCTCTCCCCCGGGTCTTGTTTCCATGACGCGCAGCTCGGCGATTGCAGGCTGTGTCTTGACAGTGGGTCTTTCCATTTCAGGGGCTCCCCAAATTGCTGATCAGTTATCGGCAATTCTTGACTGCTCTTTGCATTTTGGGTAGAAACCGCATCGTTCATTCACCCGCCGGGCCGTCTTTCAACGGACGGGCGAGTCTCCGAATCTCGCAGTTTTTCGATCAGATTGAAGCATGAGTTGGGGAACTCGGAGCTCCGGCATGGGAGGTGCGGAAAAAAGTCGTCGGCATGGCTTCGCAATCCAGCGTGCCCACCGCGCCGAACGCTCTACCCGGGCGCTGTCGGTGGCAATGCCGGTATTGGCATACATCTGCCGGTACAGCTTCGAGATCAAGATAAAGGCCAGGCGTGCGCGGAGTGATTTCAAAAAACGAGACCGTTGCCAGATCAACGGCAGGCGGTAGAAGCGGTCCCAAGCAACCTGTGTACGGTGTCGAATTTCATCGGCCGACATCGTCGGATGTGGGCAATACAGCTTGGGCCTAGACTCCTGAGGGATCAGCCAGTGTCGTGTCAGCGGAATGCCGCGAATGGGCCGAGGATCGAGTTCCATCGACTTTTCCCATTTCGCGAAATCCACGGTACCGGGGAATGGCGTCAACATGACAAATTGCGCGAAGGTGATTCCGGCGCGTTGCGCCACGGAGACGGTCGCGCCGAACGTTTCGGGCCGGTCGCTGGGCAGGCCGAAAATGAATGAGCCTAGGACGTGCACGCCGCTTCGACGAAACAGCTGCAATCGGTCGACCAAGCGGTCTCCTGCGCAATTGAAATCCTTGTAGACGTCCTTCAACCCTTCCGGCGTCACCGATTCCACTCCCACGAGCGCCCCCTTGATGTTCGCCCGGCGCATGGCGTCGAGATAATCCGGGTCCTCGGCGGCTTCCATGGTAATTTGCGTGAAGAACACCATGTCCCTGGGCAAAAGCGCCAGCCGCTCCATTAACCGGAAACGCTCGGTGCGAATCGCCGTGAGCTCCGCGATTCGGTGCGTGTTCCCTTGCCGCTCGGCCATCGTCAGGTCGGTCAGCGTGACCGGATAAAAGTTGTCGTCGGCCAGAGCGATAAATCGAAACCCCATCTGTCGCAGCTGGACGATCTCCTCGATCACAGCGTCGGTGGCGCGTTGGCGCGGTCGCTGGCCATCGGACCGCCACACCGAGCAAAACGAGCAATGTTTCGGGCAGCCGCGCACCGTCTGCACCGAGGCCCACATGTAGCGGTCGCGCGGAAGCAGGTCCCAGCGAGCGGGCATGAAGTTCGAGGCTTCCACGCGGCCACCCAGATACATCGGTTTGGGTACGCCTTTCAGACAGTCTGCCAACGCAGCTCCCCAGACGATGTCGCCGTCGCCCTTAACCACCGAGTGCGCGCCGCCCAGGCGTCCCGCCTCTTCGGAATAGAGAGTCGCATGGATCCCCCCGAAAATGACGTAGGCTCCGCGCTCCCGCGCCATTTTGCCGATCTCGTAGCCGCGGAGCGCGTTCCCGGTATGGATCCCGATGCCCACAACATCGCCTGGCTGGATGCGCTCCGGGTCCACGAAGCTGAGCGTTTCATCCACGATAACCGGATTGCCGAATGCCGCGGGCGTCGCCGCCGCAATTACATAGAGCCACCGCGGTGTGATTACGGCGGTGCCAAAGGACACGTGGCTGGGATTTACGAGGTGAACTCTCAAAAGTTTATGCGCTCCTTTTGCGCTGATTTGTCAAAAGCCTCGGTCGATCAACGTTCAGATGGCCCAACGCTCACTCATTGAATGAGGCTGAGAGGAAAGTCTTTCGGGGATCTCGCCAGAGTGGACTCCAGTGGAGAAAACACAACCCTAACGTGAACGCCTTCGAGCGTTCGGGCACACTTCTAGATGCGGAGGGCTAAAAGGGGCGGGCTTTCCGGGAATGGGCTGATTTCAGGCTCGAAGAGAATCCAGCGCAGCACGGGAGAAGAGGCGGTTACCGCCGGACTAAGCTTTAGGAAACTCGGCAGGCAAGCGGAAGCTCGATGGAGGATAGCGATTGCGGCGCCGGCGCTGAGGGCAACGAGGATCAGGGTCGACTCGGTGTCCTTGCCTTTGGTTTCGGCGTGATCCCAACGATCGAACATCTGCGAGACCATGCTGAGAAAAATCACGCCGATGATGAGAACAACGCCTGCCTTCAGTGCTCCCCCACGCATAAACACTTTATAGCACGTGGCTACCCGAGGCACAACCCCGCACAAAGGCTCGTCATGACTGCAGCAGCCTACTCGCAATACAAGAAGCTATTTCAAAACCTCCCGCCCGGTTCCTTCAGGGGCTACAGCCCCGGCTTTCTGGGCACCTTGACGGCATGGCTGATCCCGAGGCTTCGGGACGTGCCGGCCGAAGACGGTGGTTTTGCGATAGCTTCGAGCCAAATCCAGTCTACTACTGCTTCTCCAAAACGTACTTGTCGTTGTACGTCCCACGCGGGCCGGTGCTGTGGTATATCTTGGTCAAAACCTTACCGTCGCGCGAGAGTGTCCAGGTCTGGTTCGTGACGATTTCGTGCGCGCTTTCTTGCTCCACACTTCTGAACTCCAGCGCCGGACCATTTAACCTTACGCTCGTGCTGATTTGGTCGCCGTCACGGTCCTTCCTGATCTCTGGTTTGCCGCCAATCGAATACGTGTCGGTAAATTGACTCTTCCCGCGCGAACCGCTGAAAATGCTGGTGACCTGCAGCAGCGCACCCTTTTGAACGATCACGTTGGTGTAGGAAAATGATCCCGGCCCGTGCCGCACCGAGCTTTTCGCGTTGTTCTGCTTCCATGTGCCGCTGAAGTTTGGCTTCCCTTGCGCTCGAGCGCCGGCGCACGCCAGGCTTACCGCCAATGCCAGCAGTAAAGTCCCAACCGGCTTCTTCATTTATACGCGCCCCGCAGTCTTCCCTAAAACGTCAGGTGCAGCGCCATCTGGATAAAACGAGGGCTGCCGAGTGTGTTGGTGATGTAGCCCCCGCTGCCGGGCGCCTGCCCATTGCCGAAGGGTCCCACGCCATTCACCGCCGGAACGGTGCCAAGCCACTGACAACCGTAGTAGCCAAACTGTTGCTGGCCTCCGACGGTCTGGAGGTTCGGCCCGAAGCAAGGATCCAAGCTAAAGTCGTTGTAGGGAGCGTCGAAACTGGCATTGTTGAAGAGGTTGAAGAACTGAGCGTCGTAGCGGAGGGCGAGGCGTTCGCTCAGCTTGAAATTCTTGAACAAATCGAAATCGAACCGCGTCTGGAACGGCCCGCGGAATAGGTTACGGCCGGCGTTGGAATAACCCGTTTCCGAATAGTCGCAAGCCGTGCCGCCACCCGTCGTCGGGCCGCACGGCGGAACGCCGTTGGTTCCCGGCGGATTGATGTTGATGCCAAAGGCGCCGCCGTTCAGAACCGGCTTCCCCGCGTCGAGACCCATCGTGCCCTTCTGGAGCAAGACGGAGCTGACGTTGCCGCCCGGAATGGCGAGCGTGGGGTTGGTGATGTAGTCGTCGCCGGCGCCCCAATACTGGCTGCCAACGTCACCCGAGAAATCGTAGATGCTGTAGGGCTGGCCGGTTTCGGCAACCGTCATGCCACTGAGACCCCAGCCGTCCACGACTTGGCTGAAGAAGCCCTTCGATTTGACGGGGCTGGGGAGTTCGTAGAGGTAGCTGACGGTAAAGACGTGGGTGCGGTCGAAACCGGCGGAGGCATATGCCGAGCGCGGGTTCAGCGGGTCGTTGCCATTGTAGAAGAGCTGGAGTCCGCTGCCTTCGTCGAGCGCGTGGGACCACGTGTATGCGGCGGTGAACTCGAGTCCATGGCTCATGCGCTTGGTAACGCCGACTTGGAGCGCGTTGTAATTCGAGATGCCCTCGGCCGTGTTGAAATCGGCGTTGGGGTTGTAGCCGATATACGGCACGCGAAGCGCCGTGTTGCCGTCCGAGAACGAGTAGGGGCCGATGGTCGTCATCACCTGCTCGGTGGCGAGCGGATTGCCGTTCACGTCGGTCGCCTGGAACCCGTAGGAATAAATTTGGCCATTCACCGGGTGCTGCGGCGTGGCAATGAGCGGCTGATTGAACGGGATCGGGAGCAGTTCATGCAGCCCGCGGTTGCCCACGTAGCCGATGTCCACCATCAGGCTGTTGAGAGGCTGCCACTGGAAGTCCAGCGTCCAGTTCTCCGAGTACGGGAGGGTGTTGCGGGGATCGTAGCCACCGAAGAGGAAAGCGAAATTCGCGTAGCCGGTCGGCGTGCACGTGGGTGTGACCGGCTCCGCGCAGCCGCTCAGGCCCGACTGGTTGTAAACGAGCGACTTGACTGCGGAAAAGTTGCTGGGCGGGAGAGGGGGCGCAGCGGTGCCGAAAGGATTGCCCGAAAGGCACTGCTCGCCATAGCAAGACGCATTGAAGGGTACGGTGAACGGTTCTTCCGTGGTCACGCCGAAGGGTCCGCTGATGCCAAGGCCGGCGCTGGGCGAAAGTTCGGTAAAGAATTCGCCGCGATCGGCGTAAAGGCCGAAGCCGGCGCGCACCACGAAGTTCTTGACGAAGCTCGGGCTCCACGCAAGGCCGATCCGCGGCTCGAACATCCACTGGCGGCCGGTGAGCGTGGAATCGCTCACGCAATAAGGCTCTTTCTGCGCGCAGAATTGTTTGTTGTTTCCAGCGACCACCAGGCCGATGTTGTTGATCGTGTCCGTGGCTAAGTCGTAGGAGTAATCCTGCGGATAGAAACTCGTGAGCAAGCCGTTTTTCTCGTTGAGAGGACCATCCCAGTCCCAGCGAAGCCCCAGGTCCACCGTCAGATTGCTGCGAACGTGGAGCTGGTCCTGCGCGTAGAGGCCTAGCTGCTTGTAGCGATAGTAGCGGTTGGTTTCGCCGTCGAGCAAGGTGCCGCCGCTGCGTCCGGCGATCGTTCCGGTGAAGAAATCCGGGAAGTTATTGAAGTTGAAGGTGGCTACCTGGTTTTCCTTATTGACCACGTTGAGCTGGCCGTAGTCGTAGACCACGCCAAAGGACAGGTTGTGGATTCCGTGTAGCCACGTGAAATTGCTTTCGCCCTCGAACTGGTTCTGGAAGACGCCGGCATTGGCGAAGTTATTCGAAGGGCCGATGCCAAAGCCACCGTAGGTATTCGTGTTTGCATAATTCACGACGATTCCCGGGAAAATGCTGCTGCCCAGAATGTTCAAGCCCATCGACTGCGGAGTGAAGGCCTGGCCCGTGTGGGCGTAGGCGGTTTCGCGGACGAAGCCGAGGCGCTGCTCCCAGGAGGTGTTGGCGGTTGGCGTGAAGATGTTGTCGAGCGAGGCCACCTGGCTGCCCGCCCGGAGTTCCTGCGGGAAACCGAGCACGTCGCTCACGGCGAACGGGCTGGTCGAGGGATTGTTCTGAAAATAATATTTTTCCGAGAAGCGATCGCGCTGGCCGAATGTGAAGTCGGTATTCGCGTTGACTTGATCGGCCTTGAACGTGCTCGGCGGGCCTTGCTCGAAGGCGTTATAGCCCAGTGCCGACTGCTGGTTCGGGTCGCTGATCGTCTCCGAGGGCACCAGGTAACCTCCCCTCGACGTTTTGGCCTGCATCAGCTTCAGGGCCACCGGATCGACATCGGAAGCGGTGATGCTGGTACCGTAATCGGAATTGACCAGATTGATGAGCGTCGACTCGCTGCGGTCGTTCGTCAGCCCGATCGGGACGCTCACGCCCCGGGTCGCGCCGTTGAAGGCGTCGCTCACGCGCTGGCCCTGATAGGAACCGAAGAAGAAAATCTTGTTGTGGACGATCGGCCCGCCGAACAGACCTCCGAACGTATTGCGGTGTAGGGGCGGGCGCGCAATGCCGGCGGCGTTCAGGAAAAACTGGTTCGCGTCCCAGGCGTCGGTCTGATGGTATTCGTAGGCTTCACCGTGGAAATCGTTCGTGCCGGATTTCGTGACGACGGAGATGTGCGCCCCGCTATTGGCGCCTTGGGAGGCATCGTACATCGAGGTCTGCACGTGGAGTTCTTCGATCGTTTCCTGCGGCGGTGTGGGCAAGCCCTGGCCGATGGCGTCATAGACGGAGGTGTTCGTCTGAATCTGGCCGCCGGGGAGGAATTGCTCGTTGGTGTTCAGGACGTACCGGCTTTCCGAAACCGAGCTGGAGGTTTTGCCATTGAAAACGTTGGTGCCCGTGACGCCGTTGAACGACACGCTGTTGCTGGTGTCGCGCTGGCCGTTCGCCCAGATTTCCTGGTTGCCGAGGCCGGCGTTGCTGCCCGATCCGCTCAGCAGATCGGCGCTGACGCCCGGAGCGAGCGTGGCGAGTTGGGTGAAGCTGCCCGTGCCCAGCGGCGCCGTGTTCACCAGATGCGAGCCAAGCACGTAGCCGTTCGTCGTGTCGGTCTGGTTGAGCAGAGGCGTGGCGGACACGGTGACGGTCGCCGAGACGGCGCCCGGCTGGATGACAGTATTGACGGTGGTGGCGCGGTTGCCCTGAACCAGAATCTCGCTGTGGACCACCGTCTTGAAGGCCGCTTTGGTAATCGTCACCGCGTAGGTGCCGATCGGCAAGTTGACGATGCTGAACGATCCGTCTTTCTGCGTCACCGCCGTGACCGTCAGGTTCGTGCCGGTATTCACCGCCTTCACGGTTGCCCCCGGCACCACCCCACCTGAGGTGTCGGTGACCGTCCCGTTGATCGTTCCCAGAGCTTGCTGGGCCCGCGCCGGCCGCGGAGCGAAAGCCAGCAGGAAGAGCAGGGCGATTCCCACCCACGCCGCCGCTCTGATCCCCAGCGCACAAATTCCTTCCGAGAAAATAGATATCTTTGCTTCTTGCCTCATGAACTCCTCCCTTGCTGCCCGCAAGCGGACGAAAAATCGTCCGAGGAAAACACCCTGCGCGCGCCGGCGATTGCCAGCGCACGACGGGTAGGAGTCTAGTCCCGCCGGCCGCGCCGGGCAAGACCAAAATCACCAAAATCACCGTCCGTCGAGAGGGCAAGTCTGGATCAAAAAGATGTACGCAAAATGACCGGCGCATGAACCAGGGTTAAATGTTGGCGTGACCCTAACCCAACCCGCCAACCTGCCGCGTACGGCTCGTCTCGAAGCTGGTGCGATCCAGCAGGCAAGGCTGCCGATTGCCTTCCGGGACGATCCGGCGTATGTTTTTGACCGGACCGGAGTCCACGGCGGAAATTCCGAGGGAAATGTGCGGCGACGCAAAAGCGTTTCGAGGGCGGGCCTGGGGCTGATCCTGCTAGGGCTGGGGTTGGCTCTCGCCGGCTGGGCCGTTGCGGGCAGTCAGACGGCCGGACGCCGGGGCGCCCCGGCGGCCTCGGCCGCGCTTCAGCCTGCGGATTGGGTGATCGCCGGTCCCATCGTCGTGACCATGGATCCCCATCGCCGCGTGATTCACGATGGGGCGGTGGCGATTCGCCGCGATACGATTGTGGGCGTCGGCAGCGCCGCCTCGGTCGAGTCGCGCTATCAACCCGCGCATCGGCTCGAGTTGCGCGACGGCGTCCTGATTCCCGGCCTCATCAACGGCCACACCCACGCCGCGATGACGCTGTTTCGCGGCCTGGGCGACGACGAAAACCTGCAAAATTGGCTGCAAGATTACATCTTCCCCGCCGAAGCTAGAAACGTGACGCCGGCCTTCGTTCGGGAAGGCACGCGCTTGGGCATGGTGGAGATGATCGAAAGCGGCACCACCACCTTCGCCGACATGTATTACTTCGAAAGCGACATCGCGGCCGTGGTGAAGCAAGCTGGCATGCGCGCCGTTCTGGGCGAAACGGTGATTGGATTCCCCGCCCCCGATAACAAAACCCCGGCCGAGGCCTTCGCTTACATCCACCGATTCGTCGCCCAGTGGCGCGGCGATTCGCTCATCACGCCGGCCATCGCCCCGCACGCTATTTATACGGTTTCCGGCCCCGATCTGAGGGAATCGGCCGCGCTCTCGCGCCAGCTCGGCGTCCCGCTGCTGATTCACCTATCGGAAACGAAGAAGGAAGTGGCCGACAGCCTGCGCGAGCACCACATGACCCCGGTCGCCTATCTCGATTCGCTGGGCGTTCTCGCGCCCAACCTCACCGCGGCGCATTGCGTCTGGACGGATGCCGCCGATCTGCGCCTGCTTGCCCGGCACGATGTGGGCTGCGTCTATAACCCATCGAGCAATTTGAAATTGGCCGACGGCATGGCGCCAGTGACGCAATGGATCGCCGCGGGCGTCCCGGCGGGTCTCGGCACCGACGGCGCCGCCAGCAACAACAATCTGGACATGCTGCGCCAAATCTATTTCGCCGCCGAACTCCAGAAAGACGCGACCATGGATCCCACGGCCATGCCCGCCGAGCAGGCGCTCGCGCTCGCGACGAGTGACGGCGCGCGGGCGCTGCATATGGAAAAGGAAATCGGCTCGATCGAAGTGGGCAAGAAAGCCGATTTGGCGTTCCTTTCGCTCGACGAGGCCCACGGCGTGCCGCTCTACAACGTCTATTCCCAGATCGTCTACGCGCTCGAAGCGAGCGACGTGAAGGACGTCTTCGTCGCCGGCAAGCCCGTGATGCTCGACGGCAGGCTGACCACCCTCGACGTCCCGGAGATCCTCTCGCAAGCCAGGGCGTATGGCCGCCGCGTCCTCCGCAGCCTGCACGTGGCCACGCCGTCCCCAGGCCATTAACGGTCTACCCCGCCCCCTAACAGCAGGCTCGGAAGCCCCCCGGTTCGGGGGCCGGAGCCTCCCCCTGGGAGAAACGGCTCTCGATCCCTTCCGGCTTCGAGGCGCGGGCAGCCGCCAGGCGATCGAGAAATTCCGCGCGATCGTTCGCCGCTTTGCATTACAATGCGGGGCGCGCGCCGACGTGCCCGCGGCCCCCGACGCGCGAAGGGAGGCAACCGGAGTGGGACGTTTCACCGGAATTCTCGGCATCCTGGCCATTCTGGGCGGTTGCTATCTGTTTTCGACGCACCGGCGAGCCATCAAACTCAAAATCGTTTTGTGGGGCTTGAGCCTGCAGATCGCTTTCGCCTTTTTCGTTCTCGATACGGGAGCGGGCCGAGGGCTGTTTCAGGAACTGGGTGCTGGAGTCAACAAGGTCCTCTCGTTTTCCTATTACGGATCGGAGTTCGTCTTCGGCGTGCTCGGGGCGCGGCATTCGAGTCTCGGACTTATCTTCGCCTTCCAGGTCCTGCCCACGATCATCTTCATCTCGGCGCTCACGGCGCTCTTCTACCACTGGGGTGTGCTTCCTTTCATCGTCAAGAAAGCCGCGAAAGCGATGGCCTGGCTGCTCTCCCTCAGCGGCGCCGAATCGGTGGACGTGGCTTCGAGCATCTTCCTCGACCAATCGACCGCTCCGCTCACCATCCGGCCCTTCCTCCAGGAGGCGACCAGTTCCGAGCTGATGACGATCATGACCGCGGGCATGGCCCACGTGTCGGGAGGCATCCTGGCCGCCTACATCGCTTTCGGGATCCAGGCCAAGCACCTGATCACCGCGGTGATCATGACGGCGCCGGGCACCCTGGTCATCGCCAAGATGCTCCTGCCCGAAACCGAGAAGCCGAAGACGATGGGCCGGGTCGAGGTGGTGAAGTCCGACGAGGACGCCAACTCTTTGGCCGCCCTCTCGCGGGGCATTATGGACGGTCTGAACATCGCGCTGGCCGTGGCGGCGATGCTCGTCGCTTTCATCGCCATCATTTACCTCTGCGACGCCATTCTGGGCGGCGTGCATGGCGAGCTGCTCAAGCACGGGTTCCGCTATTTCCCCTCGAGCTTCGAGCAGATTTTCGGCTGGATATTCTCGCCGGTGGCCTGGCTGATTGGCGTGCCCTGGCACGACGCGGGCCACATCGGCAACCTGCTGGGCACGCGCATGGTGCTCAACGAGCTGATCGCCTTCAAGTACCTCGGGGCGATGCAGGGGACCCTGGATCATCGCTCGTTCGTCATCGCCACCTACGCCCTGTGCGGCTTCGCCAACTTCACCTCGATCGGAATCCAGCTCGGCGCCATCGGCGCCATCGCTCCGGGAAAGAAATCCGAGCTGGCGCGGCTGGGCATGAGGGCCATGCTGGCCGGCACCTTGGCCAATCTGATGTCGGCGGCCATTGCCGGGATCATGCTGCGATGAACGCCCGCGGGTCGCGCTCCGCCACGGACGAATTCACCCGCGCGACACGGGCCGCGAAATTCATTCTTTCGCGCACCCGCCTCCGGCCCCGCGTCGCCGTCGTTTTGGGCTCGGGTTTGGGGGTTTTCGCCGAGCGGCTCTCCGGTTCGGTGCGGATTCCTTACGCAAAGATTCCCAGCTTCCCCCGCTCGGGAGTGATCGGCCATGCCGGTCGATTGGCGATCGGCACGTCGAACCGGATTCCCGTGGCCGCGCTCGAAGGCCGGGTGCACGTGTACGAAGGTTACAGCGCGCGCGAAGTCGCTTTCCCCACCCGCGTGCTCGCCCGGATGGGTGTGGAGGCCGTGGTGCTGACGAACGCCGCCGGGGGAATCCACCCCGATTACGAGCCAGGCGCGCTGGTGGCGTTAAGCGATCATCTGAATTTCCAAGCGACCAATCCGCTGATGGGCCCCAACGACGACCGCTTCGGCCCTCGCTTTCCCGATATGAGCGAGGTGTACTCGAAAAGCCTGCGCGCCATCGCGCTCGAAGAGGCGAAGCGGCTCGGCATCGCCTTGCACGAAGGGGTCTACGCCGCCATGCACGGGCCCAGCTACGAGACCCCGGCCGAAATCCGCGCCCTGCGCACGCTCGGCGCCGATGTGGTCGGTATGTCGACCGTGCCGGAAGCGATTGCGGCGCGACAGACGGGTCTCCGCGTGCTCGCCATCTCCTGCGTGACCAACCTGGCCGCGGGAATCTCGAGCCAGCCGCTTGTTCACGAAGAGGTGATGCGGGTCGGGGAAGCGGCCAAGGACAAACTCTCCGCCCTGCTCGCCGCCGTCATCGAGAGAATCCACCGGGAGCTTTCCCGCGAGCGGGTCAACGCGATTCCGGCGCCAACGGAGGAGAGGAAGTGAGCGACTACCAGGAACTGATCGACGCGGCGCGGCGGGCGCGGGAAAACGCGCTCGCCCCGTTTTCGAAATTCCACGTGGGTGCGGCGCTGCGCGGGCGCGACGGCCGGATATGGACCGGTTGCAACGTCGAAAACGCGAGTTATGGGCTCACGATCTGCGCCGAGCGCGTGGCCATCTTCAAGGCGATCTCGGAAGGCGCGCGCGAATTCGACGCCATCTCGGTCGTCACGGCGGCCGAGCGGCTCACGCCCCCTTGCGGAGCTTGCCGGCAAATCATCTGGGAGATGTGCGGTGACGTGGCCGTCGTCCTCGCGAACTTGCAGGGCGAGGTCACCGTGCATCGCATGAAGGACCTGCTTCCCTTCCCTTTCGACAATCGATCGCTTTAGCTTCTACCGAAACAAATCCTCTTCCGTTGGCCGGATGAGGTCGCGCCCGCTTCCCGTCGTTTCGCCTACGGGCAGGCCTTCGAGAATCGCCACCGGCACGCGGTCGAGCTTCCCCATCACCAGCCCGCTCGCGGCCGCAAGCTCGTCCGCCAGGGCGACCACGGTGGCTTGAAGCTTCTTCCCCTGCGCGTCGCGCCGGCCCCGGTAATCGACGAGCGGCATGACCCCGGCAACCCCCAACGCAACATTGACCAACCCTTCCCGCCAGGGACGGCCGAAGGTATCGGATACGATTACGCCCACGTCGATCCCCAGCGCCTCGCCAAGCTGTTTTCGGAGGGCACGAGCCGAGCGATCCGGATCTTCCGGCAGCAGCACCGCCGTTCCCTCGGGGGCGTTGGAAAGATCCACGCCCGCATTGGCGCACACGAAGCCGTGCCGCGTCCTGGCGATGATCACCCCGCGTTCCATCCGCACGATACCGGCCGCTTCCCTCAATACCAGTTCGATCAGTCGAGGGTCCTTCCCGTATTCGGCGGCCCACCGGGCGGCTTTTTCGGAGGGTTGAACCGAATCGAGCCGGACGATTCTCCCTTCCGCCTTGGACACGATTTTCTGCGCCACCACGAAGATGTCCCCTGGCTTCGAGACGATCTTCTGCTGCCGCGTCGCATCCCGAATGAGGCGCGCGAGGTCGTCGCCCACGGCCACCTCTGGCAATCCCGCGAGTGGAACGATCCGCAGCGGAGCCCGAAGGGGAACGGTGGTTGGGTTGGCGTTCAGGTCGGATGCCATCGTGGAATTGGATGCCCCCTAGGCTAGCACGCGGGAACGCTCTAGCGGACGGGGCCGGCGGCCGGGACGCCAACGGCGCCCGCGGCGATGGCGGCTTCGATCTCCTCCGGCGACAGGCCGAGTTCGGCGAGGATTTCGCGGCTATGTTCGCCGAGCGCGGGCGGGGGCAAACGATAGGTCGGAGGCGTTGCGGCAAGGCGCGTGGGATTGGCAATGCTGCGCGCGGGACCGATGCGCGAATGCCGGAGTTCGACGACGAGCTGGCGGGCCCGGGTCTGCGGATCGGCAAAGGCTTCCTCGACCGTTTGCACGAGGCCAACGGGAACTTCAGCGGCGCGCAGGCGGTCGATCCATTCCGCGGCGGGGCGCGAGAGAAAGATCTCCTCGAGCGCGCGGATGAGTTCCTCGCGGTGGGCCACGCGATCGGCATTCGACGCGAAACGAGGGTCGGAGCCGAGCGTCGTTTCCAAGGCGAGGGCGCGGCAGAAGCGGCCCCAGAGCGCCGGGGTCCCCACCGTGACTACGAAATGGCGCCCGTCGCTGCCGCAAAAGGATTGGTAGGGAACGATCGTGGGATGCTGGTTGCCCCAGCGGCGGGGATGGGAGCCGGCGTTGAGAAAACCGCTGCCGACGTTGGCGAGCCAGGCGAGTTGGGAATCGAAGAGGGCGACTTCGAGGAACTGGCCGCGGCCATCGCGCTGGCGGGCCCAGAGCGCCGCGAGGACACCAAGCGCGGCGTTGTAGCCGGTGGTGACGTCGGCGATGGCGATGGGGAAGCGCATGGGCTCGCCATCGGGCCGGCCGGTGAGGCTCATCGTCCCGGTTTCCGCCTGCGCGATCAGGTCGTATCCGGGCCACTGGGCGCGCGGGCCGCTCCAGCCGTACCCAGAAATCGAGCCGTAGATGAGGCGCGGATGGTCTGCGGAAAGCGAGGCGTAATCGATGCCGCGATCGGCGAGAGAATTGCGGCGCGGGAGGTTGGTGAGAAAGACGTCGGCCCCGGCGATGAGCCGGTGAAGGAGCTGGAGGCCCAGGGGGTGGTTGATATCGAGAGCGATCGAGCGCTTGTTGCGGTTGTTGGAGAGGAAATAGGCGGATTCGCACCCGACGAAAGGGGGGCCCCAGCCGCGGGCCTGGTCGCCCGTGCCCGGCCGCTCCACCTTGATCACGTCCGCGCCGAAATCGCCGAGCAACATCGCACACCAGGGCCCGGCCATCGCTTCGGTCATATCGATCACACGAATGCCTTCCAGAACTCCGGCCATAGCGCGCCTATTGTAACTTCATTCGCGGGCGCGGAACCGCCGACGCCGAAACCGCGAGCAGGCCATCGCGCACCGGGCGGCGAGCCGCATCGTAAGCGGCGGCAAGGCGCGGGTAGCGGACTAGCGGGCAGCGGACTTGAGCGGGGAGGAGCAGCGAGCGTATGATTTCGGCTGCGGGGCGCGACGCGAGCACCCGGGCCGATGGGAACCCTTCTCCAAATGCCTGCCGTGGATCGTGCGTTGGGGCGCGCGGCCGGCGGGCGCGGCATCTCGTCGGAGGAAGCGCGGCTTCTCGCCGAACACTGCCCTGGCGAACTTCTGCTCGAGGCTGCCCGTTCGCGGCGCGCCCGGTTTCACGGACGGACGGTCAGCTTCTCCAAGAAAGTCTTTCTTCCGCTCACCACGCTCTGCCGAGATCGCTGCGGCTATTGCACCTTCCGCCGGGACCCTGGCGAGCCGGGCGGGCGGTACATGACACCGGAAGAGGTGATCGCAGTCGCCGAAGCCGGCCGTGCGGCCGGGTGCAAGGAGGCCCTCTTCAGCCTGGGCGACCAGCCGGAGCGAGTGTTTCCCGAAGCGCGGTGTTTTTTGTCGCGGCACGGCTGCCGAACCACACTCGAATACCTGGCGGCGATGGCGAAGCTGGTTCTGGAAGAGGTGGGGCTGCTGCCGCACTCGAACCCAGGCGTGATGAATCGCACCAGTCTCGAGAAACTGCGCGAGAGCAACGTCAGCCTGGGCTTGATGCTCGAAAACGCCAGCCCACGGCTGCTGCGCAAGGGCGAAGCGCACTGGCAAGCGCCGGACAAAGCGCCGAGTCTGCGCCTGGAAACGATCGAGCAGGCGGGCAGGCTGCGCATCGCCTTCACGACCGGCATCCTCGTCGGCATCGGCGAAACCTTCGAGGAACGCATCAATTCGCTCCTGGCCATCCGGGCGCTCGACGAAACCTACGGCCACATCCAGGAGGTGATCGTGCAGAATTTCCGGGCGAAGCCAAACACGCCCATGGCGCTGCGCCCGGATCTTTCGATGGAGGAGATGTTGCGGACCCTGGCCCTGGCGCGGCTGATTCTTCCCGGCAAGGTGAACCTCCAAGCCCCGCCCAACCTCAGCCACGCCTCTTTTCCCCGCCTGCTGGATGCAGGGATCAACGATTGGGGCGGGATCTCTCCCGTCACCCGGGATTTCATCAACCCGGAATGTTCCTGGCCCCAAATCGCGGTCTTGCGGGAAAAAACCGCCGAGTATGGTCTCACGCTCCGCGAGCGGCTGGCCATCTACCCGGAATACGCCCTGGATGGGGATTTTGTGGACGAAGGAGTGCGACCGTATCTACAGAAACTGGTCGATGAAGACGGCTATGCTCACAATTTTGGATCTTGATCCACGGAAAAGAGTGGATTGGCGCTGGAACGACGTCTCGCTGGAAGAGGCGTGGAGACTGGCAAGTCCGGGTGTTGCCCGCCTGTTGGAACAAACGATTGCGGGAAAGCCGCTCGGCGCGGAAGAGGCCCTAAAGCTGACGGAGGTCGACGGCGCCGACTTCCTCGCCTTGCTGAGAACCGCCGACGAGTTGCGGCGCAGAGCCGTGGGAGACCGAATCACCTACGTGGTGAACCGCAACATCAATTTCACCAACATCTGCATCGTAGGCTGCCGGTTCTGCGGCTTCGGCCGCGCGCCGAAAGCGGAAGGGTCCTACTTCCTGCCGCTTGAAGAGATCGTGGCGAGGGCAGTCGAAGCGCGGAAGCGCGGCGCGACCGAGCTGTGCATCCAGGGCGGCCTGCCGCGAGACCTGGACGGCTACCATTACCGCAATATTTTGCTCGCCATCAAGACCGAATTGCCCGAGATCCACATCCACGCCTTCTCGCCGATGGAGATCGTCTACGGGGTCGAAAAGACGGGTCTTCCTTTGCCCGAATACCTGCTCATGCTGAAGGAGGCGGGGCTGGGGAGCATCCCGGGGACGGCGGCGGAAGTGCTGGACGACGATCTTCGGCGGATTCTCAGCCAGGACAAGCTCAAGGTGCACCGGTGGGTCGAAGTCGTCACAACGGCTCACCGGCTCGGCATCCCCACCACCTCGACGCTGATGTATGGACACATCGAAGAGCCCAGGCATTGGATCCGCCACATGCTGCTGCTGCGGGAAATCCAGGCCGAGACCGGAGGGTTTACCGAGTTCGTGCCGCTCGCTTTCGTCCATGAAAAGACGCGGCTCTTTCGGTCGGGTAAGGGCCGCGCGGGCAGCACGGCCCGCGAAGATCTGCTGGTCCATGCGCTGGCACGGCTGTTTTTCCACGGATCGATTCGCAACATTCAAGCGTCGTGGGTGAAGCTGGGCTTCGAGATGTCCAAGGCATGCCTCCAGGCGGGCGCCAACGATTTCGGCGGCACGTTGATGGAAGAGAGCATCTCGAAATCCGCGGGAGCCACCTTTGGGGAATATGTCTCGCCGGAAGAATTCCAGGCCATGATTCGAGACGCGGGCCGCGTGCCGGCGGAACGCACCACAACCTACGAGCTGCGTCAGGTCTTCCCCAGCCGGGGCGGAGAAGCCGCCGTCCCCCCGCGGCCGCCAGCGGTCCATCGCCCCTACTCGGGAACGGGTTACTGATGCGGCTCGTCGCCCTCGCCGGGGGAGTGGGCGCATCGAAATTGCTGCTAGGACTTTGCCGGGTGATGGCCCCGGGGGATTTGACGGTGATCGTCAACACGGGCGACGACATCGAGCTTCATGGCCTCGAGATCTCCCCCGACCTGGATATCGTCACTTACACGCTGGCGGGCGCGGTGAATCCGGAAACTGGCTGGGGCATTCGCGACGACACGTTTTGCCTGCTGCGCGCTCTGGAACGATACGGCGGCGAAACGTGGTTTCATTTGGGGGACGCGGACCTGGCCACGCACGTTCATCGCACCGCGTTACTCCGCTCCGGAAAGCCGCTTTCGCAGGCTGCCGATTCCATCCGGCGGGCCTGGGGCGTGGAAGCGCGAATCCTGCCCATGACCGACCAGCCGGTTCGCACCACGATCGTGAGCGATCGAGGAATTCTCCACTTTCAGGAATACTTGGTGAAGCTTCGCGCCGAGCCGGTGGTGAAGGAGATCGCGTTCGAGGGGATTGGCGAAGCCCGGCCGGCGCCCGGGGTGCTGGAATCGCTGGCGGAGGCGGACGCGATTGTGATCTGCCCGAGCAATCCGCTTATTAGTAGCGGCCCGATCCTGGCCGTGCCGGGCGTGCGCCAGGCCCTCGAAGCGCGGGCAGCGAAGGTGGTGGCCGTTTGCCCGATCGTCGGCGGCCGATCGCTGAAAGGGCCGTCGGACAGGATGCTGACACAGTTGGGAATGGAGGCGTCGGCACGAGGAGTGGCGCGGCTCTATGCCGGGCTGGTGGCGACTTTCGTGATCGATGCCGAAGACGAGGGACAGAAGCCCGAAATCGAACGATGGGGCATGAAGGTGGAGGTCACCTCCACCGTCATGCGAACCCTGGAGGACAAAGAGCGATTGGCGCGGCAGATTTTGGAATGGGCCGCCGCCCTCTGACGTGCCGCCGGTGGCCGGGAGGCCCGGCTCCCGCTTTCCCTATACTCACTCGAACGAGTCCAGACGATGAGAGCGGTTTTGATCCCGGTGAAGGACCTGAGCCGAGCCAAACAGCGACTGGCTTCCGAGATGACACAGGCGGACAGAACGGCGCTGGCCCTCGCGATGATGCAGGACGTTTTCGCCTCCGTGGCGGCGGCGCGCGGGGTGGATCGCGTGTTCCTGGTGAGCAGCTACGGCCCCGCGATCGACCGCGGGCGGGAGCTGGGCTGGGAGATCATCGGCGAGGAGCGGCAAAACTCCGAGAGCGAATCGGTGGATTATGCGTCCGGGGTCTGCGCGGAGCGGGGAGTTGCGGCGCTCCTCCGCTTGCCGATCGATATTCCCCTGGTGCAGCCGGAGGACATCGAGTGGCTGGTAGGGGAAGCCGAGCCCGCACCGTCGGTGGTGATGGTTCCCTCGGCGAGTGGCGGCACGAACGCGATTCTGCGCAGCCCGCCTACGCTCTTCCCGTCTCACTTTGGCCCGGGAAGCCTGGCCAAACATTCCGAGGAGGCTCGGGAGAAAGGCGCGCGCTGCAAGATCTTGCGAAACGAGCGGATCGAGCTGGATATCGACGAGGTCGAGGACTTGAGGGAGCTACTGGCTCGCGGCACCGGCCAGAGCGCCGCGGTCCGTTGGCTCACCGCATCCCGCAGGAGAGCGGCAAGGGGAGAACCGTCACCAGGCTGAGTGAGACGCCGTCCGGTTGCGGCGGGGGGATCTCCGCGATGCGACCCGGATTTCTCAGCCAAATTTGCGCCAGCTATTGGCAGGATGCCGCAAACCGCGGGCGAGCCGCCCCCCAGCGGCTGAAGCCGCTTTCTTGCGCAAACACTTACGGCACGACTGAAGTCGTGCCCTTACGAAAACAGGCCTTTTGCAGCGTCCTATTACGGGCCGATCACTTGCCGGACCAAGGGCGCCTTCTCCGGCGAGCTGGCGGCGATGCGGTAGCTTTCGAGGACGAGCGCGGCGGCGGCATCGGCGCGCGGCGCCGCGTTGTAATGCAAGGTGACGAGCGGCTCCCCCGCCAGCACGGCGTCTCCCAGTTTCTTGTGCACGATGATGCCGACGGCCGGGTCAACGGTGTCTTCCTTCTTCTCGCGTCCCGCACCCAGAAGCACCGAAGCCAGCCCGATTTTTTCCCCATCGATCTCGGCCACGCGCCCACTGGCCGAGCTGATAACGTCGCGCCGGTGCTCGGTATGGGGCAGGAGCGAAAAGTCGTCCAAGGCCCGATCGTCGCCGCCCTGCCGGCGGACGATCTCGTGGAATTTCCTGAGCGCCCGGCCGCTTTCGATCATCTCGGCGGCCTTGCGCCGGCCTTCTTCGACCGAGGCTGCCCTCTGGCCGAGATAGATCATCCACGCCGAAAGTTCCAGGCATAGATCCCGTAGGTCGGCGGGCCCTCCGCCCCGCAGCACCTCGACCGACTCGATCACTTCGAGCGAATTGCCCACGGCCCGGCCGAGCGGCTCGTCCATGCCGGTCACCAGCGCCACCACCTGCTTGCCCACCGCGCGGCCGGTTTCCACCATCAACTCGGCGAGGTGGCAAGAATCTTTTTCGGTCTTCATGAAGGCGCCTGAACCGGTTTTGACGTCGAGTACGAGCGCGTCGATCGATTCCGAGAGCTTCTTGCTCATGATCGAAGCGCAGATCAGGGGAGGGCTCTCGACCGTCGCGGTCGCGTCGCGCAGCGCATAGAGCTTGCGATCGGCGGGCGCGATTTCGGCGGTCTGGCCAATCAGCGCGCAACCGATCTGGCCGAGGACCTCGTGAAACTCGTCGAGCGTGAGCCGGGTATTGAATCCGGGAATCGATTCCAGCTTATCGAGCGTGCCGCCGGTATGGCCGAGCGCGCGCCCGCTCACCATGGGCACGATCACGCCCGCCGCTGCGGCAATCGGAGCGATGATGAGCGACGTCTTGTCGCCCACGCCGCCTGTGGAATGCTTGTCGACTTTCCGCGCCGGGAGGTCGGAAAGGTCGAGCCGGCGCGGCGATTCCCTCATCGCCTCCACCAGCGCCGCCAGTTCGCCCCGGCCCATGCCGCGCCAGAGCACGGCCATTAGCCAGGCGGCAATTTGATAATCGGGGATGTCTCCGGCGGTATAGCCGAGGGTCAGGAACCTGATCTCCTCCGGCGTAAGCACCCCCCCATCCCGCTTTTTGCGGATCAGGTCAACCGCCCTCATCCTCGCCTCCTTCGACCGAGGCAGGTTATCAACCGCCACATTCCCCGTCAATCCAGCGGCTCGTGCCGGCGGCTCGCGACCGATGCGCGGGGGCGCTGCTCGGTAGCGAGAACAGATGCGCGAAGGAAGGAGCTTCGGCTCGCGGGAGGCGAATCGAATTTGCGCGAACGCACGGCTGTGCGTTCGGGTCAAGGGCGTCGAGGGCCCGATCGGCGGTTGCCTTGAGGGCTGTCGCGGGGTATGTTGTCGGTCAGGTTGGAGTCCCTAAAGGAAATCCCAACTAACCTCGCCGAGGAGCCTCCCATGGCCGCGACAATTCCCGAAAGCTATCTCGATCTGCTCGACTCCAAGAAGGCCTTCGCCCATTTGGCCACAATCATGCCCGACGGCTGGCCGCAAGTCACTCCCGTATGGTGCGACCGGGAAGCCGGCTACGTAAGGGTCAACTCGGCACGCGGCCGTCTCAAGGACCGCAACGTACGCCGCGAACCGCGCGTGACCCTGTGTCTTTCCGACCCCGACAATCCGTATCGCTACCTGGAGATCCGCGGCCGCGTTGCGGAAATCACCGAAAACGGCGCCGACGACCACATTAACCTGCTGGCCAAGAAATACCTGGGCGTCGATGTCTATCCCTACCGCCAGCCCGGCGAGGTCCGCGTCCTCTACAGAATCGAGGTCGAACGCGCCTTCGGCCACGGCTAGCCGTCCGCCGGATCCCATAGAGCCAAGCGTCTTGGAGTGCTAAATTCGGGGGCGCGGAGCGCGGTAGAAACAGGGAAGGAGGGAACACCATGACGTCTGTGGGAAGTGTGAACAATTGGGTGGGGGGACGCTGGGTTCGTTCCGAGAGCCAGGACCTGTTGAGCGTGGTGAATCCGGCCACAGGAGACCTGCTGACGCACGTCCCCGCCGGCACGGCGGGCGACGTGGAGAAGGCCGTGGAGACGGCCGCGGCCGCCTTTCCCGAATGGCGGCGCACGCCGGCGGAAGAGCGGATTCAGTATCTGTTCCGGCTGAAGCGGCTCTTGGAAGATCACCTGGAAGAGATGGCGAAGGTGTGCACGGAGGAAAACGGAAAGACGATCGAGGAGTCGCGCGCCGAGCTGCGGCGTGCGGTTGAGAACGTCGAAGTGGCCTGCACGATTCCCACTCTGATGCAGGGCTACAACCTCGAGGACGTGGCGCGGGGCATCGACGAAATGATGATCCGGCAGCCGCTGGGAGTCGTGGCGGCGATCACACCGTTCAATTTTCCGGCCATGGTGCCCTTCTGGTTTCTTCCCTATGCGATTGCCTGCGGCAACACGTTCATTCTGAAGCCGTCGGAGAAAGTGCCCCTCACCGCGGTCCGGTGCTTTGAATTGCTGGCCGAGACGAAGCTCCCGGCGGGTGTGGTTACCCTGGTGCACGGCACGAAAGGGGTGGTGGACGCGCTGCTGGATCATCCGAAGGTGAGGGCGATCAGCTTCGTCGGCTCGACGCCCGTGGCCAAGTACATCTACGCGCGAGCGAGCGCTTCGGGCAAGCGGGTGCAATGCCAGGGAGGCGCCAAGAACCACGTGATCGTCTTGCCCGACGCGGATGTGGATATGGCCACGCGAATCGTTTCCGACAGCGCCTTCGGATGCGCCGGACAGAGATGCCTGGCCGTTTCGATCGCCGTGACGATCGGAGAAGCCCAGCGGTCGTTCTCGCAAAAGGTGGTGGACGCCGCCGCGTCGATCCGCGTGGGCAACGGCTTGGAAGACAAGGTGCAAATGGGACCCGTGATCACGGGCGAAAGCAAGCAGCGAATCGAAGGCCTGATCGGTCGCGGCGTGCAGGACGGGGGAAAGGCGCTGCTCGACGGAAGAACGCTCGATTCCCCGTCGCTCCAGCGCGGCCATTTCTTGAGGCCGACCGTTTTGGACGGCGTGCCCGTTGAAAGCGCGCTCTCCGAGACGGAGATTTTCGGTCCGGTACTCAGCTTGGTGCACGCGAAAACGATGGAAGAGGGCATGGCGATGATCGCCCGGAGCCCGTATGGCAATGCGGCGTCGCTTTTCACCACCAGCGGAGCGGCTGCGCGGGCGTTTCGCTACGAGGCGCCGGCGGGGAATATCGGAATCAACCTGGGAGTGGCCGCGCCGATGGCCTATTTCCCGTTCAGCGGCTGGAAAAACAGCTTCTTCGGTGTCCTGCACGGCCAGGGGCGAGACGGGGTCGAGTTTTACACCGAGGAAAAAGTGGTGATCGAGCGCTGGTACCCGGAGTGGACGCGGAAGTTTTGAGTCCGCCGGCGCGCTCGAGGGAAAGTGACGTATCGTGCTTGCAGGGGGAGGCAACCTACAGTAGAGTTAGCCGCCAATTCACTATAGAAAGACGACCGATGCCGACCGCCCCGCGCCTGAAACCGCTCATCACCCGCTCCCAAGTCCGCCGGAAAGTCCGCGAAATCGCGCATCAGATCAGCCGCGATTTCCACGGCGAGCCCGTGCACCTGGTGGGCGTGCTGAAGGGCGCGTCCATTTTTTTGAGCGACCTGGTAAGGGAAGTCGATCTCGAGGTATCGGTGGATTTCATGGCCGTGGCGAGCTACGGGCGCGCGACGAACAGCTCGGGTCAGGTGAAGCTGATCAAGGATCTGGATTCGAGCATCGAGGGCAGGAACGTGATTCTGGTCGAGGACATTCTCGACACCGGTTTGACGCTCGACTATTTGCGGCGAATCCTGGAGGAGCGCCGGCCGAAGACCCTGCGCGTGGCCGTCCTGCTCGACAAGCCTTCGCGGCGGCTGGTCGAAAACGTCCGTGGGGATTACGTCGGGTTCCAGATCCCCAATCAATTCGTGGTCGGCTACGGGCTGGATTTCGCCGAGCGCTATCGCAACCTGAAGGATATTTGCGTGCTCACTCCGCCGCCGCTTCTCGACGAGCGCGGTCATCCGCGAGTGAAGCCGTGACCGAAGCCCAGGGGCGCGGCTGATCGCTGGCACGGCGCTCCTGCCGGGAGCGGCGAAGGACTCCTTGGCCTCGGCGCAACTTGGCGAAATCGGCGCCCCTTCCCCTCTCGCTCCCCGGCCCTTACAGTGCTATCCTTTCCCCACCGAGGAAATCGGATGTGCAGCGGCGCCCAGGAGTAAGTCATGACCCGCGAAAATGTGCCGGGCGTTGACCTTGCCGATCGTCATGGCAACTCCCTTGCTCCTTCGCCGGGCGCGCCGCCTGCGAGCGCCTTCGCCGTCTATTCCGGCAGGTCCCTCCAGCCGAATCGCGGCACCTCTTTCAATCTCGAGTGGATCGAAAACGTTCGCGTGAATACCAGCGCCGTCGAAAACCGCGCCGCGACCATGGTCAAGCGCCGCACCGTCAAGAAGGATTGGCAGATCGCATGGCTGCTTCGCGCCATCGCTTGCATGGACCTCACCACGCTTTCCGGCGGCGATACCGACGAGCGCGTTCGCCGTCTCTGCGCCAAAGCGCGCCAGCCCCTGCAGCAGGAACTCGTGGAACAACTCGGGATCGCGGAACTCCACCTCCGCGTCGCCGCCGTCTGCGTCTATCACCACTTCATCGAGACAGCCCGCCGCGCCCTGGAGGGCAGTTCCATCCAAGTGGCCGCCGTATCCACGGGTTTCCCCGCGGGGCTCTCTCCCCTCGAAGAGCGTATCGCCGAGATTCGCCGGTCCGCGGAGGCCGGCGCCGACGAAATTGACGTGGTCATTACGCGAGGGCGCGTTTTCGGCGCCGAGTGGCAGAGACTCTACGACGAAATCGTCGCGTTCAAGGATGCTTGCGGCAAGGCGCGGCTGAAAGTCATTCTCGGCACGGGCGATCTGCTCACGCTGCGCAACGTGGCCCGCGCTTCGTTCGTGGCCATGATGGCCGGCGCCGATTTCATCAAGACCTCCACCGGCAAGGAAACGGTCAATGCTACGCTCCCTGTCGGCCTGGTGATGACGCGCGCCATTCGCGAATACGCCCAGGAAACGGGCATGGCGGTCGGCTTCAAGCCCGCCGGCGGCCTTCGCACCGCCAAGCAGTCTCTCGACTGGCTCGCTCTCATGAAGGAAGAACTCGGCGGTTCCTGGCTCGAGCCGCGTCTTTTCCGTTTTGGCGCCAGCGGCATGCTCGCCGATATCGAACGGCAGATCGAGTATCATGCCACCGGCCGCTACTCGGCCGATTACCGGCACCCGATCGCGTGAGCGAGAAGGCGGCAAGGGGGGAACAGGACAACGATATGGGCGTGACCGAAAAATTCGTTGCGATGGAATACGGTCCTGCTCCCGAGGACCCGAAGGAATCTCTCCTCTGGCTCGACCGCCACGCGCGCCGCTTCGGCCATTTCATCCAGGGCCAATGGCGCGCGCCGCTCGCCGGGAAGTATTTTGAGACCGCGGATCCTTCCACGGGCGGGAAGATCGCGGACGTGGCCCAGGGCAGTCCCGCCGATATCGATGCCGCCGTGAAATCGGCTCGCGCCGCCCTGCCCGCCTGGCAAGCGCTTGCGCCTTTCGATCGCGCTCGCTTTCTTTACGCGCTCGCCCGCCAGGTGCAAAAGCATTCGCGCCGCCTCGCCGTCCTCGAATCCCTGGATAATGGCAAGCCCATTCGCGAGAGCCGCGACATCGATATTCCGCTTGTCGCCCGCCACTTCTACTATCACGCCGGCTGGCCGCAGTTGCTCGAGGAGGAATTTCCGGATTACGTTCCTTGCGGCGTCGTGGGCCAGATCATTCCCTGGAATTTTCCCCTGCTGATGCTTTCCTGGAAAATCGCTCCCGCTCTGGCGGCCGGAAACACCGTCGTGCTGAAGCCCGCCGAATATACCCCCCTCACCGCCCTGGCCTTCGCCGAGATCAGCCAGGAAATCGGCTTGCCAGCCGGCGTGGTGAATATCGTCACCGGCGACGGCTCGACCGGGGAAGCGCTCGTCCAGCATCCCGACGTGGACAAAATCGCCTTTACCGGCTCGACCGAAGTCGGCCGCGCCATTCGCCGGGCCACGGCGCAAAGTCATAAGCGACTTTCGCTCGAGCTGGGCGGCAAATCGCCCTTCCTCATCTTCGAGGATTCCGATCTGGACAGCGCCGTCGAGGGCGTCGTCGACGGCATCTGGTTCAACCAAGGGCAAGTGTGCTGCGCCGGCTCGCGCCTGCTGATGCACGAGAGCATTGCGGAAAAGCTCGAGCGCAAGCTGCAGGATCGCATGCGCCAGTTGCGCATCGGCTCGCCGCTGGATAAAGCCATCGACGTCGGGGCCATCGTCGCCCAGGTGCAGCTCGAGCGCATTGACCGCCTGGTGAAGCAAGGCATCGCCGAAGGGGCCACCTGCTGGCAGCCGGATATCGATCTGCCCGCGCGGGGCCTCTATTACAAGCCCACCCTTTTGACCAACGTTCATCCCACTTCGACCGTCGCGCAGCAGGAAATCTTTGGCCCTGTTCTCGCCGCCATGACCTTCCGCACGCCGCGGGAAGCCGTGGAACTGGCCAACAACTCGACCTACGGCCTCGCCGCCAGCGTGTGGAGCGAAAGCATCAACGTGGCCCTGCACGTTGCCGCGCAACTCAAAGCCGGAGTCGTGTGGGTGAACTGCACGAACCTGTTTGACGGCTCCTCCGGTTTCGGAGGCTATCGCGAAAGCGGGTACGGCCGCGAAGGAGGGCGCGAGGGCCTGCTCGAATACCTCCAGCCCGCTTGGTTCCAGAACGCTCCGGTCCTTCGGGAATCCGCTCCTCGCTCGGCCGAGCGCCCCGGCGTCCCCGGCCCTTTCATCGATCGCACCGTGAAGCTTTTTATCGGGGGCAAACAGGCGCGCCCGGATTCCGGCTACAGCATCGAGGTTCGCGGCGCGAATGGCCAGATCCTCGGGGAAGCTCCGCTCGGCAATCGTAAAGACATCCGGAACGCCGTGGAAGCCGCTCGCAAAGCGCATTCCTGGGCCGGAGCCACCGCGCACAATCGCGCGCAAGTTCTCTTTAACCTGGCGGAAAATCTTTCTCAGCGCGCGCAGGAAATCGCCGGGCGCCTTTCCGCCGCGGTCGGGTCCAAGCAGGCCGGGGAAGAAGTTCGCCTCAGCATCGAGCGCCTGTTTACCTACGCCGGCTGGGCCGATAAGTTCGATGGGGCCGTGCATAGCCCGCCGTTCCGCAACATCGCGATCGCCATGAACGAGCCGATCGGCGCAGTCGGTGTGGTCTGTCCTTCCCGCCATCCCTGGCTCGGCTTCTTTTCGCTCGTGCTTCCCGTGCTCGCCGCGGGGAATACCGTTGTCGCCGTGCCTTCGGAGACCTACCCCCTCGTCGCCGGCGATCTCTACCAGCTTCTGGAAACCAGCGATTTTCCGGCGGGGGCGTTGAATATCGTCACCGGCCGCGCTGCCGAGTTGCTGAAGATTTTGGCCGAGCACGACGGCATCGATGCCCTCTGGTGCTATGGTGACGAAGCGCTGTGCTCGCTCGCCAAGGCGCTTTCGGTCGGAAATCTCAAGCAGGTGTGGACCAACGAAGGCCGCGAAATGGATCTCTTCCATCCACCGGAGGGCGCAAGCCGGTGGTTCCTCGAGCACGCTTACCAGGTGAAGAACATCTGGGTGCCCTACGGGGAATGACGCCCCGCTCGTTCCGGCCACGCCCGGGAAACCTGTGCGAGCCGGGAAAGGAAGCGCGCGAGTCCTTGGCGTTCGCGGCGCCCTGCCGCCTCTTCCTTAGGCGGAAGGGCGGGAAAGGGCGCGGCGAGCCTATCCTTCCGCCGCCGCTTCCTTCAGAATAGCGGTCATGAACGACGACCGGATTCGCCTCCAGACCGCCTTCCTCACCGAAAGCGACAAATTGAAGAGCATCTTGCGGCGCACCCTGCTGGCCGACGGCTCGCGACGCGAGAACACCGCCGAACATTCCTGGCACATCCTGCTTACGGCGATGGTGCTGCGGGAATATGCGGCCGAGCCGGTCAACTTCGCGCGCGTGCTCGAAATCCTCGCCGTGCACGATCTGGTCGAAATCGACGCGGACGACACTTTCGCTTATGACCGCGCCGCCAATCGGACGCGCGCCGACCGCGAGCGGCTGGCCGCCGACCGGCTCTACGGGATGCTGCCCGGGGATCTGGGGGCCGAGCTGCGAAGCCTCTGGGAGGAGTTCGAAGGGGGCGAAACGCCCGAGGCGCGTTTCGCCCATGCGGTCGACCGTTTCCAGGCGCTCCTGCAAAACCTCGCGACGGGCGGCGGCACCTGGCGCCTCTATCGTCCGACGCGCGAGCAGGTGCTTGAGCGCATGGAAGCCGTCCGCATCGCTCTACCCGCCCTATGGCCTTTCGTCCATGCAAGCGTCCTGAAACACGTCCCCGGCGGAGCGGAAGCAAGCGGCGGCCCCGACGAGAAGCCATAGCCGGCGGTCTTCCGCCCTCCAGCGCGACGCCGGGAGACCGAGATCCCCCGTGGTGGGGGCGGCTGGGCTCCGAAATCAGAAGGTGAACTTCACCGCAAGCTGAACGATCCTCGATCCCGGCCCGTTGTCGATCGTGGTGGTGGTCGGCGCACCGAATAAAGGCTGCGCAACCAGGCACTGGCCGGCCGGATTGAGCACGGTGCCAGAGGCGCAGCCGGACCTGCTCTGCACCGAGTACTCGGTCGTGTTCACGCCGGTGATGTTCGCGCGATTGAAGATGTTGAACGCCTCGGCAATGAACTGGAGCTGCGTTCGTTCGGTCAGGCGGACGGTCCGGGTGATCCGCGGATTCAGGGAATAGGTCGACGGAAGGTTGAACGTGTTGCGGCCGAGTCCTGGCGTGCGATCGGTGTTGCGATTGCTGTCGCCGTTCAGGTCGAAGCCGAGCAGGCCGGAATAGGGCTGGCCGGTCTGGGCAGTGAAAATGCCGCTCAGCTCCCAGCCTCCCAGCAAGGCTCGGGCTGCCGGCGACGCCAGCCGGTCGGCGTAGGCCAGGTCCCACACGCCACTGAGCACGAAACGGTGTCGTTGGTCGTTATTGCCCGGCCCCTTGTCCAGGTTGACGTTCAGCGAATCTTCGACAACCTTGGCGTCGTCGAAGGAAAACGGGACAACCGAGGTGGCGTCGGGCACGTTATCAATCACTTTGCCGAAGGTGTAGGAGGCGAGCAGTTCGTAGTTCCGGGAGAAGCGCTTCTCCAGTTGCACCGTCATTCCGTTGTAGTTCGAATCGGCGCTGCTCTGGAACTCTTCGATGCGGGAAAAGTGGGTAAAGGGCCGCGTCGGGGCGAAAGCCAGGTAGGTGAGCGCGGTGCTCGTTCCCGAGATGCCGATCTGCTCGGGGATTTGGCCTTGGAGATTGATGTCGATGGTGCGGGTCAGGTGCGTCCCCTTCACGTGCAGGTAGCTGATGGTGAGCGCCATGTCGGGCTGAATTGCGTATTCGGTGCTCAGGCTCATCTGCTGGACGCTGGGTTCCTTGTAACTTCGCTGAAAACCAAAGACGATCGGAGGGCTCGAGGTTCCTCCAGTCGGCGCCGCGCAACTGGGAGAGGGGGTGGGCGCTCCGCAAAGAGTGTTGGGGTAGGCGGGGATTGCGCCGCCGGTGAACGTCAGCGTCGTGACGTTCAAGCCGTTGTTCGACATCGCCGTCCCCACGGTGATCGTCGGCGTGCGGCCGTAGAAGATGCCGTAACCGCCGGTCACCAGAAGCCGGTTGTTCGCGAGCGGCGACCAGGCGATTCCCACCCGCGGTCCGAGTTCGGTGCCTTGGTTGTGAATCCGGTTGCTGATAATGCCCGCCGCGGCAAGCTGCGGATCGGAATTGAAGGTCGGCGGCTGGGCGATATCGTCGAAATCGTAGCGCAGGCCGAGATTCAGCGTGAGATTGGATTTCACGCGCCACTGGTCTTCGCCGAATGCGGAGTACTCGGTGAGATTGGGGAAGGTGATAGGGCCGGTGGTGCCCGTGCCGGCGAACGCCTGGACGAAGGTGTCGCCGGGCGCCGGCGCCGGCGTTCGATTCAAGTTGGCGCCAAAGCTTTCCAGGCTGTTGAACGAGTACTGTCCGGAGAAGTTCCCCGGGAAGAAGTTGTCGATGCTGTCGTGTTGGAACTGGAAGCCGGCTTTCAGGCTGTGGCGTCCATGAATGTGCGTGAACGAGTCGTCGAAGGCGTTGCGGTGGATGTTGGTGAAGCGCGGGCTGAAAAAGTTGCGCCCAACCGTCAAGACGGTGAGACCGTTTTGTCTGACGGTGGCCTGCGGCAGGTCGCTGTTCGCCTGGCCGGGCTCGTCGTCGCGAGTGTAGTTGTAGCGGAGCACGTTCACCGATGCCGGCGAAAGAGTCGAGGTGAGCGTAAGCGCGGTGGCGTCGGTATGGACATTCGAGCTTCCGGTGTGCTCGGAGGCATTTTGGGGACCGCCGTTCTCCAAATTGAGGCCGGTGAATCGTTGGGAGTTGTAAGTGCCGGAGAGCAGTTCTCCCGACGAGAGCCGCCAGTCCACTTTCCCAAAATAGTCGTTCTGGTTGAAGCCCTGGTTATAAGGATTCGCGCGCGCCTCCAGATACTTCAGCGCCGCGGTTTGATTTGCGTCCGAGGGAACGAACCCGGCCGGGAGATTCAGAAAAACGAAATTCGCGGTCGTGTTGCGCTGGCCGTCGTAGTCGAAGAAAAAGAATGCCCGATCCTTCAGGATCGGCCCGCCCAAGTTGCCGCCGAATTGATTGTAGTGGTAGGCCTGCCGGGGTTTGCCTTGGGCCTTGGCGATCGGATCGTTGGCGTTCAGGCCCCGGTCCCGGTAGAACTCGAATGCGGTGCCGTGGAACTGGTTGGTTCCCGATTTGGTGACCACGTTGATTACGGCTGCCCCGGCGTGGCCGTACTCCGCCGAATAATCGTTCGACTTGACCTGAAATTCCGCGACGGCGTCCTGGCTGAATTGATAGGGCGCGCGTCCCGACCCGGTCCTGCCGAGCGTCTGGCCGAAAAACGTGTTGTTGTCGTCCGCGCCATCGACGACGAGCGAATTCAGCGTTCCCCGCTGGCCGGCGAAGCTGATGTCGCCGGTGCGGACGTCGGTGGTCACGCCGGGCGTGAGGAGGACGAAGTCCATAAAGTTCCTGCCGTTTACTGGCAGATTCGCGATCGACCGCGAGCTGACATTCGCACTGACGGCGCTCCGGGTCGCCTCAAGGATGGGCGCGCGGCTGGTTACGGTCACTGTTGACGACTGCTGGGCGAGTGGCAGGCTCAGGTCCAATGTCAACTGAGCGCCCACGGCCACCGCCACGTTTTCCCGCGCTACCTTGGCAAAGCCGGCGTGTTGAACGGCAATGGTGTAAGTCCCGACTGGTAGGAGCGGAAAGGTGTAAAAGCCACTCGCATCGCTGGTGGTGGCCAACGACACACCGGTGGCTGTATTTGTCGCGGGGTTACCCGAGCGCTGGCAATGACCGCCCGGGAGGGGTCGCGGATCGTCCCCTGGATCGCTCCTGCGGTCGAACTCTGACTGCGCGCGGGTAGCGCGAACAGAATCCCCGTCAAGATGCCCAACAAGCACACACACACCTTCCCTCGCTTCGTTTGGGTCGTCACCTGAGCACCTCCAATAGCCGTCCCGAGCCGCGTCTGTGCCCGGCGCGAATTTCAAAGCTCTTCCCCGCCGGGGTCTCCCTTTTCGGCCCTGAATCCGGCGGCCAGCGTATGCCAGACCGGTACTGAAAGCAAGGGAGAGATGGTTCTCCCCGCGCCGCACCGGCCGACTTCGGGGGCGAGTCTTCCTGCGGTATTGCCCACCGTGGCGCCCGGGCCTCGCGTCGGCGGCGCACGGGCATGCGGCCCGCAGGATCTTTCGGGAGTAGAATGAGCGGCTGGGTTATTGGTCTTGGAGGGACAGCATGGCAAGGGTGGTGCGATGCGGGCTGATCCAAGCGCGTTGCGAATGGTCTTCGGAGAAATTCGCCCTATCGGAGATCAGGGAGCGGATGATCAAGAAGCACGAGCGGCTGATCGCGCAGGCCGCCAAGCGTGGAGTGAAAATCCTGGGACTCCAAGAGCTTTTTTACGGGCCCTATTTCCCCGCCGAGCAGCAGACCCGTTGGTACGAACTCACCGAGCCGGTGCCGAATGGCCCGACGCTGCTTCGCATGCAGAGACTGGCCAAGCGTTACCGGATGGCGATGGTCGTTCCGATTTACGAAGTGGACATGCCCGGCGTCTTCTACAACACGGCGGCCGTGTTCGACGCCGACGGCCGCTACCTGGGGCGTTATCGCAAACACCACATCCCGCACTGCAATCCCGGCTTCTGGGAGAAGTTTTATTTCACTCCGGGCAATACCGGCTACCCCGTATTCGCTACGCGCTACGCGAAGGTGGGCGTCTACATCTGCTACGACCGGCATTTCCCCGAGGGCGCGCGAATCCTGGGGCTGAACGGCGCCGAGATCGTCTACAATCCCTCGGCAACGGTCGCCGGCTTGAGTGAATACCTGTGGGAACTGGAGCAGCCGGCGCACGCCGTGGCCAACGGATATTTCGTGGCCGCGATCAACCGCGTGGGCACCGAGCAGCCGTGGAAGATCGGAGAATTCTACGGGAAGAGCTATTTCTGCAACCCTCGCGGCAAGATCGTCGCGCAATCGCCGCGCGACAAGGACGAGATGCTCCACGCCGACCTCAACCTCGGAGAAATCGACGAGGTGCGCGCAGTGTGGCAGTTCTTCCGCGACCGCCGGCCCGAGAGCTACGGACCGATCGGCAGAGCCAGCATTGCCGGCGAGGCTGAAGCGTCCGACTAACCGCCGCGGCCGGGGGACCCCCCTCGCCAGAGCCGATCCCCCTGCCGGGCGAGAGATGTTCGGGGAGAGAACCCATGACCGCATCCGTGCCGCAAAAGTCCGATCGCAGCGCCGAAGTGGTGCGCAAGCACCGCGAATACCTCTGGCCCGCGGTTACGAATTTCTTCGAGCACCCGCTCGTCGCCGACCACGCCTCGATGCAATACGTCTGGGACATCGAGGGACGCCGGTATCTCGATTTCTTCGGAGGCATCCTGACCATCCAGGTGGGCCACTGCCACCCGAAGGTTTCGGGGCCCGTCGCGGAGCAGGTGAAACGGCTGCAGCATCTTTCGACGCTCTACCCGAACGAGCAGATCGTCGGCTTGGCGGAACGGATCGCCCAGATCACCCCGGGCAAGCTGACCCAGAGCTTCTTTTCGAATTCCGGCACCGAGGCGAATGAAGCGGCGGTGATGCTGGCGCGGATGGCCACCGGGCGCTACGACGTGATCGCGCTGCGGCACGCCTACTCGGGCGGTTCGCAGTTGGCCAAAACGCTGACGGCGCACGCGGCCTGGCGGCGTGGCGGGGTAGTGAGCGTGGGCATCGAGCACGCCATCAACCCCTATTGCTACCGCTGCCCCCTCGGCCTGCACTATCCCGATTGTGGCGTGGCGTGCGCCAATGACGTGCGCAACCTGATCGAAACGGCCTCGAGCGGGGCGCCGGCGGCCTTCATCGCCGAGCCGATCCAGGGCGTCGGCGGCTTCATCACCCCGCCGCCCGAGTATTTCAAGATCGTTTTCCGCGCGGTGAAGGAGTACGGCGGCCTGTTCATCTCCGACGAAGTGCAGACCGGCTTTGGCCGTACCGGCAAGAAGTGGTTTGGAATCGAGCAGTGGGAAGTCGTGCCCGACATCCTCACCTGCGCCAAGGGCATCGCCAACGGCGCACCGATGGGCGCGACCGTCACCCGCCCTGAGATCGCCGGGAAATTCCAGGGCCTGACCATCTCCACCTTCGGCGGCAATCCCGTAAGCGCGGTAGCGGCCCGGGCGACCATCGACGTGATCGAAGAGGAGCATCTGCTGGAAAATTGCGATACGGTGGGGGCCTACTTCCGGGAGAAGCTGGACGAGCTGCAGCAGAAATATCCCCTGATCGGGGAGGTGCGCGGCAAGGGATTGATGCTCGGATTGGAACTCGTGCGCGACCGGAAAACGAAGGAACCGGCGCCGCAGGAAACAAACCAACTTCTCGAGCGAGCGCGGGAGAACGGCCTGCTCATCGGCAAGGGCGGCCTCTATGGAAACTGCATCCGCCTGGCGCCGCCGCTGAATATTTCCAAAGCCGACGTCGACGAAGCCAGCCGGCTGCTCGACAAGTCGCTCGGGCAGGTGCGGGTGCCGGCCTAGCGGCCGGCGCCAGCCAGGGAGTGTGAAACATGGCTACGCCAGCCACCCAAGGGCGAATCTGCCGTAATTTCATCCATGGGGAATGGGTCGCCTCGCGAACGACGCGCTGGGTCGAGCGGCGAAACCCCGCGGATCTGGAGGAAGTGGTTTCCGTGGTGCCCCTCTCGACCGCCGCGGAAGCGCGCGACGCCGTTGAGGCCGCTCGCGCGGCATTCCCGGCCTGGCGGGCGGTGCCGGCCCCGGCCCGCGGCCGGATGCTTGCGCGCGCCGCGCTGCTGATGGAGCAGCGGAAGGAAGATCTGGCCCGGCTGATGACGCGGGAAGAGGGTAAGACGCTCAAAGACGCCCAGGGAGAAGTCATCAAGTCGGTGCGCATCCTGGAATTCATGGCCGGGGAAGGAACGCGCCTCTCCGGCGAAACGCTGCCGAGCGATCTGCCGAATAACTTCGTCTACACCCTCCGGCAGCCGATGGGCGTGGTGGGCGCGATCACCCCCTGGAATTTCCCCGTCTCGATTCCGGTGTGGAAGATCGCGCCGGCTATCGTTGCGGGAAACACGGTCGTGCTCAAACCCTCCACTTACACTGCGCAAACCGCGGCGCTCGTGGTGGAAATCTTCCAGGACGCGGGCGTCCCGGCCGGAGTGGTGAACATGGTGATCGGCTCGGGCAAGGAGGCCGGCGGCGCGCTGCTCGAGCATCCGGACGTCCAGGCCATCTCCTTCACCGGATCGAATGAGGTGGGTGCGCGCATCTACGGCAGCGGGGCCGAGAGGTCGAAAAAGTGTCAGTGCGAAATGGGGGGAAAGAACCCCCTGGTGGTGCTCGGTGACGCAAATATCGAGCTGGCTGTCGAGGCGGCGCTCTACGGGGCCTTCGCTTCCACCGGCCAGCGCTGCACGGCGACCAGCCGCGTAGTGATCGAGGAAGACGTTGCCGATCGCTTCCTGGAATCGATCGTGAGCCGCGCGAGGGCCTGGAAGGTAGGCAACGGCCTGGATCCCGACGTGGACATGGGCCCGGCGGTGAACGAGCAGCAGCTCGAGACCGATTACCGCTACATCGAGATGGGCAAGAAGGAGGCCCGTTTGCTGTTGGGAGGCGAACGGCTCACCGGCGGGACCTACGATCGCGGGTATTTCGTGCCGATCACGATTTTCGACGATGTCGCCCCCGACAGCGCGCTCGCCCAGGACGAAATCTTCGGGCCGGTGCTCTCGGTGGTGCGGGTGCGGGACTTCGAGGAAGCCCTCGGCGTTGCCAATTCGGTGCGCTACGGCCTTTCCAGCGCGCTCTACACCAACGACGGGGCCAAGATGTTCGCCTTCATCGAGCGGATCGAGACCGGCATCACCCATATCAATTCCCCGACCGTCGGGGGCGAGGCGCATCTTCCCTTCGGCGGCATGAAGGCGACCGGAATCGGACTCCGGGAGATGGGCCATGTGGCCGTGGACTTCTTCACCGAGGTCAAGAGCGTTTACATCGACTTCACCGGCGGCAAACGCGAGTCGCGCACGTATTGACGCCGCGAGAAAGACCTCTTCGCCACTCACGACGGAGGCAGCGCCATGCAATTTGGAATCACTCTGAAAGGGGATCTTTCCTCGGACCGGTTGATACGCTTGACGCGAGCGGCGGAGGAGCGCGGGTTTTCTTACGGCTGGCTGTTCGATTCCCACGTTTTGTGGAAAGACCCCTATCCCCTCCTGACCCTGATGGCGGCGAACACCCGCGCCATGCACTTGGGAACCTGCGTGACGAATCCCGCCGTGCGCGACCTGACGGTAACGGCGAGTCTTTTTGCAACGCTAAACGAAATTTCCGGCGGAAGGATGGAGTTGGGAATCGGCCGCGGCGATAGTTCCCGGCGCGTGATGGGCAAGCGGCCGACGACGGTTGCCCACCTGGAAGAGGCCATCCGCGACTTTCGCGATTTGACGGCGGGGAAGGAAATCACCTTCGAGGGCTCGCCGGTCCGGTTGACCTGGGCCGGCGGGACCCCGCGCGTGTGGGTTGCCGGCTACGGGCCGAAGGTGCTCGCGCTCGCCGGGCGCGTGGCCGATGGCGTCATCTTGCAATTCGCCGATCCGCCCCTGGTGGACTGGTGCCTCGGTTTCGTACGAGAGGGGGCGCGGCAGGCGGGCCGGGATCCGAAATCGATCGAAGTGATGTCGGCCGCGGCCGTTTGGGTTTCGGCGGATCGGGAGGAGGCGCGGGAACACGTGCGCTGGTTCCCCGCGCTCGTATCGAATCACGTGGTGGATCTGGTCTCGCGCTACAAGCCGGAGGAATTGCCCAGCCGGCTGACCGCTTACATCCGCGACCGGAGCGGCTACGATTACCTGCATCACTGCGAAGTCGAAAGCTCGAACGCCAATTTTGTGAGCGACGAGGTGGCCGACCGTTTTGCCGTGGTCGGCACGGCGGAGGAGCACCGGAAAAAACTCCAGGAACTGGAAGAGGTGGGCGTGACGCAGTTCAATATCTATCTCATGTCCGGCGACGAGGAGGCCACGCTGGACGCCTACGCGCGCGACATCCTCCCGCATTTTCGATAGGACGCCAGGGAGACGAACATGCCCTACGACACGCAGATTCGCAACGGCAAGATCGTAACCGCCACCGACACCTACTCCGCCGACATCGCCATCGCCGGCGGCAAAATCATTGCCATCGCGCGCGACCTGCCGGCCGAGGGGGCCCGGCGCACCATCGACGCGGCCGGACGGATGGTGATGCCCGGCGGCATCGACGTGCACACGCACCTGGACATGCCCTTCGGCGGCACCACCAGTTCCGACGATTTCGAGACCGGCACGCGCGCCGCCGCCTGGGGCGGAACGACCACGCTCGTCGATTTCGCCATTCAGTATCACGGTCAGACGCTGCGGCAGGCGTTCGACACGTGGATGAAGAAGGCCGAAAACAAAGCGACCATCGACTACGCCTTCCATTGCATCGTCACGGAATTCAGCGACGCTCACGCGAAGGAGATGAAAGCGCTCGTGAGCGAGGGCGTCACCAGCTTCAAGCTCTTCATGGCCTACCCGGGCGTCTTCCTGCTCGACGACGCCACGATCTTCCGCGCGATGTCTGCCGCGGCCGATACGGGCGCCCTCATCTGCCTGCACGCGGAAAACGGCGGCGCGATCGACGTGATCGTGCAGCGGGCTCTCGCCGAAGGGAAACGCGCGCCCAAATACCACGCGCTCACCCGGCCGACCGTGGCCGAGGCCGAAGCGACGGGCCGGGCCATCGCACTGGCCGAAATGGCCGGTGCTCCGGTGTACATCGTCCATCTCTCTTGCAGCCAGGCGCTCGACCGCGTGCGGGAGGCGCGCGAGCGCGGCCTGCCCGTCTTCGCCGAAACGTGCCCCCAGTACCTGTTCCTCTCGCTCGAGAATATCGATGTGCCCGGGTTCGAGGGCGCCAAATACGTTTTCTCTCCCCCGGTGAGGGAAAAGTGGAATCAGGAGAAGCTCTGGCACGGGCTCGCCCAGGACGATCTCCAGGTGGTTTCCACGGACCACTGCCCCTTCTGTTTCAAGGAGCAGAAAGAGATGGGCAAGAACGATTTCACGAAAATCCCCAACGGAGGTCCCGGAGTCGAGCACCGCTTGAGCCTTACCTATAGCGGCGGCGTTCATGGCGGCCACTTCTCGCCCAATCGCTTTGTGCAACTGGTGGCGACGGCGCCGGCCAAGCTCTTTGGCCTCTATCCGCGCAAGGGGACGATCGCTGTCGGTTCCGACGCCGACCTTGTCATCTTCGATCCCGAGGCGGAAAGCGTGCTCAGCGCCAAGACCCACCATATGAATGTGGACTACTCCATGTTCGAGGGAATGCGGGTGAAGGGCGTTCCCCGGACTGTGCTCAGCCGGGGTGAAGTCATTCTGGACGACGGGGAGTTTCTGGGCCGGCCCGGCCGCGGATCGTTCCTCCGCCGGCAGACCCACGGGACTCTTTAGCCCCGAGTCGGAGGTTCGTGACGCGACTTTTCGAGGGTCGGAGCCCCAAGGCCGAAACGAATTTCGTTTACCGAGCGAGGTTGCCGTGGAACGTGTGATTGCGATTGTGGGAGGAACCGGGGCCGAAGGCATGGGGCTGGCCCGGCGCTGGGCGCTGGCGGGAGAAACGGTAATCATTGGTTCGCGTGACGAAGGGCGGGCGGCCGAGCGCGCCGCCGAAATCGCCAGGGCCGTGCCCGGCGCGCGCATCCAGGGACGAGAAAACGCGGCGGCGGTGGCTGCGGCAAACGTCGCGGTGCTGACGGTCCCGTTTACTTCGCAGGCAAGCACGCTTCAGGGATTGAAGTCGGCCTTCCAGCCGGGCACGGTATTGATCGATACCACCGTGCCGCTGGCCGCGACGGTGGGCGGTCGCGCGACGCGCACGCTGGGCGTCTGGCAGGGCTCGGCGGCCGAGCAGGCGGCCGAGCTTGTCCCGAAAGGAGTGGTGGTTGCCGCCGCCTTTCACTCACTCTCGGCTGAACTGCTGAAAGACGACAAGCCGGCCGATTGCGATGTGGTGGTCTGCTCGAGCGACGAAACCGCTCGCCGAACGGCGATGGAACTCGCCGAGAAGATTCCCGGCGTCCGCGCGATCAACGGTGGCCCTCTCGAAATGGCGCGCTTGGCCGAGCAGTTGACTGCGCTGCTGATCGCCATCAATGTGCGTTATAAAGTGCACGCCGCAGGCCTTCGCTTCACCGGTTTGCCTGTCCCGCCGTCTGAATAGACGCCGACTTCCTCGGCCCCCCTTCGAGCCCGTGCCGCGCCTGATGGCTACGCGCTTCGCCGGTTGGGAATCTTGATCAGTCGCTTCGTGCGATTCGCGAATTAGGGTTGGACGACGGAAAGGTTTTCGAGAACAACTTTGGGCAGGTCGCCCCGCCCCAGCAATTCCTTAGCATCAAGCACTTCGATGCCAACCAGGATTTCCCCTTCACCGATGTTGAGACTGATCTCGTCCGTGAGCCGAAGCGTATGGCATTCGTACTCGCCTTCAAGCAGGCGAATGTAGAGTGCGTCCACTTCCTTGTCGTAGGTGATCTTCATCGCGGCCTCGCCTCAGAAGTAGAACGTGTAGACGGTCACAACGACGATCTCGGCTCCCGTCACTACCACGACCGGGGCAACCTGCTTTACCGCGTAAGCGCGGCCCTGCTACCTCGAATTGTACTGGAAGTTGCACCGGTAGAGCCATCGCTCACGTTTGGCGGCTTCGCGAGTTCCGTGCTGTATCGCGTAGCGGACTTCGTCCTCGCTCGTCCCTCGTTCAATGCACTGCTCCGCAGCATGAGGGGAAAACCGTATCGGTTTTAGAGGATCGGGAGGCACCATTTCGGGCGCTCAGATTTTAACCCAGAGGGCTATGCGCTACTCGGAAATTTCCGCGTGCCGCAGAGAAATCACGGCCTAAGACTTGTTCCGACAAACCGTGCAGGGCTTCCAGGTGAGGATCGGCCAGAAGAACGAGAAGCCGCCGGCTGCGATGTGGTGGTCTGCTCGAGCGACGAAACCGCTCGCCGGACGGCGATGAAACTCGCCGAGAAGATTCCCGGCGTCCGCGCAATCAACGGTGGCCCGCTCGAAATGGCGCGCTTGGCCGAGCAGTTGGCCGCGCTGCTGATCGCCATCAATGTGCGCTATGAAGTGCACGCCGCAGGCCTTCGCTTCACCGGTTTGCCTGTCCCGCCGGCGGAATAGACGCCGACCTTCTCGGCCGCCCCTTCGAGCCCATGCCGCGCCTGACGGCTAAACCCGGGGAAACTACCAAATTGCTCGCCGTCCGCACTCGGTGCGGCAATCCCGCCGCGCACACCCAGCGCTTGGTGCCACAAAATCGTAGGAGCCTGCTCCTCTAGACAGACATTTTAGTGCGGTGCGTTGACACGACTGGACTCCCGCGTTCGCGGGAATGGCTGGGTGTGCGGGCTGTGCGCTCGGTTGGTTCGGCGCGGGCTCCAAAGGTCGCGGGCGGGACGCCGACCGAAAGAATCGGGGCAGGCACCCGCGCCACGGGGGTCGCAGCACGTTGCTGGCAGCGCGCCGCCCGGCCCCCAGCCCAGTTGTCGCGCCACACGCCGGGACGAACCTGCTATTTGCTGCTCGTCCCCGACCCCTGTTCCCTTTGACCTGTGCCCTGCCTTCCCCTCTGTCTGGTTACGTCAGGCCGGATCGAGGAACCACCGCCGGGAATTCAGCGGCTAGCCGCCAATTCCGGTGCTTGCGAAAGTGTTTGAAACTCTTCGTCGGTAAGTTTTAAGGCGGCTGCGGCGACATTCTCTTCGAGATGCTTCACCGACGAAGTTCCGGGAATCGGCAGCATGACCGGCGATCGTTTCAAGAGCCACGCAATCGCGATTTGGAACGGGGTGGCAACGTGCGTTTGTACGATCCGATCGGGGATCTGGCCGGCAACTCGGCCAGCGCCCAAGGGGAACCACGGAATGAAGGCCAGGCCGTTGCGTTCGCAATAATCCACCACATAGTCCCATTCCCGATCGGCGAAGCTGTACCGATTCTGCACCGAAGCAATCGGGGTGATGCGGCGCGCGCGCGCGATGTGTTCCTGCGTCACGTTGGAAAGTCCGATGAGCCGTATCTTTCCTTCGTTCTTGAGTCGGGCTAAGGTCGCGACGGAATCCTCGAAAGGCACCAAGTGATCCGGCGCGTGCAGTTGGAGCAAGTCAATGCGCTCGATTCGCAGTCTTCGCAGGCTGCCTTCGACCGCACTGCGAAGATGCGCGGAAGTAGCATCGTGGGTCCATTGGCCCGGTCCGGGCCGATTCCAGCCGGCCTTGGTGGCAATCACCAGATTCTTCGGGTAAGGGGACAAAACCTCCGCAATCAGCTCTTCACTCACGCCGGGACCATAGGAGTCCGCCGTGTCGATGAAATTAACGTCAAGCTCCGCCATCCGGCGTAACACGGCTATCGCTTCGGCGCGATTCTTCGGAGGGCCCCAAATGCCTTCTCCCGTGATACGCATCGCGCCGAAACCGAGGCGATGCACGGAGAGTTCTCCGCCCAGCGAAAGGCTGCCGGACACACCCGCAGAGAGTTGTTTCACCGCCATGGGTTCCTCCGCTATCTGTCATTTCCGATGGTTCCGATTGTTCGACCGATTCAGTTACGCGCGCAGGGGCACCTACGGCGCCCCCTACCGCGAAGAAGAGAAGCGGTGCGCGCTTCACCCCCGCTACTGCCGTCCGTCGTTCCTCGAGGATCTTCATTCCGACCGTCGGGAGGAATCTGCTTTTCGCCGTTCGCTCGCCGTCCCCCCTGCTCCCTGCCTTGCCGCCGACGCCCGCCGGAGGCGGGCGGGTCACCTGTCCCCTGCTTCAGGGATGCGGCTGGGGCGAGCCGACGACTTTGACCGAGACCCGGAAGCGTTTGTAGTCCGTCCAGCGGATGATCATTTGGACGTGAACGTCGCCCCCGTAACCCAAGCCGAAATGCAGAACGTCGTCGGCGTAGGTGTAGACGGGGAACCAGTAGGTGCCCTTGATATTCTCGCGGTAGGACGTGAAGCTGGGAAACAGATTTTCCTCACTGCCCTTGCGGATGTCCGGAACCGCTTTCCCATCGGTCTTGACGATAGCCAGGTCGTGGACATCCACCCAAACGCGTCCCTGGAAATACCTCTGGTGTTTCTCGATTTTTTTCGGCGCCACGTCGAAGACGTAGGTATGCACGTAGTCCACTCTTTGCCGGCCAACGTACGTGACGTTGTACTTGGGCAGTTCCGAGGTGGTGAGAACGAACGGCTGGATATTCCTCAGGTCCGCCAGGTCCTCCGGGCTGAGGGAGATGCGCGTGAGCGTGGGAACGGGTGCATCGGTGACCTTTTCGTAGCGCTGACCCGATGGGCTATAGGTGATGTCGGTCGTCATACGGTATTCGCCATCTACATCCCCTTCGGAGTCGATGGTCTGCACGATGACCGTTTTCCGGTAGGTGTAGCCATTGATCGCGGTCCGGAATTCGGCCTCGTGCGCGGCGAAATGCTGAATGATCTGGTCCACCGGGGTCGAAGGCGGCTCGTGGGTGATGGGGTAGGAAACCTGCTGGGGTTTTCCCTGGTTTTGAGGCTTGGATGCCGGCTGAGGCTTGGACGGCTGGCCGGCAGGCACGGGAATGGTCAAAGGCGGCGCTACCGGAGGGGGCGTGATCGGCCCTTGTTGCTGCGCCCGCAACGGTGAAGGAAGTGACAGTGCCGCCAACACCAGGAGCGACCACACAGCAACGTGCCGTCTCCTATTCCTGAGGCCATCGCCACACGTGAACAACATTTTCCGCTCGCCTCCTCAGCGCTCGTCTCGGTGAGAACCTTCCTTGGTAACGAGGGTTGCCTTTCCCGGGTGTTCCCCATCGTTCTTTCCCCACCCCTATTCTAGCTTCCTGCCGCCTGCCGGGTGTACTGGCCGTTTTGGCTTTTGTCGTTGCAACATATAATATCTCTAATATGAAGGAGCAGGCACGCCCCGCAGGCGCCGGGCAGCCGGCGACCCCCGCCCTGGAGGAAGCGGCGTTCTTGGACATGTGGCGCACCGCGGACCTTCTTTCCGCCGGCCCGGCTCGCGCGATCAAGGCGGAGCATCTCTCTCTCACCCAGTACAACGTCCTGCGGATCCTCCGCGGGGCTCCCGAAGGCCTGGTGTGCGGCGAAATCGCCAAACGCATGATTACCCGAGACCCCGACATCACCCGGTTGCTTGACCGCTTGGAGAAGCGAGGTCTGATCGCCCGCCGCCGGGAACCTGCCGATCACCGGCGGGTGGTCACCCGGATCACCTCCGCGGGCCTGCGGCTTCTGGCGCGGCTCGACCGGCCGGTGCGCGAAGCGCACCAGCGGCAGCTGGGCCACCTGGGCCCCGGGCGCCTGCGCAAGCTTGCCCAGCTATTGCGGTTAGCGCGCGCCCGGCTCTCCTAAACAGCGGGCTGCAACAGGCCTCTAACCCGCTTTTCCCAGGAGCCGCGAGGCCCTCGGTCCGCAGAAGCGGGCATGGCGCACGTGGCTCGAGATCCTTCGGGGCACAATACGCCCCTCAGGATGACAGCGTGTAATCTGTGTCATCCTGAGCGAAGCGAAGGATCTCGATCGCCGGTGATCCTCTACGGCCCCGTCGGGGTGCGAATTAGTCGTTGCAACGAATATCGTTCTCCCGCATCTAAGGCGTCAGGAGGACGAGATGAATACCACCGTTGCACCGCAGGTCACCACTTGGAAGATCGACCCGGCCCACTCCGTCGCGGAGTTCAAGGTCCGGCACATGATGATTTCGAACGTGAAGGGGGAATTCAGCGGGATTTCCGGTTCGCTCAGCTTGGACGAGGCGGACCCGCGCAACTCCCGCATCGAAGCGACGATTGACGCCGCCTCGCTAAATACACGGGAGCCGCAGCGCGACGCCCATCTCCGCAGCGCCGACTTTTTCGACGTCGAGAAGTTCCCCACCCTGTCTTTCGTCTCCCGCCGCGTCACTCGCGGCGACGACGGCTCGCTGGAAGTGACCGGCGACCTCACGATCCACGGCGTCAGCCGCGAAGTCGTTTTCACGGTGGAGGGCCCGTCCGAGCCTGTCCGCGACCCGTGGGGCAAAAGCCGCATCGGAATAGAAGCGAAGACGAAGATCCATCGCAAGGACTTCGGCTTGAATTGGAATGCCGCTCTCGAAGCCGGCGGTGTTCTCGTGGGCGAGGAAGTCGCCATCGCTCTCGACGTTCAATTCGTCGGGGCCTGAGCGTTTCCCCCCGGCTTTCCCGGCCGGCAATCGCTCCGCCGCCCGAAAGGAGAAACGTTATGTCGCTTCGTCCGGTAAGAAAGATCATTTCCCCCAAGCCGACCATCGAAGGCGCCGGGGTCAAGCTCGAGCGCGCGTTCGGGTTCGGGCAGACGAAGGATTTCGACCCTTTCCTCCTGCTCGACGACTTCCGGAACGACAATCCGGAGGATTATCTCGCCGGGTTTCCCTGGCATCCCCATCGGGGGATCGAAACCATCACCTACGTCCTCGCCGGCTCCGTCGAGCACGGCGACAGCCTGGGCAACCAGGGCAAGATGACGGCGGGTGACGTCCAGTGGATGACCGCCGGCAGCGGGATCCTGCATCAGGAGATGCCCAAGGGCGATTCACGAGGGCGGATGCACGGCTTCCAGTTGTGGGCCAACCTGCCGGCATCGCTGAAGATGACCGACCCGCGCTATCAGGACGTCCCATCCAGCGCGATTCCCGAGGTCACCGATGACGACGGCACGCGCGTGCGAGTGATCTGCGGCGAGTTCTGGGGGAAAAAGGGGCCGGTAGAAGGAGTCGCCGCCGATCCCCGCTACCTCGACATCTTCGTGCCGCCCGGGATACGGAAACAACTCAAAATCGAAACGGAGCGGAACGCCTTCGCCTACGTTTTCGAGGGCGAAGGCACCTTTCGAGACGCTTCGGCTCCTCGCGCGGTGCTGACCGACAAGGTGGAGAATCCGGTAGCCGCGCCGGTCTACGACGCCCGGAACCACTCGCTCGTTCTCTTCGATCGGGGCGACGAGATCAGGGTGCAAACCGGCGAGCAGGGCATGCGCTTCCTGCTGGTTTCCGGGAAGCCGATCGAGGAGCCGGTGGCCTGGTACGGCCCGATCGTGATGAACACGCAGGAGCAGTTGCGCCGGGCGTACGCAGAGCTGCAGGCCGGGACGTTCATCAAGAGGCCGTGACCCGTGTCTCGTGGCCCGTGTCTCGGGACCCGTGTTTCGAGGCCGGCAGCTTCCGGTCGTTTGTGCCGCGGTCCGGGTGGTCGGGAACCTCCTAGGCCGCTTTTCTCGCGAAGCGACTCGCGAATCGTGAGAAAAGCGGTTTAAGGGGTGGGCGATTCTACTTCGCACGATGCGGCTTGGCGGAGAGACGGAAGCCAGGAGCGAACGGGAAACCGCGAGAGACGCCTCGGAGCAGACGCCGCAGGCCGGTCAATCGATCCGTATCATCGGCGGCTTGTGAAACAGGCACCTACTCGAGCCGATGATGAGGAAGCTCCAGGGAACGCCTACGTGCCGGAAGGGCCGGGAGTGGCTTCGTGGTCCACCCAGGCATCCGCCTGTTCTTCGGACGGTGGGCGGATACCGGGATTCTGCAGAATCACGCGAGCGCAGGTGTTCCAGCGGAGAATGGCGTCGTCGTTGCCCGGGGGAGCGAAGCGCATGGCCCTTTCGTAGTGGCCCATCGCTTCCCGCAGCGCGTGATACGCGGCGGGGCCTGCCGCCGCGCCGCTCTGGCGAATGCGCGCGTGGCCCAGCCGTTCCCAGACGATTCCGGCGTAGTAGGCTCGCTCGTAGTCGCCTTGAATTCGGGCGAGCACGTCTTGCGCCGGTTTCGCATGGGCATTCGAGTGGAACTGATCGGTGCGGGCGAGAAGCAGGGAAACCAAAGCCTGCTGATGATCGGGAACCACGGCCAGGATATCGAGGCAGATGCTCTCGGCGAGCGTGGGCTCGCCCAAGAGCCGGTAGCGCTGGGCCTTGGCGAGCGCTTCGGGAATGCTTTGCACCGAAATCGTTTTCAGTTCAAAGGACATAGAGAACTCCTACGTTTCCGAATGGCCGAAAATCCGAAACAGCTTGGTCAGCGGATCGAAGAAGCGATCCACCACTCGCTCCTTGAGCGGGATGATGGCGTTATCGGTAATGGCGATGCTCTCGGGGCATACCTTGGTGCAGCATTTGGTGATGTTGCAGAGGCCCACCCCGAATTCCTTCTTGAGCGGGGCCAGCCGGTCGTCCACGTCGAGCGGGTGCATTTCGAGCGCGGCGGTATAGACCAGGAAGCGCGGCCCCATGAATTGCTCGTGTAGGTGGTGTTCGCGCAAGACGTGGCAAACGTCCTGGCAGAGGTAGCATTCGATGCACTTCCGAAACTCCTGCACGCGGTCGACGTCGGCCTGCGCGATGCGCCAGGTGCCGTCGGGCGCGTCGGGTTTCCGCGGCTGGAAAGGCGGGATGCGCCGCTTCACCGCGTAATTCCAGGCGAGATCGGTGACGAGATCCTTGACGTGGGGAAAGGCCTTCATCGGCTCGATCGTCACCGGCCGATCGAGCGCGAGGGCGTTCAGCCGGGTCATGCACATCAATTTCGGCATGCCGTTGATCTCGGCCGAGCACGAGCCGCACCGGCCGGCCTTGCAGTTCCAGCGCACCGCGAGATCTCCGGCCTGCTCCGCCTGAATCTGGTGGACGGCATCGAGAACCACCATGCCGGGGGCGACTTCCGTGTCGTATTCGCAAAACGCGCCCCGGCCCCGCTCCCCGCGCCAAATCCGAAACGTCGCCTTGGCCATTACTGCATCTCCCGAAGAATCGCGGCAAGCTCGTCGCGCAAGGGCGGTATCGGCACGCGGGTGAACTCCATTTCGCCACCCGCGCCCTTCCGCACCACTAGGTTCCATTTCCCGCACTGCTCGTCTTTCGAGGGATAGTCCTCGCGGAAATGGGCGCCGCGGCTCTCCTTCCGCTCGAGCGCCGCTCGCGCCACCATTTCCGAAACGGCGAGCAGATTATCGAGGTCGAGCGCGGTGTGCCAGCCATTGTTGTATTCGCGGTTCCCGTCGACGCCGGCGCGCTCGGCTGCGGCGTGAAGCTCGCGAAGGCGCTCGAGCGCCTCGACCATCTCCCGCTCCGTGCGCACGATCCCCACGAGTTCCTGCATCACCTCCTGCGAGCGGTGTTGCACCGAGTAGGGATTCTCCGAGCTGCTTCGGCCGAAAGGGGCGAGCGCCCGCCGCTCCGCGGCTTCGACTTCCCGCGCGTCCACGCCGGGGAGCGGGCACTCCCGCGCGAAGCGCGCGGCGTATTCCCCGGCGCGCTGGCCGAAGACCAGCAGGTCGGAGAGCGAATTGCCTCCCAGCCGGTTCGCTCCGTGCAAACCCGCCGCGCATTCTCCCGCCGCGAAGAGGCCGGGGACATCGGACATTTGGGAGTCGGCGTCCACCCGCACTCCTCCCATCATGTAGTGGGTGGTGGGCCCGACTTCCATCGGCTCCGCGGTGATGTCGATATCGGCCAGCTGCTTGAACTGGTGATACATGCTGGGCAGCTTCTTCCGGATGTGCTCGGCGGCGTTGGGGAGTTTTTCCTTGATCCAGGCGATGTCCAAAAACACGCCGCCGTGCGGGCTGCCCCGCCCTTCCCGCACCTCGCGCCGGATGCACCTGGCCACGTGGTCGCGAGTGAGCAGCTCCGGGGGCCGTTTCGCGTTCTTATCGCCCTGCGTGTAGCGCCAGCCTTCCTCCTCGGAAGCGGCCGTCTGGTTGACGTAGAGCGGCGGAATGTCGTGGAAGAGGAACCGCTCGCCCAGCCGGTTCCGTAGCACGCCGCCCTCGCCCCGCACGCCTTCGGTGACTAGGATGCCGCGCACGCTTGGCGGCCAGATCATTCCCGTTGGGTGGAACTGGACGAACTCCATGTCCATCAGGGAAGCGCCGGCATGATACGCAAGCGCGTGCCCATCGCCCGTGTATTCCCAGCTATTGCTGGTGATCTTGTAGGCTCGGCCGATGCCGCCCGTGGCCAGAACGACGGCTTTCGCCCGGAACAGGTGAAACCGCCCGCGCTCGCGGTCGTAGCCGAAGGCGCCGGCGATGCGATCACCGTCCTTCAGAAGCCTGAGGATCGTGTGCTCCATGAAAACGTCGAGACCGAGATGGATCCCATGATCCTGGAGCGTGCGGATCATTTCGAGGCCGGTGCGGTCGCCGACGTGCGCCAGGCGGGGATAGCGGTGCCCGCCGAAGTTGCGCTGCAGAATGCGGCCGTCGCCCGTGCGATCGAACAGCGCGCCCCACGCTTCGAGTTCGCGGACCCGCGCGGGAGCTTCCCGGGCATGCAGCTCCGCCATGCGCCAGTTGTTCACGTACTGCCCGCCGCGCATCGTATCGGCGAAGTGCACGCGCCAGTTGTCGCGGTCGTCCACGTTCCCGAGCGCCGCGGCCACGCCGCCTTCCGCCATCACCGTGTGCGCCTTGCCCAGGAGGGATTTGGTGATGACCGCGACTTTGACGCCAGCGGCGGAAGCTTCGACGGCCGCGCGGAGCCCCGCGCCACCCGCGCCAATGACCAGCACATCGTGTTCGTGCGGGATGTACTCGCTCACTAAAAGAGCCTCCCGTCCCGCCATATGCCCATCGAGCACAGCCGCACGTAGAGATCGGCAAAAGCCACCATGAAGAGACTCATCCAGGCGAAGATCATGTGCCGCCGATTCAGGCAGCTCGCGCATTCGTAAGCGCGCCGGCACGCCGGCGCGCCCGCGAGCCGGTCGCGAAGGCCGCCCACCAGATGCCGAAACGAGTGGCAGCCGAACGTGTAGCAGGTGAGCAGAACGAGGTTCGTCAGCAACACCAGGGTGCCAACGCCCACGCCGAACCGGCCGTCGAACCAGAACGCATGCCAGACGTCCCGGCCGAGGATCACAAGAAACACCAACGCCAGATACAGGAAATAGCGATGGATGTTTTGCAGGATCAAGGGGAACGACCGCTCGCCCAGGTACTTCTTCCGCGGCTCGCCCACAGTACAGGAGGGCGGGTCAGCCCAAAAGGCCTTGTAATACGCGCCGCGATAGTAGTAGCAGGTGACCCGGAAGCCGCCTGGGGCCCAAAGGATCAGGATCGCGGCGGTGACCCATGCCGGCATCCAGTGCGGCATGGGGCCAAACCAGGACTGGCCGGCAGGTCCCACGAGTTCCGGCGAATAGAACGGCGAGAGGTAAGGGCCGAAGCGGAAATGCTGCCCTTGGAAAGCGGCCCAAGTAGCGTAGACGATGAAGGCGGACAAACCCAGAAAGACCAGCAGAGGCTGCACCCACCACCGGTCGAGCCGCGCGGTCTGGCCGAAGCCCGAGCGTGCCAACGGAACGTCGATCTGAGGCATGGCGCGTCCTCGCTCGTTCGTGCCGGGCGCGATCCGCAACCCTCGAGCCGCGCATCTGGCCGGTCACGCATCGTCCGGGAACACTCGCGCAAGGAGAGCGCGTCCCCCACGCGAGCTTGAAACCCCGCCCACAATATACGTCAGAGAACCGCATTCGCGGAAGCCCGAGAAGCGATTGCAGAACCTGCTTCGAACGGCCGTCAGGGGTTAAAGCCCTTTCTCATGGGCCGCCTTTACGGCACGGCTGAAGCCGTGCCCTACAGGGAGGTGGGTTATGCAACAGCTTCGAGTGTGATAGTGTTCTGTAGTCGCCGGCAGGAGGATCGGCCGCCGGCGTCTAGAGGGATGCTGCAAGAGGCCAAGGTGTGATGCTGAGCGAAGCGAAGCATCCCGTCCATTCCTCGAAGACCGAGGTCGGGATCCTTCGCTGCGCTCAGGAGGACACCCCTAAAGGGTCCTTTGCAGCGTATGGCAACGGAGAGAGCGGATGAGCACCGCCCGCGAGATTCGCTTCTACGATTACGTGAATCATCCCTACGAACGAGTTCGCGACGCGCTCGGCAAGAACGCGCTCGCCGTGTTCCAGTCAGCGACGAAGGCCGCGGCCTCGCGAGCGCAATCGGTGGCCGCAGAACTCCACGTGGACTTCGGCGCCATCGGCGTAAACACCGATATCAAGATTGCCGTGAAGCGCGTCGAGGAAAGGGCCGCGGACTCGAAATCCACCGCCGTCACGCGCTTGCAGCTCGCCTGGGAGGCGGCGACTCTGCCGCGGCTTTTCCCCGTCATGAACGGCGAACTGGCGATCTATCCGCTCACCGCTACCGAGACGCAGCTCGATTTCTGCGGGGTTTACGAGCCGCCTTTTGGGCCGGTGGGCAAAACGATGAACGCGCTGGTGGGGCACCGCATCGCGGAGGCCTCGGTGCATCGGTTCGTCGCCGATGTAGCGGGCTATCTGCGGCAGGCGCTGGCGTAGAGACTGACATCGGTTGCCGCCCGCGGGCAAAGCGGTCCCCGTAGGGGCGCGCGGCCGCGTGCCCCTACCGCCCGCTCGGCTTGGGGCAAGGCTTCACCACACATCTCCGGAGGAAGGTCATGGCAAACAAAATCACGCGAAGAGAGTTGTTCCAGGACGTAGGCGCGGTGGCGGCAACCACTTTGCTTGCCGCGAACGTGGCGAAGGCGGAACCCGCCGCCGAAGCGCCGGAAGACTCCCTTGCCGCTCGCGAGCCCGTCCCCGGCGACGCCGCGGCCCTCCCGCCACAGGACGGCAGCCACCTCTTTCGGCTGAAGGCGGGAGAGATGCTCGTCGATTTTGACCGCCGTTACGGTTCGATCGCCGCCATCACGCAGGAAGGCGATCCCTTGGGCACGAACTTTATAGGGAACGAAACGAACACGCCCGGCGTCGATGCGTCCAATTCCCGCTGGACGGGCGATCTGGTGGCGACGGTTTGGGAGATCACCGACACGAATCCCGCGCATTGGAATTGGACGCCGGAATCGCAGTTTCCGCTGCGCGGCAGGTGGCGGCAGGAGGTAACGGGAAAGTCGGCCGACATCCGCCGCGTTACGACGGGTGCCGATCGCTTCGACGTTGCGTACCAGGGCGGCTCGCGGAATGACGGCGGTTTGAAGAGTTTCGATCTCGCGATGAGCTTCCGCGCGGGCGAGGGTTCGTCTCTCCTCTGGGACATCGAGCTCCGGAATACGACTTCGCGCGTGCTGGAATTCGGCGAGTTGGGATTTCCCTTGATGGTCAACAACGACGAAGGGGAGCTGCTGATCGATCCCGCCACCGGCAAACCGTACCCTAACGACGAGACCGAGCATCCGCTGCGCATGCCCGCCACCACTTTCGCCGATTATCACCGCGTCTACCCCGGCATCCAGAAGCGCTATCACGAACAAAAGGTCCTCGCTCACTCGTTCATCGGCGGGCACAGCTCCTACGTCCTGATCGAGCGGCCCCTGGGGAATCCGCCGTTTCTTTTCCTGCATACCCTCGAGGATACTCCGCTCGAGTGCGCCTATCCCGACGACAGCTCCTTCCGCGGGAAAGCGTATTGGTATCGGGGTCCCAGCATCCTCGCCGTGCATTCGTGGGCGGTGAAAAATCTGCGCCGCTGGCCCCGCGGGCCCTGGATGAATGGCCACACTTCACTGCTCCTTCAGCCGGGGGAGAAGAAGTCCTATCACTTCCGGTTTACCTTCCTCCACGGCTACGCCGACGCTCGTCAGGAGCTGGCCGCGGCCGGCAATCTCGGGGTGCGAGTCGTGCCGGCGATGGTGGTGCAGGAGGGTAGTCCCGCCTACGTCGAACTGGAGTCGAAGGCCGACCTGGAAGGAATCGAGAACTATTCCGACAACATCGCGCTCGACGCGCGGAAGCGCGGGGGCGGCAAGACCTTGCTCACCTTCTCGTTCCGGGGCCGCGGCCAGAAGCAGGTGAAACTCCATTACGGCGACGGGCGATGGACTAACCTATTTTTCTATTGCATCGAGGAGATCGAGCCGCTGCTCAAGGCGCGCGGGAAGTTCATCGTCGAACGCGAGTTCTACGAGAACCCCCAGGATCCGTTCCATCGCAACCACATGTTCCTTCCCTTCGATCACAGGCTTGGCACGACGTTTCGCACTTCGACTGAGTCGTGGGAGGTGGGTGGCAGCGACGAATACGGCTTCTCGGAGCCCTTGTTCCTTGCCATGAAGAACGTTCGCATCCCTTCCGCCAGGGAAGTCGAGACGCTCGAAACTTACGTCACGGATTGCTTGTTTAAATACATCCAGGATCCCGAAACGTACGACGTCCACGCCTCGCTCTACTGGGTGAAACGGTATCCCTCGAGCCCGTGGAGCGCGTGGACCGAAGCGCGCGGCATGACCACGTTCCGCGCCTATAACTATCCCCACGTCGCGAACATCTACCACGCGCTTTACCGGATAGGGAAGCAGTACGACCTCGTGCGCCACAAGACCCCCGAGGAATACCTGAGGATGTCGTATCGCACCTGCTTGCGCTGGTTCCAAACCGATCCCTGGGGTCACGTAGGCGTGATGGGCGGCGGCAACGCGGTCCAGATCCTCGCCGATATCCAGAGGGAAGGATGGCAAGAGGAGAGCCGGGCACTTCTCGCCGCCATGCGCGCTTGCGACGAGGTTTTCGTCCAGGATCCATACCCCTACGCCTCCGAGTTTCCGGTGGACACGACGGCGCACGAGCAGGTCTATTTCTTCACTCGCTACTTCCACAACACCGAAAAGAACCGGAAGACTTTGCAAATCATCAAGGCGCTCCGCGGCGGGGATCAGCCCGTCTGGTTTCAATACGGAAACGATAACAAGGGCGACCTTACCTGCTGGTATACCGAGTCCACCAATGGCTGGGCGCTCCTCCAGGGGTTCGAAGACACCGGCGACCTCGACATGCTGGTGAAGGGGTACGCCGGAGTCATGAGCGTGCAGGTCAATTTGCTGCCTGACGGCATGGGTTACGGGGACTTCATTTCCTCGCCGGCGGTCCAGGACTTCAGCCCTCGCCGCACGCGCGACAACGGCGTCGCGCAATTGGGATTCCTGCTGGCCGCCAAATCCTACGTCGTGCGCGATCCGTCTTTCGGGCTCATCGGCTTCGGCTGCCGCATTGCGCCCTCGAAGGATGGGGTGCGCGTCTTTCCCCGAGACGGCGTGAGGAAGCGGCTCCTGTTCGTCGAGCAGAAAATCGATTTGGAAGCGGCGCAAGCGGAATTCGACGAGGTTGCCCTCGACACCGCTTCCAGCTCGTTAGAGCTTCGCATGAGCGATGCTTCCGGCCTCGTCAAGAAGGCGGAATTCGCCATCCGCGGGCTGCGGCCTGGCCGCTACCGCGTCGAGCCTGCCGCCGGAAGCGCCCAAACGCAATCCGCTACGGCGGATGGCGCGCTGCACGTTTCCCTGCCCATCGCCGCCGCAAAACGGTTTCGGATCGCCAGAATCTAGCAGGATGCTGCGAAAGCAAGTAGCACAGCCATTCCTGGCTGTGCGCCTTTGCCCCAGGCCCAGGTGAGTCCGGCACAGGCAGGTCCCGAAGGTTCGGGAGCCTGTGCTACACGGACGAAAGAGATCGCTTTTCCGACAAACATCTTGGGTCGGCATGTGGACACGACTGGACTCCGCCCCCCGCCTTCGCGGAGGACAAGCTTTCAGGGGAATTACCGGGGGCACCCCAGCCGTGCCGCGCTGAAGGCCGCGGCGCTACGTTTAAATCTTACGACGTGGCTCTATGGGGACGCTCCAAGCGCGAAGGTAGCCCGGGCAGCAGTGCCCGCCGCCGTTCCCGGAGAGATTCTTCGGGGCAAAAACCGCCCCTCAGAATGACAACCTGTCTTACTGTCATCCTGAGCCCATTCGTTTCACTCAGGGTAAGCTCCGCGAAGGATCTCTCCGGCCCCACGCGGGAATCTTCCAAACGGCGGAATCCCGGCCAGAAATCCGGATTAGACCTTACGGCGTGGCTCGATGGGGACGCTCCAAGCGCGAAGGTAGCGCGGGCGACAAGCTTCGGCGGGAATGACCGGGCATGGACGGCTCAGTGGTCGAGGCGAAGCAAGACGCTTTGATTCGGAGCGAAGGTGAGCGGAAACTGGCTGGCGCGCTCGGCGACGACGCGCCCGGTGAGCAAATCCACCACCTTGGCGGGGCGCGGCAGGTGAATGGTTCGCCGGCCGCCTTGCGGAGAATAGATACCCAGGAAATTCGTGTTGGCGTAGACGACGTCGGTGGCGGCGTCGTAGATGTTGACTCCGGCGGCGCGCGCGATGTTCCGCAAGAGGGCCGCGGGAAGGATGGGCGCGCTCGAATAGATCGAAGTCCATTCCGGCATCCGTTTGACGACGAGCCCCGGCTTGTCCACGCCGGCGAGCGTGCCCAGAACGGTGGCTCCCGGATCGTCGCTCCAGAAGCGCGGGCTGATGCGAAAGCCCGGTAGATTGCGTTCGAGGCTCGGGTCGCGCGGATCCTTCAGGTAAACCTGGTGGTCGTACCAGCGAATGATATGCGCGACGTCAACATCGGTGCCGTAGGCGAAATCTCGAGGCAGGCCGCGCGTATACGGGCTGTCGTGCGACGTGACATCGACGTGCAGTTCTCCCGCGGTATCCGATTCCGCAAGGCGAATGCCCGTTAGCTCGCGCATGGTCTCGACCGAAAGCTTATCGGTGATGTAGCCGGGCGCGTAAACCCAGATTGCCGTCGCGTGGTTGTGCGCGAGCCGGGCGTGGATGGCGGCGCGTTCGGCCGCCGTCACGTGGAACGAATTGAGGAAGATGTAGAGCTTGTAGTCGCGCAGTTTCGGGTTGCCGATGTCGGCGAGTAAATACTGGTCCCAAGGCGCGCCGAAGTAGGCGAACTGGTATTGCGCTTGTGCGCTTAGGAGCGCATTCCACAACGGTTCGCCATCCCCGCAGTAGGTGAAACTTGATTCGTCGAGGATGACGGCGATTTCCGCGTTCGATCGCTTGCTCGCTGCGAGGTTTCGCTCGTCGATCCGCTTGAGCTGGCCGAGGAGCTGGATGATGTCCGGCGCGTGGAAATTGCCGCCGAAGAGGTCGGTCCACCACATCCCGAAACCCTCGGTGAGCGCGTAGGCGTAATCGCGGACCAGAAGGCCCTTCGTCTCCTCGAAATTCGCAGGGTTGTCGAGCGAGTCGCCCCAGCGCCACTGGATCTGGTGGAGGTAGGTGTCGGTATCCACCTCGTTGAAATAGAGTTTGCCGTGCAGCTCGGCCTCGGTGGGAAGCGTTTGCGGATAGTCCGGCCCGCCAATTTGCTTGTTGGTGTAGGTGTAAGGGCTGGCGATGAAATCGACATCGGGAGAGCGAAGGACATTCGCGAAATCGAGATGGCCGCTGTGGACCACGCTCAGGTTGGGGAAGTTGCAATAGAGGTAGCCGTAGAACGCGCCAACGATCTTCTTGCCCTGCGTGAACCGCTTGACCCAGCGCGCATTCTCGAGCAACACGTTCCCCACCATCTGGTTGAAGAAAGTGAAGTAATCGGGCACGCGCCGGCTGATGCCGGGATCGAAGAAGATGCCGTGCGTAGTGGAGTAGCGGGCGACTTCACCCGGCGGCGTCGCGGTCTCAAAGGTTACCCGCGGATCGCCCCAGGCGGCGCGCAGGCGGGCGACCGTCTGGTACTTCTTCCGCAGCCATTCCCGAAACGCCTCGACCGCCACGGGGCTGTAGTCCTCGACTCCGAACTTGGCGGGCGGCTTCTGCCCGCCGTGAATCTCCCAGAAGGAATTGAACGTCAGCCACTCGCCTCCAAATCCGTTGCCTACCTGATAGCCAACGATGTGATCGCTGAATTTGCTTTCGTAGTGCTGGAGGAATGCGATCATCGCCTGGCGGGACAACTTGCGATATTTGTCCGAGGCAAAGGAAGGATGGCAAGGCGCGCCAAACATGCCGGCAGGAGTGCCGTCGGGGTGCATCGAGATGTCGTTCGGATACATCGTGCACCACCACGGTCCCGGCGTGAGCAGAATGCGCGGCAGGAAAAGCGCGTGCGGATCGAGCTTTAAGTAGGATTCCAGCTTCGCGTCCGATTGGCTGAAATCGTATTGGTGCGGCGCCGTCCAGCGGAACCGGAGATAGATATCGAAGATGGAAATGCCGGCATGGACCAGGTCTTCGAAGTCCGATGGATCCGGCCGGTACGGCGCCCCGAGCACCGGGCTCGTCAGCTTGCCGTTGACGTAAAGCGCCGGCACGCCGTCGTGCAGCCGCAGCTCGCTCGTTAATCCCGTGGCATGAAGCGCGCCTGGCACAACCGCCACAATCGCCGCGACCAGGAAAGCTGCCTTCCAACTCTTCATCAGGAAATAGCTCGCTCCTCCTCGCGCCTGCCGAGCGTTATCTAACACTCCGGTGCTCCTCGCTTTGTCATCTCGAGCCCGGCGGAGCGGGCGAGGGATCGGCCTCTCGTCTAGTCGAAGAGACAGCAGACTCCTTCCGCGTCAGCCGGGGCCACGGCGAGCCAAGGACTCCGCGCCGCCAAGAGCGGCTGCGCTACCGCGCCGCGGCGGGGGCGGGCCCTTCCAGTTCGTCGGCGAGCGCGCCCGCGTTGTAGACCTGGCGCAGGGCTTCGATGATCCCGGTGGTATCGACAGCCACCGAGCGATTGTTCTTCTCGTTGTACTCGAAGTCGCCTACCAGGCTCTCGATGTTGCCGTCGAAAATCAGCCCGACGATCTTGCCTTCGCGGTTGATAACCGGCGATCCGGAATTGCCGCCCACCACGTCGCAGGTGCTCACAAAATCGAGTGGCGTCGAGAGTTTGAGCCGCGACCTCGCCTGAACAAAACGCTCGGGCAGATTGAAGGGCGGCTGGTCCCCAAAGCCATCCGAGCGGTCGTAGAGGCCGTAAAACGTGGTGAAGGGCGGCGCCTCCGTCCCATTCATCGGATAGCCCGTCACCGTGCCGTAGGCCAGGCGCAGGGTGAACGTCGCGTCCGGATAGACGCTCTTGCCGTAGACGGCGAACCGCGCCTGCCCCAGCTTCTGCCCGTTGCTCGTCACCACGCTCGCGACCGTATCGTCGTACCACGTTTGTTCCTGGCGAAGGAGCGGGTCGAGCCGGCGCGCCAAAACGATCAGCGGATCCTCGGACGCCGCGACTGCCGCTTCCCCGCCATCGAGCAGCGATTTCCGGAAGGCGGGATCGCCCACCTTCGTGCCGGCGAGCGCCTTGCGCGCGGCTTCCTGCGGCGTGTCGTTGCCCAGCGCCGCGCGGACGTAGGGATCGCTCGATCCCAATTCGGCCTGCGACTCGGCCAGCGTGTTTGCGAGCAGCGCCTGTTCCATGGGCAGGTAGACCGGCTCGGGCGAGAGAAGCTGGAACTGCAGCGAAGGCAGCTGCGCTTCATGGAAGCCCGGCAGGCGCTGCGCGTCGGGCTTCTTCACCTCGGCCACGTACTCGACGAGAGTCAGCGCCGTCTGGGCCAGTGGCGCCGAGCGCAGGGACCGGAACGCGACTTGCTTCACATGAGCGCCGTATTCCTTTTCCGCTTGCGCGATTGTGTCCCAGGCATCTCCGTATTCTTTTTCCCAAGCGGGATTCGCGCGAACGCGCGCTCGAAAATCGGCTTCCTGGCGCCGCTTCAGGGCCATCACTTCGGGATCCTTCAGGCCCTCTTCCATCCCCGTAATCGCCTTGATCGAATTGCTCAGGAAGAAGATGGTTTCGCCCGCCTCGCGCGCCTGCTCGGGGCCTTGCTTCGAGTAGCTCTCGAGCGTCGAGCGCTCGCTGCCCAGCATATCGAGCCGCAGCGGCATGATCTGGTCGCGCAGCAACTCGAGTTCAGCCACGGTGTCCTGGCGATTGGTGCTGCCCGGATTCCCCGAAACGAAAACCAGCTCGCCTCGCTGCGCTCCGCGGCGGCTCCAGGAAAAGTAGTTTCGGCTGCTGTCCACCGGCTTTCCGCCTTCGTAGACGCGGAAGAGCGCGAAATCCAGGTCGTAACGCGGGTAGGTGAAATTGTCGGGGTCGCCGCCGAAATAGGCGACCTGATGGCCGGGGTCGAAAACCAGCCGGATGTCCGAATATTTCTTGTAGCGGTAGAGCCAATACTCGCCGCCGTCGTAGAGCGTCACCACGTCCGAGCGCAGCCCGGTGGCCTGGAGGCTCTCCCTCTCGATCTTGGCGATTTCGGCGCGCCGCGCGGCCAGCCCTTGTACGTCGCTCATCCCGGGCTTCGCCGCGCCTTGCACGTCGGCGGTGACGTTCTCGAGGGAGATGAGCTGATCGATCTCGAGGCCGGGGCATTTCAGCTCCTGGGCTTGGGTAGGCGCGTAGAAGCCGTTCGCGACGTAGTTGTGCTCGGCCGTCGAGACTTTCTGCAACTCGCTCAGAGCGATGTGGTGGTTGGTGAGCACCAGCCCGTTCGGGCTGACGAACGACCCGGTGCCGCCGTTGTTGAATCGCAAGCTCGAAAGCCGGACGTGATCGAGCCAAGCCTGGGTGGGCGTGAAATGGTAGCGGGCTTCCAGCTCCTTCAAAGGAGGATTGTCGAACGTCCACATCCCTTCATCGGGCAGCGCACTCGCCCGAGTCGGGCGCGCCCGCAGGAGCGAAATCCCGGCACTCGCCGCCACCGCCAAAACCACCGCGACACCTATTCCTCTCGCCGTCACCTTCATGGTTTTCTCCCTCGCCTCGAAGCCGACCGGGCACTATACGTCGGCCGCCACGCCGATGCAACCGTTCGCGCGGTCGCAGCCTTCCGGAGCGGCAGGAACGTCCGTGCCGCGGATGCTCGCGGATCGCCGCGGATGAAAACGCTGGGCTGATCCCCGTCCATCCGCGCTCATCCGCGGCTTGTCTATCGAAACCAGCGGCCTTGCCCGCGAGTCATACTTGACGCCTTGGAGTTTGCGGACGGCCACCCTTGCCTTTTTCGGGTGTCGAAGGCACTCTTTGGCGGTCGGTCCCGGGATTTCGGTGGCCGCAGATCTCCGTGTTTCGTTGGGGAGGTGAATCGATGACAAGTCTTCATAAAACCGCGGCTGCCGCGGCTTCGGCAATTTTGCTGGCCGGCCTAGCGTTCCGAGGGGCGGCAGCGCCTCGAGCATCCGAAGGAAAAGGCTCGTTACCAGTCGAGTCGATCGTCACCCATCACGCCTTGAAATTCGACGTTTCGCCTCCGCTCGCCTCGATCCGGGCTGCCGGGGGAGCCTCGGCGCAAGCTACCCAGACGACTGCGTCGGCCCCCCAGGCGCCGCCGGTCATCACTGCCGCCGGCGCCGCCGTCGAGCAAACCGCCGAAGGCGACCGTCCCGCCATCGATGCGGCAGACAGCTTCGATGGCTTGGGTGTGGGATTCCCAGGGCCGCCGGGCCGCCGGGGCTTCGCCCGCGGCTCCGGCAATCCTTCCGATAACAGTTTGGCCGTGGGACCCAACGACATCGTTCAGATCGTCAACTCGCAGTTTGCCGTTTACTCGAAGAAAGGCGCGCGCTATCCCGAAACCGGCAAGGTCCTTTACGGGCCGACGCCCACCACCGCCTTTTTCAATGGTTTCGGCGGTCCCTGCGCGGGCCCCTTCCCCAGCGGCGACGCCGTGGTGCGCTACGACCAACTCGCCCGGCGCTGGCTCGTGGTTGTGCCGATCTTCCGCCCCATTCCTCCCGAGCAGCCCGCCGCGGGCGCCACGGCAGCGCCGCAATCGGGAGTTGGCGGCACCCCGGCTCAGCCTGGCACGCCCTCGGTGCCCGGCGCGGCCGCCGGGCTTCCCGCGAGCATGCCCGGTGGTTTCCAACGGCCCCAGGGAACGTATGGGATGTGCTATGCGGTGAGCACCAGCTCCGATCCGCTCGGCACCTACTATCGCTACGCTTTCGCCCGCAAGGATTTCCCCGACTACCCTCGTCCCGCGGTCTGGCCTGACGGCTGGTACGTGGCCACAAGCAAGGGCGATCAGCTGGCCGAAAATCCAACACTCGAAAGACAGATTTGCGTCGTCGATCGCGCCAAAATGCTCGCGGGCCAGCCCGCCACCGAGCAGTGCATCGCCATCAACGGCGTCAATTTCCTCAACCCGGCCGATATCGACGGTCAAGCCTTGCCGCCACCCGGCTCGCCGGAGATCGTCATGGCGAACGGCGGCACGCAACTCAAGAATATTTTCTCGAGCGACGCGATCCAGTACTGGAAGGTCCACGTCGATTGGCAAACGCCATCGCAGACTTCTCTCGCCGGCCCCTTCGAGATTTCCGTGGCCCCCTACAACTACCTCTGCAACGGCCAGCTCACCGAGTGCGTGCCCCAGCCTGGCACCGACACGCGCCTCGACTCCCAAGGCGACAAGCTCATGCAGCGGCTCGTCTATCGCAGGATCGGCAACCATCAATGGATCGTCGCCTCCGATTCTGTCGACACGAAGGCCGGCGGCGGTGGCGTGCGCTGGTACGAGTTCGAGCTGAACAAGCAGTTCGATCCCCAACTCTACCAGCAGGGTACCTACGCTCCCGACGCGAACTACCGCTGGATGCCCAGCATGGATATCGACCACGTCGGCGACATCGGCGTCGGGTACTCCTTCGGCGGCCCGCAAGAATTCGTTGGCCAGCGCTTCGCCGCGCGCAAAGCGAACGATCCCAAGGGCCAGCTCACTTTCCACGAAACCGTTCTGGCCGCCGGCGAAGCCGTGCAAACCGGTGGCACCCGCTGGGAAGACTACACGACCACGGCGATGGACCCGAGCGACGATTGCACGTTCTGGTATGTGGGCGATTACTTCAAGAAGGATGCCACCCACTATTCCACGCGCATCGGGGCGTTTCGCGTCCCCGGCTGCAAGTAGGCAGGACCAGCCGCGGGTAAGCGCGGATTGACGCGGATAAGCCACGGTGCTTTCATCCGCGCCGATCCGCGTGCATCCGCGGCCCGGAATTTCTTCCCTGCTTCCGAGTGCCAGATTTTACTGTTGTTACGGAGGTCAGCCAGCAGTCGTTCGTACGGGCTCTACCAGCCGCGCAGGTACAAAATCTCCACAACCGCGGCCGCCGCCAGACAATAAATCCCGAACCAATGCCAGCGGCCCTGCTCGAGCCAGCGCGATAGCCACCGCAGCGCGACGAGGCCGGCCACAAATGCGCACGCCATGCCAAACACGCCGGGGGCCAGGGCCAGGCCTAGATGCACGGAAACGCCCGCGCGGTGCGCGGCGCGCTCGAGCCGGTAAAGCTCCCGACCGATCGCCAGCGGCGTGATCGCCACCACCATCGCGAAGCTGAACGATTCGATCTCCGCACGGCTTCCTCCCGTGAGCAGGCCACCCGAAATCGTCGAGCCCGACCTGGAAAAGCCGCGGAAGGGAATGGCGAAACCCTGCAGAATCCCCATCACGATAGCGTCGAGCCAGCGAATCGCTCGCGCTTCCGCCGCGCGGCCCGTCTCCGGCCGCCGCGCTTGCCGCAGACCCGCGTAAAGGATCAGCAGACCCACAATTCCCAGCGCCGGTGCCGCCCAGTTAAGTTTATGGAACAGGGCTTCGATCGCGACGGGATGCCCCGGCGTGCTCAGAATCCGCTCGACAAACTTCATCGTGGGATAGCCGACCGCGCCCGAAAAGAGCGAAGCCACGAAAATCAGTTTCACGAACCGCCAGAACTTCTCCCAAGACGACAGAAATTCCGAAACCCACCGCCGCCAGAAATAGGCGATCACAGCAATCATCGTCCCCGTATGCAGCAGCACGAGCAGGAGGGAGTTGGCCGGCGTGGACATGTTCTGGCCCATAAGCTCCGCGGCGACGATTACGTGCGCGGAACTCGACACCGGCAGCAACTCCGTCATCCCCTGCACCGCCGCCAGGATCAGAATGTGGATCCAGCTCATTGACCTGCCTCCGAACTCGCTCGTGGCGCCAGACTCGGCATTGTATGCGAAATCCCGCTTGACATCTGCACCCTCTAAACCTATGTTGGTCTAGGGTTGTATTGCGCCCGGGTTGGGCTTCCGTTTGCGTGCCGCCGTTCGGCCCTGATCCCGCAGCTGCGGGACGAAGGGTAGCCTCCGCGAGGGCGGCTCGCTCGCTAGCCTTGGGACCCTGCTCTGCCGTGGGATACACAGGCAGGAATGCCTGTGCTACTGGCGCCCGGTAGCACAGCCATTCCTGGCTGTGCAGGGATGGTGACATGATGAGCTGGCTCCAGCGACTGTTCGGTCGCCGCAAACTCCACCGCGATCTCTCCGAGGAGATTCGCGCACATCTCGACGAGAAAATCGAAGAACTGGTCGCTTCCGGCATGCCGCGCGAAGAAGCCGGGCATGCCGCCCGCCGCGCCTTCGGCAATGTTCTGCTCGCCGAGCAGGACGCCCGCGAAGTCTGGAGCTGGCCCGCGCTCGACAATTTCCTGATGGACGTCCGCTACTCCCTGCGCATGCTGCGCAAGTCGCCCGGCTTCACCGCCGTCGCCATCCTCACTCTGGCCCTGGGCATCGGAGCCAATACCGCCATCTTCAGCCTCATCAACGCCGTGATGCTGCGCACGCTCCCCGTGCCCAATCCCCAGCAGCTCGTTCAGCTCGGCTGGGGCGCGCGGGGCAGACCGAACTTCGGTTCGTCGTCCTCCTATGGCTCCTGCCCGTTCGCCACTCCAGACTCGCAGCCGGGTAGCTGCAGTTTCTCCTACCCCCTTTTCGACCAGCTTCGCGCTGAACAAAAGTCTTTCTCCGGCTTGTTTGGCTACGCGGCAGCAGGCTGGTATGTCTTCGTTTCGGGCAACTTCTTCAACACGTTGGAAGTGCGCCCCGCACTCGGCCGGCTGCTGACCCCTGCGGACGATGCTCCAGGCGCTCCGGCCGCAGCAGTGATCAGCCATCAGTTCTGGCAGCGCCACTACGGCGGCAGCCCGTCCGTCGTCGGCAAGACGCTGGCCATCGGGAAGAGCGCGTACACCATTGTCGGTGTGGCTTCGCCGCGATTCACGGGGATCGAGCCGGGGAGCATCCCCGACGTCTGGCTGCCGCTTTCCCCTAGCTTCGGCACGGATATAGGTTTTCCGAAAGAGAGGCAGACGGACCCGCAGGACACCTGGCTCGAATTGATGGCGCGGCTCGGGCCGGGCGTTTCCATCGCTCGCGCGCAGGCTCTGACGAATGCCATGTTCGTCCGCGATGTCACCACGGGCTCGCAAGCCCTCTTCAAGCCGAATGCCAAGCCCCGGCTGCTTCTCACAAGCTTCGCGCGCGGCTCCGACAACCTGCGGCTAGAGTATTCGCAGACACTTGTGCTCCTCCTGATCGTTACGGGAATCGTTCTGCTGCTCGCCTGCGCCAACATCGCCGGCCTGGCTCTCGCCCGTTCCGCCGCCCGCCAAAAAGAGGTCGCCGTGCGCTTGGCGCTGGGCACGACCCGCTGGCGCCTGATTCGCCAGTTGCTCACCGAGAGTCTGCTCCTTGCCGGCATCGGCGGCATCTTGGGAATTCTGCTCGCCTACTGGGGCGCGAGTTCTCTGGTCGCGTTCCTCTCGGCACACACGGAGCCGATCCTGATCGACGTTCACCCCGATCTCCGCGTCCTCGGCTTCCTCGTTCTGGTCTCCGCGGTCGTGGGTATCCTGGCCGGCCTTGCGCCGGCCATCCGCGCCACTCGAGTCGATCTGGCGCCCGCGCTCAAGGAAGCCTCCACCGCTCAAGCCGGAGAGAAGCGATCGTGGCATCGGCTCGGTTTAGGGAGCGGCTTGGTTGTCGCCCAGGTCGCGCTCTCGATCCTCGTTCTGGCCGCGGCTGGCTTGTTTGTGCGGTCCCTGCTGAACCAAGAATCCGGCCATGCGGGCTTTCAAACCAGGAACATTCTTACGATCCCGCTCTCTTCGAACGGCGGGACCTTCTTCATGGGGCCCGCCCCGGCCGACCCGCAGCGTGTAGCTTTGCTGTCCCAATTGCGCGAGCGGATCTCATCTCTGCCCGGAGTCGTTTCGGCTACCTACGCTTCCGATCCGCCTATGAGCGGGGACTTCGGATGGGTCAGTTACACGGTCGATGGCCAGCCGCCCAAGCCGGGCTCCAGGCTCCAGGTGAGCAGCTTTGCGGTCGGCCCGGACTTTTTCGAGGCTTTGGAGATTCCCATCGTCGAGGGCGAGGGATTTACCGCGGCTGATTTCAATTCCGACGCCAAAATCGTGCCCATCATCGTCAATCGCGGACTCGTGAAGCAAGCTTTCGCCAAGGAGAATCCCCTGGGGCATAGACTCGTCTTCAACGGGACGCACGGCCGAATTGTCGGCGTCGTCCCCGATGTCAGCTACGATTCGCCGCCTGACGGGTCGCCGCTGCGACCTCGACTGTACTATCCCCTTACCGGCGGTCCCGCATTCTTCGAAATCCGAACCTCTCGCGATCCCAAGGCGCTGATACCCGAAATTCGCGAACTCGTTTCCCAGTCAAACGTCGGGCTGCAGATGACAGTTGCCACGACGGTATCGGACGAAATCGCCAAGCTCCTCTACCAACAACGCCTCATTGGTTGGCTGTCGTCGCTTTTCGCTTTGCTGGCCCTGCTGCTCGCCTGCATCGGCCTCTACGGCTTGCTGGCTTGGGAAGTGGTGCGGCGGACGCGCGAAATCGGCATTCGCATGGCGCTCGGGGCCGAGCGCGCCGCCGTGTTGCGCATGGTTCTGCGGCGAGGGGTGGATCTGGCGGTCGCAGGAACAGCCGCCGGAATTGGCTTGGCGTTCGCGTTCACGCGCCTGCTGGGCCATTTCCTCTTCGCCGTCAGCGCCACCGACCCGCTCTCGTTCGCCGCAGTGGCATGCTTGTTGCTGCTCACCGCGCTGGCGGCCTGCTACTTCCCCGCGCGGCGCGCCATGCGCGTCGATACCATGGCCGCGCTGCGGAACGAATGAGCGGGTAGCACAGCCCCACCCTGCGGGGCTGTGGCTTGGCGCCGGCCGTAGGGGCACGTTGCAACGCTCCCCTACGGTGGCAGAGACGACGGGGCGCGGCAATGGGGACACACGGGGTCGCCAGAAAAAGGCGCGCCAAGCTGAGGCGTGTGTTACTGGTGCCCAGTGGCCCAGGCAAAAGCCGGCGGGGCATTCGTGGCTGTGGAGGGATGGTGACGACATGAACTGGCTCCGCCGAGTCTTCGGACGCCGCAGAATCCACCGCGATCTCTCTGACGAGATTCGCGCGCATCTCGACGAGAAGATCGAAGACCTCGTCGCTTCCGGCATGCCGCGCGAAGAGGCCGGGCATGCCGCCCGCCGCGCCTTCGGCAACGTCCTGCTCGCCGAGCAAGATGCCCGCGTGGCGTGGCGCTGGCCCGTCTTGGAGAGTGTGCTCATCGACGCGCGCTGCGCCTTGCGGGCACGTGGCGCCTTCCTCTTCGCGGAAATTCTGCTGCTGGCCGTCGGCTTCGCGGTGGCGCTCCTCGCGCTTTCGGAAACGCGTTACGCCCTCGACCCGGCGCTCCGCGTGCCTCATCCCAACCGCACCTACTTTATCGGCCAGGGAAACGACACGCCGCCGGATATGCCGGTTTCGCTTCTCTCGTCGGTCGAGAGCAGAACGGACCTGTTTTCGATAACAGGGGAATTCTTCGACGGCTTCCCGACCTCGGTGAGACTGCCATCGGCGCCGGCGGACATGAATCTGACGGTGGTTTCGAGCGGCATGCTCGATTTCCTGCCGCGTGACGTGGATGCGGGCCGACCTCTTGTGGCCGCCGACTTCAATTACTCGGGCTGGCGCGCTCCCGTGGCGCTCGCCACGCACTCCTTCCTCGCAAAGGCGGGGCTGAGCGCGTCCGAGGCCGTGGGTCACGAGTTCCGCACTTCCAACGGTGATTACCAGATCGTGGGTGTTTTTCCGGGCACGGCGCGCTTCCCCGCGGCGGGGCAGCCCGATTTGATAGTTCCCATGAAGACGCCCGCAGCCGCGGGGGTGAGCGCGTACTCCGTGCTGGCCGAGCTCCGTCTCGGCCTGAAATCCCATCAAGTGACCCGCGAGCTGACCAACAACCTCTCCGCTCGCAACGCGGCCTCTGCCCCGGTCAAGCTCGCCCCGATCGAAGCTTCTCTCGACAAGGGCGAAATCCGGACGGCCAAAGACGGCTTGGCGGTAGGAACCTTGGCTCTGCTGCTTCTGGTTGCTACAAGCTCGCTCTTCGAGCTGCTCGACACGACGCGCCGGCGCAAAGAGCTGACCATGAAGCTGGTGCTCGGCGCGACGCCCGGCCGACTCCTTTTCGAACGTGCGGGGGAAATTCTTGTGGTCTGCGCCGCGGGGCTCGCGGTGGGAATTTACCTCCTCCACGAGGCTTGGCCCACGCTATCGCCGATTTGGACCACCGAGTGGACGGCGGTTCCCCGGCCCGGCGTCTTCCTGCTGGCATCGGTGGCCGGCCTGCTCGTCGTTTCCTGCGTCATCATTGCCGCGGGGCCGAGCTTCGTACTCAAGACCGTCCAGCCGCAATCCGCGCTCAAGGAAGGCGGCTCGACCGTCGGCCGCCCCGCCTACCGCGCGCGCATGATCGTCATCGCCCTGCAAATCGCCGTTTGCGTCGGCTTCACGCTCAGCGCGGCAAGGCTCGCGGCGCAGTTATACACGCTCGCCACTAAGCCCCTGGGGCTCCAAGTGAGAGACGTCTGGAACGGTAAAATCCTCCTGCCTCGTTCGGGTGTGCCCGCGACGTCCGCTCAGGCGCAAGCCCTTCTCGCGGATCTGCGCGCAAGACTCGATTCGATCCCCGGCGTCAGCGGCGCCGCGTTCTCGAGTGAATCCCCCGCGAGCGGCTTCCACGACGTCCAAACTCCAGAGCTTTCGCCCGCCGGCCAGCCTCCTACGCCAAGTAATTCCGCTCGGTTTTTGGACATGACGCTCGTGGACCCGGAATACCTGCAGCTTCTCGGCTCTAAATTGCTCGAAGGCCGCTTCTTTACGACGCAGGATTTGCTCGTTTTAAACCCACCTATGATCCTTAGCGAGCCTCTCGCCCGCCGACTTTTCGGCGACATCAACCCCGCGGGCAAGGAGGTCGAGTTCAACGGCAATCCGACGGACACTTCCGAGGTCGTGGGCGTCGTCGGAGGCATGAGGAGCTCGGGACTGGGAAGGCCGCTGACAACCGAGGCGTTCGCGCCCATCCAGGGGCTGGGGCCGCTCAGCGTCACGATAAGAACGAAGCGGCCGGGCTACGTGCCCTTGGGCGATACTCGCAGCGTGATTTCGCAATTCCTGCCGGGAGCCAAGCTTACCGATTTTCGCTCGCTCGCCAGCCGCTACGATTCCGAGCTGGAAATTCCGCGGCGTAGGTTGGGCCTGCTGGCCGTTTTCTCGCTGATTGCTTCCCTGGTTGCCGTTTTCGGGCTGGCGTCGGCTCTCTTTACGAGCATCAAGGAGAAGGATCTGGAAATCGGCATTCGGCGAGCCCTCGGAGCGAGCAATCGCGATCTGGCACGCGCCCTCCTGCGCTCGCTACTGCCCTGGGTCGCGTTGGGAATTTGTGCAGGAGTGGCCTTGCCCGCCCTATTTCCCACTCCGTTCGGCTTGAATGCCGGCGCATCGTCTTTGGCGCTCGCCGGCGCGGAAGTCGCCTCGCTGCCGGCGCTGGCGCTACTGATCCTGCTGAGTCTCTGGGTTCCCCTGCGCCGCGCCTTTCGCCGACCCGTAAGCGACCTTCTCCGCGCAGAGTAGAAATGAATTCGCTCCGGCCGCGGATAAACGCGGATCGACGCGGATAAGCCCATCGTTTTCATCCGCGTCGATCCGCGAGCATCCGCGGCTCAGAAATCCTTCACCTTTTAAGCGCAGTCCACTAGGCCGAATGGGTGACTTGTTCGTCTTCGGCGTCGGCCGGGAAGGGGGCTTCGCCCGGGACGGCGGCAGGGGCCTTGCCGCGGCGCATGGCGACGATCCCCGTGCGCACCATTTCGACGATGCCGTAGGGACGCAGCAGGTCCACCATGCCGTCGATTTTGTCTTCGGTGCCGGTGATTTCGATGACCAGGGATTCCGGGGCGATATCCACCACGCGCGCGCGGAAGATGTAGACCAGTTCGAGCACCTGCGTGCGCGCGCCTCCTTCGGTCGCCACGCGAACCAGGGCTAGGTCGCGGGTGATGGCCGGCGTGGTGGTGATGTTATCCACCATGAGCACGTTCACCAGCTTGTACAGGTTCGCTTCGATGCGCCGCGCCTGGTCGGGATCGGCGTCCACGGTGATGGTCATCCGCGAGACTTCCGGCTTCTCCGTGCGGCCCACGGTGAGGGAATCGATATTGAACGCGCGGCGGCGAAAGAGCGAAGCCACTCGCGTCAGCACTCCCGGCTTGTTTTCGACGTAGACAACGAAGGTATTCATCATGGCTCGCTCACTCATCCGCCGTCTCGACCAGCGGGCTCGGCCGGCGAATCATTTGATGGAGCGGCGCGCCGGCCGCCACCATCGGGTACACGGAATCTTCCTGTTCGACGCGGAAATCGATCAGCACGGGACCCGGATGCTCGCGCGCCTTTTGCACCGCCGGCGCCACCTGCCTCCGCTCGGTGACGGTGAACGCGCGAATGCCATACGCCTCGGCCAGCTTGGCGAAGTCGGGGCTGAGCAGCGGAGTGGACTGGTAATTGCGCTCGTAGAAGAATTCCTGCCATTGCCGCACCATGCCCAGGTAGCCGTTGTTGATGATCGCGACGTGGATTTTCAGCTCCTCTTGCACCATCGTGGCCAGCTCGGCCATGGTCATCTGAAACCCGCCGTCGCCCGCGACCACCCACACCTCGGCTTCCGGCCGCGCCACCTTGGCGCCAATGGCCGCGGGCAGAGCGAATCCCATCGTGCCGAGGCCGCCCGAAGTGATGAGCGAGCGCGGGCGCTCGTGCTTGTAGTACTGCGCTTCCCACATCTGGTGCTGGCCGACGTCGGTCGCGACCACGACGTCGCTCCCGCCGGTTTCCCGCCAAAGATCGTGGATGACGTGGGCGGCGTAGAGGTGGCCGTTATCGGGCAGCGTCTTGATGTCGCGCACGGCCGCTTCGCCTTTGTGCTGGTCGATCCACGCGAGCCAGGCGCGGTGATCGGCCGGGGGCACGCGCGGCAGCAGCTCGCCCAGCACCTCGCGCAGATCGCCCACCAGCGCGACGTCCACCTTCACGTTCTTGTTGATTTCCGCGGGATCGATATCCACGTGGATTTTCTTCGCTTGCGGCGCGTAGGTTTCCTTGCTGCCCGTGACCCGGTCGTCGAAGCGCATGCCCAGCGCGAGCAGCAGATCGGCGTTCTGGATGGCGTGATTCACCCACGCTTCCCCGTGCATGCCCATCATCCCCAGGTTCAGCGGGTGGGAAGCGGGCACGGCGCCCAGGCCGAGCAGGGTCAGCGCCATGGGGATTTCCGCGCGTTCGGCCAGCTCGCACACCTGCTGCATTGCGCCAGAGATGAGGATCCCGTGCCCGGCGAGGATCAGCGGCCGCTTCGCATGAGCGATCAGCTCGATGGCATGAGCGTATTCCGCTTGCGCAGGGGAAAGGTTCGGACGGTAGCCGCCGAGTTGCGGCTTCGCCGCTTCCCAATCGAATTCGCAGGAGGACTGCTGCGCGTCCTTGGTGATGTCCACCAGCACGGGACCCGGCCGCCCGGAGCGCGCCACGTAAAACGCTTCGCGAAGCGAGCGAGCCAGATCTTCCACGCGGGTCACCAGGAGGTTGTGCTTGGCGACCGGCAGCGTGACGCCGGTGATATCGGTTTCCTGGAACGCGTCGGAGCCGATCAGCTTGCTGCCCACCTGGCCGGTGATGCAAACGATGGGCGAGGAGTCCATCATCGCGGTGGCGATCCCGGTAACCATGTTCGTGGCGCCGGGACCCGAAGTGGCAACCGCGACGCCTACGCGGCCGCTGGCGCGCGCGTAGCCATCGGCCATGTGCGTCGCCCCCTGCTCGTGCCGCACGAGGATGTGGTGAATCCGGCTGCGCGTGAGGGCGTCGTAGGCGGGCAGAATCGCTCCGCCGGGGTAGCCGAAAACGTGCTCGACGCCTTCCCGCTCCAGGCATTCCCACAGAATTTGCGCACCGGTCATTTTCTTCTTCATGGTCCTACCCTCCCGCTCGTTCCCGGCTGGCATACTATGCTGGGCTCCCGACTCCGTCGGGACAGGCGCCGCCCGGCGCTACATTCCGGTTCCCAGCTACGCTGAGGCCGCTTTCTCGCGCAGCCAGGCCATGCGCGAACGAAGCTCCGCCCCAATCTTCTCGATGGGATGCTCCTTATCGCGCTTGAGCAGAGCGTTGTAGCGCGGCCGGCCGGCGGCATCCTCGGCAATCCATTCCTTTGCGAACTCGCCCGAGCGTATTTCCCCGAGAATCTTGCGCATGGTTTCGCGGACGCGCTCATCGATGACGCGCGAGCCGCGGGAGAGGTCGCCGTATTTGGCGGTTTCGCTCACGAATTGGAGCATGCGCGAGATGCCGCCTTCGTAGATGAGGTCCACGATCAGCTTCAGCTCGTGCAGGCACTCGAAATAGGCCACTTCGGGGCTGTAGCCCGCCTTCGTCAGCGTTTCCCAGCCGGCGACGACCATCTCGCTCACGCCGCCGCAGAGTACCGCCTGCTCGCCGAAAAGGTCCGTTTCCGTCTCCTCCGCAAAAGTGGTTTCCAACACCGCCGCCCGCGTGCCGCCAATCGCCCGCGCGTAGGCCAGCGTGCGCTCGAAGGCCTTCCCGGTGGTGTCGCGATACACCGCGAGCAGGCAGGGCACGCCGCGTCCTTCCTCGTATTGCCGCCGCACCAGGCTTCCCGGCCCTTTCGGCGCCACCATCGCCACATCCACGTTTTCCGCCGGCTGGATCTGCCCGTAGTGGATATTGAACCCGTGCGAGAAGAGCAGCAGCGCGCCCGGCTTGAGCCGCGGAGCCACCGCTGCCCGGTACAGCTTCGGCTGGGTCATGTCGGGAGCGAGCATCACGACGACGTCGGCGCCCTCGACCGCCGCCGCGGGTTCGACCGGAGTCCAGCCGTCGGCCACCGCCTGCTTCCACGAGAGACCTCCCGGCCGCAAGCCGATCGCGACCTGGCACCCGCTATCGCGCAGGTTCAGGGCCTGCCCGCGTCCCTGGCTGCCGTAGCCGATCACCGCGATACGCAGGCCGGCAAGCGCCTGGGGATTGGCGTCATTTTCGAAATAGAGTTTCGTCATCGTCGTGCATCCTCTCCGAATGGATTTTTCACGATTGCGCCATGCGCGCGGAAGCTTGGGTTTCGACCGGCGGCCGCGTTACCGCGCCCTCCGAAGCGGAGGAAACCAGCGCCGCATACTTCGCCATCGCCCCCGTCGTATAGCGAGGAGCCGGCGGCCGCCAAGCCGCGCGGCGGGGGGCGAAGTCGGCGGCCACATCGAGCCGGCGCGCGGCGACGTCCAGGGTGATGACGTCGCCGTCGCGCACCAGAGCGATCGGGCCGCCCACGGCGGCTTCCGGCGCCACATGCGCCACCATCAATCCGTGCGTAGCGCCGCTGAATCGGCCGTCGGTGACCAGGGCCACGCTGTCGCCGAGTCCGCGGCCCACCAGCGCCGCCGTCACCGCCAGCATCTCGCGCATGCCGGGACCGCCGCGCGGTCCTTCGTAGCGGATCACCACCACGTCTCCGGCACGGATCGCGCCACGCTGCACCGCCTCGAAGGCTTCCTCCTCGCTCTCGAAGACACGCGCCGGGCCGCTGTGCTTTCTCCGCGTGTGCCCTGCCAACTTCACGACGCAGCCATCGGGAGCGAGCGTGCCGCGGAGCACGGCAAGACCCCCATGCGATTCGAGCGGATTCGAGAGCGGCCGAACGACGTCCTGCCCCGGCACTTCCCTGGCCTGGCGCGCTTCTTCGGAAATGGACTTGCCGGAAACCGTGCGTGCTTCGCGCAGCAAGCCGGCATCGAGCAGCCGGCGGGCGACGAGCCGCTCGCCTCCGGCGCGCTCGAGGTCCGGGGCGGTATAGCGCCCAAACGGCTTTAGGTCGGCGAGCAGGGGCGTGCGGTCCGAGATGCGGTCGAAATCGTCGATCGTGATCGCCACGCCCGCTTCCTGTGCGATGGCGAGCAGGTGCAACACCGCGTTGGTCGAGCCTCCCGTGGCGCAAACTCCGGCAAACGCATTCTCGACGCTCTCTCGCGTGAGGATCCGGCTTGGGGTGACGCCCCGCCGCAGCAGATCGAGCGCCAGCTTTCCCGTCTCCCGCGCCACGGCTTCCTTGCGTGGATCGGTGGCCGGCACTTCATTCGCGCCCGCCGGCGAAAGCCCCAGCAGGGCCCCGGCGAGCGACATCGTGTTGGCGGTGAATTGTCCCCCGCAAGCCCCGGCGCCCGGGCAAGCGTGGTCTTCGAGGTCGCGCAGCTCCTCGAGCGTCATCCGCCCGGCGGCGCAGGCGCCCACGGCCTCGAAAACGTCCTGAATCGTCACCGCGCGCCCTTCGAAACGCCCCGGCTGGATCGAACCTCCGTACAGCATCACGGAGGGGAGATCGAGCCGCGCCAGCGCCATCATGCACCCCGGAATCGTTTTGTCGCAGCCGGAGAGCGCGACCACGGCGTCGAGCCGGTGCGCGCGCACGAACAACTCGATCGAATCGGCGATGACTTCGCGGGAAACCAAGGAAGCCTTCATGCCTTCGGTGCCCATCGTGATGCCGTCGGAGATCACGATCGTATTGAACTCGATGGGGATCCCGCCGGCCTCGCGGATGCCGGCTTTCACCGATTCGGCGAGCTGCCGCAGGTGGAAATTGCAGGGAGTGACCTCCGACCACGTGTTGGCCACGCCGACGAGCGGCTTTTCCAGATCGGCGTCGGTCAGCCCCGTGGCCTTGAGCATCGCCCGCGCCGGCGCGCGCGCCACGCCCTTCTTGATTTCGTCGCTGTTCATGAATTCCCGACCGCCCGAGACTCTGCTCTTCCGGCTCGCGCACCCGCGCTCCGCCGCCAACCCCTCATTGAAGCGGATCGGTCCCATTTAGTCAAATTTATAGTTTTCTTGTTTGCCATAAGAACGCTTTAGCTCCCCCAACCTTGACCGTGCCGGGCCTCCGCGGTAAACTCCTTCGCGAAAGATTTCGGCGCTCCGATGGCTTGCGCGACTCCAAACCGCTTCGCCTTTACGGGCCGCTTCCTCTACCGAGGAAGCGGGCTGCGGGAGGCTGCGCTCGCGCGGAGGGCGCACCTGGAAACGTAAGAGCGAAACAGAGAGCTTCCCGGCAGGCCGCAACCTCCAGACAAGGTTGCGGCCTTTTTTTGTTGTTGGGGGCGGCCGGGAAGACGACGAGGGGGAAACGGGCCTATGAAACCGATCTGGGAACGGCGCAGAAAGATCGACGAAATCGACGAGAAGCTGGTCGAGTTGCTGAACCAGCGGGCCGCGCTCGCCATCGAGATCGGCAATTTCAAGCGGCGGAACAATCAGAGCCCGGTGTCGCCCGACCGCGAACGGGAAATCGTGCGCCGGGCCTGCCAGACGAGCGCGGGCCCGCTGGACCCGGAGGCCATCGCACGGCTCTTTCGCGCCATCCTCGAGGAATCGCGACGGGCGGCGGCCGAGGCCACCGACTTGGCCATCTCCGAAGGGATTCTGCGATGACCCGCGAGCCGGCCATCCCGCGGGTCGCGTTCCAGGGCGAGCGGGGCGCATTTAGCGAAGAGGCGGCGATCCTGCTCCTGGGAGAGCAGATCGAGCTGGTGCCGCGACCGACTTTCGACGCGCTCTACTCCGCCGTCCGCGAGGGCGCCGCCGATCTCGTTCTCGCCCCGGTCGAGAACACGCTGGCGGGCACGGTGGTCGCTTCGCTCGATCTGATTCTCGAGAGCGGTTTGCATGCGATCGGCGAGGTCGTTCTCCCCATCGTCCACTGCCTCATCGGCGCTCCCGGCGCCACGTTCGAAGCCGTCCGCAGCGTCGAATCGCACCCGGTGGCGCTGGCGCAATGCGAGCGGTTTCTCCGCGCCCATCCTCACCTGGCTCGGCGAGCCACGCTCGATACGGCTGGCAGCGTGCGCGAGATCGTTTCCGCGGGTGATCCCACGCGGGCGGCGATCGCCGGCCGCCGCGCCGCCGCCCTGTACGGCGCGTGCATCCTGCGGGAACACGTCGAAGATCACTCGGAAAACTACACCCGCTTCCTGCTTCTCTCCCCTTCCCCGCACTTCAGCAAACGCGCCAACCGTCTTTCCCTGGTCGTCGAGCTGCCACACGCCCCCGGCGCGCTTCATCGCGCCCTAGGCGTCTTCGCCCGCCGCTCGATCAATCTCCTCAAGATCGAAAGCCGGCCCCTGGCCGGCCGGCCGTGGCAGTACCGCTTCTATCTCGATCTCCAGGCCTCGCTCGACGACCCGGAAACGCTCGCCGCGATCGAGGAACTCGGCCATTGCGCCGATCGCGTCTCCCGGCTCGGCTGTTATCCCTCTTACGAGGAGCCGCCGCCGGGGCGAGCCGGCGGCTAAGGGGAGCGCGTCGAGGGGAGGGATCGCGGCTGGTAGCGGTATCGGGAATCGAACCCGAGTTTCGGCCTTGAGAGGGCCGCGTCCTAACCTCTAGACGATACCGCCGCAAAAAGTATAGCAAACGTAACGCGCCTCGGCGTCCGTCAGTCATAGGAATGGAGGAAAGGGGAAGAGTGGATTATCGTTCGGCGGTCGCGGACGCCTGGGTCTCCCTGCGCCAGCACAAAACGCGCTCGGTGCTGACCATGCTCGGCATCATGATCGGCATCAGCGCCGTGATTTGCACGGTGGCGATCGGGCAGGGCGGCCAGGCGCAGGTCAGCCAGCAACTCGCCAATCTGGGCGACAACCTCATCTGGATCGAGGCGGGAGGCCGCAACGTCAACGGGCGCCGGACCGGCGCTTACGGCACCAAGTCGCTCATTCTCGAAGACGAGCAGGCGATTGGGACGCTGCCGCTGATTAAGACGTGCTCCCCCCATGTCGATTCCCACGTCCAGATCGCCTACCAGGATCAGAATTGGTGGACGCATTACCGCGGCGTGGGGCCTTCCTTCCTGGCGATCGAACATTGGTTGATCGCCACCGGCAGGCCGTTTACCGACTCCGACGTCCAGCACCTCGCCAAGGTCTGCCTGATCGGCCAGACGGTCGCTCAGGAGCTGTTTCCGAGGGAGAACCCCGTCGGCAAGACGATGCGGATAAGGGATCTGCCGTTCCTGGTCGTCGGCGTCCTGGCTCCGAAAGGGGCGTCCACCTTCGGCTGGGATCAAGACGACATCGTGATGATGCCGTACTCGGTGGCGATGAAAGAGCTGACAGGCCAATCCTGGCTGGACGACATCATGTGTTCCGCGGTCGCGCCTGGCGCGATTCCGGAGGCCGAGAGCCAGATCTCCGCCCTGCTCCGGTTTCAGCACAGGCTCCTGCCCGACGAGGCCGACGATTTCAACATCCGGCATCCGGACGAGGCCCTCAATGCACTCGCCGAGGCCAATCGCACGTTCGCGCTCATGCTGGCGTCCATCGCTTCCGTTTCGCTGCTCGTCGGCGGCATCGGCATCATGAACATCATGCTAGTCAGCGTCACCGAGCGGACTCGGGAAATCGGCGTGCGCATGGCGGTGGGAGCTACCCGGTGGGACGTGCAGAAGCAGTTCCTGATCGAATCGGTGACCCTCAGCGTGGTGGGCGGGGCGGTGGGCGTGGTGGGCGGCATCCTGGCCACGATCGGACTTACGCAAATGCTGAACTGGCCTGCGGCCTTCTCCCTCAACGCCTTGTTGGCTGCGGTAGCCGTGGCCGTAGCTACCGGCGTCTTCTTCGGGTATTACCCGGCGCGCCGCGCCGCCGCGCTGAATCCCATCGACGCCTTACGCTACGAATAGCCGCGCCCCGGCTCAGAGACCTCAGGATCGCGGCCCCATCACCCCTGGCAACGCCAGGCCTGCCCTTCAACATCCGTCGGCTCTTCCTCTTCCCGAGGCCGCCATGGCCTCCGCCAAGTAACGAAATCGTGCCGGCAAGGGTCGCATCGCACCGCAAGTGCGCCGAGCAGGGTGGACACCCTTGCCAAGGCGTTGTGTCTCAGCCAGCCGCGCCCGGCACGCTCCAGTTCGAGGTTGGCGCAGCGAGGGCAGCGGGCGCGAAAGAGGTAGCGCAAGGGAATTCGCCGCGCCAGGAATCGCAGTTGGCACTTGGAACAGCGCCAGGGCTTGACGCCCAAAACGCTGATCGCGTATTCCACATGACGGCGGTGAGAACGGAAGCAGCGATCACACCCGCAGCGAGGACAGATCATGCCACTCTCCGGAGCACCCTTTACCTCATCCCTCAGTCTCTAAGCCGACCACACCCTTCAACAACGCAGCGAGCCCCGGTTCGCTGCCGCAGTTCTGGGACCAGCATACTACAACTCCCTCAAGATCGTGCCCTCCCGCTTTGCACCCCGAGGTGCCTCCGCTACAATCCCTTCATGCCCGGTTACACTGCCGCCCACGCCCGCGCCGGAATCCGCCAAGCGCTGCCTGCGCTGGAGACTTGGCCCAATCAATTCCCGGGCTATCGCATCAGCATTCGCGTTCCCGAATACACTTCCGTCTGCCCCAAGACCGGATTGCCTGATTTCGGCTCCCTCACCATCGAGTACGAACCTCGGAGACACTGCCTGGAGTTGAAATCCCTGAAGCTGTACCTGTTGGCCTACCGCAATCTGGGCATCTTCTACGAGAACGCCGTGAACCGGATTTTGCGCGACATCGTTCGCGCCGCCCGTCCCAAGACGTGCGTCGTGCGGGGAGAGTTTACTCCGAGGGGCGGGCTTGTTACGACGGTCGAGGCTAGCTGGCCCCGCCCCCGCCGGTGAGGGGAAGGCGGGCTTACCCTCTTCGCGAGCGGCCGGGGCCAGGCGCGCGAGAAGCAATCGCAGGCTATCGGGTCGTTCCACTGCCTGCTGAAGGACCTGTCCTGATCCCGCCGCGGCAGGACGAAGCGTAGCGGATGGGATCGGTCACTCCCCGGGGGAAAACTCCGCGGCTCGCCCTGCACTCGGCTGCGGTGACGAAAAGAGCGCATGGGGACTTGCCCTCATGGACAACCCCCTGCTACGCCATCACAATCTAATTCAGCACGGAATGCGGACTCTACCGCAAGGAGACAACTTATGAGCACGACCCCGACTCGGCCCGAAACGACGGAGGCACAGCCGCCGGCGCCTTCCCTTGGCACTCCGCGCTGGATCCCGATTCTGTTTGTGATCCTCTTCCTTTTTGGCGGTTACATGGTATACGCCAATTACCACTCCGGGCAGGTTTTCAACAAGCAGGTCGCGCAAACCAATTCCCGGATCGCCCAGCTTGACTCTTCGCTCCAAGCGCAAGCTGACGACCTCAAGGCTGAACTCGACTTGACGTCGCAGAAGCTGGGCATCACCCAGGCCCAGCTCGAGGAAGCCCGCCGAACCTCCGCGGCGCTGCGGCGCGAGCAAGCCCTGTCCAGCAAGAAGCTTCAGGAGCAGATCGGCCAGGTGCAGCAGCAGACGCAAGCCAGCGTCGGCCAGCTTTCGACCGAGTTGGGCGGCACCCAGAGCGACTTGGCGACCACGAAGGCGAGCCTCAACGATACCCGCACCAAGCTGGAGAGCACGGTGGGGGACATGGGGGTCATGAGCGGCTTGATCGCCCACAACCAGACGCAGCTCAATCAGCTCATTCACTTGGGTCAGCGCGATTACTACAAATTCGATATCTACCGAGCGAAGCACCCCGATCGCGTCGGCCCGATCATGATTCAGGTCTCGCACGTCGACGTCAAGCACTGGCGCTACAACATGTACGTGACCGTCGAGGACAAGCGGATCGAGAAGAAGGACAAAACCCTCTACGAGCCGGTCCAGTTCTATACGGCCGAGGCTCCCGCTCCGCTCGAGATCGTCGTGTTCCAAATCAAGAAGAACGAGTTGGTTGGCTACCTCTCGACGCCTAAGGACCAGGCCAAGCAGGCAGCCACGACGACCGATCCCGGGGGCAGTTAGCTGGCCGCTGGGAAGCGGTAGGTCCGAACGTTACCCTAGGCGTCCCCGTTCCGTGGCGGGGACGCCTGTTTTATTGCTACCCGAATCCCTCCCTTGGGATTACAATCGCGACCTAACATGACTCCTGAGAAGCGTTGGCATCTGTCGATCGTCGTCCTGGCTCTCTTTCTAGTTGTGGCTGGCCCGGCGCGCGCCCAAGCGCCCGAACTCACCGAGCGTCTGCCGGCCGATACCTTGGCCTACGTCTACTGGCGCGGGGCGCAGTCGATTTCGCCATCGAGTCAAAACGCGCTCGTGGCTCTCTGGCAAGATCCCGGCTTCGCTCCAGCGCGACAGGCAATGGAGGAAGGCTTCTCCGGAGCACTCAAAGGGATTCCGCGCTCGCCTCGGCTGTCCGCGGCGGATGTTCAGGCCTTGCTCGCGCATCCGATGATCATCGGACTCCGGCTGCCAGAACCCGGATCGGCCACCGGGGGCGGAGCGAAGACCCCTGCCCGGCTCGCCGGGCGAATACGCAGCTTCGGCGTTTTTCAAACCACGAGCGAGGAGGCGGGGCGCCTGCGCGCGATGCTGGTCGCCGCTTCGCCACAGGCCGCTGCCCATATCCGCATTACTTCCGCCGGGTTCTTGGTTTCGTCGACGGATCCCTCGACGATCGAAGAGCTCGCCCGCCGCTTTGGCGCCTCCCCTCCTCCGGAGACGGATTCCCTCACCGCGCTGCCGGCCTATCACGAAGCGCGTGCCGAATTGGCCGGCCGGCCCACCATCGAATTCTTCTTGCAGATTCCCCCCGTTTCCAGCCTTCCGCTTCCGGTGAGTGCGAATTTCAATGGGAAAGCGTTTTTCAATGCTCTCCATGTCGACCGGGTGCACGTGCTCTGTGGCGCCATCGATTTGAATTCGCCGACGGCCCTCCTGCGCGGCTCGATTCTTGGCGACACGACGCCCGGCAGCGTCTTCGACTTCTTCGGTGCGAGTGCCGGCGACTTCGACACGCTCGCCGCTGCGCCTGCCGGCTCCTCGGTCACCGCGTTCCGCATCGATCTCGGGGCGCTGGTTTCGTTACTGTCGAAGGCCGCGACCGAGGCAATGGGCCCGGACCAAGCGGGTCGCGTGCAGATGGTTTACGGGATGTTCTCCACTATGGTGCTCCCCTCCCTCGCCGGCGAATACGCAACCATTCGCCCGCCCGCGGCCGGCCCCCAGGCCCAGCGCAACATGCTCTTTGTCACCACCATCCATTCCCAGGCTGCTGGCCAGCTCTTCTCCACTACCCTCGCCCCGTACCTTCATCCCGCGGGGGAAGAAGGGGAAATCCGTTATTTCCAGACGGGCCCGAAGCCGAGTGCGGGCGCGAGCCCGGGGAAAACCGATGGTGAAGCCGGGCCCGGCACTGGCGCCGCTGGGAGGCAGGGAGGCGGAATAAGCATAGGCCCTTCCTCCGCCGCGTTCGTCGCCCTGACCCCTCATCTGTTGCTGGCCAGCACCGACGAAGCGCTCGTGCGAAGCAGTGCGCACGCCGTCGCGGCGGCCTCGCCTTCCCCGGGCGGCTTAGCCGCCGACCTGGGCTTCCGCGCGGCTCGCGCCGAATTGCCGGCGCAGCTTTCCACTCTGACGTACGTCGACTTCGCGCGCATCCCCTGGACGAGTCTGTTCCAACACGTAACGGCGACATCCGCGAAAGAAAAGAAGAGCCCCCAAACCAACCAAGCCATGACCGACTTCGAAAGTTGGGCAAAATCCGATGCTGCGACGGTCCTGGCGCGACACCTTCACTGGTTGGTGACGGGTTCCTGGAAAGACCCCTCTGGCGTACACTGGCGCGGCGATATCCACTAAGCCCCGATAGACTCCTCAAGAAGTCATGAAGGCACCTCGCTTGCCATCTCGACTCCTGTCAGCCCGCCGATTTCCGCCAGTCGTCTTTTACATCACGGGATTCCTGGTGGCGGCCGCTCCAGCGGTTCTTCCCTCGCGCCGGCCCGTTGCCACGGGGCAGCACGCCCCTCGAAGCCAGGCGGCGCCCGGGGCGACACTGCGATTCCAGCACGGTGGCAATGCCGCTGAAATCCCCATGGAAATCGCCTCCAACGCCATTTTCGTTGCCGTCCAAGTGAACCAAGGCCAACCTTCGGATTGGCTCCTGGACACCGCTTCAGCGCAAACCGTAGCAGACCAGGCCGTCCCGGCGGCTGCGTCGCAAGTTGCTTCGGCTCTCTCCCTCCCCGGGCTGGCCATCCTCGGTCTGAACCCGCCAGCGCATTCCTTCGAATCGCTTGGGCCATGGTATGGGGTCCGAGTGAATGGCGTCATCGGCGACGATGTGCTCACGCAACTGGTGGCGGAACTGGACTATTCCCGCCGCTCGATCGAGCTTTACGATCCCCGCTCGTACCACGTACCACCTCACCTCCAGAAACTCGAAATCCGCTGGGAGGGCGGTCTGCCAACCGTCTCCGCCAAATTGCGGCTGGGAGGGCGCACGCTCGATGGCGAGTTCGTGGTGAACACGGCTGCCAGTGGTGGAATCCTCGTCACCAAGGAGTTTCTTGGCTCGAGCCGCGTGGCGTCGGCCACGAGCCAAACGGTACCCGGCACGGTGGTCGGCGCGGGCGGTGAACGCGCTGTGCTGTTGGCCCGGGCCGAATGGCTCGATCTCGGACCTGTACGCATCTTGGAACCCGTTGTCGCCATCGATTCCAGCCAGCCGGGGAGGGAAACCAATGAAGGGGGAGAGCGCACAGGCGGGGAAAAGGCCGGTCGCGTCATCGCCGGCTGGATTGGAGGCGAGATCCTACGTAAGTTCCGCGTCGTGCTCGATTTCCCCGCGGATCGCCTCCTCTTCGCGCCAAATCGCGACTTCGTTTTCCCCATCAAAGCGGATGCCAGCGGCGCCACGATTCGGGCCACAGGGACATCGCTCGGCGGTTTCGAAGTCGCCGGTGTATCGAGCGGCTCGCCAGCCGCCGAAGCGGGGCTCCTGCCGGGCGACCGGATCGCGGTGATCGATAGCGAGCCCGCATCGGATTTTACCCTCGATCAGCTACGCGAGTTTCTTTCCAAGCCTGGCGACTCGGTGGTCCTCTCGGTCCTCCGCTCCGGCCACCGCGTGAGGATCGACCTTCATCTAAAGCGGCTTCTTTAGGCCGTGGGCCGAGGCCTTCTCCCGGCCTCTTACAGGCGAAAGAAGAGCGAAGGGCGCCGGCCCCCAGACCCTCTCCGAGGAGCCGATTTGACGGACTTGGGAAGTGTGCCTATACTCGCCCGCGCCTTCCGGCCTGACTGAAGGCAAAGGCTTTGCGGGAGGGGGCGAGGCGGAATGGCCTTTTTGCGTGCGGCGAAGCGAGAGGAGATCCCTGAAGGAGCCATTCACGAAGTGTGGCTCGGGCAGCACGCCATCGCTCTGGCCAATGTCGGTGGCCGCTTTTACGCCTTGGATAACACCTGCCTCCACCGCGGCGGTCCCCTGGGCAAAGGTCACATGGAAGGCAGCGTGGTCACCTGCCCCTGGCATGGCTGGACGTACGAAGTGACCACAGGTCAGGTGACGTTCAATCCGACCATGGCCGTTCGGACCTACCCGGTCGAAGAGCGAGGGGATGAAGTCTGGGTAGATGTGGCCTAGCGCCGTCTCACAAGACCATGTATAGTCCGGGCGACGCGGAACCGTAATGGAAACGACAGCCGAGCGCCAATATTGGATCCTCTCCTCCGACCCGCGCCAATACCACTGGGACACTCTGTTCGTGAAGGGAAAAGAGATGTGGCGCGGGGCAGGCGCCAAGCCGCAGGTGACGCGCATCGTCAAGCGCATGCGGCGAGGCGATCGCGTGCTCGCCTATCACGGCACACCCGATCGCCACGTCTACGCCCTGGCGGAAGTAACTCGCGACCCCTACGTCGATCCCGGCAACCCTGAGAGCAAGGCTATGATCATCGACCTCCGAGCCCTCGAGCGGCTGCTGCAGCCGGTGAGCCTGGCGGCTCTGAAGGCGAATACGCTTCTCCGCCACCTGAAATTCCTGCGCCATCCCCGAATCCCCATCTCGCCTCTCACGGAAGCCGAGTACCGGGAGATTCTTCGGATGGGTGGCATCGTGCCCACCCCCGGCCTGCCTCTGCCCTGACCCGCGCGGATTCGCATCGGTTATGATAGGCCGCGAACGGGAGGTGGGGGATGTGGACGCTACGACTGGCTTCCAAATGCTTGGCAGGCGCTTGGCTGGTCGCACTGGTTGGCGTGCCACGAATGGCTGCCGCGCGGACGACGTGGACGCCGGGCGCGGCGGCACAGGCGGCAGCGCGCGCCGCGACCACAAGCGCGCCCTCTCTCGCCGGGATCGCCGCCAGCCGCGTCGCGGTTATCGATCTCGGCTACCCGGTGGGTCCCCAGTCGCCCAACTGGCCCGATAATCCGCCGTTCCAAGCCAAGGTGCTGGCAACTTACGCCAAGGAAGGTTATTTCGCTCGCCAAGTCTCCTTCCCCGAACATTTCGGCACTCACCTCGACGCTCCCGCGCATTTCCCTGGCGGCAAACTGACCGTGGACCAGATTCCGCCCCAAAAATTCTTCGCTCCAGCCGATGTGATTGACGTCGGCGCGGAAGCGGCGAAAGATCCTGATTATCGGCTGACGCCCAAGGCCGTCGAAGGGTGGGAAAGCCGCCATGGGCGAATTCCCGCGGGGTCGATCGTGATCTTGAGCACGGGTTGGGAGGCGCGCGGCGGCGATAGGGCTGGTTACCGCAACATGGACGCCAAAGGGGTGATGCATTTCCCGGGCTACGGAGTGCCGGCGGCCAAGCTACTGATCGCCCGGGGCGTCATCGCCTTGGGAATCGACACGATGAGCATCGACTACGGCCCTTCGAAAACCTTCCCCGTTCACCGCACCACGCTGCCCGCGGGCCTCTACCACCTCGAAAACCTGCGCTCTCTCGATGCATTGCCCGCAACCGGAGCGTGGCTGGTGGTCGCGCCCATCAAACTCGAAGGCGGCTCCGGCGGCCCGGTGCGTGTTTTCGCCCTCGTGCGCAAGTAAGGGACTACTTCGCCGCGGCAGCTACCCCCGCTTCCGAATAGACGCGGATGGCATTGGCGACGCCCGCGCCGCTGGGCACGCGATAGCCCTGGCTGACGAGCACATTTTCGAGCGCGGCGAGCAGCAGCAGCACGTTCCTCCGCCGGGAGGTGTTGCCCATCAATCCCGCGCGCCAGATCTTCCCCTTCAGCGGGCCGAAGCCGCCGGCGATCTCGATATTGAAGTCTTCGAGCAGTTGCTGCTGCACGCGCTTGCCGTCGACCCCTTGGGGCACCGCAATCGCGGTCACGGTGATCATGCGCTCGGCGGGATTCTCGACGAAGGGCTTGAGTCCCAAGCCTTCCAGCCCGGCGAGAAAGGCGTGTTGGTTCAGGCTGTGCCGCTCCCACATCGCCTCGAGACCCTCTTCCATCACCATGCGCAGCGCCTCGCGAAACGCGTAGAGCAGCGGAATGGCGGGAGTGTGGTGATAGGTGCGGTCCTTGCCCCAGTAGTTCATGGTGGTGGTGAGATCGAAGTACCAGCTCTGCACTTTCGTCTTGCGCTTGCGGATCGCCTCTTCCGCCGCGGGGCTAACGGTGATGGGACTCAAGCCGGGCGGCGAGCTAAGCGCCTTTTGCGAGCCGCTGAAACAGATGTCCAGGCGCATCCGGTCGACGTCGATGGGCATGCCGCCGAGCGTCGAGACGCAGTCGACCACCAGCAGCGCGCCCAACTCGTCGGCCACCTTCCGATAGGCTTCGAGCGGGCTGGCCGCCGAAGTCGAGCTTTCCCCGTGCACCGCGCCAAGCACCTTGATCTTCCTGCCTTTGCCGGCACGGCGGAGATCGTCAGGCTCAACCACGCGGCCGTAAGGAGCCGAAACGCGAGTGACGCGGGCGGGGGTGCGCTCGGCGATTTCCGCCATCCGCTCGCTGAACGAGCCGTTGACGCAGATGAGCGCCTCGTCGCCCTCCTCGAGCGGGTTGAGCATCGAGGCTTCAATGCCGCCGGAACCCGAAGACGAGATCGGGAACGTGGTGCGGTTCTCCGTACGGAACACCTCCCGTAGCAGCACTTGCACCTCGTTCATCATCATGTTCAGAAACCAGGGATCGAGATGCCCCACAATCGTCGACGCCATGGCGCGATAAATGCGAGGATGGACCGACGACGGCCCTGGAGTGAGCATCAGCCGGTCGGGTGGAAGGAGTTCGCCGATTTCGGTCATAGTAGAATCCTCTTTGTCGTTCTTTCGATTTGAGCACGGGCGGGCCGGACGCTGGTAAAGGCCCCTCGTTACCCGGCGGGCCTGTGCAAACCACTAGTCTAGGCCAAACAGGGCCGCCCCGGTCAACGGCCAAAATGGCTTGCCCGCCTTCGAGCTCGCCGTCGGCCGCGACGCTTGCGGCGTTCTAGGTCGGGAAGGAGCCGCCCGCCTGGCTCCGTCGCTGCGTCCGTGGGCGATGTGTGGTATTTGCCTAAGCAATTCCTCCAAGCCCGTTGGGTGGAGCTTTCGAAAACTAGAAATCGTCAGGAAATCCAGCGGGTTCCCCGGCGCCGGTACCCGGAAGGCGGCACCTTCGGCCGACCGCCTCCGCGCCCCGCAAGAGGAAAGGCTTCCAAGCACTGCGGGTGCCTGGGAATCCGCGTGGTCGCCCGCGCGTCGCTCCCTCGCGCATCGCGTGGATTACCGCGAGGATTAACGCGTAGATTAGCGGTTGACAAGCACCGCGGGGGGGGGGGTACCCTGCTGGCGGTCGCGGTCGGCGTCCGAATTAGCGGTCAAGACGGTCACAGGAGGAATCGATGCGAAGGTCGCTTCTCATGCTATTTTCGCTCGCACCTCTGGCGCTGCTGCATCCGGCACCGTCGCTCGCCTGCCCGGGGTTCCAGGGAGGGCCCGCGCAGGCAGTCATCAACGGCGTCTCTCCGCAGGTGGGGATCGCTGGGATCACCTACGTGTACATCAACGGCTACTGCTTTGGCAGCTCCGCCGGCACGATTACCCTGAATGGCGAAACGATGATCGACGTTCCCATCTGGAACGACGCCGAAATTGAGTTCCAGCTCCCTTTCGACGCAACGAGCGGCGATCTCGTCGTGACCACGACCTGCTGCGGGGCGGACAGCACCCAAATCGAGTCGCAGCACACCGATCGCGGCAACAACGACGTCAACGCCACTTTCGAAATCGTAACGCCCAGCAGCCCTCCCTTGTGCTGTGACTACAACGTGAGCCCGCCGGCGCCTTATGTCGTGTGAACTCCGAATCCCTCGCAGTACGTCACGGGTACCTGGACGTATGGGACGTCCTGGTATCCCGGCGGGAGCGTGGTGCTAAGCCAGGGCCCCCAGAACAGTGATGGCACTTGGCCGATCACGGCAACCAGCGGCTCGTGCGTGGATTCCGCAACCCTCGACCAGTACGGGGACCTTGTGTTCCCTGGCTTCGAGCAATGCCACCAGTGGTTCCTGGAGTACCGAATCCTGGGCTCGGGGGACGTGACTTCCCAGGCGTATGTGGGGGCGGCGGGCACCGCCTGCTATCCGCTGTCCCAGAGCCAATGGCCATACTTCCTGGAGAACTTCGGCACCGTATCGGGCGACTACCCCATCGGGGGCTGCGAGGATCAGCCGCTCTGGAAGAGCCAGACGGACCTGCCAGCCCTCGACTCTCCGTCTCCAGACAGCTCGAATCCCTGGGTGATCTGTCCGCAGTCCGGCTCCCCGTACACCACCTGCGGAGCCTGGCAACACATCGTGTCAGCCATCACGGCGAATAAATACGTCGAATTCGCCGGCAGGTTCGTGTTCGAGCAGTCCGGCGGCGCGCCGACTGACGGTTGCTGGTTCACCAACAGCAAATTCGCGCCGACGACCAGCGTGATCACGGGCGGCGGCTGGTACGTCAACGCTTTTGGCACCTGGGGTGACGATGCCATCGGCGAGTGGAGTCCAAAGATCAGCTACTACCAGCAGTATGGGACGCTGCCCTGCGAGATCACGGGCCCGCAAGCGATGTTCGTCGACGAGCGAACCATGATTGACTACCCCGGCAGCCCATACACAACGGACATGCACCTGAACGCCGAGATCACCCCCACGGAGCTGCTCACAGGGGTCCAGCCGCAGGGCGGCCAAATGGTGACGGAGTGCGAGAACTACTCTTACACTAAGGGCGTTCTTAAGGGAAAATGCAAGTGAGGAGGCCGACCATGAAGCCCCGGCTCATCGTCCTCGCGGGCGTCGGCGCGCTCGCCTGGTGCATGCTACCGGCACCCGCACGTGCACAGTCGTCTCAGGCTCCGGACGCGCTGCCGTCAGTGCGGACGATCAAGGCGACCGGCAGACCCATACCCGAGGCGCTCGACCAGATCGAGGGAAGGTACGGTGTCGCTCTGGATTACTCCGACCCGGTCTACGCGGACCCAGCGGACGTCCAGATCCTGCGCCTCTTCCGCGGCAGAGCGCTCCGCACGCCGGTGCCCGTTCCCAAGGTCCGTACCCTGGAGTTTCAGTATTTCGAGGAGGGCGGCACGCCACCGGGCGTTCCTTACATCGCCTGCGACCTCGCCACCCTCGGTTGTGCGCCGGTGACGGTCAAGCCGGTCGGCGGCATGACGAGTCTTCTCCAGCAACTGGCGGACGAATTCGCAAACCAGGGAGGGCCGATTTTCGGCGTCAGGAAGCTCCAAGGATTAACCGGGCCACAATGGGAGGTGTACCCGGAGGAGGCACGCAACAAATCCGGGGCGTGGGTCGCGCAAACCGACTTCCTGGGCGCCACCATCTACATCCCTACCGAGGAACGGGGCGCGGGTGTGATGCTCCAACTCATCGCGCAACAGCTTACGGAAAGATGGGGCCGCAAGTTCGTGGCGTCCACCGACTGGATCCGCCCCTTCTCCACAAGGGCAAGGTACGGTGCCGAGGACATCACGGCGAGGCAGGCCCTGATCGAGGTGCTCGGGGGGTTCAAGCCGCCGTTCGTGTGGAGGATGTATTACGGTCCCGAAGACGGGAGCTATGTGATCAATGTCGTTGGTCTTCCCTACCGCGAGCCGCCGCGGCCCCAGCCCCCAGCCGCCCTCCTCCCGCCCGCGCCCATGCCAACGAGCTACTGGTTACAGCGCGCCCAGACGCCCGGGGGCACTCGCCAAATCCAGCAGGTGCTTGCCAAGCTCGGCTACCTTCGCACCGCACCCACGACCGAATGGGATGCCAAATCGGCCGCAGCCCTCCGCGGGTTCCAAGCCGCGAGTGGTATTCCGACAACGGGCGTGCTCGACGTCCCGACGCTGATGAAGCTCGAGCCGCACATGCCGCTCGTGCGATTCCGGCTCTCGCCGGCCCAGGTCAAGGAACAATATCTGACCGCGCTTAACTACTGGCTCGGGACCACCCCGGATGGCGTGAAGGAACTCCAGGAAGCGCTCGCTAAGGCCGGATACTACAGCGGTCCAGTCACGGGCGAATGGGACGCCAAAACTCTCGCCGCCATGAAGGCGTTCCGCAAGGCCAACGGCCCCAGCACGACGGAGAGGCTCTTGCCTCTTTTGCCGAAAACGCAAGCCCGGTAGGACATTCTCATCAATTTATCCGGCCTAAGGGCCACGGAATTCGGCTTCGCCCGTGGCCGATGCAGTGCGTCCTGGAGGGAGATGCGCTCGGTGCGCGCGCTATGCGCGGGCGGGCCGGACGCTGGTAAAGGCCTCGCGTTACCCGGCGGGCCCGTGCAGACCTCTAATCTAGGCTCAACAGGGCCGCCCCGGTCAACGGCCAAAATGGCTTGCCCACCTTCGGGGGCTTGCGCTGATCTCGCGATAACCTCTGCCGGCCGACTCCGTTGGGAAGCGAGATGCTGGAACGAACCGGCACACGGTGTCGAATCTCGTTCGGCGCAAGCGCCCTGCTTTCAACAGGATAATTTTCGCGAATCGTCACAAATCGGCCTCGCGCGGGCTGTGGCCCACAGGACAAAGCAGGCTGGGAAGGCGGGGGCGGAGGGATCAGGGAGGCGCGCGGTTGCGCGCTCGCCGCGCGGTAGCTTAGCGGCGATTCGCTTCGAACGCAAGGACTAGAACTACGTAAACCGGGGGACGAATTGGGGTGTTGGGGTGAATTGGGGTGAATTAGGTCGACAGGACGGGGCGACAGGGCTAGACTCTTCCGGCGAACGAGCAGGTCAATCGGGAAATTCTGAAGACAAAGGAGGGGGCGGGACTATGGGTGAAGCGGCGAGGAAAGTTGGCCGGCGCTTCTTTCTGGGATCGGTGGCTGCCGTGGGCGCGATGGCGAGGGCGGGCCTGTCGTTCGCGTCAGGGGCGGCAGGTGGCGGCAAGGTGCGGACTTACTACGTGGCCGCGGATGAGGTCGAATGGGACTATTGCCCAACGGGCATCAATCAGTTCACCGGCAAGCCGTTCGAAGGCTATGCGGCGACCTTCGTCGAACGGGGGCCGCACGCCATCGGCAAGGTCTATCGCAAAGTCGTCTATCGAGAATATACCGACGCCTCCTTCTCCAAGCTCAAGCCGCGCAGCCCCGAAGATGCCTACATGGGCATTCTGGGTCCGTCTCTATTCGCCGAAGTCGGCGACACGATTCGGGTAGTTTTCAAGAACCATGGCGAGCGGCCTTACAGCATGCATCCCCACGGGGTCTTCTACGACAAGGATTCCGAAGGCGCGCCCTACAACGACGGCGTCGCGGACGACCAGAAGCCGGGCGCGGCCGTCCCACCCGGCAAGACGCACGTTTACACCTGGCCGGTTCCCGAACGCGCGGGGCCGGGGCCGAACGATCCCAGCTCCGTCTGTTGGTTCTATCATTCCCACGTGGACGAGATGCGGGACATCAACAGCGGGCTCGCGGGCTTTCTGGTGGTGACGCGCCGGGGCGCGGCGCGGCCCGACGGCAGGCCCAAAGACGTGGACCGCGAATTTTTCACCTTGTTCCTGATGTACGACGAAAACGAGAGCTGGTACCTCGACCACAACATCAACGCCTACTGCGGCGATCCCAAGGGCGTGAACAAGCTCGACAACACTCCGAGCGACATTGATGGCCGTTACTTCGTGCTGGGGGGAATGGGCTTCGGGCCAGGGAACCTCAAGTCGGCGATGAACGGCTTCCTCTTCGCGAACATGCCGATGATGAAGATGAAGCGAGGCGAGCGGGTGCGGTGGCACGTAGGCACGCTGGGAGAGGGCTTTAACTTTCACTCGCCCCACTGGCACGGCAATACGGTCCTGAAGAACGGATCGCGCATCGACGTGCTCGACATCTCTCCCGCGCAAGCGGTGACCGCGGACATGACGCCCGATAATCCGGGTGTCTGGCTCTACCATTGCCACGTCTCCGATCACATGATGATGGGCATGAGCGCGCGTTACCAGGTGCTCGGGTGAAGCAGAAAGTAGTGGCGTCGGGCGGGAACTTCTGCTAGTCTATACTACGTGAAACGAAGTACGCGCTACGTAGATGAGGCCCGCGAGCTGGGGAGGTACTCCGACCCGCCGCTGCTCGTACTGGCGAGCCTGGCCGACGGTCCCAAGCACGGCCACGCCATGATCGAAGACATCTTTCGCATGAGCGGGACGCGGCTGGGCCCCGGAACCCTCTACGGCGCGATCGCGCGCCTGGAGCGCGAAAAGCTGATCGAGGCCCTTCCCCCGGACGAAAGACGGCAGCCGTACCGTCTCACTCCCCAGGGATTGCGAGTGCTCCGAGCGCGGATCTCCACTCTCGACCACTTCGCGCGGGCGGGACTGCGTAAACTGGAGGCGCGATGAACCCGCGAGCCGCGCGCGCATTGACCGCCTTGTACCCCCGCGCGTGGCGGCAGAGGTACCGACAGGAATTCGAAGCGTTTCTCGAAGCCCATCCTTCCAGCCTCGAGGGCATCGCGAATGTTGCGGCGTGGGCGATCCACGAGCGATTCCGCTCTTTAGGAGACATTCCCATGGATGCCAGACAGAATTCCCTTACGTTCACGACCTTCGCGGGCCTAGCTGCTTTTGCGGCAGGCGTCAACTTTTATTGGACCGTAGACGACACGCCGCTCGCTCTGGCGATGCATGGTCATGGCGCGCTACTCGCCAGTTGGCGGCTCGTCCAAGCGGGCGCGCTGGCCCTGGCCGCAGCTGCGATGCTTAGCAGCCGCATGTTTGTCCCTATGGCTCGCGAAGCGTTCGCCACCCGGCGGCGCGGGGTGATCCTGCTTCTGGCGATTCCCTTTTGCGCCGCGGCGGCGCTCCTCGTTTGGCTCGCCTCGGCCTCGATCTTGATCCACAGCCATTGGGTTCCCACGCCGTGGGACGTCGCCGGCGATTGGGCCGCTCCCGCCAACTGGCCGCCCTTGGCGGCGCGCTGGATCCTCGGCTCGATCTCCTTCGCGGGGATGATGGGAGGACTTCTGGCCACCGCCATCAGCATCCGGCAGGCCGTGGCCCGATCGGAGCTATCGCGGCACGGACGGAGTTCGTTCTCCGCAGCCTCGGTGCTGCTCGCCGGCTCCGTTGCCGCAATGACCGCCGGAGTTATTTCCTGGGGCTGGTTCGTCCAGAGGTATGCGCCAGCCGACTTTCACGTCCGCAACGGCGGATTACTTGGCAGCACGAACTTTGCGTCTTGGGCGGCCACTTTGCTCGTTCTGCTGGCAGCCGTCGCGATGGCCATCCAGAGTTTTCGTTCGGCGCTCTCGGTGAGGACCGAGGAACCGCGCGCCTGATTCCTCTGCTGGCGTGAGCCAGTAGAAGCGGAACGCCACTTCGGATTCTGAGCCCCGTAAAGAATCTCCGAGCCGCGGATGCTCGCGGGTCCGACGCGACTTTCCACACCAACTACGCTACTCATGCCTCCGCGAAAGGCGAACACAGGCTAAAGAGTCTGTGTGGCAACTCGGCTTGACACCAGCCTTATACTGCGCGCGGGAGGACGCGCGATGCCAAATTTTCTCGAATATAACCCGGAGCAAGCCTACCTGCTGCCGCCGACCGTGCGGGACGTGT
>JAJYLB010000046.1 GCA_021788095.1 Acidobacteriota bacterium | reverse complement strand
TGGCATTTCCACAGTTTGTATTTTTCATAGATTCGCGCAAGTCGTTTGCGGACAACGCACGAAATTTGCGCCAGGGCTGTGGAATTCGCACCCTTTCGCGTTGCCACACAGATTCTGAAGCCTGCCGCTACCGGGGCAGGGCACACGGAAGCGAGGCGCTCATCGGAATGAAGGGTCTCACCAGGCGGGAAGTATTGGGCAGCTTGCTGGCCGCGCCGGCGCTTTCCATCTTCCCCGGATTCGGGACGGGAGGGCTCGCTCGAGCCGGCTTCGCCAGGCGGGGGCAGGGTTCTGGCGCTCCCTTTCAGCGCGTCAACGTTCTCTTCCACGGCTTATCCGTCATCGAATTCGCGAACGACGAAGTTCGCGTGTATCTGCCGATGGCGGGCTCCCTGCGAGCCTACCTTGCCGGCACCTGGATGCAGGAGGAGACGCTTCAACATGGGACTCACTATCGCCTGACGGGGGTGATGACCGGCTCGCGACCCGCACTGAGCGACCTCGATCCCAAGCGGAACGCCGTCTTCGCGCGGCACGCCGTGGATGCCAGCCTTTCCTATTGCACGATGACATTCCCGTTTCCCGATTTCGTGACCCCTCTGCGCCCGTTGCGAAAGGAGCATGGGAAGAACTTCTTCGCCGGCGCGCCCGCGCCGGCTGCCGAGCCGTTGAGCCTTCCCCAAGTGGTGGCTTTCACCTACTTCCATCCCGATCCGACCTCGCCGCTCGAGTTGCATCCCTCCCGCTGGACGCCCATCATCGTCGAGGGAGTCGTCAATCTCCACGTATGGGACGCGCCGGTAAAGACGCCCAGCCCGCAAGCATCCCTCGACGCGCTCGCGCAGATGACGAAGATGTTCGGCGCGACCGGGCTCCGGCTCAATCCCGTCTACGACACCATCCGGCCTCCCCGCCCGGCCGACAAGCTCGCTCTCGACGGCGTGAGCTGCCAGGAGGAGTGGACGCTGGTCGAGCGCATGAGCAAGAACGTGGGTTGCGGGAAGAACGCGAAGTACCGCCCCGTGGACGATTCCGGCTTGAACTGCCTCTCGCTCTTCTTGTACTGAAGCTCGCGGGGCGAATCGCAAACACGGTTCGAGGGCAGGCCGGGCTAAAGCCCGGCTCCGCACCCCCTCTCGCTCTTTCGGTCGGGAAACCTGGGAGCCGTAAATTTGGGAATGCCACTCGAAACCGATAAGGCGGTCATTCTGGCGCGCGGGCTGGGGAAGCGGATGCGCCGGGCCGAGGAAGGCGTCCGGCTGGAAGCGGGGCAGGAAGCGGTGGCGGCCGCCGGAGTGAAGGCGATGTTGCGGTTCGGCCGGCCGTTTCTCGATTACGTGCTGAGCGCGCTGGCCGACGCCGGTTTCCGCCGCGTTTGCCTGGTTCTCGGGCCGGAACATGACGCGGTGCGCGAGTACTACACGCGCGAGGCGCCTCCGCGCCGCGTGCGCGTCGTCTTCGCCCTTCAGGCGGAGCCGCTGGGCACGGCCGACGCCCTGCTCTCCGCCAGCGATTTCGTCGCCGCAGACGATTTCCTGGTGTTGAATTCCGACAACTACTATCCGGTGGCCGCGCTCACGGCTCTTTTCGAGATGGGCGAGCCGGGCACGGTCCTCTTCGAGCGGGAAGGGCTGCTCGCGGGAAACGTTCCCGCCGAACGCATCCGCGACTACGCGGTGGTGGTCGCCGGGCCGGACGGCTACCTTGCAGACATCATCGAGAAGCCCGATCCAGCCACCTTGCGCGCCGCCGGCGAAAACCCTCTCGTGAGCATGAACGTGTGGCGGCTATCGCCGGCGTTTCTCGAAGCGTGCCGGCAGGTGGAAGTTTCCGTACGCGGGGAGCGGGAGCTGCCCCAGGCCATTCGCCTGGCGGTGCGGTCGCTCGGGCTACGGCTCAAGGTGGCGCGCTCGAGCGAGCCGGTGCTCGATCTTTCCCGCCGCGGCGATATCACCGCAGTCGCGGAGCGCCTGCGCGGCATCGAGGCCGATCCGTGAAGGGAGCGATCCTCGAAAGCCTGGTCGCCGCGGGCATGAGCGCGGCGGAAGGGGAACCGAAGCGGGAGCTTTTCGAGCGGGCCGAGCGGGTGCTGGCGTCGTTGCGGGGCGAAGTGCCAGGGGAGCCGCGGCGATGGTTCGTGCCGGGGCGGATCGAAGTCTTCGGCAAGCACACCGACTACGCGGGCGGGCGGAGCCTGCTCGGCGCGCTCGAGCGTGGCTTGTGCGTGGCGGCGGCGCCCCGTGAAGACAACCTGTTGCGAGTGGCCGACGCGCAGAGCGGCCTTACAGTGGAAATCGGGCTGGGCCGCGCGGACGAGGAGAAGCGGGCGGCCGCCGATTGGACGCTCTACGTACGCACCGTGGCGAGGCGGCTGGCGCGGAATTTTCCGGGAGCGCTCGCGGGCGTGGATCTGGCCGTGGCGAGCGATTTGCCGAGGGCGGCTGGGCTGGCCAGCTCGAGCGCACTGCTCACCGCGATTTTCACGGCGGTAGCGGAACGGAACCGGCTCGCCGCGCATCCCGCCTATTGCCGGGCGATTGCCTCGCCGGCGGAGCTGGCCGGCTACCTGGGAGCGATGGAAAACGGGCGGGATTTCGGGCCGCTCGCCGGCGAAGCGGGAGTGGGAACCTTTGGCGGCAGCGAAGACCACACGGCGATCCTGTGCTGCCGCGCCGGATGCCTGAGCCAATTTTCGTTTTGCCCGGTGCGCGCGGAAAGGGTGGTGCGATTGCCGGAGGACTGGGCCTTCGTCGTGGGCGTAAGCGGCGTGGTGGCGGAGAAAAAGGGGGGGGCGCGGGAGGCGTACAACCGCGCGGCGCTGGCGGCAGAGGCGATTTTGGAGCTGTGGCAAACGGCTACCCAGCGAAGCGACGCTTCGCTCGCCGCGGCGGTAGGCAGCGGGCCGGATGCCGCCTCTCGGCTTCGCCACCTGCTCGGGAGGGCCGCGCACCCGGCGTTCTCGACGGAACAATTGCTCGAACGATTCGAGCAGTTCTACGAAGAGAGCGAAGTACTCGTGCGCGAAGCCGCCGAGGCGATCGCGCGAGGCGACATGGCGGCGCTCGCCCGCTTGACGGAGCGATCGCAAGCCGGAGCCAAGCGCGGATTGGGAAACCAAGTGGCGGAGACGATCGCACTGGCGAGGCAGGCACGGGAGTTGGGAGCCGCGGCTGCGGCGTTCGGGGCGGGATTCGGCGGCAGTGTGTGGGCGCTGGCGCCCAGAGGCGGGGCGAGCGCGTTTTGCGCGGAGTGGGCGCGCGGCTATCGCGAGAAATTCCCCGGCCGCGCGGCAACGTGCGAGTTCTTTATCAGCGGAGCCGGGCCGGGATTGACGCGCCTATCGTAGACTGGCGCAGCGGCAGGGCGAAACCGGGCTGCAAGGGATGGCATGAGCAAACAGGGAGAACGGACGGAGGCGGGCGCGCTCTCGCGGCGCGATTTCCTGGAACGCGCGACGGGGCTGGCTGGGCTGGTGGCCACAGGGTGGCCCGCCGAAAGCCGGGCGCCGGGCCGGCCGCCGGCGCGGCAAGAGGCGCGGGGCGAGGCGCGCGGAGAAAAGTGGGTGCTGGAAAACGGGGTGATCCAAGGCGAATGGGAAATAGGGGCGTGGGGAGTGAGGCTTAGCGGCGTGACGGACCTGCGCAGCGGGCGCAAGCTCGAAGCGCCGCCGGCGGCGTGGGTGCTGACGCTAGGCGACGGAAAGCGCATCGAGGCAACGCGGGTGAAAAGGCGAGGGGAGCCGCGAATCCAACGAATCGAGGCGCAACCGCGCGCGGGGCGGCTCGCCGAGCGCGTGCCGGGGCGCCGGATCGCCGCGACGTTTGTCGATCCCGCGGAAGGCCTGGAAATCGGGTGGCGGGCGATTCTTCGCGACGGCTCACGCTATCTGCGGCAGGAGATCGAAATCCGGGCGACGCGTGGCCCCGTTTTGATCCGCGAAATCGAAATGATGAACGTGGCGCTCGCCGGCGCCGCCGTAGCGGGAACGGTGAAAGGATCTCCGCTCACCGCGGGGAACTGGTATTTCGGATTCGAATATCCGCTGGCCGAGTCCGCCGGGGAAGCAGGGAAGGCGCGAGCGTTTCTGAGGCGCGTATTGCCGCTCGAAGCCGGACACACGGCGGCCTATTCTTCGGTGATAGGAGCGGCGGACGATGGGCAGATGCGGCGGCAGTTCCGAGAATACGTGGAGAGGGAGCGGGCGCATCCCTACCGCACCTTTCTCCATTACAACTCGTGGTACGACCTGGGCTATTTCACCGCGTACACGGCCGAAGAAGCGCTCGGAGCGATCCGGGGAATGGGCGAGAAACTGCACGTCGAGCGTGGCGTGAAGCTCAACTCGTTTCTCTTCGACGACGGCTGGGACGATCACGAAATGTGGGGTTTCAATTCCGGATTTCCGCACGGGTTCACCCCGCTTCGCCAGGCGGCCGCACGATACGGAGCCGCGCCCGGGGCGTGGCTTTCCCCTTGGGGCGGCTACGGCAAGCCGCGACAGCAGCGGATCGCCTGGGCCATGGCGCATGGGTACGAAACCGATAGCGATGGGCTGGCGCTGGCCGGCCCCAAATACTTCGCGAAATTCCTCGAGGTGAGCGAGAACTTCATTCGCCACGACGGTGTGAACCAGTTCAAATTCGACGGCACGGGCAGCGCCGCGACCACGGTTCCCGGCAGCGGATTCGATAGCGACTTCGACGCGGCGATCCGGCTGATCGAGGATCTGCGGGCCCTCGAACCGGCCCTCTACGTCAATCTGACGACTGGCACGTATCCTTCCCCCTTCTGGCTGCGCTGGGCCGATTCCACGTGGCGCGGCGGCGAGGACCACAGCTTCGCCGGAGTCGGCTCGCAGCGCCAGCGTTGGATCACCTATCGAGACGCCGCCACGTTCGCTCACGTGGTGCGCCGCGGCCCGCTTTACCCGCTCAACTCCTTGATGCTGCACGGGCTGATCTACGCCAGGTACGCGGAAGGGCTTTCGAGCGACCCGCAGGGCGATTTCGGCGACGAAATCCGCTCGTACTTTGGCACGGGCACGCAACTCCAGGAAATGTACGTCACGCACGAACTGCTTTCCCGCCAGGATTGGGACCATCTGGCCGAAGCGGCGAACTGGTCCCGCCGCAACGCGCAGACCCTCGTGGATACCCACTGGGTGGGCGGCGACCCGGGACAACTCGAGCCGTACGGCTGGGCAGCGTGGTCGCCGGCGAAGGCGATTCTGACGCTGCGCAATCCGGCGGACCGGCCGCAAGCCATCGCGCTGGACCCGGGGGAAATCCTCCAGTTGCCGGCGGGGGCGCCAGGAGAATGGCTGGCCATACGACCGTGGAAGCAGGATGCAGGGAAAGCCGGGATGCGCCTGGAGGCGGGCAAGCGGCAGGAGTTTCGGCTGGCTCCCTTCGAGGTGTTAACGCTGGAGGCGGAGCAAGAGGGATCGGAAACGAGCCGGTAAGGTGTTCCGGTCTTTCGATGATCCTGCCGGTGCGGAAACTCTCCTTGCGCGCCGCGCCCGGCCTTGTTCGGACAGGGCAGTGGTGTCAAGATAACGTATCAGCAAGGCCGAGCCCGAAGCGAAGGAAAACCGCCATGAGCGAAATGAACATCAAGGAAGTCGTTCGAGCCCGATACGCGGAAGCCGCGAAGCGCGTTCAAACGGGCCAGCATTCCTGCGGCTGCGGGACCTCCCGCGCTGCCTCCGAATGCTGCGATCCCATCACCTCGAACCTCTACGCCGCCGGCGAGATCGCCACGCTCCCCGAGGAAGCCCTCCACGCTTCGCTCGGCTGCGGCAATCCCACCGCCCTGGCCCAGCTCAAGCCGGGTGAAACGGTGCTCGATCTTGGCTCGGGTGGCGGGATCGATGTGCTGCTTTCCGCCCGGCGCGTCGGCCCGGCGGGCAAGGCCTACGGGCTCGATATGACCGACGAGATGCTGGCGCTGGCGCGGGAGAACCAGCGGAAATCCGGCATTGCCAACGCCGAGTTTCTCAAGGGCGAAATGGAGAACATGCCTCTCGGCGAGGGCTCGGTCGACGTGATTGTTTCCAACTGCGTGGTGAACCTCTCCGCCGACAAGGACCGCGTGTTTCGGGAAGCGTTCCGCGTGCTCAAGCCCGGAGGCCGCCTGGCCATCTCCGACGTGGTGTTTCGCGCGCCCGTTCCCGCCGACGTCCGGCGGAACATGGAGTTGTGGGTGGGGTGCGTGGCCGGCGCGCTCGAGGAAGCCGACTACCTGACCAAGCTCGCGGCGGCCGGCTTCGAATCGATCGCGATCGAGCCGACGCGTATCTACCACGTCGAGGATGCGCGCGTGTTCCTCGAAGCCAAGGGAATTGACGTCGACGCCATCGCTCCCCTCCTCGACGGCAAAGTGATGAGCGCGTTCGTGCGCGCCCGCAAGCCTGCCTGCGCCGCGTGAACCGGCCTTTGGCCCGCTGATTTTTGCGGGGGAATGCGGCGCGTGCCCGCGCTCCGCTTCGCCACGGTTTCTCTCCCTTCTAAAGCCGGGATTTTTCGCATGCCTATGGGCCGCACGGTGTACAATCCCACCGATTTTGTTCAGGGAGCGAGGCATGAGCGCCGCGGAAAACAGATTTCGAGGGTTTCGCAAAGCTTTGCTTTTCTTCGTGGTTTTTTTGGCGGCGGGCGCGACGGCCCGAACGCAGCAGTTGGGAAAGAACTCGCTGGCAGGAATGAAGTGGCGACTGGTGGGCCCGTCGCGCGGCGGCCGCGTGGAAGCCGTCGGCGGCGTTCCCGGCACGAACACCTTCTATTTCGGCGCCGTTGCCGGCGGCGTCTGGAAGACGACCGATGCGGGCCTCGTGTGGACGCCGATCTTCGATAAAGAGCCTATCGCCTCGATCGGAGCGTTGGCGGTGGCGCCGTCCGATTCCAACGTCGTTTACGTGGGCACGGGCGAGCCTTGCTTGCGAGCGGATATCAGCTTCGGCGACGGGATGTACAAGTCCACCGACGGCGGGAAGACGTGGACGCACATCGGCCTCGACGATACTCGCCACATCGCCCGGATCCTGATCGATCCCCGCGATCCGAATCTCGTGCTGGTGGCCGCGCTCGGCCACGCCTTCGGCCCCAACGCCGAACGCGGAGTTTTCCGGTCCGCCGACGGCGGAAAAACGTGGACGAAGGTGCTCTACAAAGACGAGAACACCGGCGCGGTCGATCTGGTCTTCGACCCGGAAAATCCCCAGATCGTCTACGCCGCTCTCTACCAGGTTCGGCGCCGGCCGTGGACGTTCACGAGCGGCGGGCCGGGCAGCGGAATCTACAAATCCACCGACGAAGGACTCACCTGGACCCGCCTTTCCGGGCACGGCCTGCCCGCGGGCGTTCTCGGCAAGATCGGCCTGGCGGCGGGGGCGGGTGGCAATCGCCTCTACGCGCTCATCGAAGCGAAGCAAGGCGGGCTCTACGTCTCCGACGACGCGGGTGGGAGCTGGCATTTCGTCAACGGAGACCACCGTTTTCTCCAGCGTGCCTGGTACTTCACGCACGTCTTCGCCGATCCGAAAGACGCGGATACGCTCTACATCCTCAACACCGGCCTGTTCCGGTCGAACGATGGCGGCCATCTGTGGAAGCCGGTGCGCGCCCCGCACGGCGACAATCACGATTTGTGGATCGATCCGCGCGACAGCGCGCGCATGATCCTCGGCAACGACGGCGGCGCGACCGTCTCGATCGATGGCGGCAAGAGCTGGAGCACCCTTGACAATCAACCCACAGGCCAGTTCTATCACGTCGCTACCGATAACCGGTTCCCCTACTGGCTCTACGGCGCGCAGCAGGATAATTCCAGCGTCGCCATCGCCAGCCGCACCGCGCACGGGCGCATCGGCCGGCAGGATTGGTACGACGTGGGTGGGGGAGAGAGCGGCTACATCGTGCCCGATCCCGCCGATCCCGATATCGTCTACGGCGGCGCCTACTTCGGCATCCTCACGCGCTTCGACAAGCGAACCGAGCAGGCCCTGCTGATCTCGCCCTGGCCCGACGATCCCGATGGCTGGCCCGCAGCCGACCAGAAATATCGCTTCACCTGGACCATGCCTATCGCCCTTTCGCCTTGGAATCCCCACGTGCTCTATTTCGCCAGCCAGGTTCTCTTCCGATCCGCGGATGGCGGAATGACCTGGAGTGCGATCAGCCCGGACCTCAGCCGGAACGACAAGTCGAAACAGGGTCCATCCGGCGGACCCATCACCAAGGATCAGTCCAGCGCCGAGTATTACGACTTGATCTACACGGTGGCGGAATCGCCTGAGGAGAAGGGCGTGATCTGGGCGGGTACCGACGACGGACTCATTTGGGTGACGCGGGACGCCGGGGCGCACTGGACGAACGTCACGCCCCCGGCCTTGCCCGCCTGGAGCAAAGTCAGCCTGATCGCTCCGTCGCCCGGGCGCGCCGGCGCGGCGTACGCGGCGGTCAACCGCCTCAAGAACGACGATCTCGGCCCATACATCTGGAAGACAACCGACTACGGAAAGACGTGGACCGCGATTACCACGGGCCTTCCCACCGGCGCCGTGGTCCACGCGGTGCGCGAGGATCCCGAGCGGCCCGGGCTGCTCTTCGCGGGAACGGAACTGGGCGTCTACGTCTCTTTCGACGACGGCGGCGCCTGGCAGCCGCTCCGGCTCAACATGCCCACCGTCCCCGTGCGGGATCTCGCGATCCACGGCGACGATCTCGTCATTGCCACACATGGCCGCGGCTTCTGGATTCTCGACGACATCACGCCCCTGCGCCAGTTGACGGCCGGCACGCTCGACGAGCCCGTACACCTGTTCACGCCGGCGCCCGCGGTGCGTTTTCGCGCGCCGCATTCCGGCTTTCGCGGCGGCGCGGCGGCGGGGCAGAATCCGCCCGACGGCGTCATCGTGGATTATTTCCTGAAAGCGAAGCCCCAAGGCGCCCTCGCGCTCGCGATCCTCGACGCAAAGGGGAAAGTGATTCGCAGCTTCACCAGCGAACCGAAAGAGACACCCAACTGCCACCCGGATTCGCCGCCGCCCAGCCGCCACGCCGCCGAAGGGGAGCTGCCGGATCGGCCCGGACTCAATCGGTTCGTGTGGGATATGCGCTACGAGCTGCCGGTGGAGGTGCCCTGCGCGGTGTACGACGAAGGCGATCCCCTGGCCCCGCTCGCCCTCCCCGGCGATTACCAGGGGCGGCTGACGGTGGCGGGCAAAACTTACATGGCCCCCATCCGGATCGTGCCCGATCCCCGCGTCCACGCCAGCGCAGAGGATTTAGCCGAGCAGTTCGCCCTGGTGGCGAAGCTGCGCGATCTGCTCCAGCAGGACCACGTCACCGTGTTGGCCATCCGCGCCGTCGAGGCCCAGATGGCGGCACTCGAACGCCGCCTCGGCGACGCTTCTCCAGCGAAAGGGATCGCAGCCATGGCCAAACGCGTCGACCGGGAGATGCGCGAGGTGGAAGACGGGCTCATTCAGTCGAAAGCCACGGCGAACGAAGACATGCTGAACTACCCGGACGACCTCAACAGCAAGCTGGGTTACCTCATCAACGGCGTCGATAGCGCCGATTCGGCTCCGCCGCGCCAGGACGGCGAACTCTACGAGATCTACCGCCAGCAGCTTGAGGGGTGGGTGGCGAAGTGGAACCACATCGTTTCCACCGACCTCGACGCGCTGAACCGCGAAATGCGGAAGGAAAACATCCCCGCCATCGCTCCGCCAACGCCCGCCCCGAAGGGCACGGGAGGCAAAGGGCGTTAGCCACCACCGCGGAGAAGCAGAGAGCGCCGAATAGGGGACAGGTTACAGCAAGCGGGAATGACGCGGTCGTTGGCGCGCGGGTCCGCCTGCGGCGGATGCCCGCGCCACGGGCGCTCCGCTAGGGAGCCGCGGGAACGAAGAGTTGGCTCACGCCCGCGGCGGCGGCGTCGCGATTGAAGGCGGCTACGTCCTGCTTGACGAACGCGTCGAACTCGCCGGCACGGGTCGTGGCGTCTCCGCTGACTCTCGCCATCTCGTCGGTCATGGCCCCGGTGGGCCGCTGCGCGTAGCCGATTTCCAGGGTGGCCAGCAGATGGTCGGCGCGTGCGTCGAGTGTGGACAGGTAGTGGAGGTAAGCCTTGCTGTCGCCGGCAGCCGCGCGGTTGTAGATGGGGCTCTCGATCCGGTCGAGTTTGCTTTCGAGCTGGCGCGCCTCCGCAAACAGGTTCTGGTAGGCGGTGTTCTCCGGGTGCGCGAGCAGGATGTATTCGAGTGTTTCGAGCTGCTGCCGCACCGCCTCGATGCGGTTGGTCAGTTCGTTGACCGAAGAAAGCAGGTCGCGGGCCGCGAGCGCGGCGTGCGCTTGGGCTTGGAACGCGGCGCGCGCCGCGTGGCTGCGGGGATCGGGCCGGACCTCGAGCGAGGCCGACTCGGTCGCCCCTTCCCCCTGTAGCGTCACCCGGTACTCGCCGGGCACCACCGGCGGGCCGGACAGAGCGCCGAAGGGATCCGCGGCACTCACTTCCCCGAAAATCGGCTGCGGCGGATCGTAACGCAAATCCCAGTACACGTGGTGATAGCCGGCGCCGCCGGGACCCACCAGGCTGCGCACCGGCTGCCCGTTGGCCCCGGTGATGCTGATTTCGACCGGCGCCATGCCCGCGGATCCCCGGCGCGGGGCGAGGTAATAATCGATGGCCGCGCCGAACGGTGGGTTGGGCGTGGCGAAACTCACCAACTGAAACCCATGGCGGCTGAACCGCGCCCAGAGGGTGGCGGCGAGTGGCGCGAACAGCTTCACCCCGGCGGGGGCCGTGGCGCCCGCCTGCTCGAGCGGCGAGAGGTCGTCGAGGACGAAGGCCCCGCGCCCGTGCGTGGCCACCACCAAGTCGTGCGCCGACTTCACGAAACGCAGGTCGTAGACCGGCGTCGTGGGAAACCCGCACTCGATCGCCTGCCACGAGTTGCCGTCGAGTGAATAGAACAGCCCGGTATCGGTGCCCACGACCAGCAAGCCGCGCCGGTTCGGATCTTCGCGCACCACGTGCGCGGGAGCGTCGGCAGGCAGGTTGCCCGCGATGTTCTTCCACGTCTTCCCGTAATCGTCGGTGTGGAAGACGTACGGCCGGTTGTCTCCGGTCTGGTGGAAATCGACAGCGGCGTACGCGCTCGCGTCGTCGAAAGGCGAGCCGTCGATTTGGGAGATGCGGCCCCAGGGCGGCAAGCCAGGTATGTGAGCGGCAACGTTGGTCCAATGCTTCCCGCCGTCTCGGGTGACCTGAATCAGGCCGTCGTCCGTGCCCACCCAAATCACCTGGGGATCGCGCGGCGAGATGGCGATCGACAGGATCGTATCGTAGGTCTCCGTCCCGCTCAGATCGAGCAGGCCCGGTCCGCCGCTGAGCTGCTGCTTGGATTTCACGTCGCGGGTGAGATCGGGACTGATCGCCTTCCACTCGAGCCCCGCGTCGGTCGATCGGAACAGGACGTTGCCACCCACGTAGACGTCCCGGCCGTCGCGAGGGGAGACGGCGATCGGCGCCGTCCAGTTGAACCGGTACTGGAGTTCGGCGACAGGGTAATCGCCCACGCCCGGGAGATAAGGTTCGAGATCGGCAAGCTCGTTGGTCTCGCGATCGAGCCGCAGCACCGCCCCGTTCTGCGAATCCGCGTAGATGAAGGGCGTGCCGCGACCCGGCACGGCGTACTGGCCGTCCCCGGAGCCGACCGAAGTCCATTCCGCGCCCGTGATGGGCCCGCGGCTCAGGCTGTCGGAAGGGCCGCACCACGAGCCGTTGTCTTGCAGACCGCCGCAAAGGCCGTAGGGAACGCGGCCGGAATCGATCGAGACGCTATAGAACTGCTCGATGGGGATGTCATCGAAATGGCGCCAAGTGCGCGCGCCGTCGGTGGAAAGGTAAGCGCCGCCGTCGTTCCCTTCGATCATGCGCTGGGGATTGCGCGGATCGATCCAGAGGCAGTGCTGATCGGAGTGCAAACCGCGCGTAATGACCGCGGCCGAGCGACCCCCATCGGCCGATTTCAGCAGATCGAAAGAGAGGAAAAAGAGCGTCTCGGGATCGTTGGGGGCGACGACGAGATGGGAAAAGTAGAAAGGCCGGGCATCCAGATTACGCGAGCGATTGACGAGCGACCAGTGGCCGCCGCGGTCCCCCGACTCCCACAGCACGCCCTGCTGCGATCCGACGAGCGCGTACACGCGCGCCGGCTCGCTCGGCGCCACCGCCAAGCCGATCCGGCCCATCGGCTCGGCGGGCAAGCCCGCCGTCAGCTTCTGCCAGCTATCCCCGCCATCGGTGCTGCGGTAGATCCCGCTCTCCGGCCCGTCGCTCTGGAGCGCCCACGGCTTGCGGACTGCCTGCCACATCCCCGCGTACAGCACTTCGGGATTCCCCGGCTCCATGACCAGATCGGAGACGCCGGTCGTATCGTTCACGAACAGCACTTGCTTCCACGTCTTGCCGCCGTCGGTGGTGCGGAAGACGCCGCGTTGGCTGCTCGGCCCCCACGCGCTCCCCAAGGCGCCCACGTAGACAACCTTCGGGTCGAGTGGCGATACCGCAATCGAGGAGATTTGCCCCGCGTCCCCGAGGCCCATGTACCGCCAATCGTTTCCGCTATCCGGCGAGAAATAGACGCCATGGCCGGTAACGATATCGCTCCGCAGGTTCGCTTCCCCCGTGCCGACCCACACCAGGCTCGGATCGGAAGGCGCCAGCGCCATCGCGCCGACCGACGAAGTCGCCTGATGCTGAAACAGCCCGGTCCAGGAAACGCCGGCATCGGTCGTCCTGAAAATTCCGCCTGCGGCCGTCCCCACGTAATACAGATTGGGATTGTCCGCCACTCCCGCGACTGCCGTCACGCGGCCCCCGGCGATGGCCGGACCCAAGTTCCGGAAATGGAGAGCTTCGAGCGGGCTGGGTGACGGGCGTGACGGCTGGGTGGCGCCTCGGGCTTGCCTGCCGGGGCGCGCGGGCGCGGCCCGCTGCGGCAGACCGGCACCGCCGGCGCCGGCGGCGACCCCCACGGTGGCGGCAATCAGGAGCTTCGGGAGCATGCGGTAGCGGTTAGGCATCGGCGGTTCCTCGCGTCGCTGGGAACGTGCAGCGTATTCTCGCCCACTCTTGGGATGTCGCAAAATCGGAACGGACCTTACAGCCGGAATTCGCGATGGATGGCGCCCACGGCCGCGCCGAGCATGGCCGGCGGTACCGCCAGCGCCACGCCCTGGCCCGAAGGGCCGTTGGCGACGGCAAGCACTTGAACGCGGCGGCGCGCCAGCGCGCCAAAGATCCTCGCCGTGACGTCGGTCGGGTGGCGAAACTCGGCGCCGATGGCGGTGACCAAGCCGACTTCCTGGGAGGCGTGCAGGACGACTCCGTCGAGCCGGTGACGATGGAAGAGCTGCTGCGTCAGCCCGGCGAGCGCAGGCGCTTCCTCGTGCGTGAGCGCGAAGGCGAGGGAACCCTCTGCCGACGACTGCATGAGCAGCAGGGGATGAACGCCGCTCGTCCCCAGCCAGCCCAGCACGCGCGTCGCCAGCTCCACCGGGCCCAGCGACCGCTCGCCGCGCACGGTCACCAGCCGCACGCGAGCCACGGCGGTGACTGCGGCAACGGCGGAGCGGCCCGCGGATTCGGCGACGATCAGCGTTCCCGGAACCGACGGCCGAAAGGAATTCCTCACCCGCAGCGGCACCCGGCGTTCCATCACCGGCAAGATCGCTTTCCAATGGATCACTTTCGCGCCGAAGAAGGCCAGCTCGATCGCTTCGCCGTAGGTGAGCCGGGGAATGACGCGAGCGCCGGGCACCAGGCGCGGATCGGCGGTCATGACGCCGTCGACGTCGCTCCAGATCGTCACTTCGTCCGCGTCGAGCAGGGCGCCAAGGAGCGTCGCGGTGTAGTCGGAAGAGCCGCGGCCGAGCGTGGTCGGCACGCCTTCGCGGGTGGCCCCGCGAAAGCCGGTGACGACCGGCAGCAAGCCGCGCCGGAGGAGCGGCAGCAGCCGCCGCTTGAGCCGCGCCTGGGTCGGCTCGATAAAGACGTTCGCGTCGCCGTACCGGTCGTCGGTCACGATCAGGCCGGTGGCGTCGATGGCTTCGGCGCGCACCCCGCTCGCCCGCATTCGCCCGGCGAACAGCTCGGCCGAGACGAGTTCGCCGAGGGAAGAGACGGTGTCGAGCCCGCGCGGCGTGGCTTCGCCGACCAGCGCGAAGCCGCGGCACATGCTCTCGAAAGTCTCGAGCGCCTGATTGAGAGTCCTGGTAAAGCGAGGCAGTTCGGCGGCAGGAAGCAGCGATCGAGCCGTCTCTTCGTGCCGCCGGCGCATCTGCTCGATGGCTTCCGGCCAGCGCCGGTCGCGTGCCGCCGCGGCGCACGCCGTCTGCAGGAGCAGATTCGTCGTGCCCGCCATCGCCGAGACCACGACGATCGTGCGTTGGCGGCTGGCCGTCGACGCGGCACGCCGCGCCGCCCGGCGGATCGAGCCCGCATCGCCGACGGATGTGCCGCCGAATTTCAGTACCCGCAAGCGCCGGTGAGAACCCATGGCCGCGACTCGCTCGCTTAGCCCCGCTCCTGCCTGCCGCCGGCAATCGACGGCACCAGCATCACCTCGTCGCCGTCGTGGAACTGGTAGGCGGCGCCGCCGAGGAAGCGGATGTCTTCCTCATTGACATAGACGTTCACAAACGGCCTCAGCTTGCCTGCTTCGTCCCGCAGATGCCGGTTGAGTTCCGGGTGCTGCCGGCCCAGGTCGTCGAGTAGCTCTGCCAGCGTCGCCGCCGAACACTCCACGCTCGCCGCGCCGTTCGTAAAGCGGCGCAGGGCGGTGGGTATCTGCACGCGAATAGACATCGACTTGCTCCTCCGTTCCTCAGGCCTCCGGAATTCCGGAAGCCTCGATACACCTCGAAAACGGCTCCTTCTCGCTGCTGCCTGGGAGGGATGAGACGGTTACCAGTTTCGGTGGCTTGGCCTCATGGTCCCCCGTTGCTCGGGGCGGGACTTGGCACCAGCCACCCGGACACTGTCCGAGCCGGTTGCCGTGGCGTCTTCGGGCCCGTTCCCTCGGCCACTCCCCATGAGACTCAGATCGGCAGGACCTGAGTCTTGAAGCACGGGAAGTGTAACAGGCCCGCCAAGCGCCCGGCAAGCCGCTGCGCCTGCGGGGTGTCGGCCCAGGCGCGTTCGCGCGGTAAGTCGGCCGGCGCGGCCAGACCGGAGAACACCCGGAGATCGAGCGCGATTTCAACCGTTGCAGGGAAATACGTGGGAGGGATGAGTGGCCCGGGAAAGATGCCCGTCCCGCCCGAGGCGGAAGTCGGGGAGCAATAACTAGTCGAAGTTGCGGGGTGCCAAGTGCTCTGCGGTCCGGCCGAATGCACGCTCTATGTGCTCGGCCAAGTGGTGGATAGTCGCTATAGCGCCCAGGGCGACAAGAACCATCAAGAGCGTATACTCAACTAGGTCTTGGCCTTCCTCGCCCCGCCAGAGACTGTGAAGCACTTTCTTCGCGAGCCGCTTCATTCGTGCTCCCTTCGATCCAGGGAAGTGCCGTAGAGCCAGCCGGATAGCATGGCGTTGGGGTAGGAGCAATCTGGCTGCCAAAGGCGTGTCCGCGCCGGTACTGGTTCGGGCCGTGGTGAATACCAGGCGCCTTACCAGAGCGGCTTCGGTTGAATTCGGACGGAAGGAAGACCATGTAAGGCCAGGCAACATGCCATGGTCCCTGTGTTTTGGCGGGGAATCGCGGAAGTGAAGCAGGGCTGGGGGCAATCAGCGAGTCGACGGCGGCGAACGGATCCGGAACCGCAAGTCCGCGATAGGCATCCCTGCGGGGGTATTTGCTTTCTGGTGGTACCCGCGTCCTGGAACCCCCGATCCCAGACGGAGACCTACGGGCGCGTCTCCCCTTTAGGACACCCCGGGAGGACCATCGCAGTCCCCGCCTTCGATGGGAAATAGGGACTAGAAGTTGTTGCAAAACCTCCCTTGGGCGGTTTTCAGGGGCTGAAGCCCCTATTCTTCGGCCGTTTTTTGTCGGAGCTAAAGCTCCGACCCCCGAAGTCGGGTGTTTTGCAAAAGCATCTACGGAAATAGGAAATAGGGGCTTGCGCGGGGCGGGGTTTTCCGGCACAATAGCGTTTCGATGTCGAACCGTCGCCAGATGCGAACGACGATTATGGGCACTTGTCACAAGTGCATTCGTCCGCCGTCTGGCGCGGGGACATTGCCGAGCTGACCCAAGAAAAAGCCGGCAGTTCTTCCAAGGCCCGCAGCCAGACAAAACCTGGCGGCGGGCTTTTTGCTTTTCGGGCCTCCGGTGGTCGAAAAGGGAAGGGCGCCTCAAGGGGAAGCCGAGGAGCAAACGGTGAGCAAACGATACAAAGTAGCCATCCTGGGCGCTACGGGACTCGTAGGCCAGCGATTCGTGCAGTTGCTCGAGTCGCATCCCTGGTTTGAGGTGACGGCGCTCACGGCTTCAGGCGATTCCGCCGGGAAGCACTACCGGGAGGCCGTGCACTGGCTGCTCGATTCGCCGCTTCCTCCGAGCGCCGCCGACCGCCTGGTCTCGAGGACGCACGCCGATCAGGTGGACGCCGATTTCGCATTTTCCGCGCTCGATTCGGGCGTCGCCGGCCCCATCGAAGAGGAATTCGCGCGCGCCGGTCTGCCGGTGGTGAGCAACGCCGCGCCGCACCGGATGGAGGAGGACGTTCCGCTCCTGCTGGCCGACGTGAATCCCGAGCACGTGGCTCTGGTCCCCGAGCAGCAGCGCCGCCGCGGCTATTCCACCGGGTTCCTGGTGACCAACCCCAATTGCTCGACCGCGGGCTTGGTGACCGCTCTGAAGCCGCTCGACGACGCCTTTGGCCTCGACGCCGTATCCGTCGTCACCTTGCAAGCCGCTTCCGGCGCCGGCCATCCCGGCGTTTCCTCCGTCGAGCTCCTCGACAACGTCATTCCCTACATCGCCAAGGAAGAAGAGAAGCTGGAAGAGGAGCCGCGCAAGATTCTGGGGCGGGTGGCGGGCCCGCGCATCGAGCCAACCTCGGTCGTCGTCAGCGCCCAGGTCAACCGCGTTCCGGTGGTCGACGGCCACCTCGAATCGGTTTCCGTGAAGTTGCGCGGGAAAGCGTCTCCCGCCGATCTCGCCCGCGCCTTCGCCGAATACACTTCCGAGCCGCAGCGCGCCGGCTTGCCCAGCGCTCCGGAATTTCCGCTGGTCGTGCGCCGGGAACGGAATCGCCCGCAGACGCGGCTCGATCGCATGGCTTCGGGCGGCATGGCCGTCGTCGTGGGCCGCATTCGCCGCTGCCCCGTGCTCGATTTCCGGTTCACCTTGCTCGTGCACAACACCATCCGCGGCGCGGCCGGCGCGGCGATCCTCAACGCGGAGTGGCTCGCGAAGAAGCGCTTGCTCGTGCCTCGCGCCCAAACCGGCTCAGTCGGCGCGGGTGAGGAACCCCGATTTGTGGGGTCCGGTGCCCCGACGTAGTTCATCGGGGTTGTAACCGGACCGACGCTGGTTTCCGGAAGTTTTTGAGAGAGAAAGAAAGCCGATGAGTCTCTTGGGGAACGCTCGAATGGCCTGCGCCTGTAGCTGTTGTTGTTGCGGGTGTGCGTCGTCGGCCGGCCCGAGCAGCTCCGGATAAGAGCCGGAGCCAAGGCTACTCGGAATCGGCCCGCGACGCCTCGCGTCGCGGGCCGATTTTTTTTCGGTTTGCCCGGGGGTCGTCCGTAGGGGCGGGGTAATCCACCCGCCCCTACCCGAAGCGGCGGAGGCCGCGAATTCGAATGGAAAGTGGAAACGAGGAATCGGAATGGCTCTCTTCCCGATTTTTCTGAAACTCGACGGCCGGCAGGCGCTGGTCGTCGGCGGCGGGCGAGTAGGTGAGGGCAAGGTTCGCGGCCTGCTTCGCGCCGGCGCCCGCGTCCGCGTCGTCGCGCCGGGCGCTACGGCGCGCGTCCAGGCGTGGGCGAAGCAAGGACGCATCGTCTGGAGCCGGCGCGCGTTCGCTCCGGAAGACTTGCGAGGCGCGGCGCTGGCGGTGGTGGCGACGCCGTTTACCGAGTTGAACGACCGCGTGGCGCGGCTGGCGCGCAGCCGCCGCGTGCCGGTGAACGTAGTGGACGATCCCGACCGCTGCGATTTCTACTATCCCTCCGTCGTCCGCCGCGGCCCGCTCACCATCGCCATCTCGACCGAAGGCCGCAGCCCCGCCTTCGCCCGGCGGCTGCGCGTGGCGCTCGAGCGCAGCCTCGATTCAAAACTGGGCGCGGAAGTGCGCCGGCTTGGACGTGAGCGCCGGCGCCTGTTTTCCCAATCCCTCGATCCCCGCGAGCGGCGGCGCCTGCTGCTGCGGCTGGCGGGAGAGCTCCCTCTAGGAGGCAATCATGGACGGTAAGGTAACTCTGGTAGGCGCCGGCCCGGGAGACCCGGAATTACTGACGTTGAAGGCAGTGCGCGCCATCGAGCGCGCGGATCTCGTGCTCTACGACGACCTCGTTTCCGAGGCCGTCCTCGAGCTCGTCCCTCCAACGGCCGTCGCGGCGAGCGTGGGCAAGCGCGCTGGCCGCGCGCTCGTCACCCAAGCCGAAATTCACCGGCGCATGATCGAAGCCGCTCGCGCCGGACTCGCGGTTGTCCGGCTGAAAGGCGGCGATCCGCTGATCTTCGGCCGCGCCGGCGAAGAGATCGAGGCGCTACGGTTGGCCGGCGTCGATTTCGAGATCGTTCCCGGAGTGACGGCGGCGCTCGCGGCGGCTGCGGCGGCCCGCATCCCTCTCACCGATCGCCGCTTCTCTTCCAAGCTGATCTTTCTCTCCGCGCACCGCGCCGGGGAATGGTCGCTCGACGAATGGCGCTCGGCTGCCGCCGGCGAAAGCACCATCGCGGTCTACATGCCGGGTGAAAACTACCTCGATCTCGCGGCCGAACTGCTTGCCGGGGGCCTCAGCGAGGATGCGCCGGTCCTGCTCGTCACCGGCGCGTCGCGGCCCGGCGAATCCATTTCCGCGACCACGCTGGGCGACTTGCCCTCCTGCGGCCATCTCGATCCGCCATCGCTCCTGCTGATTGGCGCGGTCGCGGGCTTCTACGACTGGCAAGCAGAGGCGGATGTGCTCGAGGCCCTGCGCGTCACCGCGACGTAGGGGCGACCATCCGCCACGGCAGATCGCCCCGACGACGAGGAAATGCGGGCTGCTACAAGGGCCGCCCCTACGGCCGGAAAGTAGCGCCGAGGCCAAGCTCGACTCGTTCGTGCCAGGTTCTGAGTTTCGAGATTTCTAGCTTGCCCCAGCCCGATACGACTCCATGGCGGTGGTCAAGTAGTCGACGGACTGGCGATCCATCAGGCGATAAAGAACCCGATGCTTCGAGCTGACTTGGCGATAAGCGAGAGTGTCGCAAAAAACGAGGTCCGCCGCGCGCAGGGCGTCAGGATCGGCTAGCGGCGCAAGGTGTTCGACGAGCGAGTGCCGATCGCCGAGGGCTGGGGCGAGCAAGGCGCGAGCCGCACGGAGAAACGCTTCACTGACCGACACTACGGCGATGACGCAAGGATCGCGCCGCTTGCGAACGAGCGCGAGTTGCTCCTCCGCACCCGAGAAGGCCAGAGGGACGATGGGAAATTGCTTCGACGAATTGACCCTGACCTCGCCCGTGGCGAAGTGCGGCACGGCCACGAGGGCTCCGACGGCCCGCCCGGGATTGTGCGCCAATTCGGCCGGCGAGCAGCCCTCCACGGGCCATCGGCCTGCGGCGCGGATTTCCTCTTGGAGGATACTGCGCAGGCCGGGTTCGGCTTCGACCACGAGGATATGGTCGGGGGGCTCGGCCATCAACCGCTCCCTCACGCGAGTGCGGAGTTGCTGAAGGGAATAGCCGCACCGCCGCGCCGCGTCAATCGTCTGATTGATGAGGTCGTCGAGGGCGGCAACGGTGCCGGCCGCCGATTCGGGCTCCTGCTTGCGAACCACCAAGCGGCTGCCGCGCCGGTGCACCAGCCAGGTGCGCCGCACCAGTTCCTGATAAGCCTCGCTGACGGTGTTGTGGTGGATTTTCAGCCGCCGGGCGAGTTCCCTGACGCTCGGCAGCGACGTGCCTGGTTTCAGCTTCTCCGTCGCGATCAAATAGACGATCTGCTGCGCCAGTTGCTCCCGAACGGGAATCCCACAGCCTCGATTGATGCGGATTTCCACTTGCCCCACCGCCGCTGCGCCAACGAGGCGAGCGTGAGCCGCTCCCCATCGCCGGTAGCACAGCCTCCCGAACGTTCGGGACCTGGCTCTGCGTGATTCTTCCCGTGCCAGGTTCGGCACCGCACACGCAAGAGCGCCTACGCCACAGGTCTCCGGCGAGCGGGATTTTACACCCGTTTCCGGCGGGTGACAGTTCCGAAACTGTCACAGTGCCTGCGGCGGGCGGGAGGCGATAGGCCTATCCTCTTGTCTCAGGAAGGGACAGGGGATGTCCCGGGGAGGTGGATATGAGATACCAAGCCCAAAACGGAAATCCCGGATTGGACGCGATGCACGCAGGCAACGCGGGGCGATTTGCCCGCCGGACGCTGTACTGGGCGCCACGGGCGATCTCGATCGCGTTCATCGCTTTTATCAGCATGTTCGCGCTCGATGTTTTCAGCGAGGGATACGGGTTCTCGGAAACGCTGCTCGCCCTCGCCATTCACCTGATTCCCACCTTTTTTCTCATCGCCGCGCTGATCGTGGCCTGGCGGTGGGAGTGGGTTGGTGCAGCGCTGTACGCGGCGGCCGGCACGCTGTACGTCTGGTGGGCGTGGTCGCGGCCGTTGAGCCTCGCCATCAAGCTGAACTGGATAATGGCCATCGCCGGGCCGGCGTTTGTCGTCGCCGCGCTGTTCCTGGCCGGTTGGCTGGCCCGCGGCCAGCTTCGCGCGCGCGCGTAGCGAAAATCGGACCGGGATTCAGCGCAATTTGTCGCGATAGACCGCCATCCCGACGGCGGCATCCATTCCCATTCTCGCGAGCGCGCGCACTTCGCTACGGCTGCGGATTCCACCGGCCGCGGTGATCGGCAGGCGGGTGAGCCGGCGCAGGCGCCGAAACCAGCCCAAGTCCGTTCCCCGCATCGTGCCTTCCGCGTCGACGTAGGTGCACAGAAATCCCGAGCAATAGGGCGCGAGCGCCGCAATCACCTCTTCGGGGCCGAGCGCCAGCTTCCGCTTCCAGCCGCGCACGACGATCCTGCCGCCTTCGGTGTCGAGCGCCACCATCACCCGCTCCCGCCCCACGGCCGCCCGCAGCCGCTCGAGAAACGGCCGATGGATGCCGCCGCGCGCGAGCGCCGCCGTTCCCACAATCACTTTCTCCGCGCCCGAATCGATCAGCCGTTTCGCGCGCCGCACCGTGCGAATCCCTCCGCCGACCCGGATGCGCGGGCCGCCCACCTCGCGCGCCCAGCCGCAAAGCAACCGAACGAGCCGCGCGTTGCTGCCCCGCCCCATCGCCGCGTCCAGATCGATCACGTGAAGGATGGGGTAGGCGCGGAAGCGTTCCGCCACGCCAAGCGCGTCGTCGATGGCCAGCAGCCGGCGCCGCCCGCGCTCGAGCTGGACGACGCGCCCGCCTTGCAGATCGATGCAGGGAATCAGCATGGCGCTTGTCTCTCGGTCCGCCGCACCGTCACCCCGCGCTCGGCGAGGAAGCGCTTGAGGCCGGCGATGGGAACGAGCCCTTCGTGGAAGATCGAGGCGGCGAGCGCCGCATCGGCTTCGCCGCGGCCAAACACCTCGAGGAAATGCTCGGGCGTTTCGGCGCCTCCCGAAGCGATCACGGGCACGCCTACGGCGCGGCTCGCCGCCGCGGTCAGCTCGATATCGAAGCCGCTGCGCGTGCCGTCGCGATCGATCGACGTCAGCAAAATCTCTCCCGCGCCCCGCCGCGCACCCTCCGCTGCCCACCGGATGGCGTCCAGCCCGCCACCGCGCGCCGGCTCGCGCCCTCCGCGAGTCCAGACCTGCCAGCCCGCCTTCGCGAGGCTGGCGTCGATAGCCAAGACCACCGCCTGCGAGCCGAACTCCGCCGCGAGTTCCGCCAGCAATTCCGGCCGCTCGACGGCCGCGGTATTCACCGTAACCTTGTCGGCGCCGGCGCGCACCACCGCGCGAGCGTCTTCCAGGGTGCGTATCCCCCCTCCCGCCGTGAGGGGAATGGCAAGCGCAGCCGCGACGCGGCGAATGGTTTCGAGGAAAGTAGGCCGGCGATCGCGCGATGCCGCGATGTCGAGCACCACGATTTCGTCCGCGCCCTCGCGGTCGTATCGCGCGGCCAATTCCGCGGGGTCGCCTTGCCGGCGCAAGTCGCGAAATTGCACGCCTTTCACCACCCATTCGCCGTCGGTATCGAGGCAGGGGATGATGCGGCGGGCGAGGGTCATCGAGCCAGCTCCAGGAAATTCTCGAGCAGCGCCGCGCCCGCCCCACCCGATTTCTCCGGATGGAACTGCACGGCGGCGAGCCGCCACCGCGCTTTTCGATCCGACGAGGCGGACTCTGAGCCGGGAACCCGCGAGGGCGGGCGAACGGCGGCCGACTCAATCGCGGCGGCAAAGCACTCCCCATAGTCGCAGACGGCCACCGCCGCCGCGCTAGCGGCCGGCGCGGCGTAGCTGTGCGCGAAGTAGAACCACGCGTCGTCGGGGATGCCCTCGAGCAGAGCGCTCGGCCCAACTCGGCGCACCTGGTTCCAGCCCATGTGCGGCAACTTCACTTCGGGCGGCAGGGGCCGCACCGTTCCCGCGAGCCAGCCGAGCCCGGATTCTTCCGGGGCCTCGTCGCTGCGCTCGAAGAGCGCCTGGAGTCCCAAACAGATTCCCAGCAGCGCGGCGCCGCGCTCGATGGCCGCTCCCAGGGCGCGGTCCATGCCGGTTCTGCCCAACGCGCGCGCCAAAGCGCCGAAATGGCCGACGCCTGGCAGCACGATGGCTTCCGCGCGAGAGAGATCCTCTCCGCGCGTGGCGCGCTCGGTTTCCGCTCCCAGCCGCCGGAACGCCCGCTCGACCGAAGGGAGATTGCCGGCGCCGTAATCGACGAGCGCGATTTTCACAGGAGCCCTTTCGTGCTCGGCAGAACGCCGCGCAACCGGGGGTCGCGCGAGGCGGCGAAGCGCAAGGCGCGCGCGAACGCCTTGAAAACCGACTCGACTTTGTGGTGCGACGATCGCCCCTCCATCACCCGCAAATGCACCGCCGCTCCCGCGGCCTGCGCGAACGCGCCAAAGAAATCCGGCAGCGATTCCGTCTGGAAATCACCGACGCGCCGCGCGCCGATCCGCCAGCGGCTCGAAAAGGACGGCCGGCCGGAGAAGTCGATGGCCGCCACCGCCAGCGCCTCGTCCATGGGCATCACGAAATAACCCGCGCGCTGGATGCCCCGCTTCGCGCCCAGCGCACGGCGCACGGCCTCGCCGAGCGCGAGGCCGGTATCTTCGACGGTGTGGTGCTGATCGACGTCGAGATCGCCGCGGGCGAGGATTTCCAGATCCATCGCGCCGTGCCGCGCCACCTGATCGAGCATGTGATCGAAAAAGCGTATGCCCGTCGAAACGCGCGCGCGCCCGCGCCCGTCCAGGTTCAGCCGAATCCGGATGTCCGTTTCCGCGGTGTGCCGACGAACCTCGGCCCGCCGCCTGGCGTTTCTCATGGCAGCCATCTCCCGACTTCGTTCACCGATTCCAGGATCGCTCGTGCGCCCAGCCGGCGCAGCTCCCGCACCCGCAGCGCGCGCCGCGGCGCCTGGGGATCGACCACGGCCAGGAACGGAACACCCGCCCGGCCCGCGGCCAGCGCGTCGTCGGCCGTATCGCCGGCGTAGAGCACCCGCGAGCGCCGCCGGCCGTTGGCGAGCCGGCGCAAGCCGTCCGGATGCGGCTTCGGCCGGCCGTCCTCGAGCGCAACGATCCGGGCGAATCGGTTTCGGATGCGAAATCGCCGGAGGGTGTAGAGCGCTTCCTCCCGGGGCCGGCCCGTGAAAATCGCCAGATCGGCCGCCCGCCCCAGCCGCCCGAGCGCGCGCCGGTCGGCCAGCAACCGCTCGAGCCGGATGTACCCGCGAAAGTTCCTGCCACGATAGAGCTGCTGGAAGTGGGTGACCACTTCGCGCACGCCGGCCTTCCCGCCCAGCTCGTGAATCCAGGCGTGGGTGAGTTTCCAGTCGTCGTTGAAGCCGCTGCGCACCTTGAATCGGCCGATTTCTTCCTCGGCAACGCGGCAGCCGGTGAAGTGGCGCACGGTCTCGAGAATGGCGCGATGGTAGGACGGGCGCACGTCCACGAGCACGCCGTCCATATCCAGGATTACGAGCGCGCGTTTTTCTTCCACCATCGCTCCAGTTCCCGTATCAGCAGCCGCGTTTGCGCGCGCGTTCCCACCGTGATCCGCACCCACCCCGCCCGGCCGAAATCGCTTCTCCGCTCGCGCAGCAGGATGCCCCGCCGCGCCAGGTCGCGAACGAGCGCCGGGCCTCGCGGACCAAAATCCGCCAGCAGGAAATTTGCCGCGCTGGGATACGCCGCTACGCCCAGCCGGCCGAGCGCCCGCGCGAGTTCCGCGCGCCCTCGCGTCACCTCGCGCACGTAGCGCCGCATCCAGCCCGGGTCGCGGATTACCGCCAGGGCGGCGGCGAGCGCGGCGGCATTGACCGAATAGGGCGCGCGCAAGGGCCGCAGCGCCCCGAGCACTTCGGCGTTGGAAACCAGGCAGCCCAGCCGCAATCCGGCCAGGCCCGCCGCCTTGGAAAACGTGCGGGTAACGATCAAGTTGGGATACCGGCGAATCCAACCGATAACGCTTACGCCGGAAAACTCGTAATAGGCCTCGTCAACCACGATCATCGTTCGCCGGCCCGCCTCCAGTATCCGGCGAAGCTCGGCCAAGGGACGCAAGTCACCGGTTGGATTGTTGGGATTCGCCAGGAAGAACAGCCGCGGCCGCTCTCGCCGGAGCGCCCGAAGCACCGCGTCGCTGGGGAAGCGGAGCCGGTCGTCGTAGCGCAGCGTCACCACCCGCGCGCCTAGCAGGTCGGCGTAGAAGCGGTACATCGCGAAAGTCGGCTCGACCAGCAGCACCGGTTCGCCGGCCTCGGCGAAGGCGTCGGCAACGACGCGGAGGGCGTCGTCGATGCCGTCGGTCAGCGTCAATTGCTCTGGCCGCACGCCCAGGAACCGCGCCAGTTTCCGTTCCGCCGGTTGATATTCCGGATAAGAAGCGATCTGGTCGCGGCCGAGCCGCGCGAGCGCCCGCAAGGCCGCCGGCGGCGCGCCGGCGGTATTCTCGTTGAAGTCGAGTCGCAGGCGGCCGACGCGGCCTTCCGCCGGCGCCTGGTACCACCCCAGCCGTCGCGTTGCCCTACGCAGCGGGACGGGCAGACTCATCGCCGCACCTCGATGGCACGCGCGTGCGCTTCCAGCCCTTCGCACCGCGCCAGCGTTTCCACCGTTTCTGCGAGCCGCACGAGTCCCGCACGGCTCAGCCGCTGCACGGCGATCGGCCGGAGAAAGTCGGTGACCGCAAGACCGCCGCGCGCCCGCGCCCAGCCCGCGGTGGGAAGAACGTGGTTGCTCCCGGTGGCGTAGTCGCCGGCAGGCTGCGCGCTCCACGGCCCGAGAAAAACGCTGCCCGCCGCGCGTATCCGCCCGATCCACCGCGCGCCGTCGGGCAGACTCAGATGTTCGGGAGCGAACCGGTTGGCGAACCGTACGGCTTCCTCGAAGCTCGGCGCGAGCAGGATGGGCCCGCTGCGATCAAGCGATTGCCGCGCCGGCGTCGCCGGGCCGAGCGCGGCGAGCTGCTTTTCGAGTTCCCCGAGGACGCTCCGCGCCAGGCGCGCCGATGGCGTCACCAGCAGGGAAACCGCGTCGGGATCGTGCTCGGCCTGCGCCACGAGATCGGCGGCGATGAAAGCCGGATTCCCGCGCGCGGCCACGACCAGGAGTTCGGTGGGTCCCGCCGGCAGGTCTATGGCGCAATCCGCGCTCACCAGCCGCTTCGCGGCGGTGACGAACCGGTTCCCGGGCCCGCAAATCTTGTCGACGCGCGGAATCCGCCGCGTGCCCCAGGCGAGCGCCGCCACCGCTTGCGCGCCACCTACCCGCAGCAGCCGGCGAATCCCGATCATGCGCGCCGCGGCCATCAGCTCGTCGCTCGGTCGCGGACACGCCACGATGATTTCCCCGACTCCGGCTACTTGCGCCGGCACGACCGTCATGAGCAGGGTAGAAATCAGCGGATGCCGGCCCCCGGGAACGTAGCAGCCCACGCGATCGAGCGGCCGGTAGATGACGCCAACGCGCGCGCCGGGCACCACTTCGATCGTCCGCGGCGCCGGCAGTTGCGCTTCGGCCACGCGGCGAATGTTCCGCGCCGCTTCCCGCACGGCGCGCGCCAGGGCCGCGGGCGCTCGGCGCCGGCTCGCTTCGAGTTCCGACTCGGGAATCCAGAATTCGCCGGAAGCGCCATCCAGCTTCGCCGCCCAGCGGGCCACGGCGCGATCGCCGCGGCGCGCGACGTCCGCGAGAATCCGCGCCGCCACGCGCTCGGCTTCGCGGTCCCGGCGGCGCCGGCCCGCTTCGAGTTGCCGCGCCGCGCGCGTGGTGAGCTTCGCGATGCGCATCACAGCACGATCTTGTTGAGCGGGTATTCCACCAGCCCGTGCGCCCGCCGCTCCTTCAGCCGGGGAACGATGTTCCGCACCACGTCCTCGTCGAGGATGGTGTTGACGGCGACCCAGTCGGGATCGCTGAGGGCGGAAATCGTGGGCCGCTGGAGCGCGGGCAGCACCTCCAGCACGCCGGCCAAATCCTCGCGCCGCACGTTGAGCATCAGCCCCACCTTGCCCATCGCGCTGATCGCGCCTTCGAGCAGCATGGTGAGCTGGGCGATTTTCGACCGCTTCCACGGGTCGGCCCAGGCTTCGTGACTGGCGATGAACACCGTCGCCGATTCCATCACCGTTTCCACCTCTCGCAAGCGGTGCGCCCGCAGCGAGGCGCCGGTCTCGGTCACCTCGACGATGGCATCGGCAAGCTGCGGCACTTTCACTTCCGTTGCGCCCCAGGAAAATTCTACCCGCGCGCGCACGCCATGCCGCTCGAGATACCGTTCGGTGATTCGCACGGCTTCGGTGGCGATGGTTTTCCCCTCGAGGTCGCGCGCCGAGTGGATGGCGGAATCCTCCGGCACGGCGAGCACCCAGCGCACGCGGCCCAGGCCCTGCTTGGCATACGCCAGTTCCACCACCTCGCGCACGTCGGCGCCGGTTTCCACCACCCAATCGCGGCCGGTGAGTCCGGCGTCGAGCGCCCCGCTGGCCACGTATCGCGCCATCTCCTGCGCGCGCACCACCAGGCAGCTCAGCTCGGGGTCGTCGCTCCCGGCGTGGTAGCTGCGGGAGTTGAGCGAGATGCGCCAGCCTGCGCGGTCGAACAGGCGCAGGGTGGCTTCCTGCAAACTGCCTTTGGGAAGGCCGAGCCGCAGCGCGTTCATGATCGCTTTTCTCCGTACACCCGGGCGGGATCGAACGCCCGCTCCTCCGTTTGGGTCAGCCGGCCGTCCGGTTCCAGCCGGCGGAAAAAGCACGACCGGAAACCCTCGTGGCAGGCGCCCGGCCCGCGCAGCTCGACGCGCGCCAGCACGCTATCGGCGTCGCAATCGACGCGCAGTTCGACCACGCGCAAGCTGTGCCCGCTCGTTTCGCCCTTCTTCCACAATTTCCGGCGCGACCGGCTGTAGAACGTCACTTCGCGGCTGCGCTGCGTCTCCGTGAGCGCCTCGCGGTTCATGAATCCGAGCATGAGCACCTCGCCCGTGGCGCTTTCCTGCACCACCGCCGGCACCAGCCCGTCCAGTTTCCCGAAATCGAGTTCCATCGTTGCTCCTTGAAAAATGGGGCCTAAAAAAGGAGAAGCCCGCCAGTACTGGGGGTGCTGGCGGGCTTATGAGTTCGCGATACCTGGCTACTAACGGAACTCCCGCGTGCGCCGCATGACCCCGTGGTGGTGGTGAGGATGATGATGCTGTGCTCGCGGTAGCATTCTGTAAGGAAATCTAACGCAATCGCTTCCTTGCGTCAAGTCCCGCTTCGACTGCCCGCTTCCATTGCGGGGATTCGAGCCGTACTGCTTCACGCGATCTCCGAAGAGGCCAGACGCTTCTACGAACGCGCAGGTTTCTCCTCTTCTCCTATCGACCCCATGACGATGATGATCCCTCTTGCGGATGTCGAGCGGGTGCTCGAAGCCACTTCTTAAAAGCTTCTTGCCATTTCGCGGGCCGCTGGGCTTACGCGAAGAAATCACCAGCACCGCGGTTCTCCGGCTTGAGCGCGAAGACTTGCGCGCGAATGCCGTGGCGGGTGAACTCGCTGGCAAGCCGCTCGCCGATTTCGGCGGCGCTTCCGCGCGCGATGGCGAGCACCGACGATCCCGCGCCACTCAGAAAGATCCCGAGCAAGCCCGGGTGCCGAAACGCGAAGCAAGCCTCGAGGCCAGGCACCAGGGGAGCGCGATAGGGCTGATGGAGGCGATCGGCGAAAAGTTCCGGGTCGAGCTGGAATTTCCCGGAAAAGCACGTCGCGACCAGCAGCGCGAACCACTGCAAGTTGTGCACGGCGTCGGCGCGCGAATAGCTTGGGGGAAGCACCGAGCGGGCGCGCTCGGTGGGAAGCTCGAAGTCGGGCACCACCGCGACCAAAGCCAGATCCTCCGGCAGCGCCGCACGCGCCACGCGCACCCGCCCGCCGGCTTCCTGCGCGGCAACCACCAATCCGCCGTGGTACGCCGCAGCGACGTTGTCGGGATGGCCTTCGATTCGGGTCGCGAGTTCTACGACTGCTTCCGCCTCGGGCGGCTCGCCCAGATGCCGCGCCGCGAGCAGTATCCCACCGACGATGGCTGCCGCGCTCGAGCCCAGACCCGCGGCAACGGGAATCTCGCTCTCGATTTCGATCTCGCCACCGCGAATTTTGGCGCCAGCGGCTTCGCCTGCCAGGCAGGCGGCGCGGGCCACCAGATTGGCGTCGTCCAGGGGGATGCGCTCGGCGTGCGGGCCTCGATAGCTGGCTCGAAATCCCGGCTTCGCCCCCAGCCGGCCGCGAAGGCGGAGATGGAGGCTGACGGCCAGCGCCGCGCAGTCGAATCCGCAGCCAAGATTCGCCGAGGTCGCGGGAACCACAATCCAATCGTTCGCTTCGGCCATTAGCAGGGTGCCGCAAAGATCGAGTAGCGCAGCGCGGCGGCTGGGCCGCAGCCAAGTAGCCCAGGCTTCAGAGTCTGTGTGGCAACTGGCATTTCCACAGTTTGTATTTTTCATAGATTCGCGCAAGTCGTTTGCGGACAACGCACGAAATTTGCGCCAGGGCTGTGGAATTCGCACCTTTTCGCGTT
>JAJYLB010000007.1 GCA_021788095.1 Acidobacteriota bacterium | reverse complement strand
GGCGGCAAGCAAGAGGGTAGGTCTTCACTACAACATCCTTCGTGAAGGGCGCTGCTGAAAGCAAAACGCTTATCGAGCGGAAACCGCCGACAATCCCGGAAAAGAACGTCCAGTTGTCAAAGTCGGGCTAGATAATGGAGCCGGCAGGATGCCGGCGTTACAACAGGCAACAGGCCACGGGACACGAGACACGGGGCACAGGCAAGAGGCAACAGGCACAGGCAACAGGCCACAGCAAGCAAGAAACAGTGGCTAGAGGACGGGGCCGGCAGGATGCCGGCGCTACAACAAGCTCGCTAAACAGGGCGGCGGGGGGCGGGGACCAAGCGGCCGCGACGAATGCGGTAGACGTCGCCGCGCCAGTGGACGGGCTGGGGGATGAAACTGCTCAGCCAAACGAGGAAGGCGAAGGCGTCGCGAAGCGGAATCAGCCAAGACTTCCGCCAAGCCAGCGCGTCTCCCAGGCCGCGCAGGCCAACCTGCCACGCAACCGCGGCGCGCAAGCCCAGGTAGGCCGCGAAATAGGCCGCAGCCACGCCCAGGGAGGGCGAGACGGCCATCGCCGCGATCGTCCACGGCAGGCCAAAAGTGAAAATCAGCCCCAGATGGCTTGCCGGGCGCACGGAGCGTATGACGGTGGCCCAGCGCACCTGATGGCGGTAGCTTTCCCCTAGCGACTCGTCCGGCAGGACGGTGGTCACGGGCCAGCGGCACAACTCCACGCGGCGGCGTGCGGCGACACGATGGCCCAGTTCGTAATCGTCGGCATAGAAATCGGCCAGCGCCTCGAAACCGCCGATCTCCTCGAGCGCGTCGCGCCGCACGGCCATCGTCGCGCCCAGCGCGAAGTTCACTCCCTCGAGCAGACGGGCGACCAGCACGTCGGCTGCGAAGCCGGTGGAGATGCCAATGGCTTCGAGTTGGGCCCCCAAGGACCGGCTCGCGTCGCCGCGATAGGGACAGGTGACCAAGCCGGCGCCGGCGTCGCGGAACGGCCCCGCCACCGATGCCAGATAGTGCGGCTCGACCCTCATGTCGCTATCGCTGATCGCGAGGATGTCGTACCGAGCCTCGCGCGCCAGCCGGACCAGCTTGTTGACCTTGTCGTTTGCGCCAAGCCGCGGCGCGCCGACGAGCAGGCGAATCGAACGGTCGGGGAAATCGCGGATGAGGCGGCGGATGACCGGGACGGCAGGATCACCCTCGTCACTCACGGCAAACAGAATCTCGTATTCGGGATAGTCTTGCCGGCAGAAACTCGAGAAGTTCTCCCAGGCCTCGCGATCGAGCCCGTAAATCGGCTTCAGAACGCTGACAGGCGGAGTGAAATCGGCGGGAGGCTGCGGCGGGCGAGACGCGAAGAAGCGGCGAGCGGCGTAAAGCACGACGATGGAATAGGCGAGAGGAACCAGGGCCAGCAGAAGGATCGTCCACCGAACTAGAAGCTGTTGCATAACCTGTTTCCCATTGCCCTCAGGGGCTAAAGCCCCTTCTGTTTGGTCCTTTTACGGCACGGCTGAAGCCGTGCCCTACAAGGCGGTAGGTTATGCGACAGCTTCTAGCGTCCCGAGTTGCAATTTCCCTAGCGGAGTCTCGCGCTTCAGGGGCTGAAGCTCCTTGCTATTGCGGCCCTTGACGTCGGAGCTAAAGCTCCGACCCCCGAAAACCTATGTTGCGAACTTCTGACTTAGGACACTGGAAAGCCCGCGGCGAACTTCGGACTCAGGACGCGGACGGGGGCATCCGGCGATCAGCCTACGTAGACGAGCACCACTCCCAGGACCACCAGCAGAACTCCCATCCAGCGAATCTGATCCACTTCCTCGCCCAAAAACAGCTTGGCCATCAGCGCGCCCACCACGTAGCTCAGCGCGGTGAGAGGCACGACGAAGCTGACGTTCTCCCAGGAAAGCAGCGTCAGCAGGGAGAAAAACCCCATGGCCAGCAGACCCAGCCCCAGCCACATCCATTTCACCCGGAACGCGCGCCCCAGAACGCCCAAAAGCGCCCGGGGATGGAAGTGGTGCACTTCGCCGATTTGCTTCATCGCCCGCGTAACGGCGATTTCGCCGGCGGTTCCCCCCAGCACCACGACAGCCAGAAGCAGCCACACGCGCATCACTCGGTCTCCGTATCCGTTCGCGACGGCGTGCGCCCGACCAGAAATACGCCGAAGCAGATCACCAACACGCCCAGCCAGCGCCCCGACGGCACCGTCTCTCCCAGCACCATCCAGCCGAGAATCGTGACGACCGCGTAGCTTGCGGCCGATGTCGGCGTGACGAAGCTGTAATCGGCCCAGGAGAGCAACAGCAGGTAACAAACGAAGAAAACGATCAAGCTGAGAATCCCCATCCAGACCAAGTGGTTGTGGAAGCCGAGGTCGAGGCCGTCGAAGATTCCCCGAAGAGAGGTGAGGGCCACGCCGCCCGTCTGCCTCATTCCCTTGCCAAGCAACACGTCGCCAAGCGCCCCGAAGAGAACCATCAGGACGATCAGAACCCGGGTTTTCAGGCGGAACCGGCCCCTAAGCTTCATGCGCTTTGCGATTCGCTCTCCACTCGAACAGTCGGTGCGGGTTTGATTTCGGGCACGGAGATCAAGGACGAGCGCGGCGGACCCGAGTCGATGGTCTTGCGCGCCCAGCGCCAGCGCTCGGACCGGAGCTTGAGGAACGATACCGCCTCGCCGTAGAGCCGTTTGCGCTCGTGCGCATCCCAAAGCGCGTTGCGGAGAATCCGCCAGACCACGCGGGGACGGAAATAGTAGGAGTCGTAGAAACGGTTCACCGCGGCCATCATCTCTTCGCGGCCGAGGGTGGGGTACTCGAGATGGGGGAGTTGGTGGCCGGCCTCGTCGGCGGCAGCCTCGCTGGCCAGGAAACCCCGGTCCCGGGCCCAATTGTAGAGTTCGGTGCCGGGATAGGCGTGGGCCATGGACACCTGGATGGTCTCGCAGTCCAGCTCCTTGGCAAACTCGATCGTCCGCTCGATGCTCTCGGGCGTTTCGCCTGGCAAGCCGATGATGAAGTCGCCGTGAACCACGATGCCCACCTGCTTGCAGTTCTTGACGAAGGCGCGGCCTTGCTCGACCGTCGCACCCTTTTTGATGTTTTTCAGGATTTTAGGATCCGAGGATTCGAACCCGACGATCAGCAGGCGGCAGCCGCCGTCGGCCATCGCCTTCAGCGATTCGTAATCGCCGTGGACGCGCGAGGTGCAGCTCCAGGGGAACCCGACCGGCTTGAGCAGCTTGGCAATGGCCATCGCGCGGTCTTTGCGGATGTTGAAGGTATCGTCGTCGAAGAAAACCTCTTTGACGTGCGGGAACAGCTTCGGAACCATCCGAAACTCTTCGGCGACGTTTTCCGGCGACCGCGTTCGCCAGCCATGGCCAGAGAGCGTCTGCGGCCACAGGCAGAAGGTGCACTGCGCCGGGCAGCCCCGGGCAGTGTAGAAGCTCACGAACGGGTGCAACAGGAAGGGAACGTTGTACTTGGAGACGGTCAAATCGCGCTGGTAGGTATCGACGGCGAAGGGCAGGCTGTCCAGTCCCTCGGTATGCAGCAGCGGCCGGGCGGGGTTGTGGACGATGCGCCCGTTGGCGTCGCGGTAGCTTACGTTGCCAATCTCGGAGAGCGGCTTGCCCTGGGCGTACTCGACCACGGCGTGGTCGAACTCGCCTCGCACCACGAAATCCAGGTCTGAAGTCGCCAGCAAGCTTTGCGCCGGCAACACCTGGACGTGCGGACCCACGAAGGCCACCTTCAGATCGGGTTTGACCTGCTTCATCTTCCGCACCAGCTTGACGTCACTCGAAAACCCTACCGTGGAGGTGAAAAGCACCAGAAACTCGTAGTCGCGGGCGATCTGGATGGTCTCGGCGGCCGTCACGCCATGCGGCGGGGCATCGAGCAGGCGGCTGCCGGGCAGCATCCCGGCCGGGTAGGTGAGCCAGACGGGGTACCAGAACGAGGCGATCTCGCGCGTGGCCGGCCAGCGGGAACTCGCTCCACCGTCGAAGTTGTCGAAACTTGGCGGATTCAGCAGAAGCGTTTTCATCACGGACGGCATAAGTCCTATTTCCTCCCTCGCGTGGGGCCAGAGGCCGGAATCGCCTGGAGCCGCGTATTCTACTCGATTTCGCCAGCCGCAGGAAGATCGCGCTTGGTTCGCTGGTTCCTGAATTGCGCGTCCGGTCCCGAAATCGGCGAATCCTATTGTAGCAGCAAGGTCAGCTGACCCGTGGTTCTCATCAGTTCGAGCTGCGCTTTCTGAGCGTTGAAGAGCGCATCGAGGAACGCCTCCATCTTCTCATTCTCGGTTAGCTGGGCCTCGTCGAGCGTGGCCAGCGTGGCATGGCCCTCGTTGAATTGGGCCTGGGTCATTTGGAGCTGTTCCTGCGCAAGTTTCAGATCCAGACTGGCTACCGTGCGCGCCGCGTCTTCCTCGCGGGCGCTCTGGGCCTGCTGCCGTACTTGGATTTCCAGGTCGTGCCGGTGGTTGTCCACCGCGAGTTGCGCTTCGTGGTATTGGCTGGCGGCCAAGGCGACGGCAGCTGAGGTGCGGGACTGGAAGATCGGCACCTGGACATCCACGCCAACGTTCAAGCTGTTTCGCTTAAACGTGCGGTAATACTGGTCGTAGTTATTGATCCTGCTGAGGACGAGGTACTGCGCCACCAGATCCACTTTGGGCCAGTAGCCACCCCGCTGGCCATGGAGTTCCATCGCCCGCGCTTGCTGCTCCATTTCGTCCTGGCGCAGTTCCGGGCTGTGAGCCAGAGCCAGCGTCAGCAACTGAGGGGTGGAAAGGTCGGTTTCCGGCGGCAGTTTGGCTTCCGCAACTTGGACCGGGGCATCCTCGGGCAGGCCGAGCAAGGTGCGTAGCTCCTCCTGGCGCACTTCCGCCCGCCCTTGGAGCGTAACCATCCGCTCATCCACCTTCGCCTGGGTCAGCTCGGCCTGGGTCTGGTCGATAGGCAGCTCGAGGCCAGCCTGGACGCGTTGCTTGATGATTTCGATCACCTTGGCGGCGCTCTGGCTTTCCTGCTGCAGGAGCGAAAGCGAATGCTGCACTTCTCCCAGCTCCAGGTAATCCGTGGCCACTTGCTGGATCACCTGGTCTCGCGCCGAATCGATAGCGATGCGCCGCGCCTGGGTCCGGTCCTCATCCGCCTTCGCTTCCCCCCGCGCCGGGGGATCGAAGATGGTTTGGTTGTAGGACAGATTGAAAACGCTCGGCGGCGGGCCGCCCGGGAACGAGGGGAAGCCGTAGGTGTAGGCCGCTCCGGTCCCGGTGAACAAGTTGGGCAGGAACGCCGAGCGATCGACGCGGGCCTGGTTCCGAGCCACGTCCGCATCGACCCGCGCCGCCGCCAACTGCCCGCTGTTTTGGAGGGCCATGCGGATGGCTTCCTTCAGGGTAAGGGGATCGGGAGGGGCAGCCGCGGCCAGGGCCGCTCCGGCCAGAAGCATCACAGCCACAGACACTACCGTTCGTTTATTCATAGCGCAGCGATTCCGTTGGATGGAGTTTTGCCGCCTTGTTGGCCGGCAGGTAGCCGAAAACCAATCCCGTCAGGCACGACACCGCGATGGCGAGCACCACGGAAATCCAGGGCACCGGCACGGAGAAATCCGGCGGCAGCAAACTCTGGGTCAAGGCCGCCAGGAAGACCGCGATCGCGACGCCCGCCAGCGCTCCCGACCCGCTGATGATGAGCGCCTCGATCAGGAACTGGTCCAGAATGGCCCGGCGCTCCGCGCCAACCGCCTTGCGGATGCCGATCTCGCGCGTGCGCTCGGTCACGGTCACCAGCATGATGTTCATGATTCCGATACCGCTGATGAGCATGGCGATGCCGGCGATGATCAGCAAGACCACCGTCAACGCTTCCGCGATGTTCTTCACAGCCGCGAGGATCGAAGCCAGGTTCTTGACGTCGTACTGGGCGCCGGGCGGGTGCCGGCTTTTCAGCACCTCGCCAATCTGCTCGGTGACGAGCGGAACGTCTTGCGGGCGATCGCTGCTGGCGTAGAAGGTTCTCACGATATCGTTGCCCGTAAACATCCGGGCCAGGGCAAATGGGATCAGGACCGAATCCCGCTGGACTTCCGACTGCCCGAACGTGGAAACGCGCTCGCGAAAGACGCCGATGATGGTGAACTTCAGCTCGCCAAGCCGCAGCGGGCGGCCCACCGGGTCCTCGTAGGGATAGGCGAGTTTCGCCAAGTGCCCGGTGACCAGGCACACTTTCGACCGCATCCGCATATCGTCGGAATCGAACCAGCGGCCCTGGGCGAGCGCCAGGTTGCGCACCCGCAAGTACGGCTCGGTCACGGCTATGGCGGCGATGGGGTAGGCCACTCCTCGGATGTCTACCGCCATGGGCCAATCGTCGGTGGCGGCGATGGCCACGACTTGGGGAATCGCTTGCTGGATGGCGCTCATGTCGCCGAGGGTGATTTCATCGGAGAGCGATGCCGCCACGCTCTTGCTTCGCACCAGTTGGCCGTAGACCAGGTTCGCGCCTACGCCTTCGATCTGCCCGATGATGTAGTGGCTGCCGGTGAGCGAGATGGTGATGACCAGCACGATGCACGCGCTGCCAATCACCACGCCCAGCATGGTGAGAAACGCCCGCAGCTTGTTGGCGCGCAGGGCGTCGATGGCCACTCGCCAGGTTTCCAGGTGAAACATCGGGAGTCTCGGGCCGTTTCTACCGCCCGTTCAGTGCATCTGCTTCTCGAGCTGTTTCAGGCTGTCCTTCGCGAAGCTGGAATTGGGGTCGATTCCAAGCGCGGCGCGGTACTGTTCGGCGGCCTCGAGCTTGCGCCCCAGCTCCTCATAGACGTGGCCCAGCCAGGTCCGCGCGTTGGCATGCAAGGGATAATCGCTGCGATCGACCGTGGTGGCGAGGTAAGCCTTCAAATAGCTTTCGGCTTCGCCGAGCTGCTTTCCCTCGATCGTCAGAGCCACGCCGCGGTAATAGGGCAGCCGGGAATCGCTGGGAGCGACGCCAGCCATGCCGGTGATGATCCGCTGGAGCGTGGCGGCGTCGCCGCGGCGCGCGTAGTAATCGGCGATTTCCACATATTCGTTCATGGTGGGCGAGTCGCGCTGCAGCACCTGCTGGTACTCGGCGAGGGCGCCTGCCACATCCCCGGTTTCGCGATCGTATTCGGCCTGCGCCAGCGCCCCTTGGACGGGGTTGAGCGCCGCAATGGCGGCGATCTGCTGCCGCGCCTTGCCCTTGCTCCCGCCCACAATCCAGGGAGCGTCGGTGTAGAATTCGGCCAGGTTGCGCCGGGCTTCGATGTTTTTGGGATCGAGATCGACGGCTTCGGCGAACTCGTTGCGCGTCTTCACGCCCAACCAGAGGCTGTGGTGGGCGTCGGCTTGTTGGCCGTAGGCGCGGCCAAGCCATTGATGGTATTCGGAGTTGCGGCCGTCGAGCTTGACCGCTCTTTCCTCCTGCGCCGCCGCCTGATCGAAATTGTTCAGCTCGAAATAACAGCGGCCCAGCCAGTAGTAGAGCGCCGCGTCATTGGGATCGGAGGGGATGGCGTTCTGGAGCGTAGCCGCGGCAACGGCAAAATGGCCCACCTGAAACTGCTGCCGCGCCGTCAGGAGCGGCGCGCTCGCCTGCCCCCCAAGCACGCGCGGCGCGAGAGCGGCGAGCCCCGCAGCCCACAGGACCCCAACTGCCGCCGCCCGTAGCGGCCGGCCTCTCACTTCCCCTCCCTGGGACGGATCTTCATGCCGTCTTTAAGAGCCACGGCGCCGGGCAGCGCCACCCAATCGCCCTCCTCGACGCCCGAGACGATTTGGAAGCTGGTCGTGCTGGCAATGCCCACGTCGACCGGCTGCCTGTGCAGCCGGCCCCCTTGCACGAGGAAAACGAAATGGCGGCCATCCTGGCCCACCTGAACGGCTTCGCGTGGCACCTGGAGCGCGTCGGCACGCTGAGCCACGCGGATATCGAGATCCACATTGGTGTTGGGCAGCAGCCGGCCGTCGGAATTCTCGACGGAGCAAAACACCTCCCCAACCCTCCGGTCACCGTACGGTACCACTTGCTTGGGGAGCCGCTCGGTAACGCCCTGCCACGTTCGCCCCGGCAAGCCATCCCAACGAACTTCCACCGGCTGGTTCAGCCCTACCATGCCCACATACACCTCGTCGACATAGGCTAGGATGCGTACCCGGGTCAAATCGGCAACCGAGACGATCGAATCGCCCGCATGAACGTAGTCGCCCGCGCGCAGGGAATTGCTCAACTTCCCTCCCAGCGCGTAGACGGTGCCGTCAATCGGGGAGACGAGCCGCGCGTCGGCCACCTGCTCACCCAGATTGCGGATCTGCGCCTGGGCCTGCTCGATTTCCAGGCGCGCCTTGGCGGCGTTGTCGTGCGCCTGCCGCGCCAGATCCTGTTGCTTCTCGAGGGCGTAGCGGAGGTCGGCATCCGCCTGCTTCAACTGAAGGTCGTTTTGGGCCAACTCGTCCTCGGTAGCGGCGTGCTGCGCGACCAGGCTGACGAGGGTTTTGTGCTCCGCCGCCAGCCGATCTCGTTGGGCTTGGGCCTTGGTCAGTTGGCTCTGGAGTTGAGCCAAATCGTCGGGCGGGCCGCCTGCCTGCGCGTCGCGCAACAGGCGATTGGCGGCGAGCAAGTTTTGCCGGGCGGCAGCCAGTTGCGCCTCAGCCGCGCTGGCGTCGAGTTGGACGAGCAACTGCCCTTTCCGCACCGCCTGCCCGCTCGCTACGGCCACGCGCGAGACGAAGGTATCCAGTCTGGCCGTTAGGATGTGGGGTGCAATCGGTTGCACCTGCCCATTGGTCGATATGCGAGTCGCGATTGCTCCCCGCGCCACGCGGGCCACCAGGACGCCGGGGGAATCGGCGCAGCCAGCCATGCTGAGCGAGATGCCGGTAGCGGCTGCCGCCGCAACGGCCAGCGCGAGCCAACTCGTGCGCCTTATTGTCATTCCTCGGGAGCCGCCGTTCAACGACGTAAGTCTTGAATTCTAACAAACATCCCCGCCATTCACCACGCCGGCTCCTTTCTCAAAGAGATGCTATAGTGCAGGGCGCGGATGCCGATCGTTTTCATTATCGCCAGGGATTGGAGGCTGCGGGCCATGGTCCGCGCCGAGCTGCTCGAACGCGGCATCCGGGCGTTGGGAATGGAGACGGCGGGCGAAGCAGGAACGCGCATTGCCTCGGGCGTGCTGCCTGCGGCCGTGGTGCTCGAGCCTTCGGCCGCGGTCGAGCCCGGGATCGAGTCGCTTGCGCGGCGGGTGCCGCTCGTCGTGGTGTCGGCGGCGACCGATCCGGAGGCATGGCCCGCCGCCGCCGCTCGTGTGCTCCGCCGGCCGGTGCGCGTGGGCGAGGTCGCGGCCGCCGTGATCGAGCTGCTGGGAAAGGACGGGAGCGCGTGAGGACGTACACCGGGCGCCTCGCGGTTACGACCAAGAGAGAATCTACATTGAAGGCCTAGCGGACACAGCAAGACGGCGCGGCTCTCTCGCGCGGCACGCATTTCCTTTTCTTTCCGCGGCCTTTTTGCTACGGTGGGACCGACTGAGGGAGCCGCGGAAGAATGGCATCGTCCCTGCCCAGTTTGCTCAAGCCGGAACCCGAGCCACGCTTCGAAAAGATCGTCAAGTACGCCGTTTGGACTCTCGGCGTGGCGATTGTTTTGGCCATCATCGCCGGCTTACTCTGGCTGCTGGTATTCCGGTTCTACGCGGAAGAAGCGGCAGTAACGAATTTCATGGATCAGGTGGTCGCGGGGCATTACGAGCAGGCGTACAAGCTGTGGGGCGCGGGACCGAGCTACCAGTACAGCGATTTCCTGCAGGATTGGGGCCCCGAAGGCTACTACGGTCCCGTGCACAGCTTCAAGATCGTTGGCGCCGGCGAGATGAGAAACGCTTCCGGCGCGGTGATCATCGTGGACGTCAGCCCGTTCAGTCCCTTCCCTTCCTCGAGCGATCCCCAGCAAGACACCAAGACGAAACAGGTTAGCCTTTGGGTCCAGTTCAACGATCATTCCATCAGCTACGCCCCCTAGCCCGCTTTATTCATGAAGACTCATGCGCAAGACTCGGTGGCGCGCCCGAGCACGGTCATCGTGAGCCCGTTCGTTTCACTCAGGGTAAACTCAGCGAAGGATCCCGCGCGCTCGACAGTCGGTCGGGATTCCTCGCCCCGATGAGCTGCATCGGGGCTCAGAATGACAGTTCTTTTCACGGTGCTGAGGGAATTCTTCATGAAGAAAGCGGGCTAGTGAGGGACCTGGCAGACGAGGACTGCGGCGTTGCGATAGGGGCACGCGAGGCCGGGAACGCCGGGCTGCCGCAGCACGACCCAGGAGACTCCTTCGGTCCGCTCTAAACGCGTGAAATCAGCTAGCTGGAAATGCTTCCAGCCTTCAGCCGCCTTGACTTGCGCGAGACACTCATCGGCGAGCGGCAGGCCGGGGTACATGGACGCATCACTCCAATCCTTTAGGGCATCGGCGAGCCGGCTGCGCTCCGCGATGGCTCGGAAGCCCTGGTGGTCCTCGCCGGGAATGGCCAGGAAGCGCGGGTCGAGCGCGAAGACGGCGTTGGGCGGGGTGTTCGAACGAATCCAGAGGAAGGCCTGCTCCCAGGGATTTTTGGGGAATACGCCCGGCCATTCGACATGCTGACTCGCGGGAAAGAGCGCGAACTGCGCGTAAGCCATTCCCGCACACACCGGGACGAACAACAGCAGCCAGCGGAGCGGCTTCGCCTTCAGAACCGACTCGCCGAGGAAGCCGCCTAGGAAGAGAAACAGAAGCACGTAGACGATGAACAGGCTGCGCAAGGGCTGATAGAGACCGAGCGTCATCAGGCTGGGCGGAATCGCAATCACAACCGCCGCAACGAAAAACAGCAGACAGAATACGGCGGTCGCTCGAGACAGTTGATCGAGCAGGGTCCGATGGCGCCGGCGGGCCAGACGAGCGAACCAAACCATGATGACCACCGGAGCGAGCGCACCGAGCCAACCATACCAATCCCACCGCAGCAGAGAGAGGAATTGGTGGTCTTGGAAACACCGGACGTAGGCGGGCGAGGCATGAGGAACAAAGAGACTCGGGAACAACAGTGCGGGGAGAAGCGCCTGCCAGAGCGGCGGCGTTCGCCCCGCCAGTAACAACAGCGCGATGTAACAAACACCGAAAACCGCCATGAACGGGTGCACCAGGGCCGTGAAAACCAGCCAAAGCGCCGCGCGAAGAAACTTCTTCCCCAGAACCGCATCCACCGCCAAGAGGACGCCGAAGGCGGCCAGAGAGCGGGGATTCAGGTACTGGTCGAGGATGTAAAGGTTGGTCTCGGCAATGGGAATGGTCAGGAGCGCGGCCAGCAAACCAACCGCGCCCCAGCGCCCGGAGGCGGTTGGGAAACACTTCGACGCAATCTTCCAGCCCGCGAGCAAGAGCAGGTAAATCGACGCGAGATGCCCGAGGAACAGGACCCACGCAAGCGGCAAGCGCGAGAGGCGCACGGACCAGGCTACCAGCTGGGGGAAGAGCGTGAGATGACCGTTCGTGTCGAAAAAGGCGCGGTTCACGGGATAGAAAGAGGGATGCAAGAGGCGAACGATGGCAGGAACGTAAATCTCCGCGTCTTCGGCGTAGGGATGGTAGCCGTGGACCAGCAACGCGGCGAAGGTGAGCGCCAGCAGGCAGCCGGCCGTCTTCCAGCCGAGGGAAGGAGCCGAGAACGAGCCCGCCGCGGCGGGAAGGTCGGCCGCCAGGGGAGCAGGGGACCGACGGGCGGCCTCTCGCGCCGTCACGGGCCCACGCCAGCGTAGAAGGTCTTGGAGGTGTGGGGAGGCATGCGAACCAGGCGCGGGCGTACGATGATCACCAACTCCTCATCCTGACTTTGCGTATTGTGGCCTGCGACGGCAGCGAGGCCAGGCCAGCCGGTGAGCGTGAGGCTCTCCTGCGGCTGGAGGAAGCTCACCAGGATGGTGGGTTGGCCCTCCTTGACCCGAACCGTTTGCTCGATCGTGCGCTCAGTGAGGATAGGGACTTCATCGACGTTCGCCGGGGTGAGGCCGAGGACTTGCGCTTTCATATTCAGCGTCACGCTGCCGTCGGGATGCAGGCGCGGCGTGGCAGTCACCTTCAAGCCCAGATTGACGTACTGGAAACCGGGGTAAGGCGCCAGGCCCGAGGTTGCGGAGGGAGGGACGAGGGAAACGTCGTTGCGAATGATCGAGACGGAGTTATCGGCCAGGTTGGCGATGGCGAGGTCTGGGAGGCCATTCTTATCGAAATCGGCCGAGGCAAGCGCGTCGGGAGAGTTGCCGGTGGAGACGTTGACGCGGGAACTGAAATTCCCCGTGCCGTCGTTGAGGAGAACGGAAACGGTGTTATCGCCCTGGTTAGCGACGGCGAGATCGACGAAGCCATTCGAAGTGAAGTCGGCGGCGAGCAGGGCGACCGGAGTGCTTCCCGTGGGGAAATTGATGGCGGGCTGAAACGTGCCATCGCCATTGCCCAGCAGAATCGAGACGGTGTTGTCGTTCTCGTTCGCGACGGCGAGATCGAGAAAGCCGTTATTCGTGAAATTGCCGGAGGCGATGGCGGCGGGCATTTTGCCGGTGGGAAACGCGCCGCCGCGGTTGAACGTGCCATCCCCGTTTCCCGTCAGGATGAGCACATCGTTGTCGCCTTGATCGACCACGGCGAAGTCGGTCTTGCCGTCGCCATTGAAGTCGCCGGCCGCGAGCGCGACCGGGGCCGTGCCTACGGGGATGGCCACAGGCGACGCGAAAGAGCCATCGCCATTGCCCAGCAGGATGGAAACCGTATTGGCGGCGCTCGAGGCCACGGCGAGATCGGTTTTGCCGTCACCGTTGAAATCACCCGCAACGAGAGCGACCGGATCGCTCGCGACGAAAATCTCGCTGCCGATCGAAAACGTTCCGTCGCCCTTGCCGAGGAGTACGGTGACCAGATTGGCCGCGCTCGAAGCGACGGCGAGATCGGTCTTGCCGTCGCCATTGAAATCCCCGGCGAGGATCGCCACCGGGCCCGCGGGGACGGCGATCACCTGGCCGGTGGTGAAAGAGCCCGAGCCGTTGTTGAGGAGAATCGAGACGGTGTTGTCGCCTTCGTTGGCTACGGCCAGATCGGGATAGCCGTCGCCATTGAAGTCGCCCGTGGCGATGGCCTCGGGCTTCGACCCCACGGGGAAATCGCTTCGGGGGAAACTGGAATTCGTGACCTGGGGGACGTAGCCCGTAGAGGTGAGGCCGGAGGAGAATCGGAAGAGGCTGACGGGGTAGCGGTCGCCCACGAAAAGGGTGGCCGGCTCGCCATCTTCGGCGCGAAGAAACATCTGCTGGCCGCTTTGGACGAGATTGAGCGTCTCGCCGAGTTGAGCCACCGCGCCGGGTAGCGTGGCGAGGAAGGTGGTCTTGCCACCGCCGAAGGCGACGAGCGGGGGAACGAGATTCGCGGCGTTCAACTGGCCCGAAGAGAGCAGAGCGCCGATCTGGCTCGACGGCACACCGGAAATGGCCGATGGCTGGCCGAAAATCTGGGTGATGACGTCAATCAGGTCGGCGGTGGATTGTTCCGCCTGGGTGATCTCGGACGGGCTGATGGAGTAGGCCGTGGCGCTGGTGGGCGGGGTAAGACCTATCTGCTCGGCGAGATTGCGATCCACTTCGAGGATGTCCATCTCGAGCAGGATCTCCCCGCGCGGCTGCTCGATTTCGTTCGCGAGGGCGGTCGCGAGCGCGACCTTCGCGGGCGTTCCGCGGAGCGTGAGCGTGTGCGTCGCCGTGTCGAGCTGCGTTTCGGTGAGTTCGGCGATGGTGCGGACGACCCGCGCCGTCTCCTCCATCTGACTTGGCGATTCGGAAGCCCGCAAGAGGACGCTCCGAACCACGGAGGGAGCGTATTTTCCGAGCTGAGCGGGGGTGTTGCCCGTGACGAAGAACATGCGGGGCGCGAGGGGACGCCAGTAAGTGCCGGTCATTTCGGCCAGCAGGCGCATGGCCGTCGCGAAATCGACGTCGTTCACGCGGAAGCGAATCCTGGCGTGCGGCATCTCCGGATCGAAGGCCGCGGCCAAGCCGAATTGCCGCGCAATCTCCTGATAGGCCCCCTCGGTATCGCCCCGGTAGTCGAAGCTGCGCTGGCCGGGCTGGGGCTGAAGCTGGGGCAGGCGAGGCAGGGCTTCGCCGTGCAATACGGCGCGACGGGCAAGCATCTGGTCGACCTCGACCAGGCGCTGGCGGGCAATCTCATAGGAGGGATCGAGCGCAACCGCAACTTCCAGTTCGCGGCGAGCGGCATCGAGATCGCCGGCGGCAGCGTCACCTTCGGCCGCATAAACGCGCGCCTGCACCAGGTGGAACCTGGCGAGCGACTCCCGCAGACGATACGTCTTGTTCGCAGGCCAATCGTGCGCCGCAAGGCTATAGAAGCTGAAGGCCATCGTCCAATCGCCCGCGCGTTCGGCGCGCTCCGCGGCTTGGAACTCACGCTGGGCCTGCTTCGTCTCGGGGAAGGAAGGGGTGGGTGCCCGGGGGACCTTGTTCTGGCGGGCGAAAGAGGAAAGGGGGAGCAAGAGAGCTGCCAGGAAGCAGGGAATGAGGCGGATAGGCATAAGTCTTGGCTATTCTATCGGAATGTTGACGTGGATGCGGGGTGGCGCTTGACGCGAGGGAGGTAGGGGGCTAGACTCGGACCGGGTTGGTCGTATATTCTCGTAGTTGCAAACCTGTTGCAAGAGAGGGCGCGTGCCCGCACAAAAACTTTGCCGAACGATGGGTGAATTCGTGACGGCGGCAGTTCCTTCGCCTCCTTTCTTTACTCTCGCTCCTCTTTCCGGGATCGGTCGAGACTAGCATGCTCGGTTCCCTACTCATCGCTCTGCGCGAAGGTGTGGAAGCGGCACTCGTCGTCGGTATCGTGCTCCTGTATCTGGCACGCACCGGGCGCAAGCATCTGGCGCGAGCGGTTTGGATCGGGGTGGGGCTGGCGATCCTTGTATCGGGGGGAGTGGCAGACGCCCTGAACCATTGGCAGGTGAACGAAGACGGCTTCGAAGGGCTGATGATGGTGCTCGCCGCGGCGTTCGTCATCAGCATGATCGTGTGGATGAGCCACGTCGCGCGGCATCTGCGGAAAGACATCGAGCGAAAGATCGAAGGCTTCACGGCGCGCGGGGGATGGGCGGCGGGTTTCGGCGTGGGCGCGTTCGTCTTTCTCATGGTGGTGCGCGAGGGCGCGGAGTTGGCGCTCATCCTGCGCGCGATGGAATTTTCGACCGCAAGCGTGGAGGTGGGGATCGGAACGGCGCTCGGGCTGGCCCTGGCGGCGCTGGTCGGCATTGCGTTTTTCAACGGAACGCTGCGGGTGCCGCTCGCACGCTTTTTCCGGGCGACGAGCATCATCCTGACGGTGGTGGCGGCGCAACTGGTCATCAGCGGCTTGCACGAGATGAGCGAAGCGCTTTGGCTGCCATCGAGCCGGGAGGAGATGGCGATCATCGGGCCGATCGTGACGAACCAGATCTTTTTCTTCGCCATCGTGCTGGGAGTGGCGCTGGTGCTGGGAGCGTGGGAGTGGTCGGCCCTGCGCGCGGCGCCGGGAGCACCGCAGGCGGGTACAGACGCCGAGCGGCGGCGCACGGAATGGGAAACGCGGCGGCAGCGGCGGTGGGCGGTAGGCATGGCGGTAGCGTGCCTGGGAGTGCTCGCCGCGCTGGGCGGCGAGTTCGCTTACAACCGCGCGGAAGCGGCGCCCCCACCCGCCAGGGTGGTGGCGGCGAGTGGAGAGTTCGTGCGGCTGCCAATGGCGAGCCTCGCGAACGATCCCGAGGTGAGTTTCTATTCGACCACGATCGACCGGACGACTTGGCGGTTCCTCGTGATCCACAAGCCCGACGGAACGTTTCAAGCGGCGCTGGATGCCTGCCAGATCTGCGGGAATGCCGGCTACCTGGTGCGCGGCCAAAACCTGATTTGCCGGCTCTGCGGTTCGCCCATCTACATCCCGTCGGTGGGAACGGTGGGCGGCTGCAACCCCATTGCCCTGCCCTCCCGCGTGGAAAACGGAACGTTGGCAATCGATTTCGGCCACATGAAGGTGATGCCGGCGGGAATGCAAATGGACATGCGGGAGATGGGAAGGTGACTTACGCAGGCCCGCAAGATGAAGTGGCGGTTGGGGCGGTGAGCGGCGTCCGCCGTTCCGGCGCCGATCCCGCAAGGCGGGATCGTCGTCGCAAGAACGCCCGATTTCCGCGCGGTTCAGCGCGGTTGGGCGCGGAAATCGTGCCGCTCCTCCTCGGAATGACAGCCAGGGGGGCATCACGCTGATGGGCGAGGCGGCGTAGGGCGGAGCCATGTTCGCGAGAATCATCCTGGAATCGGTGCGGCGCAATCCCCGGCGCAAGCTGCTGGCCTCCATCGTGCTGGTTTTGGCGACAGCCGTGGCGGCTGCCACACTCACCGTCGCGCTCGACGAGGGCAATCGGCTGGCGCGCGAATTCGAGAGTTTCGGCGCGAACATCGAGGTCCGGCCGCTGGCGGACACGGTCCCGCTCGAAATCGGAGGGCTGGATACGCGGCCGGTGAGGCGCGGCGCCTACCTCGAGGAAGCGGACTTGAGCCGGCTGAAGGAGATTTTCTGGCGAAACAACATCGAGGGTTTCGCCCCTTTCCTGCCGGTTCCCGTGACGATCGAGGGGCGAGCCGGACCGATCGACACAACGCTTCTGGGGACGTGGCACCGGCATGAGGTGGCGCTAGAAGGGGGAAACGCGTTCGTGACCGGAGTCGAGGCGACCGATCCGTGGTGGAGGGTGCAGGGACGCTGGTTCGCGGACCGCGCCGGGGAGTGCGTGGTTGGGCAGCGGCTGGCGGAGCGATTGGGTCTGGGGCCCGGGAGCCTGCCGCGGCGGGTCGTTCTGCGGAGCGGATCGCGGCAGGTGCCGGTGCAAATTACGGGCATCGTCTCCACGGGCGGGAGCGAAGACGACGCGCTCACGGGCCCGCTCGAGTTGGCCCAGGAACTGGGAAATTTGCCCGGGAAATATCGAAGCGCGGTGGTGACGGCATGGACGAAGCCGGAAGATGCCTTCGGGCGAGAAGATCCCAAGCAGATGACGCCCGCGGAATACGATCGCTGGTACTGCTCTCCCTATGCCGCGTCGATCGCGGAGCAGGTGCAGCAGGCGCTACCAGGATCGAGCGCGAGAGTCGTAAGGCGCGTCGAGGAAAGCGAAGGCCAAGTGCTCGGCCGGGTGAGCGCGCTTTTCTGGCTGATCACCTTGGGCGCACTGGCTGCGGCGGTGCTGGGGATCGGAGCGATGGCCGCCTCCAGCGCCATCGAGCGGCGAAGTGAAGTGGCTTTGATGAAGGCGCTCGGAGCAAATTCCGGGTTGTTGGCCTGGTTTTTCCTCGCCGAGCAGCTCGCGATTGCGCTGGGGGGCGGCGCGGCGGGTTTCGGGTTGGGCACGCTGCTCGCGCGGGAGTTGGGGCGGCTGGTATTCGGAACGGCATCGACGGCGCAGCCGATTCTCCTGCCTGTCGTGCTGGCGGTCGCCGCGGCGGTGGTGACAGCCGGCAGCCTCGGACCACTCGGCAGGATGGTCCGGCTCGATCCGGCGCCGGTCTTGCGCGGGGAGTGAGGGCGGCATGTTCTGGCGAATACTCGGGCGGGAGCTGAAGGCGAGCCGGACGCGGCTCGGACTCGCCCTGCTTGTGGTGGCGAGCGGAGCGGCCGTCGTTTCCGCCGCCGCGAACCTGGAATTCAACATCGACGGGAAGCTCGCGCGGACGTTCCGCGTCTTCGGCGCAAACGTCGTGGTGACGCCAAGCGGGCCCGAGACTCGCGATCCCCAGGCGCCCCGACGGAAAGAATCGGGGCAGGCAACCAAGGTACGGCGCCTGGGGCACCCTGAGGATTCGCTGGGGTTTCGGGGGTCAATGGCCCCGGGTGACAGGCCGGAAAGCGAAGCGGTGATGCCGGCCGCGGCTTGGCAGGCCATCGCCGCGCGGCACGACCCGCGGATTGCCGGGGCGGCGCCGTACCTTTACGTGGCGGCGCATCTCGACCGCGTCCAAACCGAGGTCATCGTGGCAGGCACCGATTTCGCGCGGGCGCGCCCGATGAATTCCTGGTGGAAGATCACCGGGCGCTGGCCCGCCGGGGGGCGCGGACGGGATCGGGCAGCCGAGGCGCTCGTCGGCAGCGACGTGGCGCGCATACTGGGCCTCGGCCCGGGCGGGCGATTCCGCGTGACGTGCGGCGGCAAGACCGATACGCTCGTGGCGTCGGGCGTCTTGACGGCAGGCGGCCCCGAAGACAACCAGATCTTCGTCGATCTCGGCACGGCGCAACAGCTCGCCGGCCTCCCAAACGAGATTAGCCTGGTGCAACTGAGCGTGGCCGGCTTTTCCGGCAATATTCGAGCGGAGATGCGCGCTCTCGGGACGGCGCTTCCCAGCGTCCGCGTCGAGCCCATTCCGGAATTCACGCAGGCGGAAGCTGCGCTCGCCGCGAAGATACAGTTGCTGCTGGAAGCGACTGTGGGCCTGATTCTGGCGCTCACCGCGCTGGGTGTGCTGGCATCGATGGCGGCACTGGCCAGCGACCGGCGGCACGACGTGGGCGTGATGAAAGCCATTGGCGGCGCCACCCGGCGGATCGTCCGGCTGTTCCTGGCCGAGGTAGGAATGTTGGCGGCCGCGGGCTCACTCGCCGGCTGCGCGCTGGGATTCCCGCTCTCGAATTGGATCAGCGAGCGCGCGTTCGGCTCGGGCACGGCGGTTCAGTGGGAAGTGGTGCCGCTGGTGGCGGCGCTGATGTTCGGGGCGGCTCTCGGAGGGGCGCTGCCGCTGCGGCTGCTGGGCCGAGTGCGGCCGGCGGTGATTTTGCGAGGAGAGGGATGGAACAGCCAGTAATCCAGGTGGAGCGACTGTCGAAGAAGTACGGGGGCGTGCACGCGCTCGAGGATGTCAGCTTCCGCATCGAGCCGGGGGAGTGGGTGGCGATCATGGGGCCCTCGGGCTCGGGCAAGACCACCTTGATCAACATACTCGGCGGCCTGGATACGCCCACGGGCGGACGCGCGCTGGTGGACGGCACCGAGCTGGCGGGACTGGACGAGGAAGCGCTCACCCGCTACCGCGCCGAGAAAGTCGGCTTCGTCTTCCAGCAGTTCCATTTGGTGCCGTACCTGAGCGCCCTGGAAAACGTGATGCTGGCCCAGTATTTCCACAGCATGACCAACGAAACACAGGCCGCGAAGGCCCTCGGCCGCGTCGGGCTCGCCGACCGATTGACCCATCTGCCCTCCCAGCTTTCCGGGGGCGAGCAGCAGCGCGTCGCCATCGCCCGCTCCCTGATCAATCAGCCGAAAATCCTACTGGCAGACGAGCCGACCGGCAATCTCGACGAGGCGAACCAGCAGATCGTTCTGAACCTGTTCCACGAGCTACACGCCGCCGGACAAACCATCCTGCTGGTCACGCACGATCCGGCGATCGGCCGGCTGGCCGACCGGCGAATCGAGCTGACGCACGGGCGGCTGGCCCAAATCATCTCGCTCGGAAGCGAGGAGGAGGTCCGGTTCGACCACCTGCTCGAAGACATTTTCCTCTGCGGGGAACGCGGGACGGAGGCCTGCGTCCAGGAGATTTCCAGCGTCGGCCCGCTCGAGGTGAATCACTTGCTGGGCCACATGGCCGAACTCGAACTGATCGTCCGAAACGATTCCCGGCTCCTGCTGACCGACCGCGGCCGGAAACGCGCCTGCGACCTGGTGCGGCGGCGGCGGCTGGCCGAGCGGCTCTTCATGGACACGTTTGCGATAGCCGACGCCGAAGCCGATAACCACGCCTGCAAATTCGAGCACATCATCAGCCCCGAGCTGGATGAAAAAATCTGTGCGTTTCTCGGCCACCCGCGCACTTGCCCCCACGGCCATTTCATTCCCCCAGGACCTTGCTGCCGCAAGAACGGCTCGGCGGACGCCGCGACGGGCGCCGTGCAAATTGGCCAGGCCGGGCAGTTCGGCCACGGGGAGGCGGAGCGCTAATCTCCTGTCACGGTGATTCGCGACAGAAGTCGCAGGCTCCGGGCCGGTTGGCGTGGAAAGGCCAAATTGCCCAGCTGGGCCGGGATGCTTCGCTTCGCTCAGCATGACAGAGACTCGGAATTGTTTCGGTTATTTTTGTGACGGGGCGCTCGTGTCGCGAGTTGCAAGTCGGATGTAAGGGGCCTTTGGCAGCGGCCTGCTAAACGAAATCGGGGAGGAGAGATGGCGAGCCGGGAGCCGGGGCGGTGGAAACCCATCGACGTGAAGGTGCACGTTTCGACGGGCGCGGGCGTCGATATCCACTGGGCGGACGGCCACCGCAGCCACTACGGATTCCCGTTCCTGAGGGACCACTGCCCTTGCGCCCTGTGCAACGAGGAGCGCGGGCGTGAGCCGGCTCGCCAGGCCGCTCAGAGCCCAAGCGGGCCGTCGCCCTTGCCGCTTTACAAGCCGCGCATCATCGCCCGCGCCGCCTCCGCCGTCGGCCACTACGCGCTGCAATTCGATTTCTCCGACGGGCATTCGACCGGCATCTACAGTTTCGAGCTGCTTCGCGAGATTTGCCCGTGCGAGGCGTGCCGCGCTGAAGGCCGCGGCTCTACGTTCAAACCTTAGCAGCTTGGCACGCACGGCCACAGGGTGTGCGTGAGGACAGGATTTCTATTGACGCAAGGCCACGGCGGCCAGCCCGACGCCCAGGATGCCGCGCACGGCCAAGACCGCGCCCACGGTAGCCAGTAGGATTTGGGGCTTGTCCAACGGGGCCCACAAGACCCAGAACAGGACCGCGCCCGCCACCACCAGGGAGACGCTGCGGAGCCATTGCAGAAGCCGGGACGAGACGTTGGTCGCCCGCTTACGACGCACCCACGAGCGCAGACCCCAGATCACGAGCAGCGCGCCCAGGATCGTGGAAAGCGCGTGGCCGCGGGGCATGACGAACCTGCCGCTGAGAGCCAGGAACACGAGCAGGAGACCGAGCACGAGGACGAAGAGTTCGGTCAGGATTGGGAGGAACCGCGCAGGGTTCATGCCGCCATTATGCCGATGCCCAGCCGTAAAGCAAGTACCCGAAGAATAACGGCCAGCGTGCTACAATTTTCCGCTTCGTCAATCCCAAGGAATGAGACATCATGAACGCCCCCCAACCGGAAATCGAGAATGTGGTCATCATCGGGAGCGGCTGCGCGGGACTCACCGCCGCCATCTACACGTCGCGAGCCGACTTGCGCCCGCTCGTCATCGACGGGTATGAGCCCGGGGGCCAGCTCAGCCTGACCACGATGGTGGAAAACTTCCCCGGTTTTCCCGATGGCGTGCTGGGGCCCGAGCTGATCGACCGGATGAGGAAGCAGGCGGAGCGATTCGGGACGCGGTATCTCGAGGGCGCGGTGCGTGCCGTTGCGCTCGACCGGCGCCCCTTCGCGCTGACGCTGGAGAGCCGCACGGTCCACACGCGCGCGCTCATCGTCGCCGCCGGCGCCTCGGCACGGATGCTGGGACTGGAATCGGAGCGGAAGCTGCTGGGCCACGGCGTCTCGAGCTGCGCCACCTGCGACGGCTATTTTTTCCGCGAGCGGGAGATCGCTGTGATCGGCGGCGGCGATTCCGCGATGGAGGAAGCGACGTTTCTGACGAAATTCGCGAGCCGCGTAACGATCGTGCACCGGAGGGAGGAATTTCGCGCGACGAAGATCATGCTCGACCGCGCCCGGGCCAATCCCAAGATACGCTTCCTCACGCCTTACGTCGTGGAAGACGTTCTCGACGCGCAGAAAGGCTGCGTCGAAGCCGTGCGGTTGCGGCATGCGCGGACGGCCGAAACGATGACGCTGCCCGTCGATGGCGTGTTTTTGGGCATCGGGCACGAGCCGAACACGCAAGTTTATCGCGGGATTCTGGACATGGACGAAGCCGGATACCTGAAAACCCGCGACCACACCCACACCAACGTTCCCGGCGTCTTCGCCGCCGGCGACGTCGCCGACCACGTCTACCGCCAAGCCGTCACCGCGGCCGGGAGCGGCTGCAGGGCCGCGCTCGACGCGGAAAAGTTCCTCACCGAACACCCCTGAATTCGGGGCGCGGTCAGGAAAAGCAAGCTGCTTCGAGGGCGGGGTTCGGACTCCGCTTGAACTACGCCTTGCGGCAGACGGCGACGCCATCGCGCAAAGGCACAATCACCGCGAACAGCTCCTTGGGGGCGTACATCAGGCGATTGAAGCGCAAAATCGACCGGGTGAAGACGTCGCCAGGGGAGACTTTGGCGGCGACGCGGCCGTGCCAGAGAACGTTGTCCGCAACAAGCAAGCCGCCGCGGCGCAGCCGGGGGACGGCAAGCCGGAGCGCGGCGGGATACTGATCCTTGTCGACATCGACGAAGATGAGATCGAAGCGGCCGGACGTCCGCCGGAGCAAGGCGAGCGCGTCCCCCTCGAGCAGCTTCACACGCGGCAAGACGCCCCCGCGACGCAAGAAAGCGCGCGCGCGCGCCAGATTCCGGGGATCGGCATCGGTGTAGTAGACCTTCGCGGCCGGGCCCGCGGCGCGGGCAAGCCAGAGCGTCGAGTAGCCGATCGCGGACCCCATCTCGAAAATCCGCCGCGCGCCGGAGACCGCCACCAGCAGCGCCAGCAGGCGGCCGCACGCGGGGCCGACGATCGGAATACCCTCGAGCCGGGCCAGGCGTTCCATTTCCGCCAGAACGGGGTCGCGCGAGGGGAGGAGTGAATCGAGATAGCGAGCGATGGCGGGCTGAAGAACTTCCTCACGGTCGGATCGAGCAACGCGGCGCGGCATCACATGCTCCCTCTTATGGATTTCCACCCAGTTGCAAGACGCCGCCTTCTAGTGTCCCGAGTTGCAAGTTCCATGTAAAAGTCGCCCTGCTTCAGGGGCTAAAGCCCCTTCATTTGGCGGGCCTTAATGTCGGAGCTGAAGCTCCGACCCCCGAAAACCCGTGTTGCTAACTTCTGACTCAGGACACCAGCAGCGTGCCGCACAAGGCCCAGTTGTCATGCTGTGCGCGGCGAAGCATCCCGTCAATTCCCCCGAAACTCCGGTCGGGATCCTTCGGCCGCCCCGGCGGCCTCAGGATGACAATCCTGAAAGGGCCTCTTGTGGCGTCCTGTTAGCCATCGTTCCGAGGGGGATGCAGTATCGCGCCGCCATCCATCCGCCGTGTCGCGCGAGCCACATCAGCCCAGCGATTCGCCGGGGCGCAGGGCGTGAATCTCGAGCACCGCGACGTCCTTCGCCTCCGACTGGAGCGCCGCCGGGGTTCCCGTGAGCAAGGGAAACGTGCCGTAGTGCATAGGCACAACGTGTTTCACGCCCAGCAGGCGAATGGCATGGGCCGCCTCGCGCGGGCCCATGGTGTAGACATCGCCGATCGGCAGGAGGGCCAATTGCGACTTGTAGAGCTCGCCGATCAGGCGCATGTCCCCGAACAAGTTGGTATCGCCGGCATGATAGAGCCTGAGCCCGCCCGGCAGCGTCACCACAAAGCCCGCCGGCTCGCCTCCGTAGATGATTTTGCCGTCGTCCTCGATCGAATTCGAGTGGGCGGCGTGGACCATGGTGACTTCGACATCGGCCACTTTTTGCGTTCCGCCCTTGCTCATGGGCATGACGTCGGAGACTTTTTTCGACTGCAGCCACCGGGCGGTTTCGAAGATCGCGATGACCTTTGGCTTGTGGCGATGCGCCAGGGCGACGACGTCGGCGAAATGGTCGGAATGGCCGTGGGTCGCGAGGATCAGATCCACGCGATCGAACTTCTTCAAGTTTTCCGGACACGTGGGTCCACTGACCCAAGGATCGATCAGCACAACGGCCCCGGAAGCGGTTTGAAGCCTGAAGCCGGCATGGCCCAGCCAAGTAATCTTGTTGCCGTGGAGTTCGAGCATGGGCATCCTTCCCCGAGAAGTAGCTCGCGACGCGCGAGGTAACGCCGTGAATGGCCATTGTATTCGCGGGCGACGCCGGCGAGCAACGGCGCGTCTGAGAAGGCGAGAGCGGCAGATTCGGCGGCAGCGGCTCGGGAGGAAAACCTGGCGGCGAGGGATGGTTGACGGCATCAGCCTCGCCGTTTACAGTTTCTAGGGTCGCCACGGCAGGTCCGTCCGTCGGCAGTTCCCTACTACTGGGAGGTCGTACAATCGGCAGTACACCAGACTCTGGATCTGGTTATCCTGGTTCGAGTCCAGGCCTCCCAGCCAACCACGCAGTCATTCCCATCTACAAGCGCGCCGCTTCGGTGAGGAGGATGGCACTGGTTCGAAGCGCCTTGTGCCGTCCCTCGGCGAGCTTTGCCAGGAACCGGTCGTCCGCAGTGACAAATCGGCAGTCAGTTTCAACGGCCAACGCCAGGTAGAGGCAGTCGTAGGCTGGGTGGTCAAGCTGGATGGCCATGCGCGTCGCCTTCTCGAGCAGGGACCGCATCGGCAAAAGCTCCACCTCCGCGGCTTGTAACAGCCGCGCAGCCAGAAGGGCCTCCTCCCTGGTCAGCTCCTTCCGCTGGACTTTCTTGCGCAGGATGTTCGCGCATTCCGCGACAAGGAGTTCAGGAGCGATCAGCCTTGCCTTGCGCCTAAGGGCCAGCGCCTCTGGCGTTCCCGGCTCTTCCACAACCCATTTCACGGCGATACTGGCGTCTATGACGAACCCGGTCACTGCTCGCTCCGAGCCTCGCGGAGCAGGACCTCCGAAGGAGTCTGCTTCCGGCGCCTCGTGAGTTTTCGCAATTCCGCCGCCAGCGTCTCGAAAGAAGGCTCGACCTCGGCGGAAAGGGCCTGCCGAAGAATCTCCCGATGCTCGGCTTCCGCGGAACGGCCGTGGCGGGCAGCCCGACGCTTCAACTTGGCGATGAGGTCGTCCCCCAAATTGCGCACATGCAAGTTACCGGACATCCGGCCCTCCTTGAGACCACTGAGCCCAATGATCCCAGCTCCCCGCGTTCGGGTCAAGATGAAAGGCATCCCCGGCTGTCCGTTTCCGGACACCAAAATCCTGAAACTGGGCAGTGGAACCTTCTGGGGCCGGCGCTCGTATCAGCTAAGGCTAAGCAGGAGTGGGACTTCAGAATTTGTAGGAATGGCAACCTACCTGCGAGATAATACGCCTGGGAAACAGACCATGGCAATGGACATAGCACGACCGGATCTGGTTCGTAAGCGCAGGCGCAAGCGAATCATCTACGGAGCGAGTTTGGTTGTGATCGTGGCGGTGGTGACGCTCGGGCTCTCGCGGCTCAAGCCGGCGCCGCCGAGCGTGGATTCGGCGACAGTCTGGGCCCGCCCGGTGATGCGCGGAGACATGTTGCGTCAAGTACACGGTTTGGGGACCCTGGTGCCCGCCAAGGTGACGAGTATCCCGGCCATTTCGAGCGGCCGCGTGATCGAGCGGCCGATACTGCCTGGAACGCCGGTGAAGGCGGATACGGTGCTGCTGGTGCTGAGCAATCCCGAACTCGAGCAGCAGACCGAAAACGCCAAGCTGGCGCTCAAGGCGGATCAGGCGGCGTACCAGACTCAAAAGGCGCAGAGCGAAAGCGATTACCTGGGCAAGCAGGCCAGCCTCGCGCAGGCCGAGGCAACCTACCGCCAATCGAAATTGCAGGCCGATGCCGACCACCAGATGTACGTGAAGGGGCTCGGCCCGCTGATCAACGACCAGAAATCGCAGGCGAGCGAGCAGGCAGCGCAAAAGAATCTCGAGATGACGCAGCTACAGCTGGTGCAGTTCAAGAAGCAGATGCAGACGCAACTGGCGCAGGCCCAGACCAAGATCGCCCAAGACCAGACGCAACTGAACCTGTACCAGCAGCAGATGAGCGAACTGACGGTGCGGGCGGGGATGAACGGCGTGCTGCAAGACCTGGGAACGGGGACGGGCATCGCCTTGGGGCAGGAGGTGGCGGCGGGAACCACCGTGGCGGACGTGGTGGATCCGACGCAACTGTGGGCCGAGCTGGATATCCCCGAAACCGACGCGAAGGATCTGCTGCTGGGGCAATCCGCCTCGGTCGATACGCACAACGGCATCGTTTCTGGGAGGGTGATTCGCATCAATCCGACGCCGGTGAACGGGACGGTGGCGGTCGACGTCACGCTCGAGGGGACGCTGCCGAAGGGCGCGCGGCCGAACCTGAGCGTCGAGGGCACGATCCTGATCGAAAAGCTCACCAACGTGATGTACGTCGAGCGGCCGGTGCACGCCGAGGCCGACAGCACGATCGGGCTTTTCAAGATCATCAGCGGAGGGAAAGAAGCGGTGCGCGTGCCCGTGAAGATCGGCAAGGTCTCGGTGAATACCGTCGAGATCCTCGGCGGGCTACAGGTGGGAGACCAGGTGATTTTGTCGGACATGTCGGCCTACGACAATTACGACCGGATTCGGCTGGACTAGGGCCCAGGGAAGATCACGCCGGGAGGGCGCGATGGAGCAAAATGCGGATTCGTTGATTCGCTTGGATGACGTGAAGAAGGTGTTTTTCACCGAGGAAGTCGAGACGCACGCCCTTTCCGGCATTCACCTCGAAATCCATCCCGGGGAGTTTTTATCGATTGCCGGCCCCTCGGGCTGCGGCAAATCGACCTTGCTCTCGATCGTCGGCTTGCTCGATTCGCCGACCGAGGGCGCCTATTGGCTCAAGACGGACCAGGTGGCCAACCTGACGGTGCGCGACCGCGCGCGCATCCGCAACCGCGAGATCGGGTTCATTTTCCAGGCGTTCAACCTGATCGGCGACCTCACCGTTTACGAGAACGTCGAGTTGCCGCTCATCTACCGCGGCATGGGCTCGTCGGAGCGGAAGCAGCGGGTGCAGGAAGTGCTCGAGCGGGTGGGCATGGCGCACCGGATGAAGCACTACCCCTCCCAGCTTTCCGGCGGTCAGCAACAGCGCGTGGCCGTGGCGCGGGCGATTGTAGGCAAGCCGGCGATCCTGCTCGCGGACGAGCCGACCGGCAACCTCGACTCGAAGAATGGCGAAGCGGTGATGGATCTGCTGCGCGAGCTGCATCGCGATGGCGCGACGCTGTGCATGGTGACGCACGATCCGCGCTACGCCCGTTTCGCCGATCGCACCATCTATCTCTTCGACGGCCGCATCGTCGAGGAAACGCTGGGCGCCAAACAACTGGCCGAAGGCGCTGCGTCCTAAGGCCGGCCTCGTCAGATCCGGAATACAGAAAGGCGAAGGGTGGGCGTGTGCGACGCTTCTAGGGGTGTGACGAGAGCAGGAGAAGCGAGATGAGAGGCGCGGTCCAAGATTTGAAATACGGCGTTCGGCAGCTTCGCCGATCGCCTGGCTTGGCGGCCGTCGCCATCCTGATGCTGGCCCTCGGGATCGGCGCGACGACGGCGATTTTCGGTGTGGTGAATGGCTGGCTGTTCAAGCCCCTGCCCGTTCCCCAGCCCCGCCAAATCACCGTAATCACCGGCGAGCAGCCAGGCGCGTTCAACACCCAATTCAGCACACCGGAATTCCAGGATTACAACGGCCAGCCGGGGCCTTTTGCCAGCCTCTTCGGGTACGCCCCGGACGTGGTGGGGCTGACGCACCAGCGCCACACGGATCCGATCCTCGTCAGCTACGTCACCGGCAACTACTTCTCTTCCCTGGGCCTCAAGCCGTACCTCGGCCGGCTGATTTTGCCGTCGGAGGGCCAAACGCCGGGCGCCGACCCCGTAGTCGTGCTGGGCTACGACTACTGGAAGAGCCGATTCAACGGAGACCGCGGCGCGATCGGGGAAAGCGCGCAAGTCGACGGCCAGCCGGTAACGATCGTGGGCGTAACGCCGCCAGGCTTTCATGGCACGGCCACGTTTCTCGACATGAAGGCGTATCTGCCCGTCAGCATGATCGTTCGAACCACCGATTTCACAACCGCGCAGTGGACGAACCGCAACTCCCGCTTCCTGTCGCTCATGGGCAGGTTGAAACCCGGCGCCAGTGTCGGCGAAGCGCAGGCGGCGATGAATGTGGAGGCGAGCGGGCTCGCACGGCAGTACCCGGACACGGAGCGCGGGATCACCATCTACGTCTATCCCGAGTGGCTGGCCCGGCCGCCGGAGCCGCGCCAGTTGATGCGCCAGGGTTTGATCGCGGCGCTTTTCCTGCTGCTGGGCGGGCTGGTGCTGCTCGTGGCTTGCTTCAACGTTGCGGGCATGCTGATCGCGCGCGCGCTCGCCCGGCGGCGCGAAATGGCCGTGCGAGTCTCTTTGGGGGCGACTCGGGCCAGACTGCTCCGGCAAATGCTGGGGGAAACGCTGGTGCTGGCACTCGCCGGCGGCGGCGCCGGTCTGGTTCTCGGCCAGTGGCTGGCGCGCCTGCTGAACCTGGTCCACACGCAAGGCACGCTCACCGTGCGGCTGGATGCCCAGTTCGATTGGCGGGTCTACCTGTTTGCGTTCCTCGTGTGCCTGCTGGTGGCGGTGGTGGTGGGCCTGGCGCCGGCATTCCGCGCGGCGCGCGCCAATCCGAACCAAGAGCTTAGAGAGGGTGGGTCGCGGCTGTCGGCAGGGATCCGGTCGGGGCGGCTGCGGCGCGCGCTGGTGGCGACGCAGCTCGGGGGATCTCTGGTCTTGCTGATCGTTTCCGGACTCTTCGTCCGCAGCCTGGGCAAAGCCGAAACCGCGAATTTGGGATTCGATCCCCGCGGCGTGACCGACTTCACCACGGATCCCGCGTACATCGGCTACAACCAGGCGCAGACCACCGAGTTCTACAAGCGCCTGCTCGACCGCGTTCGCGCGACGCCGGGCGTCGAATCCGCGACGCTCGATACCGGCGCTCCGCTCAGCGGCTTCGGGTCGGCCGCCAACGTTTATGCCGAAGGCCGCGTATTGGGCCCCAAAGACCATGCACCGCAGAACTTCTACGTCTCCGTCACGCCAGGCTTCTTCCGCACCCTCCGCATTCCGCTCGCGCGCGGGCGCACGTTCACCGAAGCCGACGGCGAAAAGGCGCCACCCGTCGCCGTCATCAATCAGGCGATGGCCAAGCAGCTTTGGCCGGGAGAGGACCCGGTGGGCAAGCGCTTCCGCACCTCCCCATCGGGGCCCTGGATCAGCGTGGCGGGCGTCGCCAACGATGCCGGCTACGTCTTCGTCGGCTTGCCCCACTTCCCTCTCTTTTACTTGCCCGTGGCGCAGCACTACGAGCCGCTGCGCATGCTCGAGGTGCGTTCGCAGGTGGCGCAGGGCTCGCTCGAGAGCGAGATTCAAGACGAGATCCACGCGCTCGATCCGCAGATGCCCGTCTTCGACGTGCAGCCGCTCGCAAGCGTGGTGGACGGCCCCAACGGGCTCATGCTGTTCCGGATAGGCGCCGTGGTGGCCGGAGGATTGGGCCTCGTCGGTCTCCTGCTCGCGGCGGCGGGGTTGTACGCGGTCATTTCCTTCGCGGTGAGCCAGCGGCGGAACGAGATTGCCATCCGGATGGCGCTCGGGGCCACCCAGCGGAATGTTCTCGCAGGCGTCTTGCGCGATGGCGGTCGGATGGTGGCGATCGGGTGGGCCATAGGTATTCCGCTGGCGCTCTTGGCGGCCTATGCCGCGTCGGGCATTTTGACGGGAGTCGGGTATTTCGATCTGGTGACCTACGCGCTGGCGTCCTTGGCTTTGGCGCTCGTGGCAGTCGTGGCGTGCTACCTGCCGGCGCGGCGAGCGATGCGAATCGATCCGGCGCAGGCGCTCCGCCAGGAATAAGGAATTGCTGCTCGCGCGAGGATCCGCCCCTCCGCGCAGAGCGGCGGTCCGCGCGGTGCCAGAGGCCGGCCGTGTGTTTCGAAGCGTTTCGCCCCGCTTCGGCGGGGCTGGCCGCTTCGCCCTCCCCACGGCCGGCCGCGCCGCCGGCAGACACTGGCGCTGGCGGCCCGCGCGGCGTGCCGGCGCGGCGTGCCCGTGCGGCGAGCGATGCGAATCGATTCCGCGCAGGCGCTGCGGCAGGAGTAAAGACAGTAGGCAGTAGGCACTTGGCAGTAGGCACTTGGCGGTCGGCTGCGGCAGTTGGCAGCGGCGAGTGGGGCAAGCTGCAGCGTGACCCCACCCCAGGGACGACTGGCGAGGGGGGAAGGAGCGGGAAGCGCATGAGGGGATTCTGGCAAGACGTTCGCTATGGCTTGCGGCAGCTTCGGCGCAGCCCGGGATTTACGTTGGTGGCCGTTCTGACGCTGGCGTTGGGCATCGGCGCGAACACCGCCATCTTCAGCGTGGTCAATGGCGTGCTGCTCCAAGCGCTGCCCTATCCCGACGCCAATCGCCTGGTTTTTCTGCATGAACATAGCGCTCAAGTTGACCAGATGTCGATTTCCTACCCCGATTTTCAGGATTGGCAGCGGCAGCAGACGGTTTTCGAACCCCTCGGTGCGTTTCAGGTGGACTCGTCTCTCGTTTTGACCGGCAGGGGAGAGCCCGAGCAGATCCAGGGAATCGTTGCGTCCGCGGGATTTCTTCCGGCGCTCGGCGCGAGGCCGATCCTCGGCCGCCTTTTCGGAAGAACGGACGACCGGCCGGGCGCGGCGCCAACGGCGTTACTTACTTACTCGATGTGGCAGCGGAAATTCGGCGGCGATCCGAGCACAATCGGCCAGACGCTCGATCTGAATGGAGAAAGTTTCACCGTCATCGGCGTTTTGTCCTCCGCGTTCCATTTCCCCTTTCCTGCCGACCTCTACCTACCGCTCGGCCTACATGCCGACAAGATGCAGAACCGCGGCGACCATCCGGGAATTCTAGCGATTGGGCGGCTCAAGCGCGGCGTGACCATTGGGGAGGCGCGCGCGCAGATGGGAACCATCATGGCGCGGCTCGCCCGCGCGTACCCGGCTTCGAACGCGGGCGTCACCGCGCCAGTCGAATCGCTCCGCGACGCCTATTACGGATACCTGAGCGGCTTGCCCACCGCGCTGGGGGTGCTCTTGGGCGCGGTGGGCTTCGTGCTGCTGATCGCCTGCGCCAACGTCGCCAACCTGCTCCTCGCCCGCGCCGCCGGCCGGGAGCGCGAGATGGCGGTGCGGATGGCGATCGGGGCGCGAAGAGGACGGCTTGCCCGGCAGATGCTCACGGAATGCGTGATTCTAGCCTTGGTGGGCGGCCTGGGCGGGTTGCTGCTAGGCGAGGCGGGGACGGACGCCCTCAAAGGAATGATTCCGGCGAGTCTGGCACGACAGGTGAACATCGCGATGGATTGGCACGTGCTTGTCTTTCTGCTGGCGATCAGCGTGCTGACCGGCCTGATATTCGGCCTGGCGCCCGCGCGGCGCACTTCGCGGACGGATGTAAACGAATCGCTGAAGGAAGGCGGGCGAACGGGAACGGCGGGCGCGGGGCGGAATCGCTACCGGCAGGCGCTGGTCGTCGCGGAATTCGCGCTGGGATTGGTGCTGGTAGTGGCATCGACGTTCCTGATCCTGAGCTTTTACCGGCTGATCGAGGTGGATCCCGGCTTTCGCGTGAATCGCGTCCTGACGGCCGAATTGAGCCTCCCGAACGTGAAATATCCGAAGGACGCGCAAATCACCGCGTTCTTTCGCGACGCCCTCGCGCGCATTCAGGCCTTGCCCGGCGTCGAGGCGGCGGGCGCGATTATGCCGCTCCCGCTGACGGGTAACGGCTGGCAAACCTCCTTCTACATCGAGGGAAGGCCGGCGCCGAAACCGGGCCAATTGCCGGAGTCCGATTATCACTCGGTGACGCCGGGTTATTTCGCGGCCATGGGCCCGCGCCTGCTTCGTGGGCGGATGTTCACGCAAGACGACGACGCGGCCGCGCCGCGCGTGGCCCTGGTGAGCCGGAGCTTCGCCGAGAGCTTCTGGCCCCACCAGGATCCGATCGGGAAGCGAATCAAGGTGGGCGGATACAGCCAGAAGAACTGGACCACGGTGGTGGGCGAAGTGACGGATACGAAGCAGTACGGACTCGACAAGAAAACGAAAACCGAGTTTTACCTTCCGCAGAATCAGGAAGCGTTCAACGCCATGATGCTTGTCGTGCGGACGGCAGGCGACGCTTCGGCGATGACCGGGGCGGTGCGCGACGCGGTAGCGGCGGTCGACAGCCAGCAGCCGATCTCCAAGGTGCGCACGATGAGGAGCTATCTGGACGAGAATGTGAGCGGAGAGCGGATGGCAGCGATGCTGCTGGGGCTGTTTGCCGCGCTGGGACTGGGGCTCGCCGCCGTGGGCATCTACGGCGTGGTGGCGTACACGGTAAGCCTGCGCGCACACGAAATCGGGATCCGCGTCGCGCTCGGCGCATCGCGCGGAGACGTGATGCGGATGGTGGTGGGCGCGGGCGCGAGGATGGCGTTCGTCGGGGTCGGCCTCGGCGTGGCGCTGGGAATCGCGTTGATGCGGCTCGTTTCCTCGCTGCTGTACGGAGTGAAAGCAAGCAATCCGCTGATCTACGCCCTGGCGGCGTTGGCGCTCGCGATCGTGGCCTTGGTGGCGTGCTACGTGCCCGCGCGGCGGGCGATGCAAATCGATCCCGCGCAGGCGCTGCGGCAAGAGTAAGGACAGTAGGCGGTAGGCAGTTGGCAGTAGGCAGTCGGCTGCGGCAGTTGGCAGCGGCGAGTAGGGGCACGCTGCCGCGTGCCCCTATCCCCTGGGGCTCCTGGCGAGGCGGGTAGGAAGGGGAGGGTCGCATGAGCGGAATCTGGCAAGACGCGCGCTACGGCTGGCGGCGGCTGCGGCTCAGCCCGGGATTTACCTTGGTGGCGGCGCTGACGCTCGGGCTCGGCATCGGCGCGAACACCGCCGTATTCAGTCTCGTGTACGATGTGCTGCTGCGCCCGCTCGCTTATCCCCACTCGGATCGCTTGGTCACGCCCGCCTGGACCACTTTCGCTTCCGCCAACGACGTCCAAACGAACGTCAACCAGCCCACCTATCTCTTCTGGCGGGACCACAGCCGCGTCTTCGAATCCATCGCCGCATACACGGCAGGCCAACTGAATCTATCCGCTAGCGGGATGGAGGCCAGCCGCGCCGCTATCGGCTACGTCTCCTCCAATTACTTCCACACGCTGGGAATCGAGCCTGCCGTGGGACGGGATTTCCTACCCGCGGAGGATTCCGGCTCCGGAGCGCCAGTGGCGATTCTGAGCCGGTCGTTTTGGGCCAGCCATTTCGCCGCCGATCCCAATGCTCTCGGAAAGACGCTTGCCCTGGACGGCGTGCCTTACACGGTGATTGGCGTGCTCCCCGAAAGTTTCGCGCCCCTAGAGACGAGCCCCGATTTGTACATTCCGCTCGCGCGCGCTCCCGGGCCGCTACGGGGTGGCGCCAATCTGACGGTTGTCGCCCGGCTCGATCCCGGCCTCTCGATCGAACAGGCGCAGGCGGGGATGCAGCGCGTGGCCGAGCAGTTCAAGGCCCAGTATCCGCAAAACTATCCCCCGCATTGGGGAATTGCGCTCATACCACTGAAACGATTCCTCAACCTGGGATCGAGGAGCTACCTGCTGCTCCTCGTCGGCGCGGTGGGCCTGGTATTGCTGATCGCCTGCGCGAACGTCGCCGGCCTGCTCGTCGCGCGCTCTGCCGGCCGCTCGGGCGAAATCGCGCTGCGACTTGCCTTTGGAGCCAGTCGCGGCCGGCTGGTCCGGCAACTATTTACCGAAAGCCTGCTGCTGGCACTCGTGGGCGCCGCCGCGAGCCTGCCGCTGGCCTACGGCGGCCTGGAACTGCTGCTGCGGGTGGCGCCCTGGGCGGCGGCTTCGAACCCGGTCCTGGCTCAAGCCCTCGGAGCAATTCAGACGCAGGCTTCGACCATTGGAATCGATCGCTGGTCGCTTGCCTTCGCTCTCGGTGCGGGAATCGTGACCGCCATCCTCTTTGGGTTGCTGCCGGCGTGGCAAGCCGCCAGAGCGAACGTCAGCCATGCGCTGCAAGAGGGCGGATCGCGCTCGACGGCGGCCTCTTCCCGGGCGCGCCTGCGCGGAGGCCTGGTGATCGGAGAGATCGCGGTAACGATGGTTCTGCTCAGCGGCGCGCTGCTCTTGGCGCGCACCTTGGTGAACCTGATGCGCGTGGGGCCGGGCTTCGAAACCAGCCACCTGCTCGCGGTCAATTTGCCCCTGGGCGGGCAGCGCTATCGAAGCGGACCCGCGCTCACGGATTTCTATCGCTCGCTTACCGGGCGCGTCGACGCCTTGCCGGGGGTGCGCGGAGCAGCGATGGTCGCGGCGGGGATACCGCTCGAAACCGGCGGGAACATGCCGATGGCGATCGAAACGGTCCCCAACGGCCAGTCCGTGGATTTCCGCACGGTGAGCGACAGCTATTTCCGGACTCTCGGAGTTCCGCTCGTAGCAGGGCGGACCTTCACTTCGACCGACACGGCGTCTTCAACACCCGTGGCCGTCGTCACCCGCCAGTTCGCGCGCCGCTATTTCGGGAACCGCAGCCCTTTGGGCCTGCACGTAACTATCGGCGCGTCCCTGGGCCCGCCGTACCAAGACCCGCCGAGGGAAATCGTGGGCATCGTCGGCGACGTAAAATCGCAGCTCGAGCTTCCTGCCGAACCCACCGTGTACGTTCCCGTGGCGCAAGCGAACGTGGTGACGGTGGGCCTCTTCGGGCAATGGTTTCCCACCGAATTGCTGGTTCGCACCAGCGGCGATCCCTTGCGGGCGGCTCAGCCGATACGCAAGATCGTGGATTCCCTCGATGGCAGCTTGCCGGTGGGGAAGATCCGGACGATGGATCAAATCCGCGGCGCGGCGGCGGGGCTCCAGCAGTTCCTGCTGACGCTGATGGGGATATTCGCCGGGCTGGCGCTGCTGCTCGCCGCGGTCGGGCTCTACGGCGTGCTTTCCTACACCGTGGCTCAACGCACCGCGGAAATCGGCTTGCGGATGGCCCTGGGCGCCACCCCAGGCGACGTGCTGGGGATGCTGCTGCGCCATGCCGGGTGGCTGGTGGGGCTGGGAATTGCCGCGGGCGCGGCGGCGGCGTACGGAGCGACGCGGGTCCTGAGTTCGCTGCTCTTCGGCGTTCGGGCGAGCGATCCCGCGACTCTCGCGGCAACGGCGGCGCTGCTTGGCGCGGTCGCGCTCCTGGCGGCGACTGCGCCCGCATGGCGGGCGATGCGCGTCGCTCCCGCGACGGCGCTCCGGCACGAATAGAGGAGCAGGTATGGACGCTTTCTGGAACGACGTGAAATTCGGCCTGCGGGCGCTTTGGAAATCCCCCGGCTACACGCTGCTTGCCGCCGCAGCGCTGGCGCTCGGGATCGGCGTGAACACGGCCGTTTTCAGCGTCGCGGACGCGCTTCTTTACGAAGCCGTCTCGTTCCCGCACCTCGATCGGTTGGCGCTGCTTTTCGAGACGCTTCCACAGCAGGGAATCACCCGCAACTCCACCGCGCCGGGCGTCTTCCGGGATTGGAGGGAGCAGAACCGCTCGTTCCAGCAACTGGCGGCGTACGAATGGGACAGCGTCGTTCTCTCGAGCAACGGTTTGCCCGACCAGGCCTGGGGTTTCCGCGTCACGTCGAATTTCTTCGACGTGCTGGGCGTGAAGCCGTTCTTGGGACGCACGTTCAGCCCTGGGGAAGCCGTGCCCGGGCACGACGACGAAGTGGTGCTCAGTTACCGCACCTGGGAGGGACGTTACGGCAGCAATCCGGCCATTCTGGGCAGCGCGGTCCGCATTAACGGCCGCAGCGTGACGGTGATTGGGATCATGCCGAAGGATTTCCTCTACCCCCCACCGGCACAGCTTTGGCTGCCGCTGGCGATGACGGGGCAGGAAGAGCGGATGCGCACGGGGCATGGGCTGCACGTGATTGGCTTGCTGCGCGGCGGTGTGGGATTCGGGCAAGCGAGCGCGGAGCTCGGCGCGATCCAGCAGCGTTTGGAGGCGCGGTATCCCCAAACGGACAAGGGTTGGGGCGCGCGCGCGGTGGACATGCGGTCGCACTTGAGCGACAGCTACACGCGGAATTATCTGTTCATGCTGCTCGGCGCCGTCGGTTTCGTGCTGCTGATCGCCTGCGCGAACGTCGCCAATCTGCAGTTCGCTCGCGCTACCAAGCGCCAGCGCGAGATCGCGCTGCGCAGCGCGCTCGGCGCCGGGCGCTGGCAGCTCGTGAGGCAACTGCTTACGGAAAGCGTATTCGTTTCGCTCGTTGGCGCGGCGGCCGGCTTGGCGCTGGCGTCGTGGAGTATTCGGCTGATTCTGGATTTCATGCCCGAAAGCGTAGGGCGCTATCTCCCCGGCTGGACGAAAATCGGGCTGGATTGGCGCGCCCTTCTCTTCGCGCTGGCCATTGCCGTGGCGGCGGGAGTCCTGGCGGGGCTCGCGCCCGCGGTCGAGGGTTCGCATCCCAACCTGAACGAAACGCTCAAGGAGGGCGGCCGCGGGGGAAGCTCCGGCCGGGCGCGTCGGCGGTTGCGGAGCGCCTTCGTCGTGGCGGAAATCGCGCTGTCGCTGGTGCTGCTGGTGGGCGCGGGACTCATCTTGAAAGGGTTTCGGTCTCTGCTGGGTCTCAACAACCACTTCCAGCCGAAATCGCTGCTCACCACGATCGTCGATTTGCCCGCGTCGCGGTATGCGAGCGACAGCGTGCGAAGGAGTTTTTACGAGCAGGCGCTTCGCCAGCTCGGCTCGATGCCCGGGGTGCGGCTGGCGGCCGCGGCAACGAACGTTCCCGACGGCGACGATTCCACGGCCGGTTCCTTCAGCATCGAGGACAGGCCCGCAAAGCCGGGCGAACACGCGCTGGCTTACTGGCAATGGGTGAGTCCGGAATTTTTTCGCGCCCTTCACGTTCCGCTAGTAGAAGGCCGTCTTTTCAACCAAGGCGACGGACCCACGGCGCCGCCGGTGGCCGCGATCAGCCAGGAGTTGGCCAGGCGCTATTTTGCCGGGCGCGACCCCGTCGGACTCTCCATCAAATTCGGCGACGCGAATTCGAAATACGCGTGGGCGAGGATCGTGGGCGTGGTGGGCGAGGTGCAATACGACTGGAGCAATCGCCAGATCATCCCGGCGCTCTACGAGCCGGCGGCGCAAGCGCCGCAGACCGAAACCTACCTGATGGTGCGCGCCTCGGGCGATCCGAACAGCTTGATTGCGACGGCTCGCCAGCGCATCGCCGCGATCGATCCCGATCTGGCGGTGCGCGATGCGCAGACGCTCGACCGGACGATTTCCGATTCGATGCTTGGCCTCGGCTACGTGGCGGTGATGATGACGGTTTTGGGAGCGATCGCGCTGGTGCTGGCTTGCATCGGAATCTACGGCGTGATGTCTTTTGCCGTCGCCGAGCGCACGCACGAAATCGGCATCCGGGTGGCGCTAGGGGCGCGGCGAGGGCAAGTGATGAAACTGGTCCTCGGTCACGGGCTGGCGCTCGGCGCGATCGCGCTGGCGATTGGGCTGCCGGTTGCTGCGGCGCTTGCGCGGCTGCTCGAAGGTCTGGTTTTCGGCGTGAGCGCGACCGATCCTGCCACGTTCGCCGGCGTGGCGATCGTGCTGCTCGGTGTGGTGCTCGCGGCCTGCTACGCTCCGGCGCGGCGGGCGATGCGCGTCGATCCCACGACGGCGCTGCGGCATGAATAAGGACAGTTGGCAGGAGGCAGTAGGCAGGAGGCAGTTGAGAGTCCAGAGTTGAGAGGCAAGCCGGAAAAGCGCACCGCGGAGACGCAGAGGGCGCAGAGAGAAGGCAGAGTTTAGAGTCCAGAGTTAAGAGTTGAGAGACAAGCCGGCAAAGCGCACCGCGGAGACGCAGAGGACACTGAGGCAGGCCCCAGGGAGGTTTTGCGATGGGTGCTCGTGGCTAGGGGCTAGGGGCGGGCGATCACGGGCGCCCCATGAATGCTATGCTCTAGCAGAGTGCTGCAAGAGGCGGAGGTGTCATGCTGAGCGAAGCGAAGCGTCCCGTCCATTCGCCGGAAACAGGGGTCGAGATCCTTCGCGGAGTTTACCCTGAGCGACGCGAACGGGCTCAGGATGACGGTTCCCAAGGGCCTTTCGCAGCAAGCCGCTAGTCGGAGGAGACCATGCCGCTCGTCGAAATGCGAGATGTCGAGAAGGTGTTCGAGACGCGCGCGGGCAAGACGTGGGTGCTGCGCCGGATCAATTTCACGCTCCACGAAGGCGAATTCGTCACCATCATGGGGCCCTCGGGAGCGGGGAAATCGACCTTGCTGAGCATCCTGGGCATGCTCGACGGCGATTGGACCGGTGAATTCTATTTCGCCGACCACCCCGTACAAAAACTCTCGAATCGCCAGCGAGTCGAGCTGCACAAGCAGTACGTCGGCTTCATCTTCCAGCAGTTCCATCTGCTCGATAATCTCACCGTGGCGGAAAACCTCGACTTGCCCCTCTCCTACCGCAATATTCGGAGATCGGAGCGGCAGGCGATGGTGGCGGAGATGCTCGACAAGTTCCAGATCGTGGGCAAGAAGGACCTCTTCCCCACCCAACTCTCCGGCGGACAGCAGCAACTGGTGGCGGTGGCGCGGGCGCTGATCGGCAATCCGAAAGTGATTCTGGCCGACGAGCCGTGCGGCAGCCTGCACACCACGCAGGGGAAGATGATCATGGACCTGCTCAAGCGCCTGAACGACGAAGGTACGACGATTATCCAAGTGACGCACAACGAGGCCTGGGCTGCGTACGCGCATCGCATCGTGCAGCTTGCCGACGGCTGGATAACGAGCGATCGAGCGCTCGCCGCGGCGGGGTAGGGCCACCGCAAAGGCGGGCGACCACAAGGGTCGCCCCTACAAACCACCCCTCCCGGCGCTGCGTTGAGAGTCGTTTTTCAGGGCAGGATGGCTTGCCAGGCCGGAGCCAGGACGGCACAGACTGGGGCCCGTGCCACGGGCGACACAGACTCTGAAGGCTGTGGTAGCCGGGAATCGAGCAACGTAGCAGAGCACCGCAATGGAATCCGCCACTCCCACAGCGGCTGGCACGCCGGCGGGCGCCGCTTGCCAACCGGCGCCGCGCGTGCTGGTTGCCGACGACCAAGCCGACGTCCGCGAAGCGCTTCGGCTCGCCTTGAAATCGGAAGGTTTCGTCGTCGAAACCGTCGGCTCGCCCGGCGCCGTGCTTTCCGCGCTGGGCTCGCGGGAATTCGACGCCATCCTCATCGATCTGAACTACGCCCGGGATACGACTTCGGGCGAGGAAGGCCTCGACCTGCTCTCGCGGATCCAGTCGCTCGATTCCAGTTTGCCGGTGGTGGTGCTTACGGCCTGGGGCACGGTCGGTCTGGCCGTCGAAGCGATGCGGCGGGGCGCGCGCGATTTCCTGCAGAAGCCGTGGGACAACGCTCGGCTGGTGGCCAGCGTGCGCACGCACGTCGAGTTGGCGCGGGCGCTGCGCCGGAGCCTGCGCCTGGAAGCGGAAAACAGGCTGCTCGAAGCCCACGGACGCCCCACGCTGATCGCCGAATCGCCGGCGATGCGGCCGGTGATGGATTTGGTGGCGCGCGTGGCCGCTTCCGACGCCAACGTTCTGATCACCGGCGAGCACGGAACGGGCAAGGACGTGGTCGCGCGCACGCTCCACGCCCTTTCGCACCGCGCCGCGCGCACGCTCGTCACGGTCAACATAGGCGGCTTGGCCGAAAACCTGTTCGAAAGCGAGCTGTTCGGCCACGTGAAGGGCGCATACACGGACGCGAGAAGCGACCGCGTGGGCCGGTTCGAGCTGGCCGACCAGGGCACGCTTTTCCTCGACGAAATCGCGAATCTGCCCGCCAATCTCCAGGCGAAATTGCTGCGGGTGCTCGAGACCGGCGAAGTCGAGCGAGTCGGCTCGTCCATCACGCGGCGCGTCGACGTGCGCGTGCTCTCGGCCACCAACGCCGACCTCGGCGCCGAAATCGCCGCGGGCCGCTTTCGCGAAGACCTGCTCTTTCGCCTGAACACGATCGAGATTCATCTGCCACCCCTGCGCGAGCGCAAGGAAGACATCCCGCTGCTGGCGGCGTTTTTCCTGCGCCGTTACGCGGAGCGCTACCACAAGGCGACGACTGCCTTCGACGATGCGGCACTCCAGATCCTCTCCCGCTATCCCTGGCCAGGCAACGTCCGCGAACTCGATCACACCATCGAGCGATCGGTGCTGCTGGCCCAGGGCGATCTGGTGCAGCCGTCGAACCTCTCGCTCGAACCTGGCCGCGAGATGGCGGCGCGGCTCGACGAGATGGGGCTGGAAGACGTCGAGAAGGTCCTGATCCAGAAGGCGATGAGACGGTACGGCGGCAACGTGACGCAAGCGGCGCGGGCCCTGGGGCTCTCGCGCGGCGCCCTCTACCGCCGCCTCGAGAAGCACGGCTTATGAAACCGCTGGGACTCGAGCGGCGCGTCCGGCTGTACGCCTGGCTCGCCGGCCTGCCGGGTTCGGCGGCCTTTCTCTTCGTGCTTTGGCGGGGGACCGCCGAGCCGGGCACCCGGTGGTCGGTGACCGTGCTGATCGTGGTGTTCTGGCTTGGCTTCGCGGCGGCTTCCGGCGGCCTGGTCACCTTTCCCCTGCGCACGCTTTCGAACGTCTTGGGCGCGATCCGCGAAGGCGATTTCTCGATTCGCGCGCGCGGCTCGCGGCGGGAAGGCAGCCTGGGCGAGGTTTTCATCGAGCTGAACGCGCTCGTGGACGATTTGCACGAGCAGCGGCTCGCCGCCATGGAAGCGGGCGCGCTCCTCCAGGCCGTGATCGACGAAATCGACGTGGCCGTCTTCTCGTTCGACGACGCCGGCCGCCTCCGCCTGGTCAATCGCGCCGGCGAGCGCCTGCTCGCCCGGGCCGAAGAGCAGTTGCTGGGCTGGTCCGCGGCGGACCTCGACTTGACCGAGTGCCTCGAAGGTGAGACGCCGAGGATCGTCTCGAAAACGTTTCCGGAAAAGACCGGGCGCTGGGAAATCCGTCGCGGCGTTTTTCGCCAGCAGGGCCGGCCGCACCGCCTGCTGGTGATCTCCGATATCAGCCGCGCCTTGCGGAACGAAGAGCGGCAGACCTGGCGCCGGCTCATCCGAATCATGGGGCACGAGCTGAACAATTCGCTTGCCCCGCTCAAATCGGTGGCGGAAAGCCTGGACAGCCTGCTCTCCCGCAGCCGCCTGCCGGAGGAATTGCGGGAAGACGTGACGGCGGGCCTCGTCCTCATCGCGTCGCGCGCCGATGCCCTCAGCCGATTCGTCGATGGCTACGCGCGCCTGGCGAAGCTGCCGGCGCCAAGGCCAGCTCCGCTCGACGTTGGCGATTGGATTCGCCGGGTCGCCGGGCTCGAGCAGCGGCTCACCGTGCAGGTGATCGAAGGCCCTGCCCTCTGCATCGAAGGCGATGCGGCCCAGCTCGAACAGCTCCTCATCAATCTCATTCGCAACGCTGCCGACGCTTCCCTGGAAACCGGCGGGCAGATCGTGGTTGGCTGGCGCAAGAGCGGCGGAGCCCTCGAGGTGTTCGTCCGCGACGAGGGGCCGGGACTTTCGAATCCCGCCAATGCGTTTATTCCCTTTTTCACCACGAAGCCGGGCGGCTCCGGAATCGGCTTGGTGCTCTGCCGGGAAATCGCCGAAGCCCATGGCGGCTCGCTGGCGCTGGAAAACCGCCAGCCGGGTCCGGGCGCCGAAGCGCTCCTCCGCCTGCCCCTGCGCTCCCCGGCCGTTCCTGCTTCCCACTCGCCGGATGCCATCCCGTGAAATGGCTCACCGAGAAGCGGCAAATGCCGCAGCGTGACCGGCGCTCCTCCCATTTCCGGGAGGCGCCGGCGATCCTTTCGCCGCCGTATGTGGGGACTTCCAAACCTGTCACACCGGCCTCGGGGGGTCCTTGAGCCGGCAAGCATTTGGCACCGCAGATGCACCAGAAAGTGCGGCCAGGGCAGTCCGATGCGCTTCTGGCCGGGGAGGGGGGTCATGAGCTTCAGTTCCAATCGCTTGGAAAACGCGTTGGCCCTGCACCGTATGGCCTATTCGATCATTCACCACGTCCCTACATTCAGCTCGCAGACGGCCGCGGCCGCCATGCACGTGCCTGGGAAGGAACTGGCTAAGTCGGTCGTTCTGGAGGGGAAAGGAAGAACTTACCTGGCGGTCTTGCCTGCCTCCCACCAGGTGGATTTCGTACTGTTCAACGCCATCGTTGGCGAGCGAGTCCGCCTGGCTTCGGAGGCGAAGATACGGGAACTGTTCCCGGATTGCGATCTCGGGGCAATTCCGCCGCTCGGAGAGCTTTACGGCTTGCCCGTCTACGTGGATGTCTCATTGGCCCTGGACCGGGAAATCGTGTTTCCCGCGGGGACGCGTTGTGATTCCGTGCGGATGACTTACCACGACTTCGAGACTCTCGCGCGCCCCGAAGTCTGCGCGTTCGGACTGAAGCCGGAAGGCCGGCACTCGAAGCCGGGCGGGAAGGCCGGAACCGAGAGTTGAGAGTTGAGAGTTCAGAGTAGGCAGTAGGCAGTAGGCGGTTGGCAGTCGACGGCGCGGGCCGTTCCTTTGCTTGCTGTCACCTGTAACCTGTTGCCTGTAACCTCACACCTGCCCTCGCTTGCTGTTGCCTGTTGCCTGTAACCTGTTCTTCGCGCCTTCGCGCACGCGAATCGCCCCACAGCGGCGTCAACGAAACAAATAGACTTCGCCGGGCAGCGTAATGATCAGGATGGCCAGGAACACCACGAGAACGGTCGCGAAAAGGAACCACGCCCGGCCTGAGGTCAACGAGCCGCTTCCCTTCTGCATGCCCTTCATCTCGATTCCGAGGTAACCGTGCAGGACGATGAGAGCCAAGACGAAAAGCAGCTTGAAATGGAGCCAGGTGGCGTGCAGGTAGTACGACCGGTTCGTGAAGATAAGCGTGATTCCGGCGGCGATGGCCAGCAAGGCGCCGGGATCGGCCAAAGCGCGCATCGTCTTCCGTTCGACGCGGCTGAGTGCGGCGCGGGCTTCCGGCGCCGTCTCCTGCGCGTGGCGCGAGAGCAGCACCGCAGTCACGAGCAGCCCGCCAACCCACAGCACGATCCCGCAGAGGTGAACTACCAGCGTCCAGGCGACCATGAGAGCAGCTTGCCTCCCTTTATCGTGACGAGCACGAGCATTGTAGCTTGTGTAGGGGTTCTAGGGCGACCGGCGAGCGAGATCACGAGGAAACAGTGGCCCGAAAGACAGGTTACAAGTGAAAGAGGGCAGTTGAGAGTTGAGAGTTGAGAGTTGAGGGCTAAGACTTGGCAGTAGGCAGTAGGCAGTAGGCAGTAGGCGGTCAAGATCTTAGAGTTTCAAGCAGCCGGGACGCGCTAGGCCGGCGCGCACCCGGCCGCCAAGATGGCGGCGCTACAACAGACTGCGGGCGGGCCGTTCCTTTGCTTGCTGTGACCGGTCACGGGCCAAGGGCCGCCGGTGCCGCGCTTGTGCTAATATGTGCACGCGGGGTGGAGCAGTCTGGTAGCTCGTCGGGCTCATAACCCGGAGGTCGCTGGTTCAAATCCAGCCCCCGCAACCAACCCCCACGCAACAATTTCACGCCAGGACGCCAAGAAAAACTGTTTCCGGCAGAAGCGCCTGAGGGACCCCTTTGCGAGCGAGGTTCACCCCGATGCTTTTGATCGGGGCGCCCTTTGCGGCTTTGCGTGAGATCCTTTGTCCTTGCGGCTTAGCGCCTTGGCGTGAGAGTCTTCATCCTGGCGAAAGGCGAGGTTTTGAAATGGCCTCCAGGGATGAGACGGCAACCGCCCGGCTCCTTCAAGTCGGCTGGATTCGCCGGCTGACCAGCCACATCCCGCCCCGGCAATTTGGGCGGTACCTGGGGGTCGGCGCATTTAACGCGCTCTTCGGCTATGGCGCCTACGCGGCGCTGACGGCGGCGTTCACCCCCAGGGTTCCCCACGGCTACGTTTTCGCCAGCATCATTGCGGCTCCGCTGAACATCACGGTCGCCTTCCTGGGCTACAAATGGTTCGTGTTCAAAACCCATGGCAACTATCTGCGGGAATGGTCGCGGTGCTTTGTGGTGTACGGCGGCTCGATGGCGATTGGAGTCGCCTTGCTTCCCGGCGTCGTGTTTCTCGTGCGGCTGATCGCCGGGCTCGATCGCGCCGCTCCATACGTCGGCGGAGCGCTGCTCATGGGCTTCGGAGCAATCTACAGCTTCCTCGGCCACAAGCATTTCTCCTTCCGCCCCCGCCGAAAAGCAGTGGCCCATGACCCGTGACCCGTGGCCCGAAAGACTGGCAACAGGCCACAGGCCACAGGTTACAGCAAGCAAGGATCTGCCAACCGCCGACTGCCGCCTGCCATCTGCCCACCGCCAACTGCCGCCTGCCAACTCTCAACTGCTAGCTCTCGACTCTGACTTCTCCCTGCGCCCTCTGCGTCTCCGCGGTGCGCTATGCCGGCTTGCCTCTCAACCCTTAACTCTCAACTGCCCCCCTGTCCGCTGTAACCTGTCGCCTGTAACCTGTCTTGCTCCTCCGACGTTTGATCCGGTAATGTGAGGAGAGCGGGCGGAGCGGTTCGGTGTGCCGCGCCATCGCGGGGGGCCACGAGCACCGCCCTAGGCGCTTCGGACACGGGCGCGAAACAGCAAGTCTCGGTCGGGGGGAGGAATCTCGTTATGGAGTCTTCAGCTAAGGAACAGGTGACGGCGGACGCCGGCCAACTCGTCGAGCCGCATGGCGGGCGGTTGTCTGCGCTCATGGTGGAGGGGCAGGAGCGCGAGCGGTTGCTCGCCGATTCCCGCCATTGGCCTTCGTGGGATTTGAGCCCGCGGCAACTCTGCGATCTCGAACTGCTCCTCAACGGCGGATTCTCGCCTTTGCAAGGTTTTCTGAGCCGGGCCGACTACGAGTCGGTGTGCCAATCGATGCGGCTGGCAGACGGCCTGGTCTGGCCGATCCCCGTGACCCTGGATGTAACGGAAGAGTTCGCGCGCAAAATCGGGTCGGGCGCCGACGTCGCTTTGCGCGATTCCGAGGGAGTGATGCTGGCAGCGCTGCACGTGGCGGAGGTTTGGCAGCCGGATCGGCTGGCCGAGGCGAAAGCCGTCTTCGGAACCGAGTCCAGGGAGCACCCCGGCGTGGCGCATTTGCTCGGGAGAACGAATCCCTGGTACGTCTCTGGAAAAGTGAAGGGCGTACGGCTTCCCCACCATTACGATTTCCAGGCGCTGCGCCTGGCCCCGGCGGAGATGCGGCGCGAGTTCTCCCGGCTCGGCTGGACGCGGGTGGTGGCCTTCCAAACGCGCAATCCGATGCACCGGGCACATCTCGAGCTGACCTTGCGCGCCGCCGAAAGCGCCGGCGCCAAGCTGCTGATTCATCCCTCGGTGGGAATGACGAAACCCGGCGACGTCGATCACTACACCCGCGTGCGCTGCTATCAAGCGCTTCTGCCCAGCTACCCGGAGCGAACGGCCAGGCTGGCTCTCTTGCCGCTCGCGATGCGGATGGGAGGGCCGCGCGAGGCCGTTTGGCACGCGATCATCCGGAAGAACTATGGTTGCAGCCATTTCATCGTGGGCCGCGATCATGCCGGGCCCGGCCAGGACTCCGACGGCAAGCCTTTCTACGGCCCCTACGACGCGCAAGAGCTGCTGAAGGCGCACGAAGACGAGTTGGGCGTACAAATGCTTCCCTTCCGCATGATGGTTTATTTGAAGGACCGCGACCAGTACGTCGCGGAAGATGAGGTCCCCGCGGGGGCGGAAGTGGCGACGATTTCCGGAACCCATCTGCGCCGGCTGCTCGCCGAAGGCCGCGAAATTCCCCGTTGGTTCACCTTCCCGCCGGTCGCCAACGAGCTGCAGCGAACCTACCGGCCCCGGCGCGCGCAAGGTTTCACGGTGTTTTTCACGGGCTTATCGGGCGCTGGAAAATCCACTTTGGCGAACGTCCTGCTCGTGCACCTGCTCGAACTCGGCGGCCGCTCGGTAACGCTGCTCGATGGCGACCTGGTTCGCAAGCATCTCTCCTCCGAACTGGGTTTCTCGAAGGAGCATCGCGACCTGAACATTCGCCGCATCGGCTACGTGGCTTCGGAAATCACGAAGAGCGGCGGGATCGCCCTCTGCGCTCCCATCGCTCCCTACGACAGCGTACGCAAAGACGTGCGGGCGATGATTGCTCCCGTGGGCGGGTTCGTCCTGGTGCATGTGGCCACGCCACTTGGCGTCTGCGAGCAGCGCGACCGCAAAGGGCTGTATGCCAAAGCGCGCGCCGGCATCCTGGCCCAATTCACGGGAATTTCCGATCCCTACGAGTCGCCTGCCGACGCGGAACTGACGGTCGACACAACGGATGCGGACCCCGACGAAGCGGCGCGGAAAATACTCAAATACCTCGCGGCGGAAGGCTATCTGCCGGAATCCGTGTTATCGGCGAGGAAGGCGCGAGTTGAGAGTTGAGAGGCGAACCGGCAATGAGCACCGCAGAGACGCAGAGGGCGCTGAGGAAAGCACGGGGTGGCAGTAGGCGGTAGGCAGTTGGCAGGCGGCAGTAGGCAGTAGGCAGTTGGCGCTAGGCAGTTCCTTGCTTGCTGTAACCTGTGGCCTGTTGCCTATAACCTGTCTCTTATGGGAACCAAACCGCGCCTGGAAGATTTGCGGAGGATCGACGCCGCCCTTGAGGCTGCCCGCGAACTCCTGCGCGGTTTCGCTCACCAAACTCCCGAGAAAGAATGGAAAGGGAACGGCGAACCCGTTACGGCTGCCGACCGCGCGGTGAACGACCTGCTGTTTCGGATGCTGCCGCAAGGCGGTGAAGGCTGGCTATCGGAAGAGAGCCGCGACGACCTCGGCCGAATTCGCAAAAGCCGCGTTTGGATTGTCGATCCCCTCGATGGAACCAAGGAGTTTATTGCCGGCATTCCCGAATGGTGTGTTTCGATTGCCTTGATCGAAGACGGGGAAGCTGTCGCGGGCGGGATCTCGAACCCAACGACAGGAGAGACCTTCCTGGGCGCGCGGGAAACGGGCATGGTCGCTTGTCCCGCGCGCGCATCGCAGGCAGCACGCGAGGGGAAGCGCCCGATCGTGCTTGCCAGCCGCAGCGAGACGGTGCGCGGGGAGTGGGACTGGCTGAAGGATGCGCCGTTTGAAATCCGTCCCCTGGGCTCCGTCGCCTACAAATTGGCTCTTGTCGCCGCCGGCCAGGCAGACGCCACGTGGACGCTGAGTCCGAAGCATGAGTGGGATGTTGCCGCTGGAGTGGCGCTGCTGCTAGCCAGCCGAGGCACGGTGCGGAAACCGGGAGCCGAACCGGTCGTTTTCAATCAGCCCGAGACGCTGTGGAATGGGCTCATCGCCTTCGCCGGCCGCGCGGGAAGTGGAACCGTCCGCGCCTTCGAAGATTGGCTGTCGAGGCGAAGCTGAGGGGGAGTCGAGAGTTGAGAGTTGAGAGGCAAGCCGGAAAAGCGCACCGCAGAGACGCAGAGGACACTGAGGCAGGCCACAGGGGACAGGGGGGGCGGTTGGCGGTGGGCGGTTAGTGGTTGGCGGTCGAGATCTTAGAGTTCCAAGCAGCCGGGACGCGCTGGACCGGCGCGCACCCGGCCGCCAAGATGGCGGCGCTACAACAAACTGCGGGCGGGCCGTTCCTCTGCTTGCTTTAGCCTGTTGCCTATTGCCTATTGCCTGTAACCTGTCCTTGCCTGCTGTCACCCGTAACCTGTGGCCTGTAACCTGCCTCCGTTCCCTCCGCGTCTCCGCGGTGCGCCTTTCCCCGGCGGCTACAGGAAACGCGCGTAGACGCGGTGCACGGGAAGCAAGTCGGCCGGGCAATGCTCGTGCCATTTCCATTGCCCGGCGGCAGGCGCGCCGCCGCGGTACTCCAAATCCTCGCGGGGCGCGCCGGCCAGAGTGCAGCGGTAGAGCAGCGAGATGGAATGGCCGCGCGTGTCGCGTGCCGGATCGATGATCTCCGCCACGTCCATTGGCCTGGGCTCGAAAACGACTTCCGCGCCCAATTCGATTCGCGCGACTTCGCGCACTCGCTCGGCAGCCGTTTCGCGAAAGCGAATCACGCCACCCGGCAGATGCCAGCCGGCGCCGTAGATCGAGTCGTCCCGCCAGGTGAGCAGCGTGCGATTCTGGCCGTCCTTGACGAGCAGATCGACGTTGACTAGAGGGACGTGCCGGCTGATGAGCAGAAACAACTCTTCCGGCAACCCGCGCTCCGCGCTCCCGGCATTCGCCTCCCGGTAGGCGACCAGAGCGCCCCAGGCCTCGTTATCTGCAGTTTTCTCCTGCACAAGATATTCTACTTCCGCCCAAAAAAGCGCACCACGGAGGCCACTGAGGGTAGCACGGGTTGGCAGTGGGCAGGCGGCAGGGCGGGCCGTTCCTTTGCTTGCTGTAACCTGTTGCCTATTGCCTGTTGCCCGCAACCTGCCTCCGCGCCCTCCGCGCCTCTGCGGTGCTCTTTCCGGCCTTGCCTCTTAACTCTGAACTCTCAACTCTGAACTCTCGTTCCTTGCCTTTTCCTCCCCACTCATCGGCTCGCCCGGCTCGTATTCGAAATTCGCACGTTCGCGCTCGATGACCAGCGGGCGCTTCTGGACCAGCGTGTGGATCGTGCCGATGTATTCGCCAACGATGCCCATGAAGAGCATCTGGATGGAGAGGAAGAAGAAGACGCCAATCACGAGAGGCGCGATGCCGACGGAAAATCGGTTCCAGTAGATCAGCTTGTAGATGAAATAGCCGAGCGACACCACCACGCAGAGCACGGCGCCGGCGAATCCCGAGAACGTGACGAGGCGCAACGGGACCTTGGACAGATTCGTAATGCCGAGCATGCCGAGATCGTATAGCGAGTAAAAATTGTTCGTCGTAATTCCCCGCTTCCGCGCCGGCTGGTGGTAGGGGATTTCGAAGCGCGGCAAGCCGATTTCGGCGATCATGCCGCGGAAGAAAGGATACGGGTCGTCGAACTGCTTGACGATGTCAACGACCTTGCGATCGTAGAGGCCGAAGCCCGTGAAATTCTCGATCGTGTCGATTCCCGAGAGGCGATTCACCAGCTTGTAGTACCGCCTGCGAATCCAGAACATCACGCCGTTCTCGTCGCTCGCCTCTTTTACCGCGATGACGACGGGGTAACCCTCCTCCCACTTGCGGACCATGACCGCGATCATTTCCGGAGGGTCCTGGAGGTCCGCCACAATGCCGATAACGGCGTCGCCGCGGGCCTGATAGAGGGCGTGCATGGGCGAGCGAATGTGGCCGAAGTCGCGGGCATTGCGGATGATCTTGACGTTCTTGTCGCGGGCGGCGATGGCTTGGAGTTCGCGCCAGGTGTTGTCGCGGGAGGCGTTGTCGATGAAGATGTGCTCGTAGCGGTAGCGGCCGAGCTGGCGCATCACCTCGCGGACGCGCTCGTAGACCTCGGTGACGTTCCCTTCTTCGTTGTAGCAGGCCGTGATGACGCTGATCGTCTTCATGGGGTGAGCGCTCTCTCGCGAGGGCGGAAAGAAGTAAAGGCAAAGACAAAGAACGGTTTCACGCAAAGGCGCAAAGACGCCAAGAAGGAATGGACAAAGCCAGGTTCACGCGAAGGCGCAAAAGCGCCAAGAAAGACCGTTTCACGCAAAAACGCCAAGGGGTCCCCTTTGCGAACTTTGCGCCTTGGCGCCTTTGCGTGGGAGCCTTTCTCTCTGCCGTGTTGTGCCTTTGCGTGAAAAATCATCCAGGCTCCGCGTTCATCCGTCGAAGCGCAGCTCGGCTGGATCGATCTCCTGCTTGCGCGCTTCGTACCACTCGTAGAGGCGGCCGATCGATTCCCTCAACTCCGTGAACCGGAAGCCACCCAGGGCCGTCAGCAAGCGCGAATTATCGCCACTATATTCGGTGCCCATGCCAGGCTCACGAACAATCATATCCGGGTTGCGTCCTGAAACTTCGGCCACGATTTTGGCCAGCGTCGAAAGCAGCACGGGCGCGCCCGTGCAGACGTTGTAGGCGCGTTCCGGCGGTTGGTGCTCGATCAACTGGCGCACGATCGCGGCGAGATCGTCCACGTAGAGATAATCGAACAGCACGTCGCGTCGCAGGACAATGGGAAGGCCGTGAATCACGCGGCAGCAGGCGTTGGAAATGAATCGCACGCGCCAGTCTTCGTACTTGCCGAATACGCCGAAAAGCCGCAGATTGGTGACGATTTCGAGTTCCTCGCCGTACTTGGCGCAGACATATTTCGCGAGGCCGTAACCGTCGGCGGGCGTGTGGGCGCCGAAATAGTCCTCTTTCATCCGCGGCCGCCAGTGGCGGCGGTCAAAGTCGGCGCCGGAACCAAAATGCAGCAAACGGCCGAACGAGCCCCGGTGGCGCACAAGATTGAAGAACATGCGGAGGTTATCGGCCAGCAGGTTTGGCGACTCGCCGAGGAGGCGATTGGAGCGCACCGTCGCCGCGTGGAGCACGACGCCGAATCTCCTGGACTCGAAAAACTGCTGTACAGATTCTTCGTCGCACAGATCAAGCTCGGCGCGGCTGGGCGCGGTCACTTCATGGTGGCATGCGAGCTGCTCGGCCAGGTTTCGGCCGATAAAGCCGGATGCGCCGGTGATGAGGAGCGTGGTCATGCCGGCAGATCGTAGAGCAGGATAAGTTCGTTGGGCAGGCGGAGCGTTTCGCGGATCTGGTGGGCGATCTCTTTTTGTGCGGCGTAGGAGGAAATCAAGATGGGTTCGTTGCGCTCGGCCAGGGAGGCTGGAGCGAGGACGGGCTTGCCATGAAGCTCGCGGCCCTGATACTTGGGGTTGGAGTCAACGAAGGCGGCGATATTGACCCTGGCGAGCGCACTCGCGGCCAGGAGGTGCAGCGTGTGGGCTCCCGTACCCCAAACCAGGATCGAGCGCCCGCTCGCGGCCAGACCCTCGATCGTGCGGCGAATACGGTCCTCGGCCTGGCGGGATTTGCGGATGTAGGCGGCCAGGCCCCTTTCGGTCTCCTCGTCGCGTATCCAGGAGCCGGCGCGCTTATCGGAACTCTCGAAGACGCAGTAGATCGAGGCGCACCATGTAGCAGGATTGTGTTCCAGAAACAGCGAGCCGCCCGAGAGGAATTTGAAGCCCCGCGTCCGCATGAGATTTGTGAGGGACGTTGCGGAAAAGAAATTGAGGTGCTCGAGGCTGAATTCCTGGAACGGGCCGTCCTGGTTGCGGTCGAAGTGCGCGGCGTCGGGTACGGCGATGTACACGCGTCCGGCTGGCGAGAGAAGCGCGCGAATGGCTTCGATGGCCCGGTCGAGATCGCGGATGTGCTCCATCACGCCGAGCAACAACACGATGTCGAAGGGTTGTTCCGGGCGAGGGATATCGAAGATGGTGCAGGCCTGAGCGTGTATGCCGTAAAGGCCCCCGGCGGCCTTGGCGCAGCCGGGCGAAGGATCAACGCCGTGGACGTTGGCGTACCCCTGCTCTTTTAGAACCGAGAGTAGGTGGCCGGTGGCACAGCCGATTTCCAGAATCCGCGAGCCGCTACTCACGATATGAGGAATGATCGTCCGCGCCGCCTCGCGAAACCGTCGGTCCTCATACCTGGTGGCCTGGCTGGCGCGATACTCGTATTCGTATTTCGAGAGGTCGCGGTAGTAGGCGTCGAAGATCGATTGCGGCGGAATATGGTTGGCGAATCCCGCTCCGCATTGCTCGCAGACCACCACATCGTAGCCGTCGAGAAGTCGGGCTCCAGGGAGCTGTTCGAACGTCTGCGTATGTAGCAACCGGGATTTCAGGGCGCCGCAGACGGGGCACGAGCGCGCCGCTAAGGCGAGTGTCCGGCCTGTCACCACCGAGGAGTGCGTCGGTTCAGTTTTGGTGCCCATTCTCTTTGCTCCAAAAGTGCGCTCGCAGCGTCCGGCCCAACCGAGCGCGCGTGCAATTACGCAAAAAGCACGCGCCTCGACGGGTCGATTGCCGCTACCTGCCGGCCAATCGATTGCCTTCCCTCAGAGACGGTTACGACCACAGGCCATCTGTAGCGCCGGATGCCCTCCTCGGGTTCCATCGTCCGAAAGGTTCTTCCGGCGACCGAAATTTCTTGCGGTCTCCGATCAAGGACGACCATGTTCTTCAGCCCGGAAAGGGGCCCCCCGTTCCCCATGGATCGGAAAAAATTGTCTCCCGCGCCCCAGGCCAACACTCCCTCGAGCGCTTCCAGCTCGGCGCTAATCAGCCCCGCCCTGCTCCTCTCGCGCTCGATGTATCGCGCTGCGGCCTGAAGCAGATCCTGCGAGCGAACGCGGACCGTATCTCCGCCCTTGCGAAGCAGCATTCCAAGCGCCGGGTACCTGCCGCCGTCGCGGTAGGGGAACGCATATTGGAAATGGCTGACGTAGCCGAAGCCGTGCTGGGCCGCGAGTTGAGCCAGGGACTGCGGTGAGAAGTGGTTGACGTGAAGCCGGTCGAAATAATAAAGGAACTCCAGTCGCTGGTGGTCGCCGTAGGACAGGGCGTCGGGCACCTCCAAGTAGAGGAGGCCATGTTCGGTCAGGGGGCCCCTAAGCGATTCTAGAATCTCGAAGTCAAGTAGGTGCTCAGTGACATGGGAAGCGATTGCGAGATGATACGGTGCGGAGTCGGCCCCTTCTAGCGTGCGGCAGATCGAAACATTGCCCAGGCCTAGCATTTTCACCATTTGGGACCCGGTTCGCGCGGCGGGGCCAGGATCGAAGCCGAGGAACGTCGAGGTCGGATTCTGGCTCGCGAGCTCCACGAGGAGCCGGGCCTCTCCACAGCCAAAGTCCAGCACCCGCCGAGGCTTGCGGAAGAAGTCACCGAGTGAGCCTTTAAGAAGGCCGGCCTGCAGCGCGGAGATCGGAGAGCGGGCGCTTTCCCCCGAGAGTTCACCGTGGTAGGTATCGTTTGCGACGGCCGCATAATACACGTCGTAATCTCTCTGACTGCCGGCGTCCGTAAATAGGAAATTGTCGGCGGCGCAATGCCGGACTCTCGCCTCCGTCGGCAGCCCCATCTTGTGGTTGAACCGGAGTTCCAGTAGGACCTGTGCGCTGCGGTGGTCGCAGAGCGGGCAGCGGTCACTGCGTGGGTTCGCCTGTGAGCTCATTGCCCCACTCTTGGCAGTCTCTTGGCGCCGGCAGGGTCGTGCTTTCGGGGAACTCCCCGCGATCCAAAGGCGGCCGCGGATCCTCGGGCGCGCTCCAGGCAACGGAGCCGACGGGACCCCGGAACGCCCTCCCCTAGCAGGCCTCCCTCGAGTGGCCGGTGGCTTACCACACAGACCTTCCCCCGTCGAGGATCAGGTTATGCCCCGTCATGTAAGACGAGGCGTCCGAAAGTAGGAATACCAACGCCCCCTTGAACTCGTCGGGGTGGGACATCCGCCCGAGGGGGACACGCTCCGATATGTTTTGGACCAAGGCCCAGTCCTGGCCGTTATAAACGCTGGCTGGAGTCAGGGTATTCACGCGAATATTGCGCTCCGCCCAGTAGGTCGCTAGGTAGGCAGTAAGCATGACCAAGCCGCCTTTCACCACCGAGTAGCTGACCGGCTTGTACGCTTGCTCGCCCGGGTTCTGGCCCGGTTTGAGGTAGACGCGCTGGTCGGGGGCTATGATGCCAAGGTCCGACGAAACGTTCACGATCACGCCGCCGCCACGCCGTGCCATTTCCCGACCGCAGGCCTGGGCGCACAAGAATGCGCCCGTGAGCCCAACGGCGAGATCTTCCAACCACTGTTCCAGAGGGAGATTTTCGAACCGGGTGAGTTCGTTGTCGATCTCGCCGATCATTTTCGGATTTTTCGCCGCGTTGTTGATGAGCCCGTCGAGGCGCCCAAGGGCGGCGACCGTCTTCTGCACCATCGCGTCCACCTGGGGCTTGCTGGTGATGTCAGCTTGCAGCCCCAGAATGGGCCGGTCGCCAAATCGCCCCTTAAGCTGGCTCAACGTGCTCTCGATCCGGTCCTCGTGAATGTCGTTGATCACGGGAATTCCGTTGGCCTCCAGGACGGCCTCCGCGTGCCGAACACCCAGGTATCCCCCGGAGCCCGTGATCAGGTAAACGCGACCGGAAAGATCGAAAGAGTCCTTCAGATTCGTGTATTTTCTGCCTTTGAAAGGGTGCAACTCCTGAATCGACATTCCTTACAACTCCACAACCTTCCCTGTTTCTATCGACCGAAGCGCCGCGAGCGCGACCTTGAGTGCCTCGGCCCCCGCCCGAATATCCACGGCGGGCCGGTCGGTGCCCTCGATGCACGCAAGAAAGTGACGGGCCTCAGCTTCGAAGAGATTCGCTCGCTCGCTCCCGTCGAATTGGCAAGCAGCCCATCCGCCCCCGTCAAACACCCTCACAGAGTCGCCCCCGCCCCAAGCCATACGGCCTCGCGAACCGTTGATTTCGCACGAGCGCGACGGTGGACGCTGCATAAAGCACAACTGAATGTGTACGGGAAAGCCACAATCAAGCAATATGCTAGCGGTATCCTCGACGTCGCCGGAATTTCCGCTGAGCGGTCCACCCAGCGCGAAGACCCTGCGCGGCGAGCCGAAAAGCCAACAGGCGAGATCGAGCTCATGACTCTCCGTGAGGACCACCCCGCCTCCGAGCGCCCGCCTCACAGCGTAAAGACTCCTGTAATCCTCCCACGGATGCCACTCGGGGACATACGACGCGACCTCGAAGCGTGCGGATAGCACGTCCCCAATCCTGCCCGCAATCAACCAGTCTCGGACCTGTCTCAGCGCCGGATGGAAACGCATCGTGTAACCAACCAGCCCAGTCCGGCCTTGCTCGACGAGGACGCGCTCAAGCTCAGGCACGTGGTCCATGCTGTTCGAGAGAGGCTTCTCGATGAGAACGTGCGCCCCGGCACGCGCCGCGGCGAGCGCCACAGCGATGTGCTCACTGGTCGGGTTCGAGATCACTACGGCTTCCGGCCGTCCGGCGAGGGCGGCTTCGAGCGATTGGAAGGTCGGGACGTCCAGTCGCGCGCCCTCGACCGCTCGGAAGTCCGGTCCGATCACGGTCGGGGCCTTGCGCACGCGGTAGGCCGAGCAAACCGCGCTATCACCGAGAATCGAGCGAAAGTTGCGGAGATGGCGCTGCCCGGCGCCGCCGAGCCCGACGAACAGTATTTTCATCAGAGCAAGCCCCTGACGATCTCACGGTGCGTGCGCGCGGTCTCCACAGGATCGCCTCCGCGATTTGTTTCGAGCGTGAATTCTCCCTTGTAGCCGACGGCGCGCAGGGCCGCAAACGCGCCGGCAAGGTCTGCGTCGCCGGTGCCGAGAAGCACGTTCTGCCCGTCGGAGCGGCGCTTGTCCTTGACGTGGACGTGCGATATCCGCGGGCCTAGCGTGTGGATTTCGCCCACGATGTCGTAGCCCATCGCGGTTTGATTTCCCGTGTCGTAGCACACCCCGAGCGGGGCGCCTTCCAGCAATCTCGCGAGCGATTCCGCAGGGAGCGCGCTCTCAATCGCGAGCTCGACACCACGACCAGCCAAGGTTGCCACGCGTGCGAAGGCCCTCTCCGCGTCGGCCAAAGAGCTAGGAATCGCGGGTCCGATGAAGGGCAGCACGACCCGCTCGAAACCATACGTGAGGAGCCTTCCCAGGAGTTCGAGGCTCGCGTCCGGCTCTCGGGCGAATGTGACGCTCATGAAGCAATCGGCGCAAAGAGTCGCCGCCCGCACGCCTGTCTCCGTAGTCAATTGCAGAAGCCGCCGTCTGCCGCTCGCCGACCAGACGGGATTGTCCGGGTTATGAACGGCTTCCACCATCAACTCGATCGAGTCGAAGCCGCACTCGTGAGCCAGGAGGAACTCGTCTTCCCAGCGACCGCGAGGAAAACACTGCAACTCGCCGTTCCACGGCGGCGTCAGCCGCCCCTGAAGAATCCCGACGCGGCACGACGAGGAGCGCGGCGGGGAGCGGCGTGCTGGCAAATGGTTTGAAATGTGTGCTAGGCGCCCGGCGGCCACGGCACCTTCCCTGATTCCTCGAGCGGCTCAATCAGCATGTTGGAGACGAATTCGTCGCGATCGAGGAACGGGTAAAGATCCTCCAGCGGCTTGGAACCCATCGAGCCGTCGGCCTTCAGGTAGGACGACGCGCGGGGTATCCGCTCCTCGTTTGGCGCGACGACCACCTCGCACACAGCCGGGCCGGGAGCTTCCAGAACAGCCCGAATCTGCTCATTGAGGTTCGCCTTCCCCGCAATACGCCTAAAGGGCAGTCCGTAAGCCTTCGCTACAGCTCCCAAATCGGGCAGCGTCACGCCGCTGGTGGAGTCGGCCCCCACCAAACGATGGAAATAGCCCATTTGGGACGCGCGGATCGAGGCGTAGCCCTGGTTGTTCACCACGAAAAACTTGACAGGCAGGCCCAGGCGCTCAACTGTCGCTAGCTCCTGAATGTTCATCTGAAACCCGCCATCTCCATCCACGCAGATTGTCCTCCGGCCGCTCGCGACCGAAGCGCCGATCGCTGCCGGCAAGCCGAGCCCCATGGCACCGACGCCGCGGCTGTGGAAGCACCGCTGGCCGCTCTTGATCTTGAGGCAGAGGAGAAAGATCTCAACCGCGAAGCCGGAACTTCCGGGCGTTATTACGTCACCCGGCGCCAACTCGTCGCTCAGCACCTCCGAGAAGTGGTACATGCTGAGGCGGCCGGGCAGATTGCGATGCTCGGGCAGCACAAGGGGATATCTCGCTTTCCACTCCCGACACCGCCGGAGCCAATCCCTCCACCCGTCGCTGCGAACACTGGCGCATTGGGCGCAAAGTTCATCGAGAAAAGCCCCCGCGTCGGCCACAATAGGCAGATGGATTTCAGTTTTCATCTTTTCGATTTCCGCGGGATCCATGTCGACCATCACCTTCTTCGCCCCACGCGCAAGGCGGTCATGCGCGTAGGCAGTCACGGCCATATCGAGCCGTGCGCCGACGACAAGCAGCAGGTCGCAGTTCTGCAGCGTGAAGTTGGCCCCCCGTGGAGCGAGCGACCCCGGTCGGCCGAAATTGAGCGGGTGATCATCCGGGATCAGATCCAGGCCCAGCCACGTCGTAAGTACAGGGATTCCGAGGCGCTCGGCGACCTTCAGAAAAACTCCTTCGGCACCGGCTGCCCGGATGCCGTTACCGGCCAGCAGGGAGGGGCGGCGCGCGAGGCTCAGCATCTCGACCAGCCGGGAGACCTTTTCGCCGAGTTCCGACCCGCCGGAGTCCTGCGCCCGGCCTTCGGCTTCCGAGAAACCGGCCAGCCTCTCTGGGTCGATTTGCGCGGCTTGAACGTCGAGCGGAATATCGATCCAGACGGGACCGCGCCGCCCGTGCAGGGCAAGGTAGACGGCTTTCTCGAGGTGGTACCGGATACGCTCAGGCTCCTCAACCGTGACAGCGTACTTGGTGATGGAGTCGACGATGGAGACGATGTCGATTTCCTGCACGCCGAGGATGCGCACGCCGGAATCCCGCTTTAGGTCGGCCCGCTTGACTTGCCCGGAAACGAACAGCACCGGCGTGGAGTCCAGCCAGGCCGCGGCGACCCCCGTCACCGTATTCGTGCCCCCCGGGCCGGTGGTGACGAGCGCAACGCCCAACTGGTTCCTCGTCCGCGCGTAGGCGTCGGCGGCAACCGCGCATGCCTGTTCGTGCAAGTTACAAATGTATTGAAGTCCGCCGCAGCGGCCCAGCGAGTCGTCGAGATGCATCGCTCCACCGCCAGCGAGCATGAAGACGTGCTTCACACCCAAATCGGCGATAAAGCGAACGACGTAATCGGAGAGCTTCACTGCCGGCTGGCCTTGGCCGCAAGTTGGGTCGCGCTTCGGGCGGCGAGGATCGAGTCGGTCAGTTCCCGCACGGCGCCATTGCCGCCGCCGCGGGTCGTCACAAATGCCGCCTTCGCCAGAACCTCGGGGCGGGCGTCGGCCGGCGCGGCGGCGAGGCCGGCGATGGCGAGGGCTTGCAAATCGTTCACGTCGTCACCCATGAAGCAGATTTCGCCGAGATCGAGGCCGTTGCGCGCTGCGAATTCGCGCAAGGCGCCGGCCTTGTCTTTGGAGTTCTTATAAACATCCCTGATGCCCATTTTGGCGGCGAAGCGGTCCACCAGGGGGCTATCCTCTCCCGAAACCAGCGCCACGATCAGCCCCGCCTTGCGCGCCAGCGAGATACCCATGACGTCGGCAAACGAGAAACGCTTCCATTCCTGGCCTTCCGGACCCCACCAGAAACCACCGTCGGTGAGCACGCCATCGACGTCGAGGACGATGGCGCGAATGCGCGCCAAGTCAAGACCGGGAAAACCAGTTTCACGCAAAGGCGCCAAGGCACGAAGAGAGCCGGACCGCAACTCCTTTAGTTTCTTCGCGGACCCTTGCCCTTCTGCGCCTCTGCGTTGTGCCTTGACCCTCAACTCTCCCGGCCCCGAACTGTTTCGACCCCTTGCGCGCTTTGCGCCTTTGCGCCTTTGCGTGCTGGCTTTCGGAACTCTACGCGCCGACGCGCCGGAGTTTCTTGATGATTGGCTGTTCCCGCTCAAGGACGCGTTTCACCCCGTCTCCCATGGATTTTTCGACCAGCCGCGTGTACCCCACCACCTTGCTTATGCCGTTCGGCTCGAGCGAGGCGGCGTGGTCGCTGCCCCACTGGGCGCGATCGGAAGTAATGTGGCGTTCGATCATGCAGGCGCCCAGCGCGACGGCGGCGATGGTGGAAGGCAAGCCCGTCTCGTGGCCCGAGTAGCCCACCGGCAGGACGTATCGCTCCTTGAGCGCCGGAATCACGCGGAGATTCAGTTCCTCGTAGAGTGCCGGATAGGTGCTGCACGCGTGCAGCAGGACAAGATCTTCGCGGCCGAGCACCTCGATCGCGTGGTCGACCTGTTCCAGCGTGCTCATCCCCGTGGAGAGGATTACCGGCCGGCCCTTCGAGCGCGTGTGGCGCAGCAGATTGTCGTCGGTGAGCGACGCCGAGGCAATTTTGAAGCAAGGCACGTCGAACCGGGCGATGAAATCCACCGCGCCCTCGTCCCAGCAGGACGCGAACCACGGCATTTTGATGTGGCGGCAGAAGACGTCGATTTCCTCGTACTCGTCGTAGCCGAACTCGAGGCCGCGCTTCAGGTCGCCGTTGGTCGTGCCAAAGGGGCTTTCGCGCGGTCGCTCGAGTTCCTCCTTCGAGTAGACCACATCGACAGTGCGCTTCTGGAATTTCACCCCGTCGCAGCCGGCGGCGTGGGCGATGCTGATCAGCCGTTTCGCCAGATCGATATCCCCGTTATGGTTGATGCCGATCTCGGCCACGACGTAGCAGGGCTGCCCCTCGCCTACCAGGCGGCTGCCAATGCGAACCGCGGTCACCGGGAGCCCGTTACCCCTGCCGTTACCGCTGGCTAGCTGAGACATGGCTGGGAAGCCTCCTTTGAGCGATAAGCGCGTGCAGAGCCTCGATCATGTAATCGAGCATGGGCCCAGTGATTCCCGGGTAGACGCCAATCCAGAAAACGCGCTCCATGGCGAAATCGGAGTTGGCGAGGTCGCCGATGGCGCGATAGGGGACTTCGGCGTACGCGGGTTGCCGCACCAGGTTCCCGCCAAAGAGCGACCGGGTGGCGATCTTCTTTTCTTCGAGGAAGCGGACTACGTCGGCGCGAGAGAACGGCGCGCCTTCCCGCACCGCAATCGGGAAACCGAACCAGCTTGGCTCCGCTCCCGGCGTCGCCTGCGGCAGAACGAAAAGCTCATCGAGCGCCTTGAGCCCGTCGTAAAGCGCCTGGAAATTGCGCCGGCGCGCCTCGATGAATCCCGGAAGCTTGGCGAGTTGAGCGACGCCAACGGCGGCTTGCAGGTCGGTGGCTTTCAGGTTGTAGCCGATATGCGAATAGATGTATTTGTGATCGTAACCGTGAGGCAGGCCGCCGAGCTGCCAATCGAACCGCTTGCCGCAGGTGTTCTGGTTCCCGGGCTCGCACCAGCAGTCGCGGCCCCAGTCGCGGAACGATTCGACGATGGTCGTCAGCAGCGGCCGGTCCGTGAGCACGCAGCCGCCTTCGCCCATGGTGATGTGGTGGGCGGGATAGAAGCTGACGGTCGCGAGATCGCCGAACGCGCCCACGCGGCGGCCGCGGTAGAGGCTGCCGACGGCGTCGCAGCAATCCTCGATGAGCCAGAGGCCGTGCCGCCGGGCGAAGGCGGTGACGGCGTCAAGGTCGAATGGATTGCCCAGGGTGTGCGCCAGGATGATGGCGCGAGTGCGCGGGCCGAGCGCCGCTTCGAGCGCGCTCACGTCCACGTTGTAGGTAGGCAGCTCGATATCCACGAAGACCGGGACGAGGCCGTTTTGAACGATCGGATTGACGGTGGTGGGGAAGCCGGCGGCGGCGGTAATCACTTCGTCGCCCTTGCGCAGGCGGCGGTCGCCGAGCTTGGGCGAGCTGAGGCAGGCGAGGGCGAGCAGGTTCGCCGAGGAGCCGGAGTTGACCAGCACGGCGTCGCGCACGCCGAAGAAAGCCGCGAATTCCCGCTCGAATTTCTGGGCGAACCGCCCGGTGGTGAGCCAGAAATCGAGCGAGGCGTCCACCAGCGTGCGCAGCTCGGCGGCGTCGAACACGCGGCCGGAGACGAGAATCGGCGTCTCCCCGGGAACGAACGTCCGCCCGGCGAATTCGGCTTCGTAGTATTCGCCGACGAGGTCGAGGATGCGGCTACGCAACTGTTGCGCGTTCGGGTTCATGGTAGAAGAAATCGGAATACCAGGCGATGGTGCGAGCCAGGCCCTCGTCGAGCGTGAAAAGCGGCGCCCAGCCGAGCAGGCGGCGCGCGCGCTCGGCGCTGAGATATTGCGAGCGGATTTCGTTGACCGCTTCGTTGCGGATATCGGGCTCGAGCGCCGAGCCCATCCGCGCCAGAATGCGCCGAACGAGCTCGAGCACCGTGAGCTGGAGTTCATTCGAGAAATTGAACGCCATGCCGCGCAGGCCCTCGTCGGCTCCGAGCCGCTCGGCGAGCAGCATGTAGGCCGCGGCGGCGTCTTCGACGTAGAGATAGTCGCGGATAAACTGGCCGTCGGAGCGGATCACCGGCCGCTCGCCGTGCAGCGCCGAGCGAATCGTGCCGGGAACCACGCGGTTCCAATTCAGGTCGCCGCCGCCGTAGAAATTGCCGCAGCGGGTGACGGCTACGGGAAGCCGGTAGGTGACCGCGTAGGCGTGGGCCAGCAAGTCGGCGCAGGATTTGCTGACGTCGTAGGGATGCGTCCCGGCAAGGGCCACCTGTTCCGTATACGGAAGGATTTCCTGCGCGCCATAGGCCTTGTCGGACGAGGCGACCACGATCGAGCGGAGGGTGGGCGAACGGCGCGAGGCTTCGAGCAGGTTCCACGTGCCCTGGATGTTGCTCTCAAACGTCGAGACCGGGTTGCGGTTGGCGATGCCGACGATGGTTTGCGCCGCCAGGTGAAAGACAGCTTCGATTTCGTATTCCCCGAGAGCGCGTTCGAGGGCGCCGCGCTCGCGAACGTCTCCGCGAACCACTTTCACGCGTTCGAGCGCTCCGCTGCGAACCAACTCGGATTGCGGCACCCAATCGCGCACCAGGCAAACGACGTCGGCTCCCGCGCTCACGAGGCGCGGGACGAGCCACGAGCCGAGCAGGCCCGTCGCGCCCGTAACGAACGTCGGCCGGTGGCGCCAGTAGGACTCGCCCGTCACCACACCCTCCAGGGCGGCTTGCCCGAGGCCCAGAGCTGGTTCAAGTGCACGTGATCGCGATAGTTGTCCATGGGGAAAAAGAAGCCCTCGTGGCGGTAGGCGGCGAGTTGGCCCTCGCGGGCCAGCCGCTCCAAGGGGGCGCGCTCCAGTATGCAATCGTCGCCCGTGAGGTAATCGAAGACGCGCCGCTGGAAGACGAAAAACCCCGCGCTGATCCAGCCCTCCGCCACCGGCTTTTCCTTGAACTCGAGCACGCGGTCCGTATTGTCCATCTCCACCACCCCGAAGCGCGAAACCGGCCGCACCGTGGTGACGGTGGCCAGCAAGCCGCTCGCGCGGTGGAACTCGACGAGGCGCGCGATGTCCACGTCGCTCACGCCGTCGCCGTAAGTCACCATGAACGTTTCGTCTTCCACGTATTTGGCGATCCGCTTGATGCGACCGCCGGTCATGGTGTCGAGGCCGGTATCGGCCAGAGTGACTTGGAAGCCCTGCTCTTCATGGGAGCCGTCGTAGAGAATTTGCGACTTGCGGCCGAGGCACATGGTGAAATCGTTGTTCATGGCCTCGTAATTGAGGAAATACTCCTTGATCGTGCTGCCGCGGTAGCCCAGGCACAGGATAAATTCGCGGAAGCCATAGTGCGCGTAGGACTTCATGATGTGCCAGAGGATCGGGCGGCCGCCGATCTCGACGAGCGGCTTGGGGCGGAATTCGGTCTCTTCCCGCAACCGGGTACCCAGCCCGCCGCACAGAATGACGACTTTCATTTCGGTTTCTTTCCGCGCTGCCTGGTCGTAACGCCGCAGCTTAACAGGGTTTCGGGCTCGTTCACGCCGGCCATCGAGTTGCTATGTTCCACAGCCGCAAAGGTGCCGGAAAGGCAGGTTACAGGCAATAGGCAACAGGCCACAGGCAACAGGCCACAGGAAGAAACGGCCCGCCCTGCCCACTGCCTACCGCCTACCGCTTAGTGCCTAGTGGCTCGTGGCCCGAAAGACAGGTTACGGGCAACAGGTGACAGGGGACAGCAAGCAACGGCCCGCCCTGCCCACTGCCTACCGCCTACCGCTTAGTGCCTAGTGGCTCGTGACCCGAAGGACAGGCAACAGGCCACAGGCAACAGGCCACAGCAAGAAACGGCCCGCCCTGCCCACTGCCTACCGCCTACTCTCAACTCTCAACCGGCTGTACTCCCGCCCCCACCGTCTCTCTTTGTACACAGGGGACAAGCGTCTAGGCGTCAGCTGTGCTCGCCTCGACGCACCCCACCTTTCATTTAGAGCACAGCTAAGTTCAATTGCTGCTATCGCTTAGCATCGCCATTAATCACGGCTTGCGGCGCAGAATACGGCTGCCAAGCGAGAGCGCACCGTAGGAATGGGCACCTCAGGTGCCAAACTAGGCACCTGCCTGGTCTTTCGACACGGACAAAGGCTCTCACGCAAAGCCGCCAAGGACGCAAAGCACGCAAAGGGCTGTTGGCACAGGCCAGGGGCCGCCAGCCGCTAGTCACTTGCCATCAGCCACGGTTTCTCAGCGTCTTTGCGTGAAACGATCTTTCTTTGCGCCTTGGCGCCTTGGCGTGAAACATTTCTTTGCCCCTGCGCCATTGCGTGAAACCGTTCCTTGCGGCGGCGTCACTCCTCCCGCAGCGCGATCACGGGGTCGATTCGCGCCGCGCGGCGCGCGGGAACGAGCCCGGCGCCGAGGGCGATCAGAGCGAGCAGCGCCACGCTGACGAGATAGGTCGCCGGATCGGCCGCTCCTACCTGGAAAAGCCAATGCGAGAGGCTGCGCGCCAAGCCCCAGGCGCAAAGCGCTCCGAGCGGCAGGGCGACCAAGATCAGTCGCAAGCTGCGCCAAACGGCCAAGCCGCGAATCTGCTCTGCGTGCGCGCCCAGCGCGATGCGGATCCCCATTTCACGCGTGCGCGCCGCGCCCATGAGAGTTGCCGCGGCGTAGACGCCGAGCGCGGCGACAACGATGCCGAGAAAGGAAAAACACGCGAGCAGCGCCAGGGCCAAGCGCAGGTTCGCCTGGGAGGCCGTCGTGAGGTCTTCCAGGGTGCGAACAGCCGGCGGCGCCATCCCGGGTACCAACGAGGCCAGAGCTTCTCGCGCGCCTGCGGAGAACCGCGAGAGAGAAGCGCCTGGGCGGAGCCTGACCGCGAAGGTCTCATATCCTTGCGCTGGTTCGAAAGGCAGGTAATACGTCGGAACGATGTTCAGGATCTCGGCAGTCTCGTGGACGTTCGCCGCGACGCCAACGACGGTTGCTTCTTCCCCGGTGAAGGTAAAGAACGCTTTGCCAATCGGGTTCTCGTGCGGCCAGAAGGCTTCCGCCAGAGTCTGGTCGATAATCGCCACTCCTGTCCTGCCGCTGTTTGCGCCCCCGATGCTCACGTCCCCCTGCTCTCGCTGCGCCACATCGGCCTCGGTGAAACTTCGCCCGGCGAGAAGGGGAATCCTCAGCACGCGCAAGGCGTCAGGACCGATGTCGACTCCCATGATCCCCCCATGAACGTGAGGTACGGAAGGGCCGGGCTTCGGAGTCGCGGAGGCAGCCGCGGGCCCGACCTCGGCCCACAAGGTTGTGAATGGCGGAGGGTCCACCACGCCCACGGAAACCACTCCCGGCAGCCGCGCGAGCCGCCGGCGCGCCTCTTGGTAGAACTGCTCGTTGCGCGCGTTCTGCGCCTCCTGTTCCTGCTTGACGGCTTGTCGCAGCTTGGGGATCGTCGCTCCGGCAATCACCATAAGCGGGCCACTTGCCATGTGGTGTTCGTGGAAATACTTGTTCTCCGCCGCAGCGAGGGCGGGCAGGACCGGCAAAGGCCCCGGCTCGACGAGAGCCACGTTATGCGGGTCGAAGCCCAGCGAGTAGCGGAGGTGAGCGACGAGGCTGCGCAGGAGCAGACCCGTCGAGATCAGCAAAACGGTCGCGAGGACGAGTTGCGAGCCGGAGAGCAGCTCGTGAGAGCTGAAGAAACGGCGGCGATCCGGCGATCGCGTGATCCCGCCCGTGCCGGTTTTGAGGAAGGCGTTCAGATCGCCACCGGTGGCTTCGAAGGCGGGAGCGAGGCCGCACAGAATCGTCGCCACGAATGCCAGCAGGACCACGAGGCCGAGGCTGGCGAACGAAACCGGTTTCGCGCCATGTGCTGCGGGCAAAAGCGCCTCGATCCACCGGCCCGCCCCTGCGGCAAGCCCCAGCCCGAGAAGGCCCCCGGCAGCCGCCAGGAGCAATGCTTCCGCGAGCAATTGGCGCACCAGGCGACCGCGGCCAGCGCCGAGCGCCAAACGCACGACCATTTCCGGCTGCCGCCGAACGCCGCGGGCAAAGAGGAGATTCGCGGCGCCCGCGCAGGCCAGCAGCAGAAAGAGAAGAGAGACCGACCACAAGGTCCACAGTAGCGGCTTGCGGTCGCCCAGCAGGAAATCGTGCAGCGTCTCGAGAACCGGCCCGGAACCGAGGGTTCCGCTGGGGCCTCGGCCGGGCTTAAAGCCCGCGCCTTCCAGTTGGGCTGCCGCTGGATCGAGTGTAAGCCCAGGCCGGAGCAGCCCCAGCACCTGCTCCTCCCCGTCTATCAGGCTCATGGGCGTCCACATGTCCGTGCCGGAGGGGAAATCGAAGCCGGGCGGCATGACGCCGGCCACCAGAACCGTCCCGTCCCCATACTTCAACGGACGCCCGATTACATTTCCGGCCCCGTGCAGCACGGTGCGCCAGAAGCGGTGGCTCACTACGGCCACGCTGGCCGTCCACGGCTCGTTCGAGAGGTCCTGACCGAACAGGGGCTCGACGCCCAGCGTAGCGAAGAATTGCGGGGTCACATTGACGACGTGAACCCTGACCGGCGCCGCGCCCGCGGACGGAAACACCACGGGCTGGGAAAACAGCAGCGCCGGCGCGTAGGCAGCCACGGAAGAAAAAGTCGATCGGAGAGCAGCTCGGTGCGGGAATTCGACTCCGTCGCCGGCGAAGGTCAAGCTTTCGACGCCTATCCGAACAATTCGATTGGAATGGGGATACGGCAGGGGCGAAAGGACCAGGGAATAGAGCGGGCCGAAGAGGGCTGCCGTGCCACCGATACCCAGTGCGAGGAGAACGATAATCGCGAGGGCTGAGCCGCGGTTGCGCCCAAGCGAGCGCGCGGCGGAGTGGAAATCGGCGAGCAGGCTCTCCAGCCAGGGGATGCCGCGCTGCTCGCGGTAAAGCTGCTTGGTCTGCTCGACGCCGCCGAGGGTGACCTTGGCTTGGCGGCGGGCTTCGGCGGGCGGCAGGCCGCGGCGCTCGTTCTCCTCGGCCAGCATGGCGAGATGCGAATCGAGTTCGGCGCGCAGGCGCTCGTCGGCGCCGCGCCGGGCGAAGAGGCCGGCGAAACGCGAGAGCCAGACCCGCATCGATGGCATTACGCCTCCTCGGCACAGCCAAGTCCCGAATCCCGAACGTTCGGGACGGGAGGCTGTGCTACCCCGAGCCCCGAAGCCCGCAAAGGGAACCCCTTGGCGTTTTTGCGTGAAACAGTCTTCTCTTGGCGCCTTTGCGCCTTTGCGTGAAACCGGCCTTTACCTTTATCCGCCCGCGCCTTCCAGCACGCGCGAGATGAACGCCGCCATACGGCGCCAATCCCTGGCTTCCCGCGCCAGGGCGCGGCGGCCGGAAGCGGTGAGGGAATAGAAGCGGGCGCGGCGATTTTTCTCCGACGCTCCCCAGCGCGAGGAGATCCAGCCGCGCTGCTCGAGCCGCAACAGGGCGGGATAGACGGTGCCGTGATTGAGCCGCAGAAGATCGCCGGAAACCTGCTCGATGCGGCGAGCAACGCCGTAGCCGTGCATGGTGCCGAGGGTATCGAGGGTTTTGAGGATGAGCATGTCGAGCGTGCCCATCAGGACTTCGGTGGGGGAATCGGTCACGGCTTTCTCCTATTGCATGTCAACACAGGGGCAGTATGACCAACTTCCTATGGAGAGTCAATAGAGACACTTGAGAGTTCAGAGTTGAGAGATAACTACGAAAAGCGCACCGCAGAGACGCAGAGGGCAGTGAGGCAGGTTACAGGCCACAGGTGACAGGGGACAGGGGCCGAAGGGAACACCGCGGAGACGCAGAGGACGCAGAGAGAAGGCCACAGGTGACAGGGCACAGCAAGCAAGGAACGGCCCCCCTGCCAACTGTGCCCTGTAACCTGTGGCCTGTAACCTGCCTCACGGGGTTTCCACCAAGCCGCGCCGGACGGCGTAGAGGACCAGCTCCGCGGTGCGGTGCAGGCCGAGTGTTTCCATCAGGTGGGCGCGGTGCACGGCGACGGTATTGACGCTGATGTCGAGTAGGGTGGCGATCTCCTTGTTCGATTTGCCCCGAGCGATGAGTTGGAGCACTTCCTTTTCGCGCAGGGTCAATCGATCGTAGCCATCGGGCGCGGCTTCCGGCCCCGTTCCATCCTTCAAGCTCTGCAGCACGAAGCGCGAGACCGAGGGACTGAAGAAGGCGTCTCCGCGTGCGACGGCGAGAATGGCTTGCACCAGTTCGGCGCCAAGCGCGTCTTTCAGGACGTACCCGCGGGCGCCGATGTCGATGGCCTTGCGCACGTAGGCGGGATTGGCGTGCATGCTGAGGATCACGATCCGGGCGTCGGGATCGCGCTTGAGGATTTCCGCGGCCGCTTCCAGCCCGCCGATATCGGGCATGGCGATGTCCATGACGACGACATCCGAGCGCACCGCCGCCGCCTGCTTGACGCCTTCGAGGCCCGTACCCGCTTCCCCAACGACGACCATGCGGGGATCGTTGTCGATGAGGGAGCGGAATCCCTGTCGAACCAAGGTGTGATCGTCCACCAGGAGGACGCGTATTTTCGGCTGGTTCACCGGCTCACATCCTTTCGGCCGCCGCGCCCGCGGAGGGCGCGCCGGCGAGTTTGCTCAATTCGACGCGTACCTCGACCACCGCGCCGCGCCCGGGAAACGAATGGATGAAGAGCGCACCGTGCAGGTGTTCGGCGCGCTCGCGCATGGCGGTCAAGCCGAGATTCCGGGCGGGGGAGCGGCCGGCGGCGAGCCCCGTCGGATCGAACCCCACGCCGTCGTCGCCAATCTCGATGGTAAGGAAGGGCCGCTCGACCCGCAATGCGATCCAGGCGCGGGAGGCCCGCGCGTGCCGCGCGACGTTGTTGAGCGCCTGCTGCACGATGCGATAGAGGTGGATAGCGCTTTCCGGCGGAATCTCGAAGCTCTCGCCCGTGGTGCGCAACTCGACGGGAATGCCCGTCTGCCGCGAGAACTGCTCGACGAACCATTCGAGCGTCTGCTCGAGCCCGAAATCTTCGAGCGTCGAGGGATGGAGCATTTGGGACTGGTCGCGGACCTTTTGCAGGGTTTCCCGCACGATCGTTCCGGCGGCTTCGAGATTCTGCCTCCGCTCCTCTTCGTCCGGCTCCCCTTCCGAGCGCTTCAGGAGCAAGCCCAGCGCGGTGAGGATCTGGCCGAACTCGTCGTGGAGATCGACGGCGATGCGGCGCAACGTCTGCTCCTGGAGGTCGATCAGGCGCCAAGACAGCTCGCGTAGCTGGGTGGATTGCGAATGCAACTGCTCGGCGAGATGGCGCAGCTTGTCGAAAGCCCTCCGGCTGGCCTGCAAGACGTAGAGACCGGTGGCGAGCGCCAGCAGGAACAGCAGGGCCGTCGCCAGAAGGATATTGCGCCGCGCGGACTGGTAGATGCCGTTGATCTTGCGGGCGGCGTCGGCTTGGGCTTGGTCGTTATTGACCAGCAGGCGCGCCACGAGCGCCGTGATATCGGCTCGCTGGGCTTCCATGCGGCTCTCGACCAGGGCGCGGGCCCCAGCCTCGTCGCCACGCGCCGCCGAGGCGAAGACGCTCGTGGCGGTGAGGGTCAAATCGTCGAGCCGGGCGCGGAGCAGGCGGCGAAACCCATCGGCTTGGGGCGTCGAGGGCGCGAACTGCTCATCGAGACGAACGGCGTCGGCCATATCGTCTCGCAAGCGAAAGAAAGCCGGTTTCCAATCCTGGAGCGGGTAGTGGCTTTGCCGGAGCGCCATATCGCGAATGGAAAGCGCCAGGAGGTAGGTATCGTTCTGCAAGCGAAGCAGTTCGAGCGAGGATTTGCGATTCCGCTGTACGACGTCGCTTTGGAACTGCTCGAGGCGCTCGATGCGCGCCGTCATGTACCACGCAAAGGAAGCGAACGTCGCCAGAATGATGCACAGGCCCAGCCACACCCGAAGCGAGGCCGAAGGGACTTCGCGAAGCGGATCCGGCGCCGCGTCGGCGACGCCAGGCGCTTCCGCCGGGCTCACCGCAGGCCGCGGGGGTTCCGGATTCGGCGCGGGATCAGGCGCGTTCGAGCCCGGGCCGCCGTTCGTGTAGAATGTCGGCGACAACGCCCTTTCCCTCCTCGACGACGTAGGTGCGGTCGGCTGGGAGCCGGCCGAGTTCCTGCCGCTGCCCGCCAGGCCATTCCACCAGCACGCGTTCGACTTCGGTGGCGTCTCCCAGCCCGAAAGTCAACGCGCGCTCGGGCGAAGACAAGTAGCTCGACCCGCTCTTGACCATCAGCCAGCGCATCCCCGCCGGCGACCACACGCGCACGACGGTGCCAATCCCGTCCCGGTTCGACCGGGAGCCGACGGCGCGGAATCGCACGCTGTGGTGGTGTTCCCGCGGGCAGTCGTTTCGATAGAGATGCGCGGGGCCGCTGTTGGTGGTGAGCAGAACGTCGAAATCGCCGTCGTTGTCGAAATCGCCGTAGATGGCCCCGCGAGCCACTTTCGGCGCGGCAAACGATTCGCCCACCCGCCCGGCCACATTTTGGAACTTGAGCCCGCCCTCGTTCAGAAACAGCTCGGGCCGCTCGGCGTAGGTAACGTCGGGAGCGACGCTCGCGATCGTGGGATCGATGTGGCCGTTGGCGACGAAGAGGTCGAGCAGGCCGTCGAGGTCGGGATCGAAGAAGAAGCAGCCGAATCCCAAGGTGAGCCGCGTCGCGCGCCCCACGGCCGAATGCAAGGCGACGTCAACGAACCCGCCGTGGCCGTCGTTGCGGTAGAGGCCCAGTTCCTGATAGTTGAAGTTGGTGACCATGAGGCCCGGGAAACCCGAATTGTTGAAGTCGGCGGCGTCGGTGCCCATCCCGGCGCGCGCCACGCCATCGGGACTGAACGCCACGCCCGCCACCAGGCCATTCTCGGTGAAGGTGCCGTCGTGGTTGTTGTGATAGAGCTTATTGGGCTGGGTATCGTTGGCGATGAAGAGGTCGGGCCAGCCATCCTGGTCGTAGTCGAGCATCGCCACACCCAGGGATTTCGAAGTCGGGTCGTTGAGGCCGGCGCGGCCGGTAACGTCTTCGAACGTGCCATCGCCGCGATTGTGAAAGAGCCAGCAGGTGGCGCCGGGGTAGGCTTCGGGCGTGCAATAGGCCTTGTTCCGGCCGTCGATCGTGCAGAAAATATCGGTCTCCGGAGACCACGCGACGTAGTTGGCGACGAGCAGATCGAGGTGGCCGTCGCGATCGAAATCGCCCCAGAGCGCCGAAGTGCTCAGGGCGGAATAGCCATCCAGGCCCGCGGCGCGCGTAACGTCGGTGAAGCGGCCGCGACCGTCATTATGGAAAAGCCGGTTCTGACCATAGGTGGTGACGTAGATGTCCTGGAAGCCGTCATTATCGTAGTCGGCCACCGCCACGCCGATTCCGTACAGCTCGACGTCGAGCCCCGCTTCGCTCGTAACGTCGGTAAACGTCCCGTTACGATTGTTGCGAAAAAGTTTCATCGTCGAGCGCCGGCGGTAATGGCCGGGCCAGTCCTTGCCGTTGATCAGCAGAAGATCGAGCCAGCCGTCGTTGTCGTAATCGAGGAAAGCGCAGCCGGGACCCAGAGTCTCCGGCAGATACTTGCTGCCGAAGGCGCCGCTATTGTGGAGGAAGGATATCCCCGCGGCTTGGGTAACGTCGGCAAACGCGAAGGGGTACCCGGAGCCGAGGGACTCGCTCGGCGAGGCGCGGCGCTCCACGCCCGATCGCCAGAAATGCCGGTAGGCAAGCTCGCCCGCCGTTCCCGCAGCACCGGCCGCGAGCAGTGCTTTGAGAAGGTCCCGCCGCGTCATCACATTCAGGGTACGGTAACGCAAGCCGCCGTAGCCGTCAACCACGCCTAGCCGGCTGGCCGCCGGCAACTTCGCGAATCGGCGGGAGTTAGAGGGCGCCCCCTAGTGCATCAATCGCGCCCAACTAATCGATCGAGAGTATTGTTCCCTTCCCCCGCCAGCCGGTAGACTGCTCCCCGATTCCGGCCTGCCGCTCGAGGATGGAAGAACAGCGGTTCGCCGGGACTTCGCGGGAAAAAGAGTCCTTCATGCCCCATGACGGGGTTTTACCTCCCACACCCGTCGCGGGTGCGGCATCGTCCTCCGTCGGCGAATAGGAGCCGGAGATACGCCCCATCCCCGGCCACCCGGGCCGTATGCAATTCTTGCCCGGCGGGGGACATGCCGCTCCCGAAATCCGTTTCCCGTTGAATATCTCGATTGTGCGAGGCTCCGTACGAGTGGCGCAGTTTGGGCTGTGGTGCCCGGGGCGAGAGTCGAACTCGCATGGCCCTTGCGGGCCTGGGGATTTTAAGTCCCCGGCGTCTGCCATTCCGCCACCCGGGCGTATTCGCAACTATAAGCGAGAGCTAGTTTTATTGCACAAATGCTGTGGGCCGTTTTTCGGCCTGAACCGCTGGTGCTAGTTTGGTGTCAGTCTTCGAGTGCGGGAAAGCCTTCGCCATACGCTCTACCGCGTCGAGTTTGTAGTCAGGTGCCAGGTGGGCGTAACGCATCACCATCGCGAGTGTTTTGTCCCGCAGCAACTCGGCCACGGTGCGCAGATCGGCTCCGCTCATTACCAAGCGGCTGGCAAATGTGTGCCTCAGACAATGCCAAGTGAAGCCTTCGATCTTCCCGGCTTCGACGGCCGCTTCGAACCACGCGCGAGGGCTGTGGGTGCCGCCGCACACAAATTCGGTCTGACCGCGTCTCTCGCGTAACTTTCTCAACGCCTGAATTGCCGGCGCGCTCAACGGGACGTGGCTGGTCTGACCGCCCTTATCAAGCGGCACCGTAAGCACGCGCCGTTCTAAGTCTACGTCTTGCCAGCGAGCACCGTACTGCTCACTCAGACGCAAGCCCGTATATAGAGCCAAGTCAAGCTCTGGCTCATGCTCGGCAAATTCCCCACGAATCGCCTTCCGCAAATTTTCCTCTTCCTTCGGCGTCAGGAACCGCACGCGCCCATTGTTCTCTGCCTTGTGCTGAACCAGCCGGGCTGGGTTTTCTTTGAGTCTCCCCGCGCGAATCGCTAAACGATAGGTGAGCGAAAGAAGCGCGCGATAGCGGTTCCACGTGGCGGAACTCCACTTCTCCGCCTGGAATAGGGTCTCGATCTCTCGCGGACTGATAGAGTCCGCGGGGCGGTCCCCAAACCACCCGATCAGTTTTTTCATCCGACCACGATCATGTCTCTTGCTGCGCTTATGCTCATCTGAATAAACGAGGGCTTCCTCAGCGATTTTGCCGAACAGCACGGGCCGTCTGCGCCATGCCAATCGCGGTAATATGCCCATCTTGGCTTCTTGCTTTCGCAGTTTCAGCCGCGTTTCGGCCTCCTCCACTGTGCCGACCTTTTCCCGTCGAATCCTGCCGGCCGCGTCGGCAAAGCGAATCCACCACACACCCGAGTCGGCACTTTTCTCGAAGATTCCCCGTTGTTTCATCGTTTACCTCCGTCCTGTCGTTTTGGCCCCTTGACCCCTGCCAGCTTCATGAAAAGAGCGACGCCATTCCACCAAGCTTCAACGCCCCACCTGTGGGCTGGCGTTGAGAGCTTTATTCCGCAGCGCCAGCACCCGCAGTATTCCCGCCCTCCGCCCTCCTTCCTCCAAAGCGGCCCACCGGTACTATGACTCATATTGCGGAGCCGCTCGATACCAGTCGTTGGACTGACACCAGCCTGGATGCCGGCCATACCACGCGCTAGGTATTCGATCCGAGATTCGTCGAGGCGTACCGTATCCGACTTCGGGAAGCGAGGGTCCCGCCACTTCGTTTTGAGGAAAAATTTCTTCCCATAGTCAAGCACGTACTTGGGGTAACCGCCCCACCGCCAATCTCTCCGAACGTCTGGCAGGCCGGCCCAGACCTCGCACGCTTTTTTCAGAGCGGAAAGCCTTTTAGCTCGCCAGAGAGAATTCCAGATTTCCTTATGCTCAGCCTCAGCCACAATCTTCCGAGGGTGCAAATACCTTTCGAGTTCTGCGATTTCCTCTTCCTTTTCCCGACTGGCCCACTGGCGGTGGACCTCTGGTTCCACCCGCGGATCGTGTGGCTCCGGTTTCCCGGAGATTCTTTCGCAGGTACGCCTATTGATTTCCAGAAACTCGTCGTCGCTCATTCCCCTTAGGCGCTGAATCCAGGACTGAATCTGTGCCTTTGAGATGCCCATAGGAGGGGCGACCACGGATGGCCACGTGGGGAAAGGAGTTCCGTCCCGGAGGACGTGGAGCGCCATGTACCACTCATGCTCAAAGCAATTCAGGAGTCCTATGTCCACCGGCTTTGGTCCACGCTTGCCCAAAGACCCTCCTAAAACTCATGCCAAATTATGCCTACACATGCCTTATACGCTTGCCGCCTCCCCTTGTCAAGGCGCACACTGGTGCGCGTAGGAGCGCACTGAAATGCAAGTCGAAAAGCTCGCAGTAGGCAGGACCGAGGCCGCCAGGCTGCTCTCCATTTCTCTGCGCACGCTTGATAGCCTGCTCGCGCGAGGGGAGCTGCGCGGCCGACGCATCGGCCGGCGAGTGCTCTTCCCCGTGGAAGAGCTTCAACACTTCTTGAAGCGGGATCACAGGACACAAGCGGAGCGACAGGGCGTCGCGAAGTGAACTCGATGCAAACGGGGACGGTCAGAAGCAGGCTCGACGCAACCCGCGAATACGTCCGCCGCGGCTGGACCGTGGTTCCGATCCCGCGCGGCGAGAAGGGACCGCGTATCGCTGGCTGGCCCTCTCTCCGTCTCGGCGAGGCTGGCCTTGCGGCTCATTTCCACGATGGGGAAAACGTCGGTGTGATCCTCGGCTCCCCGAGTCGGGGGCTCGTGGACGTTGATTTGGATTGCGGGGAAACGATGGCGGTAGCGGACTATTTCCTCCCGCCGACCGGCGTAGAATTCGGGCGGCCCTCCAAACCTCGTTCGCACCGCCTGTATGTTTGCGAGCCACTGAATGCATTGTCGAGACCCCGCCCACGAAAATTCTCTGCCCCCGATGGCTCAACGATCATCGAGTTTCGCGCGGACGGCCAACAGACTGTATTCCCCCCTTCCATTCATCCCAGCCAAGAGGTCTACGAATTCGCCAGTGATGGCGATCTGGCTCTTGTCGGAGCGGAAGCGATCTCGCGGGCGGTAGCACGTACTGCCGCGGCTGCTCTCCTCGCGCGCCACTGGCCGGAACCGGGCCACAGGCACGATGGGGCAAATGCTCTGGCCGGCATGCTTCTGCGTGCCGATTGGACAGAGCAAGACGTTTGCCACTTCGTTGAGGCTGTCGCGCTTGCAGCGGGCGATGAGGAGACCCGGCAGCGTGTTCGCGATGTGATTTCTACAGCTAAACGCCTTGCCGCAGGCCAGGCCGCAACTGGCGCGCCAACACTCGCCCAGATCGTCGGTGATGAGATTGTCGCGCGTCTGCGGGAATGGCTCGGACCGTATAAATCGTATCCCGTCGCTGCTACGGGCAGCGGCGCGTGGTCCGATCCCTCCCCGCTGGGCGACGAGCTGCCTCCAGTTCCACCCTTCGACCCCGAGCTTCTACCGTCGAGTTTTCGCGCGCTTGTTGAGGATATTTCCGACCGGACGCAAGCTCCGCCAGACTACGCCGCGGCGGCCGTGATAGTGGCGCTCGCAGGCTGTGTGAGCCGGAGGGCTGTCATCATTCCCAAACAGGCGGACACGTCGTGGCGAGTGATTCCCAACCTCTGGGGGGCAATCGTGGCCCCACCCGGAATGATGAAGTCTCCCATCCTTCGCGCAGTTACCCTGCCCCTGAGCCTAATCGAGGAGCGATGGAGGGCCGAATTCGATGATGCTAAAACCGCGTTTGAAACTGAGAAGGAACAGGCCGAACTCCAATGGCAGGCATGGCGCGAACAGTACAAGCAGGCTATCAAGCGGCAGGATGCGCTGCCCCCGCAGCCAGACCGGATACTCAGCGAGCCATTACAAAAACGGCTCATCCTAACAGACGCGACCTTCGAAAAACTTCATGCAATCCTCGCGGAGAACCCGGCGGGTGTTTTGGTAATCCGAGACGAACTGACAGGGTGGCTCTCGGAGCTAGGGCGTCTTGGGCGGGAAGGCGAGCGGGCCTTCTTCCTGCAAGCGTGGAATGGTGACGCGGGATTCACCGTTGACCGTATCGGCCGAGGCTCCGTTCACGTCCCCGCTGTCTGCGTGAGCCTGCTCGGCAACATCCAGCCCGCCCGCCTGCGGTCGTATCTCTCAGAAGCGGTCGAAGGCGGCCCCACCGATGACGGTCTTTTCCAGAGATTCCAAATTCTCGTTTGGCCTGATCTCCCCCGAGGATGGAAGCTCGTTGACCGTCCCGCGGACGAGGGGGCATCGCGAGTTGTGGAGAGAATTTTCGACGCGCTTGCTGAGCTATCCTCAGACACGCCTCTGGTGCTCCGTTTCGCGCCGGATGCGCAAGCCCTTTTCTTCGACTGGTGGACCGAACTCGAATCGAAAATCCGCGATGATTCAGGGCTTGCCCCGGCGCTTGTTGCTCACCTAGCAAAATACCGCAGTTTAATGCCGAGTCTCGCCGGGCTCTTTGAACTGGCAGACAGCGCGGGCGACAGCGAAGCCCTTGGCGAGGAAATGGAAATCTCGCTCAACCACACTCGCCAAGCGGCCGCTCTTTGCGATTACCTCGAAGGACACGCGAGGCGCGTCTATGCTTGCGCAATTTCACCGGAAACCCACTCCGCTCGCGAACTCGCAAGGCACATTCAAGCAGGCGACCTGCCCTCCCCATTCACAACTCGGGCGGTTTACCTCAAGGGCTGGGCCGGGCTGAATACACCTGAGCGGGTGCGTGCCGCCCTCGCCCTGCTTGAGGAAGCGGCGTGGGTCACCCGAGCGGAGACTCCGCCCTCCGCGGTCGGGGGCCGGCCTTCCGAAGTCTGGATTGCGAATCCGAAGGGGGGGAAGCACCGTGCGGAGTAAATGGCTCAATTGGACACCGGGCGTCGGAGTAATGGAAAAGCCTAGCCAGTGCGAGCCAACAGAACCTACAAAACCCGGTTCTGAAGGTTTTGTAGGTTCCCTGCCAGACTCCCTACCCATTGCGCGGGGCGCTTCCGCGGAGCGGAATGCAGGCCGAGGCTTCCGGCCTTCTCAACTCGCAGTTCCCAAAGGGGCGGTACTCCTCGCGCCTCGGTATGACGGCGGGGGGAAACCCCTGGCTTCGGTGCCGCGATGCTGGTGCTGCCAAACACCTTGGAACCTCGAACGGCTTCAGGAATGGCGAGGCAAGACGTATGCCTTTCTGGAACCGGACTGCGCCTGCCTAGATGCTCCCCAAGCTCTCGCTTGCTGCGGCCTGTGTGTGGACCACTGCCGTTGCCGGAATCGAAAGAATCAATCGCAGATGGGCGGAGAACAATGAACACGAAGTGGAAAAGGAAAGTCCGCCGATCTCAGCGCCGCTTTCCACGCGCGAGCAAGCTCCGCCGCCGCTCCGATATAGTCGGCGCTCCTGGCGTGATTCCCGAACCAGTGTCGGCGCTTGACCCGCGCTTGTGCGATCTAGCCCTCGACGCTCTCTCTTCGCTCGAATCATTCATCGTGTCGCGCACCGCGGGATTCCCCTATTCAGAACTCCGGGAGGCGCTGCGGGTCGAGGAAAACGAGCGAAGGCAAACTGTCGAAGCGATGCAAGCGATTGCTGAGAATCACCGCGATTGGCTGCGAGAGCATAGCGGCCCTTGGTTCTTCTTGCTCACGTTAACGGCCGCGCAGATCGTGAAACTCGACGGGTTTATGCGCGCCAGACCCGACGCCGATCCTCCCAGCGACGCGCAAGAGTCGCGCCAAGAACTTCTCTGGGGGCTGGTGTTTGTGTTCCTGCCGGCGCTGATTCTCGGTCTGATATTTCTTCTTGGAAAGCGGGGTGAAACTAAATGAGCACTAAAACATATAGCGTGCGCGTTCCTCAGAGCGCACCGGACGTGAATTCTGACCAGGTCTCGACGTGGCTCGATGAGCAAGCGGAGTCATCCTCAGCGCTTGCGCTCGATCCAGGCGCGGGGCCGAAGGTGCTTCGGCTGACGCTCGACCGGGCCAAGGTCGAACAGGGTGCGGAAGCGGCCGGCGAATCCGAGGCGGTCTTTCTGCGTCGCCTCCTCGCAACGCGGGCGGACCTCAAGCCAGAACCACGCGAGACGGAATCGGAGAAGACCGCGGCGGAGAGGCCTCGCCCGCGCGCAATCGTCTTGCCTCCGCGGCTCCGCCTGAGCGCCGAACAAATGGCACCCGCTGTTTCAGCCTTCGATCATTTTCAGGCGTTTGCGATCTCACGTGCGATGAAGACGCCCGAAGCTATGACCTCTGCCAGGTTGAACGAAGAGGAACGGACGCAGCTCGCAGGCGCAGCAGCCGAGTTGGCAAATCGCCGGGCACCCGCTTGGCTCATCGAGAATATAGACCTCTTTGCGTTCGGTTCTCTTCTCATCAGCATTGAATTCAAGAAAATTGACGCCGCTCGCGCAGTGGCGGAAAAGGTGCGTACCGAGCGAGCCTCCAAGCAAGGGGAACAGCCGAGGCCGGAGAGCGAGGAAACCGCGCCGGGAGGACTCGATGTCGTTGCTGAATGATTCACGCTTTGCTCTTGGTCCGAACGCCTGCCCGCGGTGTCGAGCGGCTGGCCTAGCCGCCTGCCGGCATGTCAAGCCGGACCACGCGCCGAATCCTTCGGCCGTCAAGACAGAGCTTGGCCCCGCGGCTTCGGCCATGCTATTGAAGGGGACACTTCTCGCCGCAATCGGAGCCATCGGTTATTTGGCTTGGCGCTCGGGGGCGACTCACGTTGCCGAGAGCGAGCCTAATGCGGACCCGCAGACGCCTTTCGATGAGTGGGAGCCGAATCAATGAGTCGAGAAGTCCAGAACCGAATTCTTGCCTGCGTCGGGCGTAAGGGCGTGGGCAAGAGCACCTGGCTCTCCGCACATTTGGCCTACACACCGCGTCTCGTTGTGTTCGATCCGCTCGATGAATACGACTCAGTATCAAACCGGATCGAATCGCTTCGCCGCCTTGAACAATTCCTGAATTGGTCGCGGGATCGAGGGGCTTTCGCTTGTCGCTACGTCCCCGCAGGTGAACCGGAAGAGGAGATCGAGCGGGTCGCTAGGCTGGTTTATGACCGCGGAGGGCTGTGTTTGGTCTGCGAGGAAATCGCGCTTTACTCCCAGCCGGGTTACGTGCCTCCGTTGCTTGGAAAGCTCGTTCGCACGGGCCGGCATCGAGGGATTGACCTTTGCTGGGCTACTCAGCGGCCGGCCGAATGCTCGAAGACCGTTACTGCGTTGACGGACCTCTGGGTGCTCTTCAGTCTCACCGAGCCGCGTGACATCGAGGCCATTTCCGCCCGGTGCGGTTCCGACATCGCAGACCGCGTGGCGAACCTCGCGAGGCACGAGCATTTTGTGTGGGACGCCGTGAGCCGGAAAGTGATCGAAGACTCGCCACGGCTGCTGAAGAGGTGAGCCGATGCAACGCCCGATAACAGCCGACGCCGCGCTCCTGGAACGTCTAGAAGTCGTTCCCGAAAAGCCTGCGCTCTGTGGGACAGCAGTACCTTGCACGTTCCGGCGGGACGTTTTCCGGCAACGGAATCGCGGGAACGAGAACAGAAAATGAAGCACGGTCGAAACGAGTTGAAACTCAAAGCGCTTGGCATCTTTGAGAATCGCGGCTGGCTCAATGTCCCTGCCTGGGCCACGCTCGCTGGTTACTACCCGATTCGCAGCGCCTACACAGTTCTAAAGCGATTCCACCGCTGGCACCTGTTGGAGTGCCGGCTCGACGCGCGCGGCTTGCTGCTTTACCGCATTTCGGATCGCGGTAGGGCAAGGCTGGCATGGCTCAGAAACGGCCGAGAAATTTCGCAATAGGATGCCCGTAGAGCGATTTTTCGCGAGGGGCATGACTCATGGCATGGGCAAAATCCCGGAAGGCAAGCGTGCCACCACCCAAGAAATTCAATGGCGTACCTCACGCCAGTAAAAGGTGCCCCACATGTTGCGAGAGAGTTCCTCCGAGCCGGCCTCAGGATTCTTGTACATGAGCCAATTATCTGAACGACGGTCAATCATTACGCTGCGCACCAGCCATCCGAACATCCACCCGGCATATTCGACAGCGTTCTCGCGATCCAGGCACGCCTCGTAGAGAGGCTGGAAAACTCCTTCGGCGAACTCACTCCAATCACTCCCCGTCTTCCAACTCGATGCGAAGAAATCTGTGCGTTCGTTCCCGGTCTGGTCCGCCCACCTGTTGATTTCCCGCGTCATCGCTTCGACTTGTGACCGATCTAAGCGTGACAGCACTGCGTCCAATTCTTGCTGTGCCCGCCGCGGAAGCTGCGTTACCTCTCGCCCCGTATTTGCATCCGTGAGCATGACTACCCCTCTTGCGTTTCCCGCTTTCGATCCATCTCCAGCCCACAAACCGGACAATGCCCGCTTTTGTGGGCGTGCTTGAGTGGGTTGAAATCGCTCAGCTTGGTTGGCATGGCTTTCCCCGGCATCACGAAACGGAAGTTGTTGCCGTCCTTCTCGATTCTTAAATTACATTCTCGGCATTTGAAAGCCTGCATTACACCTTCATGAAGCGAATACTACCACGAGCCGCTACGAGTAGCAGGCTGGCCATCGCGCGGCCAAGCGAAAGCGGCTTGGCCGGCCACGGCGCGAGCGTTTGGACGCCGCAAGGATTGCCTCGCTCCGCGCGCAAGGGCGTTCCTGGCGCGAGATCGGGCGCGAGCTAGGGGTAGGAGTCTCCACCGCGCGGGCAGCGGTTCTCGGGTGTTCGAAAAACCCCTCGCCAGCACCGCCCGTAAGCCGGTGAATCCACAGCGGGCGGAATCGCGGTTTCTGCCGTGCGGAAAAGAAGTGATTTGTGCGCGGTGCTTGCCGGTGTCTATCTTTTCTTTCGGCCGAGGGTTTGGCGGGCGGCGATTTTGGCGAGGGCGAGCACGATTCCCGAATTGGTGATTACGGCATCCGGCCAGCGCCTCTCTGCCGCCTTTTGGAGCAAGCGGAAATCCTCGTCCGTCATTTTCACGTTGACCTGAACGGTGCGTTTCATGCCCCTTGTATCAGCCAATGTGGACTGCGGGGCAACGTTACTGTGAGTACTCTTAGTATCCGCTTACACTGCCCCCGGCGGCTTTCGGCTGTACAATTCGGCACGTGGCTTGGCGCAGGGGATTGACGCTGCCGACCACAAGGGGTATCAACAAACTGCTCAGGGTCAGTCCGTGCAGCGATCGCCGTCATACGTTAACGGGGCAATCAGGAGGATGGTGCGAGATGTACACACGAAGAGTCCTGTCGTTATCGAAGGCCCTTTCCCTATCCGTTCTTATAGTGGCCGCCGTTTCCGTGGGAGTTGCAGGCTCAGCCCCAATGGCGCGGCGGCCGCTCAAGAATCCGAAGCTGAGCGCCCAGCTTGATGAACTGGCTCGGGCCGTCCCTCAGCGGACTGCCCCGCTGACGCCCGGAGAGAGGGTTGCAGCGCCAAAGGGCTTTGCAGTCCAGAGACTCCCGAAGCCCATCCGAGATGCTATCCGCGCCAGAATGATGCGGATCACAGGCAGTGCTGAGGTCCAGGTGTATATCGAGGTGACCACAGTCGGCGTCTCGAATTTGGCGCAACTCCGCTCGCTTGGAGTAGCGGTCCAGGTTCTTGGTGAGCCGAAACCGAACAAGGCAAAAGGAGAGGTTCTTGCGGCGGTCCCTTCTGTCCAGGCCCTCTTGCCGCTCACGATGATTAAACAGGTCGCTGCCCTCCCCTTCGTGCGATACATCCGACTGCCCGACTACGGATTCACCGACACCGGCTCCTTGGACAGCCAGGGCGACAGCCTGTTGAAGGCCAGCCTCGCCCGCCAGCAATTTGGTGTGGACGGAACGGGGGTCAAGGTGGGTGTCATATCCAACGGGATCGGTGGAATTTTCGACCCCAGCACTTGCGCCCTCTCAACGGAGGTTCCGAATCCGATTCAGACTGCCGATTTGCCCAGCGCCACCCCGACATGCACCAACGGCGTGCTGACCGCAGTCGCTGGCGGCATAACCGCTCAGTCATTTCCGTCATCTAGCCCCAACCTAATGCCTCCCTCTTCCGAGGCGACCTCCGGCTACGCCTCGGAGGGCACTGCGATGCTGGAGATCGTCCACGACCTGGCCCCTGGGGCACGGCTATATTTCGCGAACGCCGCCGACGGTACATCCATGTCGTTTGAGCAGGCCGTAGATTGGCTGGACCAAAATGTGGACGTGGGCGTGGATGACCTCAGCTTCCCCACGCCGCCCTTCGATGGCACAAGCGAGGTGTCCTCGAATACAGCGGCAGAATTGAATGCGGACGCGAACCCCGTCCGCGGATACTTTACGGCCGTGGCAAACCTGGCGTTCGACCACTGGGGCGAGCCCTGGACCGACTCGGGGACGAACCTCACGCTCTCATGTCCAGCGAGCCAGGGCGGCTCGTCTGAAACGGGCGATGTTCAACTTTTCGAAGCGACATCTAACACCGTTGACGCAAACAAGCTCGGCCCGAGCGTTGCGGACCCCTTGATTCTGCCCAATGGCGGAGCCGTGACCGTTGTTCTCGCTTGGAACGATCCCTTCAGCGGATCGAGCAACGACTATGACCTGTTCCTGTACCTTGTGCAGAGCGGCAATCTTACTGCTCCCGAAGCTTGTAGCGTGAGCCCTCAAACGGGGACGCAACCGCCTATTGAGGAACTGAGCTACACGAACGATAGCGGAGGCCCCGAAGAGTTGGCAATCCTGGTACAAAATGTGAATAATGCCGCCGCCGCCCGCAACTTCGATATGTTTGTGGAGGGTATTGGGAACGGGCAGGACCTGAACTTCTACACCCCGTCGGGAAGTGTGCCCGCTGAGTCCGACACTGGCGGCTCGCCGGTAAGCGTCGTATCCGTCGGTGCCGCGGACGCTCAGACAGATGCGAATGGCGATGCTCCTGCCACGGTGATCGAACCGTATAGCAGCCAAGGGCCAACCGAGGCCACGCCACAAGCCGCCGCACGGATGAAGCCTGATATTACGGCTACGGACGGAGTTTCCGTGACAGGCGCAGGCGGCTTCGGCTCGGGAAACACATCCAAATCCACTCCCTGCCCCCTGAACAACCCTTCGCCGCCCGGTTGCTACTTCTTTGGCTCTTCGGCAGCCGCGCCCCATGCCGCGGCGGTGGCTGCGCTTGTCTTGCAAGCTGCGCCTTGCTTGCTTTCCACTTCTACCGTGAACATTCCTTCGACAGCTCGGGCGAACCTGAGGACCTTTCTCACAAGCACTGCCGTGCCGCTGTCAGGCATTTCAGAGGCAGTACCAAACGACATCGAGGGATACGGTTTGCTCGATGCCTTGTCAGCGGTGACCAAAGCCATGCCAACCCCAAATGCACTCCCGGCACAGACCGTGGCCGCGACTAGCGCGAGCGGCGCGACCGTTGCCCTGAGTGGAAGCGGGTCAGACCCGGACAGTTGCCCGGTGACCCTGACGTGGGGCGGAAGCTGCGGGACCGCCTCGGGCGCAAGCCCCTCGGTGACTTGCCCCATTGGGAACGACATGGAAGCTCTGACGGTTAGCAACGGTGGCGCGACCGCGGGCTTGACCACAAGCACCTTGCCGATCACTGTCTCGGACTTCACGATTACCAGCACGCAGGCCAGTGCCAGCGTCTCTCCGGGCCAATCCGCTACGTTCGCGGTAAACGTGGGCCAGAGTTACGGAGCATTCTCAAATCCCGTCTCCCTGGCCTGTTCGGGCTTACCTTCGCAGGCCGCTTGCAGCTTTTCACCCGCCAGCGTAACGCCCGGCTCCGGCACGGCCTCTTCGACGATGACGATTTCTACAACTGCGGCTTCCTTCTTCTTCCCGATTTCCCTGCCCGAGAGGCCAAGCTGGCCGCTTCTTAGCTTGTGGATCGGCTTGACTCTCCTTTTCGCGGCTGTTACAGCCATCGCCAGGAAATCGGGAAGAAGAATCGGTTTCGGCCTCGGGTCGTTCGCACTGCTCGTTTGCCTCGTTGCGCCGGCTATATCGTGCGGAGGGGGCGGAAGCAGTGCACCCAAGAACCCCGGAACGCCAGCGGGTACGTACTCGGTGACAGTGGCAGGAAGCTCCAACCAGTTGCAGCATTCGACAACGGTGACCCTGACCGTGCAGTAGCGGATCACACTTCCGGTATTCTTGGTTTGCGCGAGAAACTAATTTCGGAGGGTGCCATGCGAGGTGTTTCGCTCGGGTTTGCTCTCGTCTCTTGCCTATTCCTCGGGACTGCCGCATTCTCACAGCAATCCACGGCGCGACCGCCGACGCCGGCTCAAGCGCCTGCGTCGCCCGCGACGCAGAAGCCGAACCGGCTGACTCCCGGTTCGATTGTGTATATCGTTCCGAACCACGGGTACGAGACGGCAATCTCTGCCGCGATCGCAAGGAAGAAGGTCCCCGTAGCCATTTCGGAAAAAGAGTCTACCGCGGGATTCAAGATCGAGTGCGTGACGGACTTCAAAAAGGGGTCCACGTGGCGGGCGGTCTTCCTGGGCGCGTATAACTCGGGAGCCGAAACAGATGCCTCTTTCAGGGTGGTAGATGTCACGACTGGAATCGTGATCTACGCTTACAACGTGCATAAATTCGGGTCGCACAACGTCCAGAGCACCTCGGAGGCCTTCGCCAAACACCTGAAGAGCTTCATCGAACGAGGGGGGCAGGCCGAGTAAGGGGAGAACGGGCGCGGGACGTTCGCACGTCAGCCTGCCGCAGTCCCAATCGCCCGCTATTTCGTGGTGCTAGTTTGGTGTCAGTTTTGGTGCAGTTTTTCGCAGTCCTATGCAGTCTAGGGTTTCGGCCAACCTGTTGGATTTCAGCCGGTTGCAGGCCCTCGCAACCTGACGCAGGACCGGCGAAATGGATTTTAAGTCCCCGGCGTCTGCCATTCCGCCACCCGGGCCCGTGCCGCCAAGTGTATATCACGGAAAGGGCCACAGGAACATGGCCTCCCCTTGTGGGGCTGCCGCGTCTACAGCAAATCGAGAAATCCCTCAACACTCAAACCGGCGTGGCGAACGAGTGCGCGGAGGGTGCCGATCGAGAGTTCCCGTGCTGGGGGATGGAAAGGTTGACGCGCAGGCCGACCTTCACCATAACCACGCGGCTACCAACCTGGCCCGCGCGTGTCCACACGCCTACACGGTGACGAGGATCTCCGGCTCGCCGGATTTGGCGGCTTGGGCCGCAGCCTTTCGGTCTTCCGCCCAAAGCCATGCCGCGATGGCCTCGCGGATGTTGCTGAGGGCTTCTTGTTCGTCTTTGCCCTGGGACACGCATCCGGGGAGCACGGGGCACTCAACGACGATCCACTCGTCCTCCGCTTTGGCGAGCCTGACGTGGAAAACCATGCCCGCATACTACCAAGTGGCCCCCTCGCCGGCAACGACGCCAGCCACGCAAGCCGCGCCCGCGTCGGCTTGGCCGCCGCCGTGGCGCGGGCAAGCGCAAGCAGCTTCACGGGCCGCGCCGGAGGGGGGAGAGGGGGTGTGCCTCCTTCGTGCTCAGGGGCGGTCCTAGCGCGAGATCGGGCGGGATTTGGGCATTCGCTCCTCCGGCGCGCGGGCCGCCCTTCTAAGGCGTGCAAAGAGCCTGTCGCCAGCGCAGCCTTTAAGCCCTCGAATCTACGCCGGCGCAATCACGACCTCCGCTGTGCGGAAAAGAGGAGTTTCTGATACGCTTGCGGGGTCAGGTTTCGTCTCGCCTACAGAAGGGCTTACTTGTGCATGGTTCTGCGGGACGCCAGGGTGGAGGCCCAAAACGCCCTTTGGGATCGGTTCTTGCGCGTCTACTGGAAAATCCTGCTGGTCATCGGAGCCGCCTGTTTCTTAGTCGCCAGCGCGCATCCGCTCCCTTGGCCTCGTAGCGCGCTCGGCAAGATAGTTTTGGCCCTAATTGTTGGGCTGATCGGCCTTAGAGCCGTAGCGTCAATGATGGTGCGTGTCGGGGGGACGGAGACCTTCGAGCGGTTCGACAAGACCGCTGAGCCGATCCAGTTTCCACTCTTGATGGAGGAGCGCATCGAGAGTACGCCGGAAGGGAATACGCGAGTTCTTCCTCGGGCTTGGGACGCTGTGAGTGGGGTTTTCTTGGGGGTCTTCGGGGTTGCCTTGTTCGCAGTTGCCTCGGCTGAGTTCGTGAGAGGTGTGTATTTTCTTATTCTCCCGGCTGCCAAGCGTGTTGGCTTCAACTGAGTCCGCGGCGACCTCGCAAATCGGATGATTTCAAGACCTCAGGCCTCGTCATTTCTCGACTATGCCCTCTTCGCGGAGTCCGCGGGGAATTTTCCCGGCGGGGTAGCGGGTGTGGTGGTGCCGACCTGCCGTCCGGGTACGCGGAAATCAGGTGGTTTTCGACTGGCCCAAGGCGATTCACGGTAGGATAACGGGGCGCGTCCAACCGTACCGGTTGGATTGCGAGGGGGGAGATAATAGCTGGGATTCTAGGGGGGCTCTTGCGCCGGTGGTTTCCGAGGCGATACTGCCGCTGGGGGCTGGGGCGCCTGCCGGCCAAGAACGGCCTTGGCCGCCTGAGCAAGGAGGCCAACGCACCGGCGGGGAACCTCGTGGGTAGGTGGTCAATGCATCTGTTCTGGCGGCCGGTGCAACGAGCCGAACCTGCGCTCCTAGGCCTTCTGTGCCTCTAGCGAGTATTCGACGACGGTGAGAATGACGCTCCTCACTGTGGGGTTGCAGGACTTGAACTCAATAAGTTCAAGCCCGCGGCTGCCGTGCACTCGGAGCGCCTCGGGAACCATCGCATGGACAAAGGACTGGGTCGCCACGGACACGCCCGTAAAGTCCAGAACTATCTTCTTGCCCTCGCTGAGGTTCGGGACAACATGCTCCAGCCTAATGCGCCGCGCAGCATCCTTGTCCTCCGCGAATGTCCCCGCCTGTTCGAGAACGGAGACAAACCCATTGGCGTGTTTCTTCCTCATCTGAACTGAACCTCGGGTAGACGGAACCTTGGTCTCCCCGGGGAGATTGCGACTCTTATTGCGTTCATGGTCGCTTCAAAACTTCGCATGTGGCCTACCCCAATGTCAACAGCGACCACCGTGCCATTCGAGGCTGGAAGGCCGTCAAAGATGTCATGGCGGTCCCTCAGCGGGTCCGCGTAGAGCCGAAACGCCTCGCCCCATTTCGCTCGGCGGAGGCGAAAGACAGCGTCGCCCGAGATGATGGCGAAGTACTGGCGCGACGCCTTCGCAATGGACTTTGTAAAGAACAGGCCGACACCTGCGTTTTCGGCGGTTCCGTAGGCACCTGGAGGCGCGCCTGTGATCCCCGGCCTCAGGGCACCCAAAATCGCCTCTCTGTCGCTCGCGAAGTTGTGCGTCCTGCCAAGCGAGCGAAGCACCCCAATCCCGCAGTCGGCCACCCCAATCGAGACCCGGCGCGCGGCGCTGTAATCCTGTGCGCAAGCATAAGCCGGGGCTCCGCCCGCGTGCTCCAGCACGTTGCGGATTGTCTCGCTCAAGCAGTACTGTACCGCTTGAACATGCTCCGGTCGGTGGAGCAAAGGGGCGATTTCCGCTAAGAAGGCCGCGACGTCACCGCCTCGGTCGATCCGCCTTAGTGGGATAAAACGTCCCGCCTCCTCGTGCACCTCCCTACGCGGTTGGTGGTGGACTCCGAGGAACTGGAATAATCCCATCCGCCATGCGTAGTCGACACCCGCAGCTGCGGAGTTTTCGCACCGCAACGCGACGTGCCGATCACGTCAGTACGAGCCCCATGCGGCCAGCATCGCTAGCGCAAAGGGTTGCAAATACACGAATCGCGGGTGAAACCGGACCACAAACGCGGCAGGATTCAGCGGGAAGAAGGCATTCCTGTTGAGGAAGCTCCTCACCGCGTGGATCGAAGCTCCGTTGGGAACCTCGATTCGCTGCTCTACGGCTCTCTGTTCGCCTTGGGTTGCCATCCGAAACTATGATGATAGCAGAGTGAGCAGACGGACTTGCTCCCCCGCTAGTGGGCCACTGCTTGCCTACGCTCAGCGGAAGCGTCACGCAAAGGGTTCCCGGCCAGGTGCAGGCCTTCCGACGGCTCGCGTTCCCTCTCGCCAGCTTCATCTCAGCTTTGGTGCATTATCTCGCAGGTCCGCGCAGGGCGCCTCCGGCAGCCACGAATGGGTATTAGTCCCCGGCGTCTGCCATTCCGCCACCCGGGCGTTCAGACAGTAACTCTAGGCCAGGCGAGATGGAGACGCAACGGCGGAGCAGCCTGGCCAAGCTGCCTTCCCCACTCCGTCGGGGAAGCTCCGACCGAGAAAGTCGGGGTGCAAATAGCGCAGTTCCGCCCGCGGCGCACCACCCACACCCAGGGGCGCCTCTCTCTGGGAGGATGCTCCAAGGCGTGGCGAGCGGCCCCCAGCGGCTGAAGCCTCTTTCGTGTTGAAGCACTTACGGCACGCCTGAAGTCGTGCCCTTACGAAAGAAGGCCTATTGCAGCATCCTGCTACGGGCCAGGCCATGGGCAGCCCCTGGCCATGCCTGTACACATGGCACACAAGTGGGCTTTTACGGAATCGCTACGCCCTTTAGAATTAGGCCCGCAATGAAGGCTGTACTGTTCTAAAAACAGTAGCGAGGAGGTGCGGTGCGTCAGAGACTTCGATCCGTCGGGCCATCACACAAGCCGCAGGGCACCGAGCCGTCGAGGTTTGCGGCGATCGTGGCGATGAATCTGACGCTTGCCTTCTGCCTCGCAGGCTGCAATCGCCAGAAAGCTCCCCAGCCACAGCCGCTGATCAATCCCGCCGCCCTCAATGCCGTTGTCTGGGCCGAGAAGCGGACCGGAATCTACTACTGCCCTAATAGCCCCCTCTTCGGCGTAAACGCGGGCTCGTATATGAAACAGTCGAAGGCACTCGATAGCGGTTACCAGCCGCAGTACGGCGCTTATTGCTCCGGCCGGAAGACGACTGCTGCTGCTTCGCCTCGCGCTGACAGGCCTTCGCGCGGTGCGACTCGGCGATGACACTTCCACCACATCGACTGCACGTCGAAGCCGGCGGGTGACCCGCGAATCACCGCAGCCAATCGATCGCCATTGGTCCCGCCATTCCAGAGGATGCGAAGAAGGCCACGGACGCAATCAAGAGGGGTGCGCGGGGGCAGGAACTGGAGAGCGGGAGAAGAGTTTCCGCAGGAGCCAATCCACGGGCAGATACCCGATCGCGGTGGCGCCGACGACCATCACGAAGATATGGACGGGCGCCGGGCCCCACTGCCGGCCGAAAAACGGATCCCGGAAGCAAAAATTGATGTTGTTTTCCCGGCTGCCCCACAGCCGGCCGGCAACAATCGCCGCGGTCGCGATGCCCATTTGCAGCTTCAAGGCGCGGCGGTGGTAGCCCACGCGCCATACCGCCCAAACGAGCAGCGCCGTAAGCCACAGGTGATAAAACGTCATCAGGCGCAGCCAGAGCGGATACTTCGTTTCCCACAGGTACTCGACGCCGGGAATCAGGATGTGGCCTGTGACCGCCGCCCAGGCCACGTCAAACGTCCAGATGGATTCGGCAATCAAGGTGGAAATGGCTTGGCTGGTGAGCAGGACCGGGCTCTCAAACCACAGCCCAATGGCAGTGATGGCGATGGCGATATCGCTCAGGTGGAGGAAGTCCGTCCAGCCGTAGTAGTGGGTGTAGATGGGTATCCAGGCCACCACCCAAGCAAGCATGAAGATCTTGATCCACAGGGGAATGCCAGAAACGGGCGCGAGGTCGCGGCCGGGAATGGCTGCTGAAGGCGCGTTGGCGGGCATTTCCGTCATGGAAGGCCGATTTCCTACAAGCCATTTTCAGAACCCTCCACGGCCCACCTTCAGGGGCTGAAGCCCCCGATCCCTAGGGCCTTTATGGCACGGCTGAAGCCGTGCCCTCCAACAAACGAGGGTTCCGAGGAGACTTCCAGCGTCCCTTACCGCTGCACGGCGAGCCTACCTAAACAAGAGCGAGGCGTCAATCCAACAGCGGCAGCGTGGCTAGGGACGGCCCGGGAGGGCAGGCACAAGGCCTGCCCCTACAGCCACAAGGGAGTGGGAACCTTCGCGCCTTTCCGTTCGTATCGAGCCTGCGGAGCCGGGTGCGCTGCTCGCGAGGAGGATACGGGGATGCACTTGGAAACCGTCGTCACGATTCAGGAATTGTGGCTGGCGCTGGCCGCGGTTTGGGTGGTCACGCGTTTCGGCAGCAAACGCGTGAAGCAGCGCGAAAGCCCGGCAGGCTATCTCGGGCGCGTCGTATTGCTCGTCGTCCTCTTCGAGTTCCTCTTCAACGATCGGCTGGCAACCGGCTGGCTGGGCGCGCGATTCGTGCCGCGCAGCCAAAACGTTGCAGATACAGGCATCGCGCTCACCGCGATCGGGATAGCGCTGGCGATTTGGGCGCGCCTATGCCTCGGAGGGAACTGGTCGGGAACGGTGACGCTGAAAGAGGGCCACGAGCTGATTCGTTCGGGGCCGTACGCGCGGATTCGCCATCCCATCTATACGGGCTTCGCGATGGCCATGGCCGGGACGGCGCTCGCTATCGGCGAGTGGCGCGCCGTGCTCGCGTTCGCGGGCGTCACCCTGGCCCACTATTGGAAGGCGCGCAAGGAAGAAGCGTGGCTGGCGCGCGAATTCGGTCCTGCCTTCGAGGAGCACCGCGCCCGCACGGGTATGTTCCTGCCGCGTCTTGTCGTTCGCTGAAAGTCGCAGAAGGGCTCTTACATCATCCTCAACCACCCTCAGCGGGGCGCCTACGTCTGGGCGTTTCACGATGCGGAAGAGATCGACCCCCCTCGATCCGTGGCCGCATCCGCATGGCGCGGCCGTCCTTGCCTTTGCGGGCAGGGACCAGCACGCACCGAATCGGCGCGTTTCTAGCGGGTTCCCACTCCCAAGGCGCGTTAACGCGGTATGATTCCGACGCAGAGTCCCAGATGCCTCGAATGCGACAGGAGGAGCCAGAGATGATCGGACGAAGAGTTTCCTCGGTGTTGCTAGCGGTTGCGATTGCCGCTGCGATCCCCCACCTCGCGGCGGCGCAAGGACGAAAGGCTGCGGGCGAGACCCCGACGGGAGACGCCGGGGCAAGCCGCCTCGCGCCACAGGCGGCGCGGTCCAAGGCGCCGCTACCGCTGGAGCCCGGTCTGGGCCTCACCACCCTGCCCCTATGGAACCGCGCGGCGCCGGGTCCAGCCGGCCCGCCAAGCGCCGCCCCAACCCTGACCGTTTTTGCGCCGGTACCCCAACACGCGAACGGGGCCGCGGTGATCGTGGCGCCGGGCGGCGCCTACCTCCACCTAGCCATAGCGAGTGAGGGCCGCGAGGTGGCGGATTGGTTTGCGTCGCGTGGAGTGACCGCCTTCCTTCTGAAGTATCGCTATGGGCCGCGGAACCCTTTCCCCACGCCGCTTCTCGATGCGCAGCGAGCGGTACGGCTGGTTCGCTACGAAGCGGCGGAGTATCGCGTCGATCCCCATCGAATCGGGTTTATCGGCTTCTCGGCCGGTGGGCACCTCGCGGCGCTTGCGGGCACGCTCTTCGACGCTGGCAATCCGAACGCTCCCGATCCCATCGATCGCGTGAGCAGTCGGCCGGATTTTCTCATCCTCGCCTACGCATGGCTGAACGCCATGCAGCCCAACGCCAAGGGTTGGATCACCTATTGTTCGGTCCTCAAGGTGATTCCGGCGGCCGAGTGCCGGAGCTACGAGAAGGCGTACACACCCGCCTTGCACGTGACGGCCAAGACACCGCCGACATTCCTCTACGCCACCACAGACGACATGACCGTTCCCGTCCAGGCGAGTGTGGATTTCTACGAGGCGCTGGTTCGAGCGCACGTGCCGGCGGAATTACACCTTTTCGCCCATGGCCGACACGGCTCCGCCCTGGGATCGGGCGATCCCGCCCTGGATTTGTGGCCGGAGCTGCTCGAGCGGTGGCTACGGGATCAGGGCCTGCTGGCTCCCAAACAGGCATGGCGGTATCGGTAAGGGAAAGCCGCGGAAGAACGCAGATTCGCGCGGATACAGATGGGGTCGAAATTGCCCCGCTCCTTCGCTGGGCAGGGATAGGAGCCTCCGGGCGAAGCTGCCTCCGACCGGGCCCACCCTTCCGGCCAATCCCGAAGCTTCGGGACGCCGGAAGGGTGGGGCACCCAAACGACACGCAGGATTCGATGATTCACTCGACTTTTGGAGGCTTTCGCGGGGCAAGGAACCTGGGGACTGGGCACCGGGGATCGCGGGCGAGACTCCGGCCGAAACAATGAGGGCAGGCCCCGACCAGGTGCGTCGGGTCCGATCAACGGCATCGGACTCCAATCGCCGGAGATGCAAACGGCGCACGCCCCGCGCCACCACGGGCAGGTCAGGCGGGCCGGGCGGCGGGCTGCTGCCTCGACTGGCGGCGGGCCCAGAGAAAGAGCACGAGAGCTATCGCGGCGCCCCACAACGCGCGCTGGTGAAACCATGCCGGGTTGAGTGTTATGGCCAGGCCGGCAGTTAGCACCGTCACCAGCCAGAGGAACGCTTCCCCGCAGAATCCTTGGAGCCAGCGCGGCCGCGCGCCCGAGGGCGGAATACGGGCGCTCCAGGAAGGAATCATGCGCGGAACGGCAGCGCAGTAGCGGCGATAGGAATCGCCCCCGCTCTCTTCGAGTGCCGCCTCTTCATCGCGTATGAACAGGCGGACCAGAATCCACATGCCGGCGACCAGAACGACACAGGCATAAGGGTTGAGCAAGGGGCCAAAGCCGACGGCCATGAGCATATTCCCGAAATAGAGCGGATTGCGCGTGCGGCGGTAGGGGCCGTCGCCCAGCAAACGCTCGGTGTGCAAGCTCCTGTCCTGAACGACATGCGTGCCCAGATACGCCGCGCCCCAGGTGCGCCACAGCGCGCCGAGGGCGATCAGAGCAGCCCCGAGACCAAAAAGGGCATGCAGCCAAAAGAGGGAGCCGGGTGCGCCGAGCCAGCGACCGAGTAAACCGGCGAGTAATTCCGCCGAAGACTGGGAGGAAGGCCGGACAACGGCGAAGACCACAGCCGCCAGCGCGAAGAGCAGCCAACGGCGGTTGCGAAAGAAAAAGTCGCTGCGGGGTTTCTCCATCGGGCCGCGCCCTGGTTCAGGGGCTGACTTCGACGCGCGTGGCAATATCGCCATCCCGCTGGGGCACGAAACCCACGGACACCGGCTTGCCCGCCAAGCCGGAAAGCGAGGCCAGCGTACCTGCCTTCTCACCAACAACGATGACCGTCTTTGGCGACACCTTCAGATCGTAGGGAACGCCGTTGGGGCCATTAACGACGAGGAGGTTCTGGTCGGGAACAACGATTTGAATCGTTCCGGAGAGCGACTCGGCAACTCCAAATCCCAGACCTGGGCTCGACGTCGAGCCTGGCGCTGCCTCTCGGGCCTTCGCTGGCGTCCTGGGCTGCGCGGCAGGAGCGGTCCGCGCGTGTTTCGGCCGCTTTTTGGTCTGCGCCATGGCAACCGACCCTACCAAGAAGACCAAAGCAGTGCCTGCGATCAAAAAATTCAAGGAACGTAGACGAATCATGGCTGTTCTCCTCGGAAGGCCACCCATGGCCCCGACGTTCGATGCTATATCCGCCCGAAAAGGGTTGCAACGGATTTCCCGGTCCGGGATCCGCGACGCCACCTTCGCTGTCAAGCCTTCTGCGCGTCGGACTCCGCGGAGGAAGTCTCGACTTCGGGAACCACATCGGGAGTTGCAGGTGGTTCCGAGGGGGCCGGGCTGGCCAGGCTCTCGGACGCGGAGGACTGGCTCGGTGCTGCTGTCATCTCACTTCCCTCGGGGACTGACGGAGCCGAGGCTGCTTCGGGCTCCACGGCCGCGAGCGGGGCCGGCTCGGCTACTCCCCCTGGCGGCGCAGGCGGTTCCGACTCGCCGTGTTCCGCCGTGCCGTCAGCGCTTTCGGCTACGGGCGGCTCCTGTCTCGGTTCGGGGGCGGGTTCGGAAGTCTCCGCAGAAGGCGTACTCGGCCCGGCAGTCGTCGGCTGCAGGAGCGCGGCGTGGCGAGCGGCGAAAGCGCCAGCCAGCAGTTCGACGGCAGCCCGAGCCCCGCGACCCTCCGAATCGAGAGCGGGATCGTAGCCGGAGATCGAGAGCCCGGCGAAGCGGGGCTGGGCAGCGAAGCGATCGAGCGCGGCGCACACCTCCGCTATGCTCAAGCCGCCGGCGAGCCCGCCGCGGCAACCGGGCATTTCGTCCGACGAGAAGACTTCCCAGCCGAGATGCACAACGAAATCGCGCTGCGCTGCGCGCAATACCTCGAGAGAGCCCTCCGCCGCGGCAGTTGCGCCCAAATCCCGAATCTTCGTCAGCGTGACGGATCGTACCGCGAGATGCCCCAGGCGCTCGGCGTCGATCTCATCCGGTTGCTCCAAGCCGAAGAGCACCAGGTCCGGTTCCCGCACGAGCGGCGGATCCCTCCAGAAGCGGACCATCTCCGCGGCGCCTTGGCCCACGAGGTGGGAAACGGTCATCGACTCGAGCAAGCCGTCGTCGGTGCGAGTCGGAGTGCGCAGGTCGGCGCGGCGGCCGAAGTGAATGAGTGCGATGCTCGGCACCTGGCGGCGCAAGCCGGCCACAAGGGCCAGCGCAACCGTTGCGTCACCACCCAGCACGATGGGCAAAGCATGCGTCCGGACCGCCTGCTCCACACGCGCGCGAAGTGCGTCGAGCACGGGCAACACGGCCCCGAGGTTCCGCGCGCGTGGATTTTCCGGGTCTTCTTGGAAGAGCGCCGGGGGTGGATCGCCGACGTCGGCCACCTGAAAGCCCGCGGCGGAAAGGCGCTCGACCACTCCGGCCGCGCGCAGCGCCGCGGGACCTCGTTCGACGCCCGCTGCCGCGGCCGCGGCGCTGGTAGGAGCGCCGACGAGGGCAAGCTGGTCAGGTTGGCGGATCAGCTTGGCTGCCAAGAATCACCCTTTCCCGACTGTGACCGAGAGAGAGCACTTCGGGCCGATGCAGGGCCCGAATGCCTTTGTGGGCGGTCCAGCCATCGGGGTGGCGGCGACGCCACGGCCGATCAGCTCAAGGGTACTAAGTCCGCTGGCAGGGTGAAACGGACGTCTTCCCGGATCAGATCGAGATCGCGCTGATCCGTGTAGCCGAGCTGAGCCAGGCGCTCACTCACCTGCTGCACCAAGACTTCGGGAGCCGAGGCTCCGGCCGTCAAGCCCACTCGCTGGACGCCTTCAAACCATTCGGGGCGGAGATCGCCTTCATCCTCGATCAGCCGCGCCGGCACTCCCCGCCGCTGGGCCACTTCCACCAAGCGGTTGGAATTCGAGCTGTTGGCCGAACCCACCACAAGGATCAACTCGACGGCTTGCACCACTTCCTCCACCGCTTCCTGCCGGTTTTGCGTGGCGTAGCAGATGTCGGAGGATTTCGGGCCGGCGATCCCGGGAAAGCGCAGTTTGAGCCGTGCCACAATTTCCTGGGTGTCGTACAGGCTGAGCGTGGTCTGAGTGAGGTAGGCCAATCGAGCCGGGTCGGGCACTTGGAGCTGGTCCACCTCCTCCACGTTCCCCACCACCACGGTTTGGCGAGGCGCTTCGCCGGATGTCCCGACGATCTCCTGATGATCGCGATGGCCAATCAGGACGATGGTGCGCCCTTCGCGAGCGAATTTCTGCGCTTCCAGGTGGACCTTGGTCACCAGCGGGCAGGTGGCGTCGACGACCTTCAGCCTGCGTTCCGCTGCCTCCTCACGCAGGCGCGGAGGAACGCCGTGAGCGCTGAAAATCAATACGGTACCGTCGGGGACCTCACTTAGAGCTTCCACGAAGATGGCCCCACGCATCCGGAGCTGCTCGACGACGTGACGATTGTGAACGATCTCGTGATGGACGTAGACGGGAGGGCCGTAAGCTTCGAGCGCCAACTCGACGATATCCACCGCGCGCACGACTCCCGCGCAGAATCCCCGTGGCCGGACGCGCAGCAGCGTTTTCCGGCTGCTGCCGCCATTCGCCCCTACCAAGTTTTCCGGACCGGCGACACCCGTTTGGGTCCGCTGCACGGCGGCGCTTTCTCCCTATGAATCGCTCTCATGATACCGGATTCACGGCCTCAGGGGCCAGAACGTTGTAGCAAAAGAGGGGAGGAGAAGCCCTCAGAAGCCGGGAGACAGGTTCGGGGATTAACTGGGGGATAAGGCGCTCGCCGGTTTCCGCCCGCCGTGGCGGGTCCCGGCGCTCCTGACCGGGGACAAGGGCTTGTTACGCGGCGCGACGGTGATGGGGAGGTTGCGAATCGGCGCTGGGCCCGCGTCCGCGACCCAACTCTTCAATCCGGCTGATGTTGCGCACCTCAGCCCATTCCACTCTCGGCCATTTCCATGGGCCCACCGGCTGCGTCAGCCACGCGCGCGCGGCCCGCCAGACTGTGGTGGCGCCGCGGGCTAGCCAAGGCGACGCGAGATTCAGCCGACCGGAAGCCGGCACTCGCGACAGAAGGGCTTCCGCCGGGCGCCTCAGGCGAACGAGGCCTTGTGCCCCCGCCCACCCAAACAGGGCAACCAGAAACGCGGCTGCCAACAAGACAATCCAAGCGATGGCAAAGATCGCGAAGGCAGCCATGGTCTGGTCAATGAAGGAATACTGGAAACCGATAAACCCCGCCGCGGCAATCGATCCCGCCAGCCATGCGCCCCGGCGATTCCACAGCCCCTCCGGGTTGAGCAGTCCTTCACTGTCCATGTGTATTTTCTCCACTCCCAATCTGGTTAGATGCGGAGAACCGGGAAAAGCGTCAACGTGCGCGGCTGCAAACCTTTGCGCGTATTTCTCACCAGTAGTTGACCTGGACGCCCCGCATGGCGGTCCCGCCATCAGTTTCCAGAGAGATTCTTCGGGGCACAAGGCGCCCCTCAGAATGACAGACCGCCTTGGTTGTCATCCTGAGGCCGCCGGCCTTCGACTCCGCTCAGGGCCGTGATCCCACGGCTGCAAGACGAACGCCGGCGGCCTCAAGATGACACAGATCACGCACAGTCTTCGTGGGGACAATGCGGGACGAGGAGCGTCACCGGCCTTCGAGGGGATAGCGGCCGACGGCGAGGACCGCGGCGGCTAGTTGGCGGCGGAGTCCGATCGTATCCACAGCTTCGCGGCGGCTGAACCTCTTGAGGATCGCCAGTTGGGTGCGGAGCGCATCGCCTTCGACGGAGGCTTCGAGCGCGGTTCGCGCCTGCTTCTCGACGCGGTCCATGCCGTCGTAGACCACCAGGCGCGCCGCCGCGGCCATGACGGCAGCCGCGGCGTCCTCGCGGGCCACGGCCTGAGCCGACCTGAGGAGAGCGGATTCCATGGCGTAGATTTCCATCACCACATTCGCCAGCGCGCCAACGATTTCCTGCTCGTCGGCCAGGCGGTCGCGGTATTTTTGGACGGCGGCGCCCGCGGCGAGCAGGAACGCCTTCTTCGCGGAAGTCACCGCGAGGAATTCCGGGCCGAGCGGGCCTTCGGGCGGCTCCTGGGCGGCCGGGGCGGCGAAGACTTCGTCGGCCAGGCGCAGAGCCGCGGGAACGAGAGGCAGGGCGCCGGCCATCGCGCGTTTCATGAGCATCTGGATGATGAGCAGGCGATTGATCTCGTTGGTGCCTTCGAAGATGCGGTTAACGCGGCTATCGCGATAGGAGCGGGCTACGGGATAGTCCTCGTGAAAGCCGTATCCGCCGAAAACCTGCACCGCTTCATCCACCACGAAGTCCACCATTTCGCTGGCAAACACCTTGCTGATCGAGCACTCGATCGCGTACTCCTCGAGGACCTTCATCATCCGTGCGGTGCGGTCACCGGCGCGTTCGGCCGACTCGGTGGCGGCTTCGATCATCCCCGCCGAGCGGTAGAGCATGGATTCGGTGGCGAAAGCGCGTGCGGTCATTTCGGCGAGCTTTGCCTGGATGAGGCCGAACTCGGCGATGGGTTTCCCAAAAGCGGTTCGCTCCTTGGCGTAGCGAGCGGCGGCTTGGAGGGTCTTCTTGGCGCCGCCCAGGCAATAAGCGCCCAGGGAGAAGCGGCCGACATTCAGGATATTGAAAGCGACGATGTGTCCCCGGCCAACTTCGTGGAGCAAGTTTTCCTTGGGAATGGCGGCGCTTTCGAAGAAGATCGGCACGGTCGAGCTGCCCTTGATCCCCATCTTCTTTTCTTCCGCGCCGATGGAGAATCCCGGCGTTCCGCGCTCGACGAGGAAGCAGGAAAACTTCTCGCCATCGACCTTGGCGAACACGGTGTACAGGTCCGCGAAGCCGCCGTTGGTGATCCACATCTTCTGCCCATTCAGAATCCAGTGGCGGCCGTCGGGGGAGAGTTCGGCCCGCGCGCGCGCTCCGAGCGCATCGGAGCCGGCCAGCGCCTCCGAGAGGCAATAGCAGCCGATGATTTCGCCCGTGGCCAGCCGGGGCAGGTACTTGCGCTTCTGCTCCTCGGTGCCGAAATAGACGATGGGGAGCGTGCCGATGCCGGCGTGGCCGCCATGGGTGACGGCGAAGGAGCCGTAGGCCGCCAGCTTCTCGGCGAGGATCGTGGCAGACACCTTGTCCAGCCCCGTGCCCCCGTACTCCTCGGGGATGCCGCCGCCGAGCAAGCCCAACCCGCCGGCCTTCTTCAGCAGAGCGGGCATCAGGCCTTCCTTGTGCTGTTCGAGCTCGGGAACCAGAGGCAACACCTCTTTTTCCACGAACTCTTCCGCGGTCTGGCCGACGAGCTTCTGATCGTCGGTGAGCTGAGCGGGAGTGAAGACCTGCTCCGGCGGGCAGGATTCCAGAAGGAACTCGCCGCCCTTCATCACGCGCTGGTTGACGGCAGGTGCGGGCATGAGCTGGCGCTCCTCGTCGCGCTTTTTGTTACGGCGCCGGTCCACTCGCTCCGCGGTCGCGGCCGCGGGTCAAGCAGGGATTTCCGGCAGTTGGTAAATAACCGGTCTGAAAGTGGGCGGCGGGATGGGCTTGCCTTCGGCCCGCGCGGCGTCAATCCATGCCGCCTTGGCTTTCAGAACCTCGGCCAGCGCTTGCTCCGGGGTCTCGCCGAAGGCAGCGCAGTGAGCAAGGTCGGGCACGTCCGCGATGTATCCCCCGTCCTCCTCGCTGTAGAAGAGGTTAATGTGATAGTCCTTCATCGCTCGCCACCTAGGGTCAGATTATAGCGCTCGACGACTCCAAGCAATTGCTTCACCTGGTAGGGTTTGGCCTTTCCGCCGACGTTTTGGAGATTCACCAGCTCACGTATCCCTTCGCAAGCGAAGATGTGATGGCTTCCGCTGACCCTCGAGAGGTGGAATCCAAAGGCCTCGGCGAGTGAGCACGCCTCCTTGAAGCGGAGATTTGCGGGCGACGAGAGCGCCTTGCGGAGCAGCTTGTTCGACTTCAATGTCCGAAATGCCTCAATACGCGCATTCGCGCCGGTTAGCCGGCGGCTGCGGTGACCTTCAATTCCTCGACGTATTCGGCGGGGAAGTGGCGCTCTTCCGCGGCTTGGAGGATGGCTTGCAAGTAGTGGCCGGCAGGCCGCAGCCCCTTCTCGACCCTAGTGGCGATATAGGCCTGGGCGGCAACCCGGCTGCCCTGGCCGTCGGTGACGTTCACTTCAATGCGGCGATAGTGCTCCGGAACGCCTTCGAAGCGGTCGAGGGCGCGAAAAGCCGATTCGGGAATGCGGTAGAGAATGCCGTAGACGACCTTCCCGGGCGCCGGACGGATATTGGCTGTCGCCGATCCCCCGCGCGCCTTCTTGTTGAACAGGATTTCGTAATTCTCCAGCTTGCCGTTCTTGTCTTCCGCGATTTCGCCAGCGCGAGCGCGGACTTGGGAGAGAGTCATGTTACTGCCGTAGGCAAAATACCAGACCAGTTGAGGCATAGAATTTCGATCGACTCGTTGGATTCAGGAACCATCTCATGTTAGCTGGATTGCTGGCGTTGGGCAATGAGCGCGGGGCGGGGATTCTAACAAGTTGGAGAAAGGGGATTCCCGCCCCCCGCTTTCGCGGAGGGTAAACTTTCGCGGGAATGACCGTAATACAAATCTGGGCGGGAACAACCTTGGGAGCGTTCGAGCGGGAATGAACGTGGCACCGTTTGGGCGGGAACGACCATGCCAGCGAATCCAAGGGGAAAAGAGCCCCGCGCGCCGGGCGGCGAACTCGCGCGCGGATCAGGAGAGGCGTTCGAAAATCCCTGCCGCGCCCATGCCTCCTCCGACGCACATCGTGACCATGCCGTACCGGGCGCCGCGCCGCTCCATCTCGCCGAGGATCGTAGCGGTCAGCTTGGCTCCCGTGCAGCCGAGCGGATGGCCGAGCGCGATGGCGCCGCCGTTGGGATTCACGCGCGCGGGATCGAGCCCGGCAAGTTGGATGACCGTGAGCGCCTGAGCGGCGAAAGCTTCGTTTAATTCGATCACCTCGATTTGATCGAGCGTCAGGCCCGCCATCTTGAGCGCCTTGGGTATCGCAAACACGGGGCCGACACCCATGCGCTCGGGAGCGCAGCCGGCCGTCGCATAAGCCGCCAGGCGCGCGCGAGGCTTAAGGCCTAGGGCGCGAGCGCGCGCGTCGCTTAGGACGACCGCAGCGGCGGCGCCATCGCTCATCTGAGAGCTGTTGCCCGCCGTGACCACGCCGCGGGCGTGGAAGGCGGGTTTCAACTTGGCGAGGGCTTCCTTCGACGTATCGGCGCGGGGACCTTCGTCGGTGTCGAAGACCACTCGCTCGGTCTTCGTCCGCCCGTTTTCGAAAGCGCATCGCTCGACTTCCACGGGAACGATTTCGGCGCGGAAATGGCCCTGAGCGATAGCCGCCAGCGCCTTCTGATGGCTGCCGAAGGAGAACTCATCGGCTTGGTCGCGCGTGATAGAATATTCCCGCGCCAGATTCTCCGCCGTCAGCCCCATGCTCAAATAGGTGTCGGGATAACGATCCACCAGCCAGGGATTCGGCGAGATCTTGTTCCCTCCCATGGGAACCAAGCTCATCGATTCGGTTCCACCCGCGACGATCGCTTCGGCATGGCCGGCAGAAATGCGTTCGGCGGCCAGGGCGATGGCCTGGAGGCCCGAGGAGCAAAAGCGATTGATAGTCATGGCGGAGATCTCGGCAGGCCAACCCGCGCGAAGCGACGCGATGCGCGCAACGTTCATGCCCTGCTCGCCTTCCGGCATGGCGCAGCCCAGAACCACGTCGTCGATCTCCTGGGGATCGAGTCCCGGCGCGCGCCGGACCGCTTCCTGGAGGACGACGGCCGCCAGATCGTCGGGCCGCGACGTCCTCAGCGAGCCTTTGAACGCCTTCCCCACGGGAGTTCGAACAGCACTGACGATGACCGCTTCATGCATGGTCGCATCTCCGCATTGCCGTCTCCGGCGAGGCACCAGGCAAACGCTCGGGAGCCCTACCGCTTATTGGACGATTGGCGAACACAAAAAGCAACAGCGGAGCACTACGTGAGGCGCAGGCATCAGTGGCGGGCGCGGTGACCGCGCCCCTACCACTACCCCTGCGGCTCTCCCGGGTCTTCTTCCCCTTCCCCGCTCACGATTCCGGCCGCTGCCGCTCGAGCGCCGCACGATCCCATTTCGCGAGGTTGGCCCCGGCATCGTAGCAGCTCTGGAAAAAGGCGAGCAGGGTCTCTTGAGGCGAATCCGATCGGCGCACATCCTCGTAGGGCAAAAGGAATTCGCCGAAGCCTTCGTGGTAGTAGGCCGCCCCCGGCCGAACGCGCGTCTCGCGAAAGCCTTCCGGCTCCGGGGCCATGTAGGAGTAGAAAACCGCTTCGTCCACGCCGGAGGCGCCGCCGGTCCAGAAGCCCGCGCTCGAACACTCGTGCGAATACCCTTCACGCAGGACCCGGTCCGCGCCCGGCCGCTCCGGCGCGCCCCGGCCTGAAAAGCGCGTGACCGCGAGGTCGAACGCGCCCCAAAAGAAATGCACGGGACTGCACTTACCCTGAAACCGGGAGCGGAACTCCTGGAACACAGGCGCGATGGCGACCAGAGCGCGCCAGAAGCGGTTGGCCTGCGCGGGATCGTAGGTCCGGTGCACGCGATCTTCGGCGAAGGGGATAGCGTCGGGAATTTCGTCGGGATGCGCGTGGAATTTGGGTTCGATGCCGAGCGAGTGGAGCGAGGCCATAACGTCGGCGTAGAAATCGGCGACCGTGCGCGGCGCGAGCGCCACCCGCTTGGCTGCGCCATCGCTCGTTTCGATGCGCAACTGGTGATCGAGGAAATCGAACTCGATCTCGAACAGACCTCCCGGCCAGGGAACGGCGGACGTCGCCAGCCCGCGCGCGGAGACGTAAAGCGTCACGTGCCACCAATGATTGACCGGCGGGCTGAGCGCCATGCGGACTTTGCCGACGATCTGCGTCCACAACTGGAGGGTATCGCGCGTCTCGCGCCACTCGGCGAGGGGAAGCGGGGGCAAAAGCAAGGGGTCGTGCGGGGAGCGCGTCATCGTCAAGAACGTCCGCCGGCACCGCGCAAGGGGCTAACCATCCGGCAATCAGGACCAGTCCATTCTCTCACGAAGACCCCGAATTCCAACGCCTCTGCGGAACGGGCTAGTTGCGGAGCGGCTTGCCGGTCTTGAGCGTGTGGGCGATGCGCTCCTGCGTTTTCCGCTCGCCCATGAGGCTGACGAACGCCTCCCGCTCGAGATCGAGGATGTACTCTTCGCCGACCGTTTGCGGCGCTCCAAGCGCGCCCCCGGCCAGGACGTAAGCCAGCTTGCGGGCGACCAGGGCGTCGTATTCCGAGATGAATTCGCCGCGAAGCAGCATGTGGATGGCGAGTTTGGCCGCGGTAAGGAACTGTTCGCCCAAGACGCGAATCGCAGGCGGCGCGGGCGGATGGTAGCCAGAGCGGGCGAGGGCCAGAGCGGTTTGCTTCGCTTGCGCCACGAGCCGGTCGCCGTTCATCGCCACGGGATCGGCCGCGTCCAGATAGCCCAGGGCGCGAGCTTCCTCCGCCGAAGTCGAGACCTTCGCCATGGCGATATTCTCGAAAATCGGCCGCAGATGCTGGAAGAGATCCAGTTCGCCGCCCACACCCTCCCGAAGCTTCAGGACGGCCCCGCCGGCCCCGGCCCGAATCAGCATCTCCTTGCATCCCCCGCCCGCAGGAATCAAGCCCACACCGGCTTCCACCAGGCCCATATAGGTTTCGGCGGCGGCGTGCCGCCGGGCGGCGTGGAGCGAGATTTCGCAGCCGCCGCCCAGCGTCATGCCATGCGGCGCGGCGACCACCGGCTTGGGGGCGTAGCGGATGGCGTGATTCACTTTTTGGAATTGGCGCACCGCCAAATCGATTTCGTCCCAATCCTGTTCCTGCGCCGCGACGAGCAGCAGCATGAGGTTGGCGCCGGCGGAGAAATGCTCCGCCTGATTGGCGATGAGCATGGCGTCGAAGCCGGATTCCAGGCGGCGCACGCCGGCGCGAAGCATCGCGAAGATGTCGCCCCCCAGCGCATTCATTTTCGTGTGAAACTGGCAACAGAGCACGCCGTCGCCCAAGTCGATGAGGCTTGAGCCGGCGTTCCGCTCGACGACGCGGCTTCGGTCTTCGAGCGACTTGAGCACCAGCACGCCTTCGGGTTGGACGACGGATTTCATCGCGCCCGCCCCGAGATCGAAATAGCTCGCGCGCCCTTCCGCCCACTCGTAAAACAACTTCCGGCCCGCAGCCAGGGCCCGCTCGACGAGCGGCGGCAGCGAGTTCCCTTCCCGCTCGAGCGCGCGCGCCATCGCCTCGAGCCCCACGGCGTCCCACATCTCGAACGGACCGAATTCCCAGCCGTAGCCCCAGCGCATGGCGCGATCGACATCCACCAAGGTATCGGCGATTTCGGGAATGCGGCGCGCGGCGTAGAGGCAGGGGCGCGAGACGGCGCCCCATAGGAATTTGGTCGCCGTGTCCGCCGGTCGCCCTTCGAGCGCGGGGCCCAGCAGCATGCGCAGGCGTTCCCCCGCGTCGCTCACCAGTTGGGTGGCGTCGAGCGCGGGCAGTTTCGGGCGCCGTCGCGGCCGGTACTCCATCGAGGGCCAATCGAGCGTCAGGATCTCGCTTTCGCCGCTCTTGGCGGCCTTCTCGTAGAAGCCGCGGCCGGACTTCTCGCCCAGCCAGCCTCTCGCCATCATCTCCGCAATCCAGGGAGGGAGGCGAAATAGCTCGCGAGCTTCGTCGGCGGCGAGGTTCTCGTAGAGGTGGGTTACGACGTGGGAGAGGACATCGAGGCCCACGATATCGGCGGTGCGGAAAGTGGCCGAGCGGGGCCGGCCGAGCGCGGGGCCGGTGAGGGCATCGACCTCTTCGATCGTCATTTCGAGTTCGGCCATCAAGCCCATGACCGTCAGGAAAGCGAACGTACCGACTCGGTTGGCAATGAAATTCGGCGTGTCCTTGGCGAAGACGACGCCCTTGCCCAGCCGCTCTTCGCAGAAGCGAGCGAGGGCGTCGAGGGCGTCGGGCTGCGTCGCCGGACCCGGCACCAGTTCGACGAGCTTGAGATAGCGCGGTGGATTGAAGAAGTGCGTGCCGGCCCAGTGCGCCAGGAACTCCGGGGACCGGCCTTGGCCCAGGCGCGCGATGGGCAAGCCGGAAGTGTTGGTCGTCACCAGCGACCCGGGCCGCCGGTGCGCTTCCACCCGGTCGAGCAGCCCGCGCTTGATATCCAAATCTTCGATCACCGCTTCGAGAATCCAATCGGCTTCGGCGCACCGGCCGAGATCGTCCTCGAAATTACCCACCTGGACGAGCCGCGCCGCTTCAGGGGTAAAGAAGGCCGGAGGCCGCGCCGCCAGCGCGGCATTCAACCCGGCGGACGCCGGCGCGTTGCGAGGCTGCGGCGCCGCCCCTGGCACATCGAGCAGGGAGCAGCGAACCCCGGCGTTGGCAAGATGAGCGGCGATACGGGCGCCCATCGTTCCCGCTCCAAGAACCACCGCTTGCTCGATCGTTTTCCTCACAGGGAGGGGTATCCTGTATGGCTAAGGCCGGGTAAGGGCCTATTCGTCCAGCTAATCCGCATCGAGGGTACGGAATCGGGAGGGCCGCAGTCAACGAAACCAGCCCCTGCCCGAATCCAGGGTATGTAGTGTAGTACGGGAGGACGCTCATGGGGGAACTTGCCGGTTGGGTCGATCGCACAGTGAAGCGGGTCCGGGAGTTCGCCTACACTCCCCGGCCGGAGCGCCCCAGGCCAATCCCGAAAGTCGGGATGGCGTTCGGCGGCGGATTCGCCCGCGGCATCGCACACATCGGCGTGTTACGCGTGCTCGAGGAGCAACGGATTCCCCTTGATTTTCTCGCCGGGACGAGCGTCGGAGCGGTGGTCGCGGCCGCCTATGCCGGCGGAGCGCCGCTCGCGGAGATGGAGCGCGTGGGCCAGCAGACGCGCTTCAAGGACTTCGCCGAGTGGTCCGTCTCGTGGCAGGGGCTGGCGTCCAGCACCCGCCTGAAGCGCTACCTGGGACGGCTGACCCCGGTGCGGCGATTCGAGTCGCTGCGGATTCCGCTCACGATCGTCGCAAGCGATCTGCTGAGCGCCGAATCGGTCTATTTCACGAGCGGGGAGATCGGCCCGGCGCTTTGCGCCTCCTGCGCCTACCCCGGCTTGTTTCGGCCGATAGCGCAAGACGGCAAGCTGCTCGTCGATGGGTTCGTTACGTCGCCGGTACCGACCGACGCGGTGCGCCGCATGGGCGCCGAGTTTGTCATCGCGGTGAATCTTTCGGGCCTTGCATCCGACGAGCGCCCCACGAACTTTTTCGAAATTATCAGCCGCACGTACTCCATCCTCGCGAGCCACGCGGAAACGTCTTGGCGGCCGCTGGCCAACGTGGTGATCGAGCCGAAAGTGACGGAGTTCCACTGGGATGATTTCGCCCGCGCGACCGAACTCATCCGGGCGGGCGAGCAAGCGGCGCGGCAAGCGCTACCCAGCATTCTCGAAGCTCTGCAGCCGCACGCGGCCGCGTCGGCAAAGGTTCGCTAGGGTCCACACCGGCCATTCGAATTCCGGCAGGGGCGCGGTTTCCGCGCCTGCCTGCCCGCCCCTCTCGACCCGGGGGCGGGGAGACCCCGCCCGTACCAGACGCTGGCCAGGGGACCCCGGTTCCGGAGCCGGCCTCACGTCCCGCGAGGCTCTTCGCGGATTTCCACGGCAACGGTTTGGCCGTCACCCTTCCCGCGCCTCGTGAGCCACTCGCCTAGCGCGGAGGCCAGCCGTTCCGGCTGCACTCGGAATCCCGCTTCGAGCACGCCGTCGGCAACCGGCAGGGTATCGTCGAATTCCGCCGAGCCGGTGAAATTGCGCATGGCAAAGGCGTCGAGCCAGTCAAGCGGGCAGGGCCGCCGCTCACCGGCGACGATCACCTCGATGTGGAAACGCCGCGCGTACACCGGTTCTCCTCGCGCCGGAATTATAGCAACAAGGGGCAAGAAGGCCGGAAAGGCCGGCCCCGCAGGGGAACGGAACGCTTCGTCCACCAATTTCTTGCATTTCGCGTGTGCCGGGACTAGACTTTTCTGCTGCGGACGCGCATCTCGCTTTGCCGGCAAGTCATTTGTTGTTCAGTGGGTCCTTTCCCGCCGGAGGAACTGTGCCAACTCCAATGGAGAAGTGGGTGGAAGAAGCGGCTGCGCTAACCAAGCCGGAACGCGTTCAGTGGTGCGAGGGAACCGAAGGCGAGCACGAACAGCTTCTCAAGGACATGTTGCGGGGCGGCAACTCCCTCCTGCTCGACCGTAAATCCTTTCCTAACTGCCACTTACATCGAAGCGATCCCCGCGACGTGGCCCGAACCGAGAAGGTCACCTTCATCTGTACCGAGCGGAAGCAAGACGCCGGCCCGACCAACAACTGGATGGCGCCCCAGCAAGCCAAGGAGATGGTGCGGCCGCTGCTCGAGGGGGCCATGAAGGGCCGCACGATGTACGTCCTGCCCTATATCATGGGCCCGGCGGAATCACCCTTCGCGCGCGTGGGCGTCGAAGTCACCGACAGCGCCTACGTCGCCGCCAGCATGGGGATCATGACGCGGATGGGCCGCGTTGCGCTCGACCGGCTGGGCCGGTCCGACGACTTCGTTCCCGGGCTGCATTCGAACGGCGATCTCGATCCGAGCCACCGTTACATCCTCCACTTCCCCGAGGAGAAGCTGATCTGGAGCGTGGGGTCGGGCTACGGCGGCAATGCGCTGCTGGGCAAGAAATGTTTCGCTTTGCGGATTGGCACATGGATGGCGCGGGAAGAAGGTTGGATGGCGGAGCACATGCTCATCCTCGGTCTCGAGGATCCGGGCGGGCGCGTCACCTATATGGCGGCGGCGTTTCCCAGCGCCTGCGGCAAGACGAATTTGGCGATGATGGTTTCCGCTCTGGAAGACGAAGGCTATCGCGTCTGGACCGTCGGCGACGACATCGCCTGGCTGCATCCCGGTCCCGACGGCTACCTCTACGCGGTGAATCCGGAGGCGGGATTTTTCGGTGTTGCGCCCGGCACGAACGAGCACACCAATCCCAATGTGATCGAGGCGCTGCACCGCAACACGATTTTCACCAACGTCGGCCTAACGCCCGACAATCAGCCGTGGTGGGAGGGGCTGACAGCCCAGCCGCCTCAAGGTTTGATCGACTGGAAGGGCCAAGCGTGGTTGCCCGAGAACGGTCCTGCCGCCCACCCCAATTCCCGCTATACGGTCCCCGCGCGTCAATCGCCTTCGATCTCCCCGCGCTGGGAAGACCCGGCCGGCGTGCCGATTTCCGCATTCATCTTCGGCGGCCGGCGCGCCAAGCTCGAACCGCTCGTCTACGAAGCGACGAGTTGGGAGCACGGAGTCTACTCCGGAGCCACGCTGGCCTCGGAAACCACCGCCGCGGCCACCGGGGCGGTGGGGGTGTTGCGGCGCGATCCGATGGCGATGCTGCCTTTCTGCGGGTACAACATGGGGCACTACTTTTCCTACTGGCTGGAGATGGGCCGGCGGCTCGCGCATCCGCCGCGCATTTTCCACGTGAATTGGTTTCGGAAGGACAGCGAAGGCCGGTATCTGTGGCCGGGATACGGCGAAAACGTGCGCGTGTTGAAGTGGATGCTCGACCGCATCAGCGGCGCGGGCGAAACCCACGAGACGCCCATTGGCCTCGTGCCCACGCCGGCGGCGCTCGACCTGAACGGCCTCGATATCTCCAGGCAAAACCTCGAAGCGCTCCTGCGCGTCGATCCGGCCGATTGGTCGGCGGAGCTGGAAGGCGTCAAGGAATATTTCGGGAAATTCGGCGACGACCTGCCGCTTGAACTCCACAGCGAAGCCGACCGCATTGGACGCCGCCTGCAGCACGCCAACGTCGCCACCGGCCGGTAAGGGCTCGTGGATCGCGGAATTTTCGTCCGCAGTTGCAGGGGCACGCAGCAGCGTGCCCCTACAGCGAGCGCACTCATCTGAGGATAGGGCAGTGCCTGACCACCTGGCGCGACGACATCGGCGAAGCGTTCGCCTGCAAGGCTTTGATTATTCCCAACCGGAATCTACTTCCTGACAATCTGCAGCGAAGACCGCGGTTGCCTGTTTGGCGACGTGGTAGGCGCGTACGTCTCCTTGAGCGAGGTGGGCCGGATCGTCGAAGACGAGTGGAAGAGGACCGCCATCGTCCGCCCCCGGGTCAGCCTGGACCAGTTCGTCATCATGCCCAACCACCTTCACGGCGTCCTCATACTGACCGGTAGTAGGGGCACGTTGCTGCGTGCCCCTACCGCCAAATTCGTGCTTACATTCCGCGGCGGGCGCCCTGGCGGGGCTGGGCAGTGGGCGGCAGGAGGCCGTTGAGGCGCAAGTAGATCGCTTCCTGCGAGTAGTGATCGAAGAGGTCGTTCGAGAGGCCGATCATCGCCGCCGCTTTCGAGATCTTGCGGCCGCCGAAAAACGGCACCTGCTCGCTCAACGTGCTGTCGTTCACTTTGGCGAGCGCCTGCTCGCAGAAATCGAACGATTTTTTCATCGCGGCGACGAGGTCGGCTTTGGGGGTCTTCTCGGTCAGGTTGCCGAGAACGGGCGCCTTCTCGCCCGAAATGCGCGAGCAGAGGAATGCGTTCGACTGGGCGACGTGCATCACCAGATGCCCGAAAGTCATCTGCTGAGGCGTGGGCGCATAGCCGTACTTTGCGGCGGGCATCTCCTCGGCGCCGGCAATCAGGGAGCGGCCGTGCCCCTGAACAGCGTTGAGAACGGCGGAAGCCACCGGATTCTGCGTCCCGACGCTTCGGGACTGGGCGCGCGCCCCCAACGGAGCCAACAAAACCAAGAGTGCAATCAAGAGTACCGGAAGTCCTTGCTTGTTGTTCATGAGTTTCCCCCTTCGCCGCACGAGCATAGCGCCGCGCCAACGGTATTCGCAAGCTGGCCACAGCCTGCCCACAGCCTAAAGCGCGCGGGCAAGAATGCCCGCGCCACTCTAACCGCGCCTACAAGGGAGATTGGGATGTGCGATCGCCTGAGGGAAAGGACCGGCTGGCGAAGGTCGCCGCCTCCGGCCCAGACGGGGAGGTGGCGCGCCTTGGCATCTCGCTTTGCCTTAGCGCGCTGCCCGTTCGATCCTTGGGGCTTCCTTGAAGTTGCGTGCGCAAGTCTTCTGGAATCAAGTTGATCAGCCGCGGATCAAGCCGCAAGCCTTCGCTTAACTCTTTGCGCGCTCGGGAGGACAAAGCTCCATCCTCTTGCGCCAGGAGGAGGCCGAGCTCGATATGGGCCGCCGCGGTATCCGGCGCGAGAAGGATGACCTCTTTGAACTGTTTCTCCGCTTCGTTTCTCATGCCCTGCGCGATCTTGGCCATCCCGAGATTAAACCGGGCCGCCACAAATCCGGGCTGGATTTTCAAGGCATCCTCGAACGATTGCACTGCAAGATCGCTCTGGCCCGAACGCAAATAGGCTTCTCCGAGGCTATTCAGCGCTTCAGGATAATTCTTCTGAAGCCCGAGCGCGATCTTGAGATCCGCAATCGCCGCGCCAGGGTGGCTTTCCTCGAGCTCGAGCCGGCCCAGGTTGTAGCGCGCCTCGGCGAAGTCCGGAGCGTCCTTCACCGCCTGCTGAAACGCAGCCAGCGCTCGCGCCGCGTCACCTGCCTGCAGGTAATGCAAACCCATCGTATTTTCCGTCCGGGCTCTTTGCGTTCCCACATGCCGGATCGCGAGGGCACGGGCCCTCTGGAAAGCAGCCGCTGCCCGCGCGGAATCGCCGAGATGACTTAAGGCGAGCGCGAGGCCGTTCGCCAGCTCGAGCGAATCGGGATTATCCGCAACCGCATCCTGAAAAATCGGCGCCGCAGCCGCCCATTCGTGCTCGTCCAGCAATGTCTCCGCCAGGCCGGCGCGAGCTTCAGGAAAGTCCTTTTCTGCCGCGAGCGCCTTTCGAAATTCCCGTTCCGCGTCAGCCATTTTCCCCTGCTGAAGCTCGACCAAGCCGAGATCGTAGCGCGCCAAGGCGTCTTTCGATTTCTTCGTCAACGCCAGAGTCAATTCGCTCGCCGCATCCTCGAAACGGCCAGTCCGCCGCAGCATGTCGCCAAGCTCGACGCGCGCGCTTACAAACGACGGACGGGCCTCGACGGCCTGGGCGAAATCCTGCCTGGCGGCCGCCCACATCGTTCTTCGCGCCTCAATCAGCCCCTTCAGATACCATGCTTCCGCTTCGCGCGGAGCAAGCTGAACCGCGCTCTTCAGCGCATCGAGCGCCTCATCCTCCTCCCCAGTCGTCAGCAAGGCTTCCGCCAGGGAAAGATAAGCTTTCCCGGACTGGGGATGGCGTTGCACGGCCGCGCGGGCCGCGGCCACTTGGGATAGCGGAGTTCCCGGAGTGGCGGGAAACCCGTTCTCCGGGGAGAGGGGATTCTGCACGGGGCTGCGGGGAAGCCCCGGGAATTGCTGGGTCATCTGCGCCGAAAGCGAAGCGGCACGGAGGACGGTTACCGCGACGGCGAGCAACAGAAGGGCACGGAGCTTTCCAGGAAGAAAGCTCAGCCCCAAAATCTTCGCCGTCCCCGCGCCACCCAACGGGCCGCTAGGGACAGCACGCTTGCCGAAGAAGGTATTCCCGGTTCGCGGCCAGGTTTGCATGTTGCTCCGCGCTCCCATCCGGCCATCGAATTTTGACCAGCGCAGCCTCGCGGGCGGCGCCCAAGCCGAAGTGCAAGCGGATGTCGCTCGTTGAATAAAAGCTTCCTCCCGCCTGCACGACGTCGGTTTGGGTCAATCCATTCGCCGTCACTTCAACGCGCGCTCCCACGGCGCTGCGGTTGCACTTCGTCCCCACCAGTCTTAGACGAATCCAGTTGGCATTCTGGTTACGCGAGGGTGAATAAAAGAAGGGGACGTCGTCCACGTTGTTCACCAGAATGGCCATTTGCCCCTTGCCGAGCAGATCGCCGTAGGCGGCGCCGCGGCTCGTGCGTTTCACGTCGAAGCCGCTTTCCCGGGGCGGAACCAGGGCGAAGCGGCCGTTTCGCAGGTTGCGCAGGAGCTGGTTCCTTTGGAAATAGGAATTTCCCGCCTTGTCCGCCTGCGGATAGAGGTGGCCGTTAGCGACAAAAATGTCCTTCCAACCGTCGTTATCGAAATCCACGAAGCCCGTGCCCCAGCCCAATTCGCTGTAACTGACCGTGCCGAGCCCGGCCGCGTAGGTCACATCCTCGAACTTTCCGCGGCGATTGTGATAGAGGGTGTTGTAATCCTCGGCGAAGTTGGTGACGAAAAGGTCGAACCAACCATCGTTGTCGTAGTCGCCGAGCGCGACCCCCATGCAGGACTGCTCGCGGCCATCGCCGCTGAGGGCGCATCCGGCTTCGAACGCGATTTCTTCAAACGTGCCATCGCCCTTATTGCGCCAAAGGAAATTCGGCGTTGAATCGTTGGCGACGAAGGCATCCAGACGGCCGTCGTTATCGAAATCGCACCAGACCACCTGGAACCCGTAAGCGTCGCCGGTTCCGCGCACGCCGGCCTCCTGGCTTACCTCGCGGAATTTTCCGTTGCCCTCGTTGTGATAGAGCAAATCGGAGAGCCCCGGCAAGCCGCGCGGCCCGCAAGCCACCGGAACGCCGTTGTAGAGGCAATAGGTCATCATCTGCGCTTTCGGCGTGTAGGCCCGGTCGAAATCCACGTAACGGGGCACGTAGAGGTCCAGCCGGCCGTCGCCGTCGTAATCGCCCCACGCCGCGCCGGAACTCCAATTCCCGCCTTCCACGCCCGCCTCGCTCGTCACGTCGGTGAACGTGCCGTTGCCGTTGTTATGGAAGAGCGCGTTCCGGGGCCAGTTCGTGATGAAGACATCGGGATGGCCGTCGTTGTCGTAATCGGCCACCGCAACGCCCTGGCCCCAGCCTTGATTGATCAGGCCGCTGGCCTCGGTCACGTCGGTAAACGTTCCGTCGCCGTTATTGCGGAACAAGCGCCCCGAGGTCTTGGGCAGGCGCGGATTATCGAGAATCTGGAACGTGGAGCCGTTGACGAAATACACGTCGAGCAAGCCGTCGCCGTTGTAATCGAACATCGCCACGCCGCTGCCCACGGTTTCGATCAGGTAATCCTTGGCCGGGCCGCCGCAGGTATCGCGAAAGGCGGCGAGGCCGGACGCCTGCGCCGCGTCCACGAACCACGGCCCGGCGACGGCGGCAGGCGCGCTCGGCGCTAAAATCGCCTGGCCCAGCCGCCCTCCGTAAAACCGGGGAACGATCAGGGAAACACCTGCCAGCCCGCGGCGCAGGAACTCTCTGCGCGCGAAGCGCGCCGGCTTCGGTGTGCCTTTGGTTCTCCTCACCGGAATTTCCATGAGGGGCTCCGGACCGCCCGACAACGTACCACCGAACTTCCACGAGGGCAACGGCCATGCCGGGCCGGCCTCGAAGGCGCCCCAGCTTCCTTCGCGGCCCGGGCCTTGCGCCGCATCGGCGGCATTCGCGAGGGCGCCTGCAGCCGCAAGCGCGGACAAGTCCCGAAGGTTCGGGAGCCCGCGCCACGCGCGGATGCGCCCTACACAAAAAGGCGGCCCCGGTCAAAAGCGCCGGGGCCGCCCGTTGTGTCTCGAGGTTCGGAGCGGGTCAGAATGCGACGCGCAGACCGAGCTGAATGATGCGCGGTCCGGTTGCGCCGCCACCAAGCGTGCCGAAGTTATGGGGATCCTGGAGGTTCAGGCTCGGACCGCCCCAGTTATTGTGATTGAAGAAGTTCTGCGACTGCATGAAGATCTGGGTGTGAACGCGTTCGGTGATGCGGAGGTCCTTGGTGACCCCGAAATCAAGCTCCCAAACCATGGGGTCCCGAAGGTTCCCATCCGGACTCGGGGCGCCATCAATACCCAGAATGAACGGCCGGAAAGAATTGTAGACGTTGATGGCGTTTGTTCCGAAGACGTTGGCTCCGTTTCCTCCGCGGGAGGCGTCGCTGTTGATGCCAATGTCCAGCGGATTACTGCAACCCGAGCCGTTACAAATGGCGTAGTTGACCCCGCCGGTGGTCGGGTCGTTGCTGAAGCGCTGGCTGGGGTTGAGTTGGACGGCAGAGGCGCCGTTTTCAGCGTAACCGGCTCCCATCTCGTAGCCTCCCGTGTAGATCTCATTCGGCAGGCCGGAAGCAAAGGTGAAGATGGGCGAAAACGACCATCCACTCACGAGCCGGCTCAAGAAGGGATTGCTGGTCGCGAGCCATCGCTGGCCATCGCCAAAGGGCAGAACGTAAGTTGCGACTGTGTTAAAGACGAACTTTCTGTCCCAGGGCTGCGGGGTCCAGTCGGCGCGGAGATTATAGGCGTTATCGGGCGTATCCAGGGTGTAGGTCTGCGCGAGACCGAGCGTCCCCAGATCGTGGCCGTAAGTGAAGTTGGAGATCATCGTCAGGCCATGGGAGGTGTGTTTCGTCAGCTTAACGACCATCGCCTGATAGTTCGCAAAGCCTTTGGAAGTATTCGCGTAGGGGCCGTAGGCGAGCGACTGGCCGGTATCGGTGTAGAGCGCCGGCGGGAGAATATAGCCAGGGCTGGTCTCCATGCCGCTGAAGAAGTCGGTCACGTCCTCGGTGGTGAGGTAGCTTGAGTAGTTGCTGACCATGGCGGCGGTACAGCTCGGGGAGCCGGTGCAGAAAGCGGATGTCGGCCCGCCCAGGGCGGTCTCAAAAAACGGCTGCGGGGTTACGGCCGTGCCGTTGTGCACCTCCGTCCACACGTTCGCATAAGCCTTTGCGAACGACTGGCCGCCCAGCGTCAGCATCCACGGCACCACATTCATATCGATGCCCTGGAAGAGGTGATGGCTCCAGATGCCCACGTAGCCGACTTCGAGGATGGCATTGCCTCTCAGCTCCCGCTGAATGCTGAAATCCACCTGATCGGTATCGTTGGGTCGGAAGTTCTGGTCCATGCTGTCCATGAGCACGGCGCCGGGATTCGAACCTACTCCCGGCTGGACGGGGCTGGGGAGGGTGGGGGACAGCGCCCCGAAAGGAGCATTCATGCCGTCCGCATTGGTGCCGATCCGGAAGGCATTCGCGGGGGTAGCCTTACGCACGCCTACGCAGGTGTCCAACCCGGAGCCGGGCATCGTCGGAACGCAAGAGTCCGGCTGGAGGAAGCCATAGCCGAGGACAGGGTTGGAGACGACGTTGATCCCCATGTCGCGGCCGTAGATGCGCGAGTAGCCACCGCGAATGACCGTAGACCTCTCGCCGAAAAGCTTGGCGAGGATCCCGCCGGTGAACCTCGGGTTCCAGGCCAAGGAGACGCGCGGCCCAAACTGGCCGTAGTACGGCGGGAACGCGTAGCCGGACCCCTTGCCAACGGCGCCCGCGGGAGAGAACCCGATGGTAGGCGAGTAAATCTGGCCATTCAGGGCGGCCTTCTCGCTGTTATGGATGTAGCTGTTGAAAGTGATGGGGTTGTTCTCGGGATCCACGAGCACGTCCATAACGCCATGGAGGTCGTGCGGCGGCAACTGCACCTGCCAACTCAAACCGTAACTGAACGTCACGCTCGGCCTGACGCGCCAGGTATCGGTGAAATAGATGCTGGGCGTGTTCACGATGACGAAGCTGCGCGCCGGCGTACCGAGCGGATTGAGCGAGAGATTCGATCCTTGGCGCGTGGCGACGACTGACGTGTGATTGACGATGCCCAGGATGTCGGCGTAGTACTGTTTCCAGGTGTTGATCTCGCTGGGACTGTTGTAGTCGATGCACTGGGAGGTTGCCGTCGCGCCGGCGGCAGTGCCCACGCAAGCTTGCGGGATGAAGTCCGATGTAATGTTGACGGAGCCGTTATCCACTTCGGTGACGGGGACGGTGAGTCCGCCCACCACGTTGTCGTAGCGGTCGAAGTGCCACCACTCGTGCAGCACGTCGCCACCGAAATCGAAGACGTGATTGCCATGGACCCAGATCAGATCGTCGCGGAAATCGTAGTTGTGCTCTTGCCAAGTGCGCTGGCGCGAGCTCTGCGTGTCCACGTTGATGGGAATCAACGCGTTGGTGGATTCGCCGTCGATCTCGATCGGCCCCGGCTCACCCGCGAACTGGGGCAGGTTGCCGTTGCGAATCCAGGTCCACCCATTGCGCGTGTAGCCGAAGTGGAAGCTGTTGGTCAGGTTGGACGAGATGGTGGCGTCCAGTCCGGCGACGAATTGGGACGGCTGGTTGTTGTTGCTGGATGCGGAGGCGAATTGTCCCTTCGTGTCCCCCTTCAGCAGACCGCCGATATCGAGCTGGCTGAGATTCGCTGCGTTCTCCTTAAACCATGTAAAGCGGCTCATGAAGCGGAGTTTCGATCCGAAATTGTGGTCGATCCGGCCGATCATCTCGTTGTTATTGTCCGGCTCGGTCAGATTCCCCTGGAAGCCGAAGGTGTTCAGTTTGTCACCGTTGGTGTTAAAGCTATTCGGCTCGGGCATGTACTTCTGCCACATCGTCGCCACGGCCGAACTCATGCCGGTCATGCGGGGATCGCAGGGATGGCCCCCCGTCTGGCCGCACACGGTCGCCAGGCTGGCGGGGTTGTTGAGGTCAAAACTCTGCACTCCCAGCGACGTATTGATCTGAACGATGCCCTGCCGCAACTTGTCTCCGGGGACGGTGCGAGTACGCGATCCGACAATCGCATCCGGATTGCGTAGACCTTCGTAATCGAAATAGAAGTAGGTCTTGCCGCCCGCCAAGCGCGGGAGCATCGGCCCACCCACGTCGAACCCGAAGAAGTTTTCGTGGCTCTTGGGCCTCTTAAGGCCTCGCCGGTTGAAGTCCCAGGTGTTGGCGTTGAGCCAGTCGCCCTGGAAGAAGTCGAATGCGGAGCCGTGGAACGCGCTGGTTCCCCGTTTGGTAACGGCGAGCATCTCCGCCCCGGAGGACGTATTGAAGTCGGCGGTCGCGTTGTTGGTGTTGACCGTTACTTCCTGGATGGACTCGACGGGGACGGGAACCACGCCTCTCTGGCTGCCGCTGAACCCGTTGATGTAGCCGTTGTCGCCCTCGAGGCCACTGGTATTCGTGGCGCCGTCAAGGACGAAGGTGTTCTGGTCAGGCGTCGCGCCGGCGACGGACCCACTGGTGACGTCGCCGTACGACCCGTGGAACGAGGGCGAGGCCGTTGCCTGCTGGTTCAGCAGCCCGGCGACGTCGTGGCCCAGGGTGGGAAGGTTCATCAAGTCGCCGCTGAGATTCTGGCCCATGGTGGCGTTGGTGGTCTGAAGCTGGGCGGCAGCGGTCGCGCGGACCGTGACCGTCTGGGTGGTGGCGCCGAGTTTGAGCGTCTCGTTCAGCGTGCTCGCCTGGCTGACGATCACCGTCACGCCCGGAACCAGCAACTTCTGAAAGCCAGACTTAGTGATCGCGACGTCGTAGGTTCCAGGCTTTAGGCCGGGAAACTCGAAGCGACCGGCTCGGTTGGTTGTTGCCGTCCTCACGACCTTGGTCGCCGTGTCGGTAAGCGCGACGGTGGCGTCCGGAACGAGGGCGCCGGTCGGGTCGCTGACTTGGCCAACGATCGATCCGCTCACCATCGCCTGGCCCCAAACCGTCATCGGCGCCGAGGCGACTACAAGGACTGCAGCGGCAAAAGCGAACGCGAGAAAGAGGAAAGAAAGGCGAGTACGCAAATTCGAGAAGGAAGCTACCATTTTCAGGTTCCCCTGCGTAAAATCACTTTCCATCGCTTATCGCTCCTTGGATTCGGAATTTCCCGCTTCCACTACCTTCCGAACACGCGATTTGCATCTCCACCGCCCCGCTTACGCGGGCAATGTAGAAGCTATCTCTTGGCTGAACTGGCGAGGACAAGAATTGCGGAAAGTCACACACCCGAGGGGAAACGAACTTACTGCCGCCCCACCCCCAAAGAAGCATGCCTCCGCCCCTCCCGCGTTGGCTGCCCCAAACCGGTTAAACGCCTAAAAGCCTAGGTCCCAAACCGGGCTGCATCTTGTACGATTACCCCCACCATTGTCAAGGACAAATATTGCTGAGAGTGGTTTTCCGTCCAAATGCCTGGTGACATAGGCGTTAGCCTCTGGCCCTCCCCTCTGGCGGCCCAGGGGCAGATGGATTTCGTAGCTGAAGACGGGAAAACCACGCAGGAGGGGGCGGAATTTCCCCGGCCCTTGACGGCCCGGCAGCCTGAAACTCGTGCCAGGGCCCTGGTGGCACAGGCCTGAGCCTGCGCGCATTCCGGAGCCCGAAAGACCACGCCACAGGCTGAAGAATCTGTGTGGCAACGCGAAAAGGTGCGAATTCCACAGCCCTGGCGCAAATTTCGTGCGTTGTCCGCAAACGACTTGCGCGAATCTATGAAAAATACAAACTGTGGAAATGCC
>JAJYLB010000094.1 GCA_021788095.1 Acidobacteriota bacterium | reverse complement strand
CCCTGGCGCAAATTTCGTGCGTTGTCCGCAAACGACTTGCGCGAATCTATGAAAAATACAAACTGTGGAAATGCCAGTTGCCACACAGACTCTAAAGCCTGCCGCTACGGGACTTTTTCGCCTCTTGGGCCAATTTTTCGCTTGCAATTTGCCCCGAAGACCGGCTACAGTCCTGCTAGCCCTTGGGGCGAAACGGGTTACGCCCCTATATATAGTTGGAGGCCCTCACCGAGCACTTGGCGAAAACTGTAGCCATTACGAACCAGAAGGGCGGGGTAGGGAAGACTACTACCGCCATCAATCTCGCCGCCGCTCTCGCCCGGCGCAAGAATCGCACGCTCCTGATCGATCTCGATCCGCAAGCCAACTCGTCCTTGGCTTTCTTCGACGTCAACGAGATCCCCACCGGCATGTTCGAAGTCCTTTCCGAGCAGCGGCTTGACATTCGCGAGGTGATTCGCACGACCAAGTCGCCGATGCTATCGCTGGCTGCCGCCCGGCTTTCCCTGGCCAAGCTGGAGCAGCAGCTCGTCGGTCAGTTCGACGCTCCATTCAAGCTGAAAGACGCGCTGGTGGGCATTCAGAAGGATTACGACTTCATCGTGATCGATACGCCGCCGGCGCTGGGCATCCTCACCGTGAATGCGCTGGTGGCGGCGACGCACCTGCTGATTCCGGTGCAGGCGAGCTATTTCGCCATCGAAGGCACCGACGACCTGGTCGAAACCTTTTCCCGAATTCGCGCCCGCCCCAATCCCGATCTCAAGCTGCTGGGCGTGCTCATCACGCTGTTCGACCGCCGCACCAACATCGCCAAGGACGCCGTCAACCAGATTCGTTCGGTGTTTGGCGCGGCGCTCTTCAAGACCCGGATCAGCCGCAACGTGCGGCTGGAGGAAAGTCCCGCGTTTCGCCAAACGATTTTCAGCTTCGCGCCGGGTTCTCCCGGCGCGAGTGAGTACCGGAAGCTCGCCGAGGAGGTTTTGGCCCGTGTCCAAGCGGATGGGGTTGCCCGTCACTCTGAAGATGCGGCATGACGCCCACTACGTCGACGCGCTGACGACTTTCAGCGGCGCGTCGGTGGGCCGCATGCTGCCCGTGGAAAAGATTCGCCCCAATCCCGAGCAGCCGCGCAAGGCGCTGGGCGAGATTCAGGAACTGGCGGAATCGATCCGGGAAAAGGGAGTGCTCGAGCCGCTCCTGGTCCGCTACGCCCCGCGCGAAGATATCTACTACATCATCTCCGGCGAGCGGCGCTATCACGCCTCGCGCGAAGTGGGTTTGACGGAGCTGCCCTGCATCGAGAAATCGGCCGACGACGCCGAGACGCTCGAACTCTCGCTTATCGAGAACCTGCAGCGCAAGGACCTTACCCCGTTCGAGGAAGCCGATGGCTTGGCCCGGCTCGCCGACCAGTTCGAATACACGCACGAAGAGATTGCGCGGAAGATCGGCAAGTCGCGCACGTCGGTCACCGAGCTGCTCTCGCTTCGCGTGATTCCCGACGCCGTGCGCCGCCGTTCGATCGAGGCCGGAATCGTCTCGAAATCCATGCTGCTCCAAATCGCCCGGCAACCCACGCCGCCCAAGATGCTCGAGATGGTGCGCCGCATCTCTCAGGGCCGGCTGACCCGGGACGAAGCGCGCCGCGTGCGCCAGCGGGAGCAGGGAAGCTCGGCGCGGCCCGATCCTTACGTCTTCACCTATCACGCCGAAGACGATTCCTTCGCCCTTCGACTCCAGTTCCGCAAATCCCACGTCTCCCTCGCCGAAGTCGTTGCGGCTTTGCAGGCTGCCTTGGCTTCCGCCGAGGAGGCCGACTCCGCCCCCGCCGGCGCTTCCGAACGCGCCGACCACGCGGCCTGATTCGAAACTCGAAAAGCGGAAAGCGAAAAGCGAAATTCGGCTCGCTGGCTGCGGGCACGTGGGTGCGCAGGCAACTTGGGGCGGGGAAGAGCGCGGGAAGAGTTGGGCGCCCGAAAGTCTCCCGGGAAGCAGGGCGCTGGGCGCGCGCGCCGATAGGAGCGGAGGCGCATGGCAAGCGGTTCACCAGAGCCGGCGCACCCCGTAGGCGTCAAAAACCGCGTCGTTGCTCACGATCGGCAGATTTTCCGCTTGACACTGGGCCGCCAACATCCGATCGAAAGGATCTTTGTGCGGCCCAGGCAGAAGCCCAGCCCGGGTTCCGTGTTCCGCTGAAATCGGCAACGGCTCGAATCGCTCGCGGGCGATCTGTGCGGCGAAATCTGCCGCCAACTCTTCCGCGCCTCGAAGCTTCCCAAGGCGCACCTTCGTCCCAATTTCCCAGGCGGAAGCGGCGCTTACCAGGACGGCATTTCCTGCCCGCCCTATCAGCCGACGCGCCGGTGCGGAAAGGGAAGGGTCGTCCACGAGCCACCAAAGCAGGGTGTGCGTATCGAGAAGGAGGTGCACCTCTATTCCCAACCGGCCCGTTCGTTTGCCGGCAACGGCTCGAAAAACTCAGGCCCGACGCGCAGCTTTCCTCTTAAGCTGCCTGGTCGCCGCCGGGCACGCGGCCCGGCGAGGGGCACCAACCGAGCGACGGGCGCCGGCCCGCGTGCGATAACGACCTCCTCGCCCTCCAACGCCTCGCGAATCAGCCGGGAGAGGTTCGTCTTGGCCTGGTGGACCGTAACGGTTTTCATGGCGCGCCTTAGCTAAATAAACCTAGCTAAGGCTACCAAAGCTCCGGCCTATCCGGCAACCTCCCCGTTCCAGCGCCGAACTGCCTCCGCCAAGGCTTCAGCGGGCAGGGATTCCCGTGGGCAGGAGTCCACCCCACCCGCAGCAGCGGAGGGTGGGGCACCCAACTGCTCTGGCGTGTGCGGGGGGTGCTCCGCCGCGGGGGTCACTCGGGAGCAGCCGAACCCCTTCCCGGAATGACACTGGGAAGGGGCGTCGCTCCACCATGCAAGATTCAGTAATATGGTGTCGAGCAGACAAGGAGTCACACGGTTATGAGTGAAGCCGCGAAGCAGCCGCCAACGCCGCAAACTTATGCGGCGAAAGCCTACGCCGCCACGAGCCCTACGTCGGCCATGGGCCCGCTGACCATTCGGCGAAGGGAACCCGAGCCGAGCGACGTCCAGATCGAAATCCTGTATTGCGGCGTCTGCCATTCCGATTTCCATCAGATACGGAATGAATGGCCGAAGGATTTGCCCACCACGTATCCCTGCGTCCCGGGCCACGAAATCGTGGGCCGCGTCACGAAAGTCGGGAGCGCGGTCACCCGATTCCGGCCCGGCGACCTCGCCGGCGTGGGCGTCCTGGTGGATTCCTGCAGGACCTGTGCGAGCTGCCGTGATGGTCTCGAGCAGTATTGCGAGGTGGGGAACACCCTCACCTACAACGCGGAAGACAAGCACCTGGGTGGCGTCACCTATGGCGGCTATTCCGAGAGCATCGTGGCGGATGAGGCCTTCGTCTTCCGCATCCCTCCCGGACTCGATCCTTCCGCAACAGGTCCGCTGCTCTGCGCCGGCATCACTACCTATTCCCCGCTGCGGCATTGGGGCGTGGAAAAAGGGCAAAGAGTGGGCGTGATCGGCTTGGGCGGCCTGGGCCACATGGGTTTGAAATTCGCTCATGCCCTGGGTGCGGAGGTCGTTTTGTTCACCACTTCGCGCGGCAAAGTCGCCGACGGCCGCCGGCTCGGCGCGGACGAAGTGGTTGTCACGCGGGATGCCGGTGCGCTCGATAAGCACAAGGCCAGTCTCGATTTCCTTCTCGATACCGTTTCCGCCGATCACGACATCAACTCTTACCTCGCTTTGCTGAAACGCGACAAGACGCTCGCCCTGGTGGGCTTGCCGCCGCAGCCATTCGCCGTGGCTTCCTTCAGCCTCCTCGCCGGCCGCCATCGGCTGGCCGGGTCGGGCATAGGCGGGGTGCGGGAGACGCAAGAGATGCTGGATTTTTGCGCCGCGCACGGGATCGCCTGCGATGTCGAGGTCATTGGCATCGAGAAGATCGATCTGGCTTTCGAGCGCATGCTCGAGGGCGACGTCAAGTATCGGTTCGTGATCGATATGGCTTCGCTGAAGGAAGGAGGCAGGGAGGCAGGGAAGCGCTGAGGGGCTGTGCAGCGCGCCCTCGATACCAAGGAGGCAGGGGAAGCAAAGGAGGCAGAGGAAGCCAGCCTGCGGGTAACCTCGCCGAGCGCGCCCAGTCCGCGATCGACAGGCGGCCTCCCGAGATCCAAGCCCAGAGAGATTCTTCGGAGCACAAACCGCTGAGTGGGGTCACGCCGTCACGAGCTACGCGGACGAGAGCCGGCAGGATGCCGGCGTTACAACAGGCAGGTGGCATCCCCGGGCTGGGGGCACTTGGGCGCGCCGATCGCGGCCCGAAAAGCGCGCGGGCAAGAATGCCCGCGCCACTTGGCTTCGCCGAGCGTCCTACGAGGCGATTTCAAAGCCCCTTGGGAGATTCCTTCAGGGGCTGAAGCCTATGCTACCGCCGGGGGGCCGGCGCGGGCTTTTTTTGCGCGGGGGCGAGCGGCGGCTCGGGCTCCGTCATCCGCCAGGGATCGAGGATCTTTTCGAGGAGCTTCGGATCGAGCAGTTTCTTCTCGAGAGCGATCTCCGGCACCGGCCGGCCGGTCTTCACGCTCTCCTTGGCGATTTCGGCGGCGGCGGCGTAGCCGATGTACGGGTTGAGCGCGGCGGCCGTGGAGACGGTGGCGTAGGCGTAGTAGCGGCATCGCTCGGGGTTGGCTCGGATGCCGTCCACGCACTTCTCGCCGAACGCGCGCACCGCGTTCTTGAGGATTTCGGCCGCGTGGAGCACGTTCCAAGCCATCGCCGGCATCATGACGTTCAGCTCGAGTTGGCCGGCCTGCACGGCCAGCGCGGTGGCCAAGTCCGCTCCCACGGCCTGAAAGGCCACCATCGCCGTCATCTCCGGCATGACCGGATTCACTTTGCCCGGCATGATCGAGGAACCGGGCTGCAGCGGCGGCAGGAAGATCTCCGCGAATCCGGTGTTGGGGCCGCTCGAAAGCAGCCGCAAGTCGTTGGTGATGCGAATCAGCTCGAGCGCCAGGTTCCGCAGCGCGGCCGCGGCCACGGCCATGGCCAGGTTGGACTGCATGGCGTAGCGGAGATCGGCGGTCGGCTCGAGCGTCTCTGCTGCGATGCGGCTGAGGTGCTTCACCACAAGCTTCTGGTACTTCGGGTGGGTGTTCACTCCGGTGCCCACGGCCGAGCCGCCGAGCCCGAGTTCGCGCAGGAAATCCCGCGCTTGCTCCACCAGCCGGTCGCACCGCTCGATACAGGTGGCGTAGCCGGCGAACTCCTGCCCCAACCGCACGGGCACCGCGTCTTGCATGTGCGTTCGTCCGGACTTCACAATCGCATCGAATTCCCCGGCCTTCGCCGCAAACGAGCCTCGCAGCCCATGGAGCGACTGGCGCAGCTCGCCCAGCAAGAGAAGGGAAGCGAGGCGCATCGCGGTGGGGAAGACGTCGTTCGTCGACTGCCCAAAATTCACATGATCATTCGGGTGGCACAGTTCGTACTGGCCCCGGTGGCCTCCCAGCAACTCGATCGCGCGGTTCGCGATCACTTCGTTCGCGTTCATGTGGAAGGAGACGCCGGCGCCGGCCTGGTAGACATCCACGACGAATTGGTCGTTGAGCGCGCCGGAAATGACCTCGTCGGCGGCGCGAGCGATGGCCCTGGCCCGCTTGTCGTCCACCAACCCCAGTTCGCGGTTGGCTGTCGCCGCCGCCTTCTTGATCATCCCCATGGCCTGAATCAGCTTGGGGTGGGCGCGGAGGCCGCTGATGGGGAAATTCTCCATCGCGCGCGCCGTCTGGATGCCGTAATACACGTTTGCCGGGACCGCTTTTTCGCCCAGGGAATCCTTCTCGATTCGAGCGTTCATTCTCTCTTTGCCTCCTTCCCAGTTGATTATAGAACCGGCGGGGATTTGCCGGGGGCGCGGAGGCTTTGCGCCGCCCTCACGACGGGTCGGTAGCGGCAGGCTTCAGAGTCTGTGTGGCAACTGGCGGATACAGCCCTCAGCGGCTTCCCGACAAAAAGCGTCGGGACGCAGAATGCGCGAAAGCCGCGTTGATGGGCAAGGACTTTCGGCACGGCTGATCCCGAAAGATCGGAA
>JAJYLB010000093.1 GCA_021788095.1 Acidobacteriota bacterium | reverse complement strand
TGCGCAGAGATACTCCCGTCTCCCTCTTTTCCCCAACCCTTCCTCCTCGAACAAGCGCTTTGGTTGGGTTACATCTTAAATGGCGCGACGTTGACCCCTTCGGTTACATTTTCGACGGCGCGAAACGTGGAGTTTACAGCAGGCCCGGGTTCGCCTAAGATTAGCCGGCAGCTCGGCGCATCGCCACGCAAGGGGAAGACTTTCCATGCCGGTGACCCGAAATCCACGCTTGATTGTGGTGGAACCGAACGGCGTTCGCCGCCAGATCGAGCTGACTTCGACTCCTTTCCGCATGGGCCGGCAGGCGGATTGCGATCTGGTCCTGCGCGACGGCCGAATCAGCCGGCAGCACGCGCAGATCGTTTCCGAAGGCGGCAGGTTCATCCTGGAAGACCTCGGGAGCCGGCACGGGACGTACGTCAACGAGAAGAAGGCCGCCGGCCGCCAGGAACTCCATCCGAACGATACCATCAGCTTCGGATTCGCCAATTCCTTTCAACTGATTTTCGGAGGCGAAGAGAAGCGGATCGAGGACCTGCTCGAACGCGTGGACACGCCGCCCCCCTCCAGCTCCAGCTCGCGCGAGCTGTACCACCTGGGGGTGCTGCTCGAAGCCGCCGGAGCGATTTACGGCCACATGCTGCTCGAAGACATGCTGGCCGCGGTCGTGGACGCCGCGATCCGGGTGACCGGGGCGGACCGCGGCGTGTTGCTGCTGGCCGACGAGACAGGCGAGTTGCGCGCGACCGTGGCGCGGGAAGCCGGACAGCGGACCCTGCCGCCCGCCGACGTGAATGTCTCACGGTCGGCGTTGAAGCAGGTGGCGGACACACGCCGGGAACTGGTCGTCGCGGACATCGGGGAGGAGCAGGCGCTGCGCGAGCAAGCGAGCATCGTCGGCGAAGCGCTGCGAACCCTGCTGGCCATGCCCTTGGAGCGGCAGCCGGCGATCCGCTCGCTCGATTCCACCGTGGTGACATCGCGGCCCGGGCTGCTCGGCATTCTGTATCTGGACAGCAGGAGGCCGCTCGCCGCGTTTACCGAACTGGACCGCCAGGTCTTGCGCTCGCTGGCGGCGGAAGCAGCGACGGTGGTGGAAAACGCGCGGCTCTTCGCCGAGGGCCGGGAGCGCGAGCGGCTCGATCGGGAGCTGGAAATCGCCAGCAACATCCAGCAGCAACTCCTGCCCAAAGCCCTGCCGAAAGAACCCCATCTGGTCGCCGTCGGCCGCACCATCGCCTGCCGGTCGGTGGGCGGCGACTCTTACGACGTGGTGGACCTTTCGGACGGCCGGCGCGGATTCCTCGTGGCCGACGTCGCGGGCAAGGGCATGCCCGCGGCCCTGCTCGCCTCGATGCTGATGGGCTCTTTCTGCGCGACGGCCGCGGGCGGTCTGCCGCTTTCGGAGCTGGCGAAGAGCGTGAATCGGCGCATCTGCGACCGCACCGACGAAGCCAGCTACGCCACGCTGTTCTACGCCGTCATCTCTCCCTGCGGCGAAGTGGAATACGTCAACGCGGGCCACGTGCCCGCGTTCCTGCGCCGGAGCTCGGGAGAGCTGGCAGCTTTGGCCGCGGATTCTTTCCCCATCGGGATGTTCGATTTCGCGGAATTCTCCTCCTGCACTGCGCAGCTCGAGCCGGGCGATTATCTGGTCATGTATTCGGACGGCGTGACCGAGGCGGTGAATCCGGATGGGGAGATGTTTGGCGAACCGCGGCTGCAGGAAGTCCTCGCCAAGTTCCACGGAGCCGACGCGCAACAGCTCCTCGAGGAGATCCTCGCCGCCGTGCGGGCCTTTACCGCCGGGTTCGCCCAGGCGGACGATATCACCGTCGTGGCCGTTCGCTATCTGGGCGTCCCGGCCAACTGATTACAACTGGCGTTTGAAGAGCCCGATGCCCAGGGCGAGGAAGCCGGCCGACATCCCCGCCAGCACCAGCAGATCGTGGTAGATGCCCGCGATACCCACACCCTTGAGCAGGAGATAGCGCAGGGCGTGCACGGTGTAATAGAAAGGATCGACGACGGCGATCGCCTGCATCCACTTGGGGAAGCCTTGAATGGGATAGATGGCTCCGGAGGGGAAAAAGAGTAGCGTGTTCAGAACGCCGAAGACGGCTCGCGGAACCATGGGATCGTCCACGCGAACCATGGTTACGAACATGAGAGAAATCATCGTGAGCGCAGCCACCGCGCAGACTAGGGCTAAATAGGCGAGCCGGAGGGGATTCGCCAGTCCGCTCACGCCGGCGATCAGGCCTCCTACCACCGTAATCACCATGCCCGCCATCAACCCCTTGATGGCTCCCGCCAGGTTCAGCCCCAGCACCAGCTCCGCGCCTTCGATCGGCGTGACCAGGTAGCCTTCGTGCAGCCCGCGCGATTTATCGTCGATGAAGGTGATCCCGCCTCCGATCATGGCGACGACGAACATGGCCATGGCGATCGACCCCGGCAGAAGGTACTTGATGTACTCGATGTAGGGATAGACTTCGACGACGTCCAATTGGGTTTGCGCGGGGAGCGGCGAGGTGACCGCGGGCACGTCGAACTGCTGAACCATCGTTTGGAGCGTGCTCTCGAGGGCGCCCGAGATCGTCCGATCGGTATTGTCTTCGACCAAAACCAGCCGGGGATTGTCCTGGTGCTCGACGCGATACGAAAAATCGTAAGGTGCCAGAATCACGCCGCGCACCAAGCCGATCTTGAGATCGCGCACCGCCGCCGGAAGCGTGGAGTAGTCGACCAGACGTATGACGCCGGGCCCGGTGCGAACCGCATCGAGCATGGCCCGCACCCTCACCGCCTCCGCGCCATGGTCGTTATCGACGAAGGCCACGCGCACGCCGCGGATCTTTCCGCCAAAGGCGTAGCCCAAGACGATGAGCTGGACCAGCGGGAAGATCATCGAGACCATCATCAAGGTGGGACTGCGAAAGAACTTGCGCATGTCCCGTTCGAAGAGGGCGCTGATGCGATAGAGTTTCATCGGCTCGCTCGTTCCGCCTTCACCGGTACAGGTGCCCTACGCTGTAGCGGCCTTCCCCCAGCTCGTCGCGCAAGTCGCGGCCGGTGAAATGGAGGAAGACGTCATCGAGGGTCGTGCTGGCCACGCTGACGCGGCGCAGCGTGACGCCGCGCGCGCGCACCAGCTCCACGAGGGCGGCGATGGTTCGCGGGCCTTCGGCGGAAGACAACCGAATCGAGCCGTCGCGCGGCTGCACGCTGCGCACGCCTTCGAGCCGGGCGAGTTCGGCGGTCCAGTCCGCGGGGGCGCGATCGAATTCCGCCTCGACGACGTCGTTGCCCGGAATCGAGGCCTTGAGGCGGCTGGGAGTGTCGAGGGCCTTCAGCCGGCCGTGGTCGACGATGGCGATGCGGTCGCAGAGCTTATCGGCTTCGTCCATGTAGTGCGTGGTGAGCAGGATGGTCAGGTTCTTTTCCCGGCGGAGCCGCTCGATCATCTCCCAAACGTTCGAGCGCGAGACGGGATCGAGGCCGCTGGTCGGCTCGTCGAGAAAGAGGATTTTCGGCGAATGCATCAAGCCGCGGGCGATCTCGAGCCGGCGGCGCATCCCGCCCGAGAAGGTGCGGACCAGTGCCCAGCGGAACTTCTCGAGGCCCACGGCCGCCATCAGCTCGGGAACGAGCGCTTCGCGCTCGGCGGCCGGCACGCCATACAGCTTGGCGTGGATGCTCAGGTTCTCCTCGGCGGTCAGCTCGGGATCGGAAGTGAGCGCTTGGGGAATCACCCCCATGGACTCGCGAACGCGGTTCGGCTCCCGCACGATGTCGCACCCGGCAACGTGGGCCGTTCCCGAGGTGGGCGGCGTGAGGGTGGTCAGCATGCGGATGAGGGTGGTCTTCCCCGCGCCGTTCGGGCCGAGCAGGCCGAAGATCTCGTTTTGGGCGACGGTGAACGAAATCGCATCGACGGCGGTGAAATCGCCGAATTGTTTCGTCAAGTGATCGACTTCGACGGCACTCATGGCGGACCCGCTACAGAGTCTGTGTGGCAACTGGCATTTCCACAGTTTGTATTTTTCATAGATTCGCGCAAGTCGTTTGCGGACAACGCACGAAATTTGCGCCAGGGCTGTGGAATTCGCACCTTTTCGCGTTGCCACACAGATTCTACAGGCTGTGAATCAGCCGCTCGAACCAGTTTTCCCCCTCGCTCGCCGGCGGAGTCAGCAGGACGTATGCGGTCATCCCGGTGAAGAGGTGCTCGTGGGGATTGGGGATGGAGACTTTGATCGCGAAGGTCTTGATGTCGCGTTTGGTGCGGCTCACGTCGCGCTCGGTGGCGAAGCCGCCTTCGGGATCCTTGTAGAAAACGGTTCCCTCGAGCGTATTGCCGGAGGGGAGCTGCACGGGGAGCTTCTGGCCGAAATGCACGAGATTGATGTAGGTCTCCTGGACGTCGGCGCGCACCCATAGGTCGTTCAGATCGACGATGACGACGATGGGCGAGCCTTCGGCCACCACTTCCCCTTGACGGGCCACGCGCACCGAAACGACGCCGGCCAGCGGGGCGTAGACGCGGGTGTAACCGAGTTGGGTGGCGGCCTGCGCGCGCAAGGCCCGCGCCTGGGCGAGTTGCGCCGCGCCAGCGGCGATTTGGCTGCGGATCACCGAGAGCTGGAGACGATTGGCGCGCGCCAGTGCGAGAGCCGCCTGCTGGGCTTTGACTTGGTCCTCGATCGCCTTGACCGCGGCGCGATCGGCGCGGACGGCAGCCAAGGCGTTGTCGCGATTCTGGGCGGTCTCGATCCCGGTTTGGAACAGGTTCCGCATGCGCTGGTAGTTTTGATCGTCGCGCCACAGATTCGCTTGCGCCTGCTCGAGCTGAGACTGGGTCGCGGTCACGTTGGCCTCGGCCTGGCTGAGCTGGGCGGCGGTCTGCGCGCTCGTCATGGCGAGCGTGCGCTGGGAAGCCGCCAGATTCGCGGCGATGGTATTGATGTTGGCGGTTTGGGAGGCGAGCGTCGCTTCGAGTTCCGCAGGATCGAATTCGGCGACCAGCTCGCCTTTCTTGACCACCGAGCCTTCGTCCACGAGCAAGCGCGTCATCCGGTCGGTGATTTGGGGACTCACCACCACCGTGTTGCCGTCCACCACGCCCACGAGCTGCATCGCTCCTCCGCGCGGCGTGGTGGTGAAGTAGACGACGAGCGCGATGGCGAATACCACGCCCAGTACGACCACGAACCGGCGCCCGCTCATGAGGCCCTCTTCGACGGCGGCAGCAAGCCGTAACTCAGGAAATCGAGCAGGGCGCGGCGGCGGGCTTCGAGGGCGGCAGGGCGCAAGAGGTCGCGGCCGAGAAAGCGGCTCCAGAGCGGCGCGGCGGCGAAATAGGAAACCATGGCGCCGAAGACGCTGAGCGACGCCTGCTCGGGATCGATCCGGCGAAACTCGCGTTCGCGCACGCCCGCTTCGAGGATGGCGATAAAGGCGCGCAGCAAGGGCCGCTGGTAGTCGCGCAGGATCCACCCGAGTTCGCTTTGGGATTCCATCACCTCCCGCTGAATCAATCGGGGGTAGTTGGGGTGGGAGGCGAGGAAATCGAAATACCCGCCGACGAACGCCTCGAGGCGCTCGCGGGCGGAACGCGGCGTCGCGCCGGAGGGAACGATCGCGCGGCGAAGCTCTTCGAGCAGGTGGCGGAGCACGGCGCGGTAGAGGTTTCGCTTGCTGCCGAAGTAGTAGTAGAGCAAGGCCTTGTTGACCCCGGCGCGGCTGGCGATGCGCTCGGTGCGCGCGCCGGCGAGCCCAGAGGCGGCGAAACTCGCCTCGGCGGCGGCGAGGATGCGCTGCGGGGTTTCCGGGTTTTGGGCTTCCTTGCGGGCCATTTTCTTTTCTTAACTAACTGGTTAGTCATTTTAACCGAATGGCTAAACTTGTCAATCGGCAATCAGCGTCCGCGCCGGCTACCGCCAAAACGGGATCGGCTGCTGGGGGCTTCCCGCCATTTTTGGCCTCAGCGCTGCGAGGCTCGTGTTTGCCGGGAAGAGGGTACACCGGCTGAAGAGTCTGTGTGGCAACTGGCATTTCCACAGTTTGTATTTTTCATAGATTCGCGCAAGTCGTTTGCGGACAACGCACGAAATTTGCGCCAGGGCTGTGGAATTCGCACCCTTTCGCGTTGC
>JAJYLB010000045.1 GCA_021788095.1 Acidobacteriota bacterium | reverse complement strand
ATTTCCACAGTTTGTATTTTTCATAGATTCGCGCAAGTCGTTTGCGGACAACGCACGAAATTTGCGCCAGGGCTGTGGAATTCGCACCTTTTCGCGTTGCCACACAGATTCTGAAGCCTGTGCTACGTTGCAGACGCTTCCAGGCGCGCTCGGAAAAGAGGCAATCAATTCGTTTTCGATGCTTTCGCCTGGTTCCACAGCCGGTCGAGTTCCTCGGGGGAAAGTCTTCCCAGTTTCGTTCCGCGCCGAGCCGCTTCCCGCTCCATCCACCGGAACCGGCGCGCGAATTTCCGGTTGGCTTTCCGGAGCGCAATTTCCGGGTCGAGTCCCAGGAACCGGGCGACATTGGCGGCGACGAAAAGGAGATCGCCAGCCTCCTCTTCGACGCGGGCGCCCGCGCGGCGGTTACGACGCTCCCGACTGGCGGGCCGACCGCCCGGCCCGTTTCGGAGCTTGCCCATGGCGCGCGAGGCCTGGCGCAGCTCGCGCGCTTCTTCCTCGAGTTTCTCGAGCACGCCTTCGAGCCGCTTCCAATCGAATCCGACGTTCGAGGCGCGGCGAGTCATCTGGAACGCTGCGGCGAGCGCCGGCAGGTTTTTCGGAACGCCCGCGAGCACCGAGCTGCTTTCGGCCGCGCCTTCCGCCCCGCGCTCTTCGGCCTTGAGCTGCTCCCAGCGCACAAGCACGTCGGCGGCGCTCGAAACAGACCGGCGGGAAGCCGCGGCGCCGAAAACGTGAGGATGGCGGCGAATCAGTTTTTCGCGGATGGCGCGGGCGACATCGGCCGCGTCGAAGCGGCCTTGCTCCCGGGCCAGCTCGGCGTGGAAGACGACTTGGAGCAGGAGATCGCCCAGCTCGGATACGAGCTGGCGGTCATCGGCCGAATCAAGGGCGTCGAGGACTTCGTAGGCCTCTTCGAGCAGGTAGGGCCGGAGCGAATGGTGCGTCTGCTCGCGGTCCCAGGGGCAGCCGCCCGGGCCGCGCAGGTGCGCTTGCAATTCGACTAATTTGGCGAACTGCCTGCCCGCGCGAGCGGAACTCCGCGCCGGCGGCCGTGGCCCTTTCCCTTTGCGCATGTGAGAAAGCCACTCTACGGCACGGTTTGCGAGCGAGGCAAGCGCAGGTGGGGCGGGCTCGTTCCCCCGCAGAGCCCAAGGAGCCGGCTGGTCCCGGTGAAAAGCGCCGGGATGCAAAAGGCGCAAAGCCGGCGTTACAACAAACTGCGCCGCTCTCGGAAGGTTTCGTGGGCCGATGGCCACGGCAGGGTGGTGCCCCGACCAAAGGAATCGGGCAGGCTCCCGAACAACACGAGGGAATCCGCGGTGCGCTCGACCCGCCACAACAAGCTTTCCCGGACCCGCGGGCGGCTTGGCCGGCGCGCGGGGCCGATGGTAGACTCGAAGAGAATCGGACGGCGTAAGCCGCAAGTCGCGCGACGGATTTCACGATTTCCGGAGCCGGCAAGGCCTCCCAACCGACCCCGACCGAAGGCATGGGGAAAGTCCCCCGCCGAACCAAGAGGCATTTCGATGGCTCAACAAAACGACGACAGCTTCCGCGTGATCGACCGGCGGCACTTCACGACCGAGGGCGAGTTGCGCGAAGGGATGCGCGAGCAGATCGACCGGGAGCGCAAGACCGAAGCCGCCCCCGCGGCCAAGACGGGAGCGAAACCTGGCGACGGCAAGCAGGCAGCCGCGGCGCCGCCGACGGCGGCCGAAACCCCGCGCCGCTCCGTCGCTTTCGAGACACTCGTCGATCTGGTAGCTCGCAACGCCGTGGCGTTGCTGGGCGGCGTCGTCGATCCGCGCACGGGCAAACCGATGGTCGATCTGGAAGGCGCGCGCGAGATGGTGGACATGCTCGACGCGCTCCGGGAGAAGACGCGCGGAAACCTGGCGCCGGAAGAGGAGCAGATGCTTCTCGAGGTGATCGGCAGCCTCAAGATGAGCTTCCTCGAACTTTCCAAAGCCGCGGCGGCGGCCGCGGGCCGCGAGCGGGGACGCGGGAAACCCTGAACGATGAAGTCGCTGCGGCTGACCGTCCTCGGTTCGGGCACGTCGATGGGTGTGCCCACACTAGGTTGCTCCTGCCGGGTTTGCCGCTCCGACGATCCACGCGACCGACGCACGCGCTCCTCGGTGCTGCTCTCGGCCGGCGGCCGCAACGTGGTTATCGACACGTCTCCCGATTTCCGCGCGCAGGCCCTGCGGGAAGGGGTCGACCGCCTGGACGGCGTCGTCTACACCCACGGCCACGCCGACCACATCCTCGGGCTGGACGACATCCGGCCATTCAACCTCAAGCAGAAATCGGAAATTCCTCTCTACGGCTCGCCCGATACGCTGGCCACCCTTCAGCGCACGTTCGCCTACATTTTCAATCCCAACGCCTACAGTTCCCTGCCGCTCGTTCGCCTGGCGACGATCGACGGCCCCTTCGACCCCTTCGGCCTTCCGGAAGAGAAATTCGAGTTGGTGCCCGTCCCCGCGCGGCACGGCCCGCTCGGCGTCTTGGGATTCCGCCTGGGCCCCTTCGCATATCTCACCGATTTCAGCGCGGTACCCGAGGAGTCGATGCCGCTGCTCGCCGGCCTCGACGTGCTGATTCTCGACGCGCTGCGCCACATGCCGCATCCCATGCACTCGACGGTCGAGCAGTCGCTCGGGCTTGTCGAAAAGCTCCGCCCGCGGCGCGCCTGGTTCACTCATATCGCCCACGAGCTTTCCCACAAGGAAACCGACCAGACGCTGCCGGAGCACGTCCGCCTGGCCTACGACGGTTTGCAGTTCGAGGTACCCCTGCCGTGATGCCGCGGGTCTGCCGGTCACCAGACGAGTGGCGGCGGCAGGCCGGCGGGGCGGGAAGCGTCACGGCCATCGGCAATTTCGACGGCGTGCACCTCGGCCACCAGCAGATTCTGGCGCGCGTGGCCGCGCGAGCGCGCGAGCGCGGACTCCTCTCGGCCGTGGCGACGTTCGATCCCCATCCCACGCGGATCCTGCGTCCGGATTCGGCTCCGCCGCTCATCATGACACTCGACCAGCGGCTCGCCTGCCTCGGGGAGGCGGGGATCGCCGCCGCGCTCGTGATTCCCTTCACGGCTGAATTCGCGCGACTCTCGCCGGAGGAGTTCGCCGCGCGCATTCTGGCCGAGACGCTTGAGGCGGAGGCGGTATTCGTCGGCGAGAATTTCCGCTTCGGCCACCATCAGGAAGGCGACGTGCCCGCGCTCGAGTCGCTTGGCGAGCGGCTGGGATTCGGGGTGGGCATCGTGCCCGCCGTCCGGCTCCGCGGCCAAGTGGTTTCGAGCACACTGGTGCGGCGAGCGATCGCTTCCGGCCGCGTCACGCTCGGCGGGCGCATGCTCGGCAGGCCGTTCGCGCTCACGGGAACGATTCAGCCGGGAACGGGCCAGGGCCGGAAGCTGGTCGTGCCGACCCTGAACCTCGCCTGGGAGCAGGAACTCGTACCCGCGCGCGGAGTCTACGCCACCGAAGCGGTTGTCGCTGGGAAGTCCTATCGCGCCGCTACCAACGTCGGCCTGCGGCCCACTTTCGACGGCCACCGTCTCACCATCGAGAGCCACTTGCTCGGGTTTTCCGGGGAGGTGAAATCCGGCCGGATGGAAGTGCGGTTCTGGAGGCGGTTGCGCGACGAACGGAAATTCGCTTCCCCAGCGGAGCTTCGCCGGCAGGTTTTGAGCGATATCGAGCGCGCGCGATGCTTCTTTGCCCGGATGGACCGCTGGAGGGCGAAACCGGAGAGATGAGAGGCAAGAGTTGAGAGTGGAGAGTTGAGAGTTCAGAGTTATTCCGCGCGGAGGGTTTCGACGGGATCGAGCCGAGCCGCCTGACCTTCCGCCGGGTCCCTTCAGGGGCTAACGCCCTGGTTTTTGGCCACTCTTACGGCACGGCTGAAGCCGTGCCCTTACACGAATCACCCTTCTCCCGCGCTCGGCCTGGGGTCAAGGAATGCTGACGGAGCGCGAGGTGGCGAACGTCTTGGCGTTTCCAGTGTCTTCCAAGACGACGCGCAAGCGATAGTCTCCCGCGCCGGCTTTCAAGACGATCGTGGGGTTGATCCCGCTGCTCTCGAGATTCGCGAGGGTATCGTTCTTCAAGTTCATCTGCACAGCGCCCATCTCCCCGGTGACGAATTGCCCGGCAGGGCTGAGGAGCGCGACGATCAGGTTGAGTTCGTCCCGATGCCTGCCCTGGACTTTCTTGAACGAGAGCGACCTGGCGTCAACGTGCAAGGAGACGGCCAACCCTGTTTCCCCGGAGGGCAACCGGCCCGCTTGCGCGCCAACTTGCGCGGGAAATCCGGCGATTTCGTCCGACTCGAGCACCTGCCCGGTGAAGCTGCTCGCCTCGGCTTTGGCCTGCTTGGCCGCCTTGGGCGGGGCGTAGTAGCCACTGCGGGCGAGCACGGCAACGGAGCCCGGCGCGGTCACTTCCACCTTCAAATGATGGAGGCGGCCGTCGTTCTTCAGCTTCGCGGGGACGAATCCCAGCCGGTAGGACACCGCCGCAAGCTTCGCCAGATCCCGCAGGTCGCGGATACGGCCGCTGCGGTTCTCGAAAAAGGTTCCTCCGGTATCGACCGCCAAGTCTTTCATCGGTCCCACGAGTTGAAATTGCTGCGCTTTCAGCAGCTGATCGAGGTACGGATTGCGCGAGCCAGCGGCCAGGGGACTGGTGCGATCCTCGCCTGTGTTGGACCACGGGCCAAACAATCCCCGCACGTCCAGGGTGTTGATCGCGATCCGATCCCTCAGCGCGTCGCTCGCCACCCGATCGACCGCCGGCTCGAGGGAAGCGCTGAAAAAGCCGGCCGAGGCCAGCACCACCATCCGCTGGCCAGGCATTTGCGCCAGGCGCCCCAACGCCCCTTCGAGATTCCCCAGCATCGACTCGGTCATATTTTCCCAGACCGACACGATCCCTTGAGCGACGGTCGTGGTTGCGGCTTGCGAGGAGCTCGTGGCCGCGCCGAGCGAGAGTCCCGGCACGGGCGCGCTCAGGCTCGGCGACGTGCTGAGCCCGTTCATCGATGGCTGCGCGGGCCCGCCTGCTGGCCCGCTCGCGCGCAGAGTGCCTGACCCGGCCGAGTTGCAGGAGAAGAAGTTGAGCGCGGTTTGGTCCTTCCTGTCGGCGATCAGATAAGCGACGTAAGGTCCCATGGGGAATTGCTGGAGGTTCCCGGGGCACCCCTGAGGCTGAGGCGCCGCCAGCGGCATCGCGCGCAACGACTCGATCGTCTCGATCACCTTCCGCGTGTCGCCGGTGAAATCCAAGGTGTGCGCGTTCGACGCCGTGAATACCCCGACTCTGTCACCCGGGTGAAGGGCTTCGCGGACGAACTTTTCGGCCGCCTGCTGCCCGTAGCTGAAATATTCCTCAGGCGTGCTGCGGTCGTCGAAGAACAACGCAATGTTCCTCGGCGCAGCCGCCCCTGCGGCCGGAGAAGAAGGCGCCTGGGCGGGAGCGGGCGCGGAGGGCGCGACTCCGGAAGGTCCGGCACTCTCCGCGGCGAATTCGGTAAGGGTTTGCTCCTTCCCGTTGTCGTAAATCTTAAAGTCCCCCTGCTTCAGCCCGCCGACCAGATCGCCTTGGGCGTTTCGCACGACGACCTCCGTCTCGACCAAATCCAGGTTCCGCTGGAGATTCACGCCCGCGGCAGGGACGTAGGGCTCGGTGTAAAAATTCAGCTCCTGTTGGGAAATCTGCTGAGCGCAAGTGAGGGCAACGGGCAGAAGGAGCGCGAGGCCGATCGAAATGCAGACGGTCCGGCGCCAGTCGGTTCCGGCGCTTGTCGCGCACTTGGGAGCCACCTCGCGAAGTTTGGAAACGAGACCGGGCAGGTTCCGCCACGGCCCTAAACCACGTGACTTGCTCATTACGATCTCCTTCACTGGGAGGAGTATACGCTTGTCGGGCTCCGCGGGGTGAAAACGTTTACCCTGCGGTCGCCAGGCACCGGCCGGGATTCACCACGGAGGCGCGGAGTTTCACGGAGCGGTCTTCGGGCCGCAGACAAGTAGCACAGGCCTCGGCCTGTGTTCCTTACACCCTGGATAACAAAAACCACAGACTAAAGTCTGCGCTACCGCGGCAGAAACGGCACTGTGCGGAAAAGTCTGCCAAGAAAGGCAAAATTTACAGCCGTGTGTCACGGAGACAATCGGGAGGGGCTGCGCATTGACACGACTGGATTCCCGCCCCCCGCTTTCGCGGAGGGTAAACTTCCGCGGGAATGACCGCGTGGGAGATGTGCGTTCGCGGAGGACCGGCTTCGAGGGAATGGCCGGGTAGGGAGGGCCGGCGGAGTGCGGCGACGCAGGCCAAGGCATCGCAGATTTGAAATCTGAAATTTTAAAGGGGAGAAAAGCGCACAGCCAAGTCCCGAATCCCGTCCCGAAGGTTCGGGATTCGGGACGGGAGGCTGCGCCAGGAAAGGGCCGCAAGACCGATTCTAGGAGCGGGAACGGCAGGAAGCGCAATAGCCGCCGATTTCGGTGCGGGCAACGGTGATCTCGAAATGGCAATCGCGCTCGATCTGGCGCTTGAGGCGGTCGAACAGCTCGCTCTCGACTTCCCTCACCTTCCCGCAGGCCAGGCAGGCGACGTGGATGTGGTCGCGCGGGCCGTGGGTTTCGTAGAAGTGCTGGTGGCCGCGGAGGTGAAGCAGATCCAGCTCGTCGACGAGGCGATAGCGCTTGAGCAGATCGAGGGTGCGATAGACGGTGACGCGGTTCAGCCGGGCGTCGGCGCGGTGCGCCTTCTCGAGCAAAACCTCGACGTTCAGGTGCTCGGGCGCCGTCTCGATAATGCGCAGCAGGATGCGACGCTGGCGCGTGAGGCGTATGCCTCGCCGGCCCAGTTCGGCTTCGAGCCGGCCAGGCTCGGCTGCGATGTTGATGCGTTCGCCGCTGGAGACGCGGCGCGCGGGGGTCGAGGCCATTCGGGCTTTCCTGGAAACTCGCGGGGCGCAAATCCCGCTTTATTCTACACGATGAGGCGTCGCGGAAGGGTGTCCCCCAGGCGCAAATACGGCGCCTGGGGCACCCAAGGTTAATGGGAGGCGCAAGCACGGCGCTTGAGGTACCCAGAGTCAATAGGAGACGTAAATGCGGCGCTGGGGCACCCAAAGTTAATAGGAGACGCGAATACGGCACCGGGGTACCCAAAGCTAATAGCAGGCGCGGGCACCGGGCCTGGGGCACCCGAGGTTAACAGATCTGATCTGGAGGTTGAGAGTTGCGAACCCACCTCCCGAACTGGGCACGCGTAGGCCGGCAGGCGGGCAGGGGCCTGCCCCACGGCAGGGGGCGCGGGGACCGCGCCCCTACGGTCCGTGCGGAGTAAGCGCGAGGTCGCACCCCAGTTTCGGGAGCGGGATCAATGCGAGCCAAGAACGATGCGCAGAATGTCGTTGTAGGTGACGAGAAGGATGAGCAGGAGAAGGAAGACGACTCCGACTTGCAGCGCCCGCTCCTTCACCGCCAAGCTCAGATCGCGCCGGAGCGTTCCCTCGACGCCCAGGGTGACCAAATGCCAGCCGTCGAGGATGGGAATGGGAAGAAGCTGGACAATACCCAAATCCAGGCTGATGAAGGCGAGGAAGTTCAGAAAAGCCAGCAGACCCTCGTGCGCAGCCTGGCTCGAGGCTTGGGCAATCCCCACCGGGCCCATGAGTTCCTTGACGGGAGCCTTGTGCTCCACCAACTGGATAACCAGATGCACGATTTCCGCGGTCAGCAGAACGTTGTAACGCACCCCTCGGCGAATCGCCGACCCCACACGATTGGTGCGGATCGTGGCCGGCGGGGCCGTAAGCACGCCGATATACCAGCGCTCCTGGCCCTGCAATTTGCCGTAGGTTGGGTGCACCGTGAGCGGGACTTGCCGGTCTCCGCGCATGACGGTCAAGTCCACCGGCTTACCTTTCGATTCCTCCGTAGTCCAAGAAAGCAGCGCCGGACTTACCACGGGGTTTCCGTCAATCGCCACGATGCGATCGCCGGGCTGGAGGCCGGCTTTCGCCGCAGGCTGCCCCGGATCGACCGTATCAATCACGACCGGCTGTGCGGGGTAGCCGAAGAGGTCGGCTTCGCTGTCCCCCGGATCCGTCTGGACCGCCAGCCGTATTCGGCGGCCGTCCTGCTCGACTTCCAAGGGGATTTTCGATCCCGGCGCCACGAAGATCCATTGCCACTGCACGTCGTCCCAGGTGCGAACGGCTTTGCCCTCGACCGAAACGAGGGTATCGCCCGAGCGCAAGCCCGCCACGGCGGCTTCGGTACGCGGCTGGACGAACGAAATCAAGGGCAGCTTTTGGAGGAATTTCGGCTCGCCCCGGCCCGCCAGGAGCATCGCCGAGGCAACCACGATGGCGAGCACGACGTTCATCGACGGTCCCGCCAGAATGATCAGCGCCCGTTGCCAGCGCTTCTTGGAGAGGAACTCGTCGGGAGCGCCCGTCCGCGTTTCGACAGGATTCTCACCCGCCATCTTCACGTACCCGCCAACGGGAAGCGCGCTGATACGGTAGTCGGTGGCGCCTCGCCGAACGCCCCAAATGCGCGGGCCCATGCCAAACGAAAAGACGTCCACGCGCACGCCGCAGAGCCGGGCGACGATAAAGTGGCCCCATTCGTGGACGAGGATCACCACGCCCAACACGATCACAATCGATCCGATGCCGATCAGGGCATTCGTCATGAAGCGGCTCTCCCCCTTTGTCCAGCTTCCTCCCGCGCCAGCCGCCGCGCTTCCGCGTCGGCGGCGAGCACGTCTTCGATTCGTTCCAGCCGGGCGCGGGGCATGCGTTCGAGCACCCGCTCGATCACCCGGGCGATGTCGGGAAAGCTCAGGCGGCGCTCGAGAAACGCCTCGACCGCCACTTCATCGGCGGCATTCACCGCGCAAGGGAGCGCGCCGCCAGCCGCCAGGGCTTGCCGGGCCAGGCGTAGGCACGGGAATTTCTTTGCCGGAACGGGCTGGAAATCCAGCCGCAGTTTCGTCCAATCGAGCGAGAAGCCGGCCGCCGGCAGCCGGGCCGGGTAGGTGAGGGTGTATTGAATGGGGATGCGCATGTCGGGCGGGCCGAGCTGCGCCACCACCGAGCCATCCACGAATTCCACCATCGAATGCACCGTCGATTGCGGGTGGATCACGACGTCGATCTGGTCCGGAGCGAGGCCGAAAAGCCAATGCGCCTCGATCACCTCGAAGCCTTTGTTGGTGAGCGTGGCCGAATCGATCGTGATCCGCTTGCCCATCTTCCAATTGGGATGCGCCAAGGCCTGCTCGGGAGTCACGGCGCGGAGCTGGGAGAGCGGCGTCTTGCGAAACGGCCCGCCGGACGCCGTCAGCACGATCCGCTTCAACTCGGGCCGGCGGCCTGCCCGCAAGCATTGGTGAATGGCGCTATGCTCGCTGTCGATCGGGAGCAGCTCCACGCCGGCGCGCTTTGCGGCGACCGAAACCAACTCACCAGCGGCGACCAGGACCTCCTTGTTGGCCAGCGCCACCGACTTGCCCGCCTGGATCGCCTTGAACGTCGCCGGGAGGCCCACCACGCCGACGGCGGCGGAAACCACCAAGTCCGCTTCGGGATCGGTGGCGACGCGCTCGATTCCCTCCGCCCCGAAACCGATTTCCGGCAACGGTTCGATTCCCATCCCTTGCAGGCGCTCGGCCAGTTCTTTCGCCCGCTGCTCGGTCTCCACGGAGACCAGCACGGGGCGAAAGCGAGCCACCTGATCCGCGAGTTCGCCGAGATTCGTTCCCGCCGCCAGCCCGCGCACGCAGAAAAGATCCCGCAGAGACTCGATGACCCGGAGGGATTGACGCCCGATCGAGCCGGTCGAGCCCAGGAGTGCGATTCGTTTCATCTCTGGAATCTTAGCGGAGACGGCCCGTGCTCGCGAACCACCACAAGTAACACCAAGCCATGGGTGCGGCCAGGGTAAGGCTGTCGATGCGGTCGAGCATTCCGCCGTGTCCCGGCAGCAGTTGCCCGGAATCCTTTACGCTTGCGCTCCGCTTATAGGCGGATTCTAGCAGGTCGCCTGCCTGCCCGGCGAGATTGGCGACCGCCGCCAGGCCCAAAACCGAAAGGGCCGGGATCGGCAACCAGGGAGAGGCGAGGTAGCCGGCTAGAACCGAGCCGAGCAGATTGGCTGCCGCACCTTCCCACGTTTTCTTGGGACTGAGGGCCGGAGCCATGGGCAGCCTCCCCAGGCCCTTCCCGACGAAATACGCCGCTGTGTCTCCGACCCAAATCACCACGAAGAGCAGGAGCAGGAAGCGCCGGCCACTCGGGAACCCGGCGATGCGAACCAAATAGCTGAGAGGCAGCGCGACCAGGAGGAGTCCGCCCGCGCTCGCCACCGCGGCCGCCAAGCGGCGGCTCGCCGCCAGCTTCGTCACACTCACGCTGACGCCCAGACCCAGCAGGAACAAAATCAGCACCAACTGGATTCCGCCCGCCACGGCGCCAGGCGGCCCGAGCATCCAGCCGGCCGAACCCTTGGCTCCGCCCGCCAAGTCGTCCTGCCATTGCACCAAAACCACCAGGAGGGAGCACAACGTGGTCCACTGCACGAAGCCCTGGAATCCCGCGAGAACACCCAGCCGAAAGAATTCCCAGAGAGCCAGAAGGATCAAGACGCCCACCAGCGCTGCCAGAAGCCAGAGGGGAGCGAAGAGCACCACCGCAACCGTCACCGGCACGAGAATGGCCGCCGTCGCTACTCGTTTCCAAAGCAACGTTGAAATACCCTCCCAGTCTGCTACAGCCCCGGCTGCGGCTTACCCGCTCTCCTGCCCGGTCCCAGGCCGCCATAGCGTCGTTCCCTGCCCTGGTACTCGACCAGGGCTTCGAGCAAACTCGCCGTGTTGAAATCCGGCCAAAGGGTTTCGGTGACGTAGATTTCCGCATACGCGATCTGCCAGAGCAGGAAATTGCTCACGCGCATTTCGCCGCTGGTTCGCACCAGCAAATCGGGATCGGGGAGCCCCGCCGTATAGAGGTGGTTGGAAATCGATTCTTCCTCCACCCGCCCTCGCGCTTGGCCGTCGCGCCCCAGCTCTCCCAGAATCGAGTTGAAGGCATCCACCAACTCCGCGCGCCCGCCGTAGTTCAAGGCCACCACGAGTTTCATGCCCGTGTTCGCCTCGGTCAGCTTCATGGCCTCGTCGAGTTCCTCGCGCACCGGGACAGGCAACTGCCCGGAACGCCCGATTACGAGCAAGCGTATGTTGTTTTTGTGGATGACGGGGAGTTCCTTGCGCAGGTATTCCCGCAGCAGCCGCATGAGGAAATCCACTTCAGTCTGCGGCCGGCGCCAGTTCTCCACCGAGAAGGCGTAGAGGGTTAGCGCCTCAATCCCCAGCCGCGCCGACGATTCGATCACCTGCCGCGCCGCACGCACACCGGCGCGATGACCCGCAACTCTGGGCAGGTGGCGACGCCCCGCCCAGCGGCCGTTGCCATCCATAATGATCGCCACATGGCGGGGCAAGCGGGCGAGATCGAGCCGCTCGAGCAGGTGTGTTTCGGCGCGGTTGGAAGGATTAAGCAACGAGTTCAGCGACCTGGCTTTTCACACCGGCGTCGAAGCTAGCATAGGCCGCTAGCGGGCGCAACCGACCCCGTTCGCCGCCCCGTTCCCCGCGCGGCCGTCGCGCCAGCCTCGGGATGACGGCGACACGGGCGCTGGCATGCAAGGGTCGCGGACCCAGGCGCAACCACGGCGCCCGGGGCACCCAGGGGAAGGCGCGGGATGGCCCACCCGCAGGCGCGCGGGTGGGGGCTTAACGGGAGGGGGCAGGGATTGGCGGATAGGGAACACAGGCACGAAGGTGCGGTTTACCTAGAGGGCACGTCAGTATACCTTTTAGTAACTATGGACGATGCGTGCCACTACCCCCTCTGCCGTCGCGCCGTTCCCCCCGTGCTGGAGCGGGAAGGGCTCTGCCCGCTTCACTTCCTCCGCAAGACCGACTTCGAATGCGCGGAGATACGCCGCGAAGCCATGACCGGCATCGATGGGCGGCGCTACGAGGAGATCAACGCCTTCTTGTCTACGCGCGCCCTGGCTCTCGCTCAGTTGGCGACCAGCGGCACCCGCCTGCGTGACGATGCCCGGCCGTGCCTGCTCACCGTGTTCTTAAGCCTGCTCAACGTTTGCGAGCGCCTGGCGCGGGCGGCCGAACCAGCTCCCGCAGGCTCCGGCTTGGCTGCCATCGCTCATCCGCTCACCGCGGCGGTGCCTGCCGCGCAGCTCAATGAAGCTGTTCCTTCCGCCCCATCCCCCTAGAACCTATTGCAAAACCTCCCTGGGGCCTGCTTCAGGGGCTGAAGCCCCGATTTTTGGCCACTTTTACGGTACGGCTGAAGCCGTGCCCTCCGAAGACAGGGGTTTGCAACGGCTTCTAGCCAAGCCTGCGTTTCGGACCCGGAAAAGCGCGATTGGCGTTGCTGTGTCCTTCAGGGGTTGAAACCCCCGATTTGTCGGCGGGCTGAATGTCGGAGCTGAAGCTCCGACCCCCGCAAACAAATATCGGTTGCTTTCGGGACACGAGACTAGAAGCCTCGAAGGAGCAGGCCGGGGGAAGCCGCGGGAGGGAAGATCGACATGTAGATCCAGACCAGCGTCACGAGAATCATCACGATGCTGGAAGTCCACGCGATCCAATTGAACAAGCGGCCGTTGGTCATGCGGCCCATCAAGTCGCGCCGGTTGATCAGCAGCAACATGAATATCAGGACGATCGGCAGCCAGACGCCGTTGGCCACCTGGGAGAAGAGAAGGATTTTGATGAGCGGGGCCTTGGGGATCAGAACGATGGCGCCGCCGACGACGATCAGGCCGGTGTACAGGCCGTAGAAGATGGGCGCCTCGCTCACTTTGCGGTCGATGCCCGCTTCGAATCCCAGCCCTTCGCAAATCACGTGGGCGGTGGAGAGCGGCAGCACGGAAGCGGAGAAGATGGCGGCGTTGATCAAGCCGAAGGCGAAGAGCCAGGAGGCCCAGCGGCCAGCGAGCGGGGCGAGCGCCGCGGCCGCCTGGCCGGCGTCGGTGATGTTGGTGACGCCGTGGCGGTTCAGAGTGGCCGCGGTGCAGACGATGATGAAGAAGACGATGGCCATGGACGTGACGCTGCCCAGCAAAACGTCCATGCGCGCGTGCCGATACTGCCGCTGGCTCACCTTCTTTTCCACTTCGCTGGCCTGGAGGTAGAAGAACTGCCAGGGCGCCACCGTGGTGCCTACCAGGCCGATCAGCATGACCAGATAGCCGCCGCTGAAGTGGATTTCAGGCACGAACGTTCTCCGCACCGCCAGGGCCCAATCGGGCTTGGCCATGACCGCGGAGAAGATGTAACTGACGTAGAATCCGCAGCCCACCAGGAACACCTTCTCGACGATCCCGTAGGTGCCGCGGACGACCAGCACCCAAACGACGAGCGCCGCCACGGGGACGGCGATGTATTTGCTGATTCCGAAGATGCCCATGCCCATGGCCACGCCCGCGAACTCCGCGGTGGTGTTGCCCAAATCGACCAGCAAGCCGGCCAGCATGATGAAGAACGTCCAGCGAAATCCGAATTCCTCGCGGGTGAGGTCGGAAAGGCCTTTGCCGGTGACCACGCCCATCCGGGCGCACATCTCCTCGCCGATGTAGAGCAAGAGGGTGAGCGGGATCATCGTCCAGAGGAGCGAATAACCGAATCGGGCTCCCGACTGCGAGTAGGTGGCGATGCCGCCGGGGTCGTTATCGACGTTGGAGGTGATCAGGCCAGGGCCGAGCACCGCAAGGAAGAGGAAGGTGCGCTTGCGCCAATGGCGCAGGCGGTGGCGGAGGGAAGGCCGGGTCTCGGCGCGGGGGCGGCGGGGGGCGCGGATGCGGCTGGTGAGCGAAGTCCAGTTCATAGCTTCCGCCGGAGCCGGCTGACGACGTCATCCACGGTGATGATGCCGATGGGCCGATTGTCCTCATCCACCACCGCGAGGCATCGCAGATTGTATTTATCGAACAGCTCGAATACCTCCTTTTCCCCGGTATCGGTCCGGACGGTGAGCAAGGGCTCGATTCGCAGGTTGCGCAGCGGCTGCTCGTCGTCCGCCAGGAGGAGCCGGCCAATCGGCACGAGCCCTGCGAACGCCGCCCGGGCGTCAATCAACGTGACGGTATCGAGCTGCTCGACCTGGATCTCGCGCGTGCGAATCCAGTTCACCGCTTCCTCCCGGGTCGCCTCCTCGCCCACGAAAACGAACTCGGTGGTCATCATCCAGCCGGCGGTCCCCTCGGGGAACCGGAGCAATTCGCGCACATCCCGCGCGTCCTCGCGCGGCAGCTCGTAGAGCAGCTCGCGGCTGGTTTCCGGCGGAAGATCGGCGAGCAAGTGCGCCGCCTCATCCGGCTCCATCTCCTCCAGGATTTCGGCGGCGCGGCCGGGGGCCAGTTTTTCCACCACTTGCGTCTGGAGGCGGCGATCGAGTTCGGCGATGACGTCGGCCGCGGTTTGCTCGTCGAGCGAGGCGATGATCCCTTCTCGCTCGCTGGGCGAGAGTTCCTCCATGATGTCGGCCAAGTCTGCCGGGTGCAGGCGGGCGAGCCGGTGGCCGGTCAACCGCAGCTTCACCCGGCGAAGCGGGTCCGGCTCGATCAAGTTGACGAATTCCCAGGGAATCACCCGCGGCGGCAGCTTTTCCTGGAGCCGGCGGATCACCCGGGTCGGAGCCAAGCCTTGCAGGAGCCGGCCGACGGCCCCGGGCAAGCCCACGTCCACCTGCGTAATGCGCAACTCCACGGCTCCGTTCGTGCGCATCTCGGCCATGCCGATGTCGTTCACGCGAACCACTTTTCGGCCGTGCGTATCGATGATCTGCTGGTCGAGGAGATCCTTGCGAACCGCGAGCCAGGCCTCGTTCGGCTGATAGGGAGCGAGCTCCCGCTCGCCCACCGTGAGCCGGACGGTGCCAGGCGCCACAAAGCCCACCTGGTCCCAGCGCGCGAGCAGGGACTGGAAGGGGCCGCGCGCGAGCAGCAACCAGGCCACGCGATTGGTCTGTTCGGCGGGCTCGAGGAACATCTCCTTAAGTTGCCCGACGAAGTTACCCTGCGCGTCGTAGGCTTGCCCGCCCAGGATTTCCGTGGCCCGAAGCACGCGATCTTCCCCTTTGTGCCGATCCCTGGCACTACCGGTCAATCTCGCCGCAGAACGCGAAGAGAAACGGGTCCGCCGACCGGGCGCACAAAGCCGCTGCGCGGGTCCCCACGGCGCGGCGCCACCGGCTACCCTTCGGCTTCGCTCAGGGCAGGCCGCCGGCGGTACTGACGCGGGTAGCCAGCGATGTCAGTACCATCCGCGGTAGCGGATGGCCTGGTTTGCCATCCCACCGAGGCGTTCAGCCTCGGGATGACAGGTCGTTTTGCGACCCGCGGCGCTGTAAGGCCGGGGCAAAAAGAAAAGCCCCGTGACCGAGAGCAGACGCTTCGGCCACGGGGCCTCTTTTCGAGGTGCCTAAATTCCCGGGCCGATACTCGTTAGGGCGGAAGAAGCAGCGTCTTCTGCCGGTGCGTCTAACGAGACCAGCCGAACACAGCCATGGCGTCTGCTCGAGTCCATTTCTCCTGCCTCCTCCTTACTAGGAGCAGTCGTCAACTTTGTCAAGCGGAGAATGGGGAATTTAACGATTTTTTTTTCGGGGGAAGACCATGGCCTCGGCCCCGAGACCCACCCGCTCCCGCTCGGCAAGGAACAGCTCGTAATAGCTTGCGGTCAGGTAGTCCCCCGGGCCAAAGCCCAGGACACGGGCCGCCCGGTCGATGGCCTCCGGCGGACCTTCGAGTTCCCAGAAGACGCCCACGGGCGTTTCGTCCAGTTCGACTACCAGGCGGGGCAAGCCGGGAAGCCGGAAACTGGTGCGGACCTTTTCGTACCGGAACCACGCGCGGTAGCCCAAACGCTCGAGGATCTGTTCGGCGCGCTCCGGCCGCTCGATGCCCAGCTCGATTTCCTGGCGCGTCTTGTAGCGGCTGCCAAAGGGCTGGGCGGCGGTTCCGCCTTCGGCAGGGGATTTGAACGTCAGGATGCCGCGCTCTTGCCTCCCGGAGCGGGTGCGGTCTTTACGTGAAGCGTTGGAGCGACGGAGCGAGGTTCGGGCGCCGCCAAGCACCCGCTCGTAGCGGATGCGGAGCAGCCGGCCCGAACGTCCGAGGGCGCGGTCGCCGGTATCGAACAGGGTGTTTCTCTCGAAGACGCGGCGGAGTGCGCGCGCGCCGAGCCGGCGCAAGCACCCTCGCGCCTCTTTGGCGCTGGCGGCGCGCAACTTGATCTCGATTTCGAGGGCCGCTTCGGGCATGGCTCGCGCCCAGTGTCCTACTTCCCGGGGGTCGCGGCAACCCGGTGAGGTGCCTGGCGATTTGCCAGCGCAGAGGCAAAGACACCCACCCTTGCCTAAACCGCAAGGGTGGGGCACCCGAAAAACGCGCAGGATTCCTTCCTCGTCTCAACGCCCAAATGCCGAGAGGCCGTTAGGGTGCTGGCGAAGCGGGGTCGAAAGTCGCGAGCGGCCAACCGGCGGGCGGAGTCCACCCCGGAGACACAAAGGGCCGCGGTGCGCTACTGGTCCTTGGCGCGATCTTCGGCGACCAGGCGCTGGAATTCAGGGTCGTCGTGGAGGCTAGCGAGGTCGGAATCGCGCGCCGCCCAATCGAACCTGAAATTCCCCATCTCGCCAAGCCGCTTGAGCAGCGCCAGCGATTCGGCCTTCTTGCCCATCAAAGCGTAGGCACAGGCCGCGTTATAGGCGATGTTGGAATCGTTCGGGCGCAGCGAGATGGCCTTCTGCAGCTCGCGGCTGGCGGCTTCGTTTTCTCTCAGCTTGGCGTGGTTGCTGGCCAGCAGGACCCAAGCGCGGGCGTCTTCGGGAACCTGGCGCAATTGCTCCTCGAGAGCCCGGACGGTGCGCAGGCGCAATTCTCCCGCCTTCGCCTCCTGGCCCAGGCGCTCGAAAGCGATGATGAACGGAGGGTGCGCGTTGTATTCGTTACCGCTCATCTCCATGGCGCGATCGGCGATTTCGCCAAGTTCCTCGAGGCGATCGGAGCGGAGCAGCGAGCGGCCGAGCGGCACGTACGCGCCGTCGCAATCCGGCTTGATGGCCAGAGCCCGGCGCGCGTAACGCGCGGCCAGATCGAGTTTGCCTTCGGACTCGAAAAGCATGGCGCGGGCCGCCAGAGCCTCGGCCAGCTTCGGATCAAGCTCGAGGGCCCGCTCGCAGGCTTCGACTCCCTTGTGCATCCAGTTTTCCTCCCCCCGGGCGTGCCAAAGGAAGAAGTTGGCGCAGGCGGCTGCCAAGCCGGCGTAGGCGAGCGCGAATCGAGAATCCAGTTCGATGGCCTGTTCGTAGAAATCGATGGCGATTTCCAGGTCGAGCCGGGTCATGCGCCGGGCGTAGCCGCGCGCTCGGAGGAAGAAATCGTAGGCTTGGGGATTCTCCGTGGGCTTGTGCGCCAGGGCTTTCTCTTCCTGCGGCGTCAGAGCCACGCGCAGCGCCTCGGCAATCTTGCGCGCGATTTCGTCCTGAACCTCGAAGATGTCCTGCAGCTCACGGTCGTACCGCTCAGCCCAAAGCGGGAAATCGGTGCGGGCGTCGACGAGCTGGGCGTTGATCCGCAGGCGATTGCCGGCGCGCCGCAGGCTGCCCGCGAGCACGTAGTCCGCTTTGAGCTGGCGGCCGACGTCCGTCGCCGTGGCCGCCTGGCCGCGAAAAGGGAGCACGGTGGCGCGCGGGAAGACGTGCAGCCGGCGAACCTTCGACAGCTCCGTAATCACGTCTTCGGTCATGCCATCGCGAAAAAACTCGTCTTCGCGGGCGCCGCTGAGGTTCTCGAAGTACAGCACGGCGACGGATTTGGGTCCCGCGGCCGACGATCCTCCCGATTCGGGCGGCTCGGCACGCGACGGCGCGCTCCCGGCGCGCTGCGATTCCAGCTCCCGCTTGACCCGTTCCAAGTCGGCGCGCATCGCCCCCGCGGTCGCCGGCCGAGTCTGCGGGTCCTTCTGCATGGCCTTCTCGACCACGCGGCAAAGCCCTGGCGAGAGGCCGGGCTGCAGAGAAGCGAGGGGCGCGGGCTGACGGTTGAGGATGGCCTCGAAAATCACCGCGGCACTGCCGCCGGGGAACGCCCGCTGGCCTGTGGCCATCTCGTAAAGGACGACACCGAACGAGAAAATGTCGCTGCGGGCGTCGACTTCCTCGCCCCGAGCCTGCTCGGGCGACATGTAGGCGATCGTGCCCAGCGCCGTGCCGGGACTTGTGAGCATTTCCTGGCTCACGCCGGCCGTGGCGAGCGCGGAAGCTTCGACCGCCTCCATCGCCGATTTTTTCCCGAGCTTCGCCAACCCGAAATCGAGCAGCTTTACGCGGCCTTCCCGCGTTACGAACAGGTTCGCCGGCTTGATATCGCGGTGCACCACGCCGCGGCGATGCGCGGCGTCGAGGGCGTCGGCGATCTGGAACGCCGCATCCACCACTTCCTCTTCGCTCAAAGGCCCGCTGGCGATCCGGCTCTTGATCGTCTCTCCTTCGAGCAACTCCATCACGATGAACGGCCGGCCCTCGTGCTCGCCGATATCGTAGATCGTGCAGATGCCGGGATGATTCAGGGCGGAGGCGGCGCGCGCCTCGCGCCGGAACCGCTCGAGCGCGTCAGGGTCGGACCGGGTATCTTCGGGAAGGAATTTCAGGGCGACTTTACGGCCCAGGCGGGAATCCTCGGCTTTGTACACCACTCCCATGCCGCCACCGCCAACCCGCTCAAGAATCTTGTAGTGAGATACCGTCGAACCGATCAAACGCCGAGTCCCCCCGAGTCGTAGGGCATATTACCTGCCGGCCTGGCTCGCGTCAAACCGCCTGGGACGATGCTTGGGGCGACAGCGGGCTGATTCGGCTGAAGGTGTGCAGGGTCATTAGGTTGCATGGAAGAGAGATTCACCACGGAGGACACGGAGTTCCACGGAGACAGCCGGGCGAGGAGAAACGAGGACACAGAGCGTCACCCGCTCATTCGAAGCTATTTCAAAACCTTCCGGCGGGTTCCTTTAGGGGCTCGAGAGTCTGTGGCAATGGCGAAACTAGGCCTCAGCGGCTTCCCGACAGAAATCGTCGGGACGCAGAATGCGCGAAAGCCGCGTTGATAGGCAATCGCTTACGGCACGGCTAAAGCCGTGCCCTTGCCAGAAGCAGAGCTGCCACACAGACTCTAAAGCCCCTATTTTTCGGCTGCTTTTTGTCGGAGCTGAAGCTCCGACCCCCGAAGAACGAGGTTTTGAAATAGCTGCTAGTGTCCTTGCGGCGCCCGAGAGGGCAAGCGCCTGGATGGGGCTGGGATTCGTGCTGGATCGGGATGCTTCAGGCCCGCCCGCGTCAAACGCCGGAGAAGCGGTCGCCGGGCCCGAGGCGCGCACCGCGCAGAAAATCCTGCGCCGGAATCTCGCGGCGTCCTTCGCGTTGCACGGCTTCCACGGCGAGCCAAGTTCCCTCGCCGCAGGCGACGTACAAGCCGGCGCCGGCAACGCGGAGCGTTCCCGGCTCGCTGGTTTCGAAGGAAGCTGCCACCTCCCCGGCGGGGCGGCCGCGAACGTGGCACAGCTCTCCGCGAAAGCGCGTGTAGGTCCCCGGCCAGGGCGCGAAGCCGCGCATGCGGTTGTAGATCTTTGCTGCGCGCCAGCCCCAGTCGATGCCGCCGTCTTCCCGCTTGAGGATGGGAGCCAGCGTGGCCAGGGCATGCTCTTGAGGCCGCGGCTCGATCGCGCCCGAGTCCAGTCCGCGAAGCGTCGCGACCACGAGCTCCGGGCCCGCGGCCGCCATCCGCGCCGCCAGCTCGGGCGCGGTTTCGTCGGGCCCGATTGCCGTCTCCCAGCGCAGAAGCATCGGACCGGTGTCCATGCCCGCGTCGATCCGCATGGTGGTGAGGCCCGTGCGCGCTTCCCCTTCGGCGATGGCCCAGTGGATGGGTGCGGCGCCGCGGTAGCGCGGAAGAAGCGAGGCGTGGAGATTGATCCAGCCGAGCCGGGGGATATCGATCAGGCGCTGGGGAACGATCTGGCCGAAAGCGATGATGACCACAGCGTCGGGCTGGAGGCCGGCGAAGAACTCGAACGCTTCATCGGTGCGCAGCTTCGCCGGCTGATAGAGAGGGAGGGCGGCTGCCTGGGCTGCTCGCTTTACGGGGCTCGGCGCCGTTTCGAGTCCCCGTCCTCGCGGCCGGTCCGGCTGCGTCACGACGGCCTGGATTTCGAATTCCGGCTCGGCGATCAGGCGTTCGAGCGACGGAACGGCAAACGCCGGCGTGCCGCAAAAGACCAGCCGCATTCCCCTGCTCCCTTTACCACTCGCCGGCTTTTTGCAGCTTGCGCACGCGGCGCCTGATCAAATCGCGCTTGAGCATGCTGAGGTGGTTGATGAACAGCACGCCGTAGAGGTGATCGATCTCGTGGCAGAAGGCCCGAGCCAGCAAGCCTTCTCCGCGCATTTCCCACTCTTCACCCTTGGCGTTTTGCGCGCGGACGGTAACGAAGCTGGGGCGCAAGACGTGGCCGCGGAAGCCGGGGAGGGAGAGGCAACCCTCCTCTTCGCGCTGCTCCCCTTCGAAATGGGTGATTTCGGGGTTCGCCAGAACGAGCCGCGCCTCGGGATTCTTGCCAACGGTGACGTCAATCACCGCCAAGCGGAGGCTTCGGCCGATTTGCGGCGCCGCCAGGCCCACGCCCTCCGCCGCGTACATGGATTCGAACATATTGTCGACGAGCTTCTCGAGTTCTTCGTCGAACTTTTCGACGCGAGGAGTCTCTTGCGCCAGCACAGGGGCCGGAAATTTCACGATGGGTTGAATCATGTCGTCCTTCTTCCAACAGGATGCTGCAAAAGGGCCATCCGAATGTCATCCTGAGCGAGGCGAAGGATCTCGGCGTTCGTTTTCAAGCAGACAACGGGATGCTTCGCTCCGCTCAGCATGACACCTTTGCGTTCTGCAGCATCCTGTCAAAACTCGTCGAGTTGGCGCTGGTAGCCGAGGAAGTTGCGCCGCGTCTCCTCGATCGAGTCACCGCCGAACTTTTCAAGAAAAGCATCGGCCAGGGTAAGCGCGACCATCGCCTCTCCCACCACGCCACCCGCCGGCACCACGCAGACATCCGAGCGCTCGTAGGCCGCCTCGATGGCCTGCTTCGAGCCGAGGTCGGCGGTGGGGAGCGGGCGGCGCAAGGTCGAAATCGGCTTCAGGTACCCGCGCAGGACTACGTCTTCGCCGTTGGTGATTCCGCCTTCGAGCCCGCCCGCATGATTCGAGGCGCGGATGAATCGCCGCCGCGCCGAATCGTAGGCGATGGGATCCTGTACTTCGGAACCGTAGGAAACGGCGTTTTCGACCCCGGAACCGATCTCGACCGCTTTCACCGCTTGGATCGACATCACCGCCTGCGCCAGGCGGCCGTCGAGCTTTTCTTCCCATTGCGCGTGGCTGCCTAGCCCGGGGGGGACGCCGTGCGCCACGACTTCGAAAATCCCTCCCACCGAACTCCCCGCGCGCAGCGCGGCGTCGACTTCCGCTTTCATCCGCGCTTCGGTTTCCGCGTCCACGCAGCGCAGCGGCGATTCCAAGTTGGCGCACACGGCCTGGATTTCCGCCCAAGTCGCGGCCCGAGCCAGGCGCGCATGGCCTACCGCTACCACGTGGCTCACTATCCCGATTCCGAACTCGGCCAGAAGCAGCTTGGCGAATCCACCGGCGGCGGTGCGGGCCGCCGTCTCCCGCGCCGAAGCGCGCTCGAGCACGTAGCGCGCGTCGTGCCAATTGAATTTCAGCGCTCCGGCAAGATCGGCGTGGCCCGGGCGGGGAGCGGTGAGGCGCCGGCGAAACTCTTCGGCCCCCTCGAAATCCTCCACCGGGAGCGCCTGCTTCCACTTCTCCCATTCGCGGTTCTCGAGGCGCAGGGCGATAGGCGCGCCGATCGTCCGGCCGTGCCGCACCCCCGCCAGCAGGTCGATGGCGTCGCGCTCGATTTTCTGACGGCCACCGCGTCCGTAGCCGAGCTGGCGCCGCCGCAGATCGAGGTTGATTCGCTCGATATCGACGCGCAAATCCGCGGGCAATCCGGAGAGCCAGGCAACGATGCCCGAGCCGTGCGACTCCCCAGCCGTGACGAACTTCAGCCTCCCCATGGTGTTAGGCGTCCTTTGGAACAGAGAGCATCGAATTGTACCGGAGCCGCCGAGCCCGGCCAAGCCTTGGCGCCAGTAAGATGAGTCACTCGCTAGGCCCGGCAAGACACCCACCCTTGCCCAATTCGCAAGGGTGGGGCACCCGAAAAACCCGCAGGATACCTCAATCGCCTTAACGCCCGAATCCCGCGGCGTGGCTCGGGTGCCCCATCCTTCGGGCGCTTTCTGTCCGAAAAATGGCCGGCGTTGCCAGCCAGAGGCTCTGGGGACGGGCAGAAACCGTGACCACAAGTTGGATGGTTGGTCATTTCGGCGCTTAGAAATGCTTTACAGTCCGCACGCCCTATGCTAGGTTGAAGGTTGTTCCGCTATTCCGCGCGCCAGAACGTGGGGGCGGTCAAAGGACCGCTAAAGTTTCTGTCCGCCGCGGAACCTCTCGCCTTAAAGCGAGGGCCCGCCTGCTCGAAGCTCCAGCTGGATAGACTACCTCGAGAGGAGCCTATCGACCCTTGCTCAAGCTTCGCAAAATCGACCTAATTGGCTTTAAATCGTTCTCCGATCGCACCTCCCTCTTGCTCGGCGGGAGGGGAATCACTTGCATCGTCGGCCCGAACGGCTGCGGCAAGTCGAATATCGTGGACGCGATCACCTGGGTGCTTGGGGAGCAGAGCCACAAATCGCTGCGAGCCGAACGCATGGCCGATTGCATCTCGAATGGCTCCGCGACGCGCCCGCCGCTCGGAATGGCGGAAGTGTCGCTGACGATGGTCGATCCCGAACTGGCGGAAGCCGCGGAAAAGATCCTCAATCGGGCCAGCGAAACCCCGGCGGCCGGCCCGGATTTCGCACCTATGCCCGCCGAAGGCGGCGCCACAGCCACGGCCGAAGATGCCCCGGAGCCGCTCGCCGAAGCCGCGCCTGCCGCGCCTGAAGCCAAGCGCGCGGGCCGCCGCAAGGCTCCTGCCGGTCCCCAGGCGACTCCGGGCGAGGTGACGATCACTCGCCGGCTGTATCGCTCGGGCCAAAGCGAATACCTGATCAATGGCCGCCAGGCCCGGCTTCGCGACATTCAGGAGCTGTTCATGGGCATGGGCCTGGGACCGAATTCCTACGCCATCATCGAGCAGGGGCGGATCGGCCAGATCCTCTCCTCGCGCCCGGCCGAGCGCCGCGCCATCCTCGAGGAAGCGGCGGGGGTGAGCAAGTACAAGACGAAGAAGCGCCTCGCCGAAGCCAAGCTGGAATCTTCGAAAATCAATCTTTCCCGAGTCAACGACATCCTGGCCGAAGTCACCAAGCAACTCGGCTCGCTCAAGCGCCAAGCCGCTCGCGCTCGCCGCCACGGAGAGCTGCGCGAGGAGATGCGGCGAGTGCTGGGGTCGGTTCTGGCCTCGAAGTGGTGCGGCATGCGCGCCGGGGCCGAGCGGCTTCTCGCCCAAGTCGCCGAACTGCGCGAGCGGGAAACCGCGCTGGCCACCGAAGTCGCCCAGGCGGAAAGCGAACGGCAAAACCTCGAAACCCGCGCCCTCGACCTGGAAACCGAGCTGCGCGAGAACCAGAATCGCAGGAACCAAGCCGCTCTCGAAATCGACCGGGCGCGCACGCGGTCGAGTTACAACCGCCAGCAGGATCAGCAACTGGAATTTCAGGCCGGCCAACTCGCCGCGCAGGCCGCCGAAGCCGCCGAACGGGCGCGCGGCGCCGAGAGCCGGCTCAACACGCAGCGGGAAACGCTACGGGCCCTCGCGGCACAGAAGGCCGCCCTCGAATCCGACGCCGAAACGCTCGCCGCCCGCGTCGGCGCCGTCGAGGAGGAGGAGCGCGGCCTGGAATCGCAGCGGGAGAGCCTGGCGCAGGAAGCCAGACGCTTGGCCGAAGAGATTTCCGCAGCCATGGTGGAAGCCGCCGAAGCGGGCGAGGCGCAGCGCCTCCACGGGGATGCCCTGCGGCAGGACGAAGAGGCCGCCGCCCGACTGGCCAGCGATTGCGCCGCGCTCGAGGCCGCGCTCGCCGCAGCCGAAGCGCGCCACCAGGAATCCGCGCGACGAAGCGACCTCGCCAGCGATCGCCTCGCCGGCCTCGAAACCCGGCTCGCCGAGGAGCGACGCGCCGAGATCGCCGCGGTCGCCCAAGCCACCCAGGCGCGCGAGCAGCTCGCTGCGGCTCGCGCCCGGCAGACTTCTCTCGAAGCCATCCTCCGCGAACGCACCTATGCCGGCGGGGCGGTGCAGAAGCTCCTGGGAATGAATGGGGAGGGCGAAAAGGCGGGTTTCCGCACCGCGGGTTTGCTTTCCGACTTCGCCGAAGTGGCGCCGCGCTACGAAACCGCCGTCGAACAGTTTCTGCGCGACGAACTGGACTACGTGGTGGTGGAGAGCTTCGATTCCGCTCGCGCCGGCATTCACCTGCTGCGCGAGGAAGTGGGCGGCCGCGCCACCTTCTTCGTCGATTCCATCGGCTCGCTGGAGCTGCCCGCGCAACCCGTTTCGCCGGCCGAGACCGCTGTGGGCGTCGTCGCGCGCATGGACCGGCTGGTCAGTTTCAGGCGTCCGCTCGGCGAAGCCGCAAAGCGGTTCCTTCCGCGCTTGGCCACCGCCTTCCTGGTGGACTCTCCCACGGCCGCGGAACCGCTCGCGCACAGCCATCCCGAACACTACTTCGTCACCACCGACGGCACGTGGTATCACGGCCGGCTGGTAGGCGGCGGGAAGCCGGGTGAAGCGGGGCCCTTGGCGCTCAAGCGCGAATTGCGCGAGATGGGCGAGGCCACGGCGCGGCAGCAAGCGCACCTGGCCGACTGCGAGGTCCGCCTCGCGGGGCTCGAAGCGGAAATCGTCGATACCTCCGCCGCACTGGATGCCGCGAGATTCGAGGCGGTCGAAGCAGGGAAGGAATGCGCCGCCGCCGTCCAGCAGCGGGAGCACGCCCTCGGGGAAAACAGACGCGCAGCCGCCGAACTCGCCGAGCGCGAGCAGCGGCTCGCGCACCGCCGCAGCGAGCGCGAGGCGGCGGCTGCTCGCGCCGAAGCCGCTCGCGGCCATATCGAGCGCGCTACCGGGTCGCGAGCCGCCGCGGAGTCCGAACTGAACACTTCTCTCACCCGCCTCGGGGCCCTGCGCGAGGAGCTGGCCGCCGCGCGCGGCCGCTGGGGATCGAGCCGCGCCGATCTCGCCGGCCTGACCGAGCGCGTCACCGCGGCGGAAGCCGCTCTCGATGCGATTTCGGCGGAATACGACGAACTCACCGGCCGGATCGCGCAACTCGCCCGGGACCGCGAAGCGCTCTCCGCGCGCCGCGCCGATCTCGCCGCCGACACCGCCGCCGCCGAAGCCACCCGCGAGGAACTCGAGCGGAGCACGGCGGAGATGGAAGAGCGGGGGCGCCGGCTCGAGGAAGCGTTCGGTGAGGCCAGGTCTCGCGGCATCGCCTTGGGCGAATCGCTGCGCGGGACGCGCCAGCAGCTCGACCAGGCGCGCGAAGCGCGTGGCCAGGCGGAAATCGAGCGGGCGCGACTCGACTCCGAGATCGAGCATTTGCGCGGCGCCTGCCAGACCGAACTGGGCGCAACACCCGACGCCGTCGTCGCCACCCAACCCGCCGCGCTCGACCCCGCGCAACTGGTTGAGGCGGAAGCCGCCTACCGCGAGATGAAGGAGCGGCTCGAGTCCATGGGGCCCATCAACATGATGGCGCTCGAGGAGTATCAGGAATGCGAGCAGCGCTCGGAATTTTTGACGCGCGAGCGAGACGACCTGGTGCGCTCGATCGCCGACACCGAGCAGGCCATCGCGGAACTCGATCTGACCACCCGCGATCGCTTCGCCGCCGCCTTCACCCAGATCAACGCCCACTTCGCCGAGGCCTTCACTTCCCTCTTCGGCGGCGGCATCGCCGAAATGCGGCTCGGGGAGCCCGACAGCGGCGGCGAGCCCGGCCTCGACATCGTCGCTCAACCGCCGGGCAAGCGCCTGCAAAACGTCCTGTTGCTTTCGGGCGGCGAGAAAGCGCTCACGGCGCTGGCGCTGCTGATCGCCATCTTCCGCTTCCAGCCCAGCCCGTTCTGCGTGCTCGACGAAGTAGACGCGCCGCTGGACGAATCGAATGTGGTGCGTTTCAACCGCATGCTCGCGGAGATGAGCCAGCACACGCAGTTCCTCGTCGTCACGCACAATCGCCGCACGATGGAGATGGGCTCGGCGCTCTACGGCGTTACGATGCAGGAACCGGGGATCTCCCGCATCGTCTCGGTGCGCTGGGAAGAACCGGCGTCCGACGCCGCGTGACCGGAGAGATTCTTCGGGACGCAAAACGGCCCTCAGAATGACCGTTTGCTGTCGGCGTCGGTCTGAGGCCGCCTCGCGGAGCTTGGGGAGCGGAGCGAAAGATCTCTCCGGCTCCGATTTACGGATTCGCTTCCTTTTCCCCGGTTGACAAGCATTCTCGGTCGGCTACAATAGCGCCTTCGAACCAATCCCCATGGCTTCCCCAAGCGTTTATCCGGTGGTGCGCGAAACGCATTTCGAGGGCGTGAAACTGGTGGCCCGCGGGAAAGTTCGCGACGTCTACGAAATCGGCGACTACCTCCTGCTCGTCGCGACCGACCGGCTTTCCGCCTTCGACGTGGTTTTGCCGACGCCCATACCCGACAAGGGCCGCGTGCTCACGCAGTTGTCCCTCTTCTGGTTCGAGAAGCTGAAGGACGTGGTTCCTCATCACGTGGTCGGGAGCACGGAGTTCCCCAAGGAACTGGATCGCTACCGCAGCCAGGTGCAGGGCCGCTCGATGCTCGTGCGGCGCACCGAGCCGATCCGCTTCGAGTGCGTGGTGCGCGGCTACCTGGCAGGGTCCGGCTGGCAGGAATACCAGAAGTCATCGAAAGTGTGCGGGATTTCGCTTCCCCCGGGCCTGGTGGAATCCGCCCGGCTGCCCGAGCCTATTTTCACTCCCGCCACCAAGGCGGAGACGGGCCACGACGAAAACATCTCCTTCCGCGAGATGTCGCGGCGGCTGGGTCGCGAGCGCTCCGACGAGTTGCGAGAGGTGAGCCTCGAGCTGTATCGCCGCGCGGCCGAATACGCCGAACAGCGCGGGATTTTGATCGCCGATACGAAATTCGAGTTCGGGCTTTTGGACGACGAACTCCTCTGGATCGACGAGGCGCTCACCCCGGACTCCTCCCGGTTTTGGCCCGCGGATCAGTACGCGCCGGGCGGTTCTCAGCCTTCGTTTGACAAACAGTTCGTTCGCGATTACCTGGAGCGGATTCACTGGCCGAAGAAGCCGCCCGCTCCCGAGCTTCCTCCCGACGTCGTCGCCGCCACGCAGGAGAAATATCGCGAGGTGTACCGGCGTCTGACGGGAAGCGAGCTGCGCTAGCACCGTTCCGGTTCCTGGCGCCAAGGGTGAGGAGCCAGGAGGGATAAGGGCCGGGCGGAAGTGGTGGTTTCCCATCCCGACGCTGTTCGTCGGGACTGTCCCGACGCGGTCGGTAGCCCGGCATGCCCTGGGGTTTCGCTCAGGAAGGGGCGGGCCTTGGGATTCGGCAAAGACTTCCAGACTCCCCGTGGAGCAAGGCATTGAAAGACCAACTCGAAGCTCTTGTGTCCCAGATGATCAACCGTGGAATTCTGCTCGAAGAGGCCCTGGGGGAATTCGAGAAGAAGTTCGTGAAGGCAGCCGTGGAAGGAGCGGGAGGCAATCAGTGCCGCGCCGCCAAGGTCCTCGGCATTCACCGCAACACGCTGAGCCGGAAACTCGGGAAATTCCACCTCGACGCGCGACCGAACGGCCGCCGCCGAGCTTTTGGAGCACGGCCCCGCCGCCCTTGAACGTTGGGGATTCCGGACCTGGCTATGCGAGGGACGAAGTGCCTGTTGGTAGGGGCGGTCCCGAATCCCGTCCCGAATGTTCGGGATTCGGGATGGGATCCCCGCCCGGCTCTGGTCCCGGCGGGCGCGGAGACCGCGCCCCTACAGTCGAGACACGCTAATCACAGTCCACGAGCAACGGGTCGCCGCTCGCTGTGCCTTGTCCCCTAAAGCCGTCGGTCAGCGCTGGCGGCCACGGCGCGCCATGCGGCGCGCGCCAGGTTTTGCCGGTGTGATATCCGCGGGGTTTACCTGCGCCTTGTCCCAATGGAGGAGGAAATTCGGCGCAGGATCGTAGCTCACCAGCGTGCCCGTGAATCGGACGATGTTGTCCTTCTGAAGCCGCTGGGCATCCGGCTGATTTTCCACTTTCGCTTCCATGTTGGCGGTGGTGGCGCCTTGAATGTCCTTGGGCGTCGCTCCGCTATAGACCTGCATATCCACGCCGTCGGCGGTAGGCGATACGCTGATAACCTTAACGGGGACGTTGGGAAATTCGTTTCCGCAAACCGCCAGCCAAACGAAGTTGGCTCGATCGCCGCCGGCTTGGAGGTCCTGCATGATCTGGAAGAGGTTGCTGTTCGTCAGGTACTGGCCGAGCTGCGGCCCGCTCGGAATCGCGTAGCTGGCCGGCGGATCGACCGTAGCGGTCGACTGCGCCATCTGCAGAAGTTGATTCATCTCGGTTGTCAGCAGATCGGGGCAAGCCGTCTTCTGATAGACCAGCATCTGGTTCTGCAGATACGACTGCACTTCCGCCTGGTTTGGCCCTTTCAGCGCCACCGCCCGTGCCAGCGCCCAGAAGCCCTTCATGTAGTCCTGTTGTCCGGGCATCGGACCGGGCAACGGCGCCGGGGTTGAGCTGGTGGAAGGCGCGGCGTCGCCCGAGGTTGCCGCAGGTGGGGGAGTGGGCGTGGTGGACGTTGCGGGCGCCGCAGCGGCCTCTTGCGCCGCCTGGTCCAGGTAGGCTACGCCCAAACGAAGGTACGTCGCGGAGTCGTTCGGCTCATTGGCAAGAACGCTTGCGAACGCCTTCTCCGCGGTCGGGTAATCCTTCAGGAAGAGAGCGGCAAACCCCTGAGTGCCTACAAAGAGCTCGGTGTACTGCTTCTTCGCCGCAGCCCACTGAGCGTCGGTCGCGTTCGCGGGCTTCTGCATCTGGTCGAGCAACTTCAGACCCAGGGCGGCGTTGTCTTCGGCGGTTTTGGCTTGCCGCGCGGCATCGGGCGCCTTTTGTGCCGCGGAGTTAAAGGTCTGGCCGAAAGCGCCTTCGCGGGCGTACAGCGCCTGCAGTTTCACCCCGGTCGTGGCGTAGGCCGAGTCGCTGGCCACAAGCTTGTCGGCGTTTTCGATGACCTTGTCGTATTGCTTCTGCTCGTCGTAGGTCTGGTAGTATGCCTGGTAAACGTAGGGGAGAAGCGTCGACTTCGGGAACTTGGCTACGAAATCATCGAGCGCTTTAATCCGTTGCTCGGGATTCGTCTCCTTTGCTGCCGCTTCGTAGGCGTTGTACTCCGCGTAACTATAGCCAGGAGCCTTCTGCTGTCCCTGCGGGCGCGCCGTCGCCCCCAGACCAGCCAGCGCGAATACCAGCGCCGCCGTATAGGCCAGCCCAGAGCGAACCATTGCCTTGCGCATCGTAAACCTACCTCCTTCACCTACCTACTAAGATGCTTCTCGCGGAAAATTGGCCGGTCGGAAGAGCGAGTTTCCAGCCGGCGAGGAAGACGGGCGATTATAAGAGATGCCTTCCCACCGTTCAAGCGAACTATCGCTCCCGGGAGCCAAGCCCTCCCCTCACCGGAGATGCCCAGCCTGCCACTCCCTGTGTATATGATGGCACAAACCCAACGAAAGCTGCGTGGGTGAGCCGCCGGGGACGTGTTTCTCGACTGGCTACAGGCAAGACCACCACGGAGGGCCACGGAGGGAAGGCATGGGCAACTACGATCGGAGAACACACTGCCCGGCGCGCGTCGAAGCCGTCGAGAGGTCCGCCGCTGTGCCCGGTCACCCCCGCGGAAGCGGGAATCCAGTTTCGGCGGAGAGACGCCGACAGGACTGGATTCCCGTCCCCCGCGTTCGCGGAGGACCAGCTTCAGCGGGAACGACGGGCATGGGGGGTGGGGGGAAGCGAAGGCCGCGGGCAGGAATGCCCGCGCCACACGAGGCCGCACATAGGCTGAAGAGTCTGTGTGGCAACTGGCGGGTGCAGCCCTCAGCGGCTAAAGCCGCGTTAACCCGACTTTGACAACTGGGGCCTGATTTTCTCGTAAGTTATTGATTCTGTGCTCGGGATCTCAAAAGGTCTTCACTACAAGTTTCCCATCGTGCTCGGCGTCCCCTGCGTCCTGCGAGACGATCTTG